>NZ_SPKO01000040.1:233776-340459 GCF_023127795.1 Pseudomonas sp. W2Jun17 | reverse complement strand
CATCGGGCGTTTTGAGACTGAAACAGGTGTAAATCTATTTCAGGACTAGACACGCCATTGCGTAAACTGCGTGCTTTCTCCAGAGAGCCCTGCCATGTCCAAACCCCTGTTGAGCCCCCAGGGCGAATTCCCCGCCGTTGGCCTGGGCCGTCGCCTGGCAGCGATGTTCTATGACTTCCTGTTATGCACCGCCCTGCTGATCGTCACGGCGTTCATCTACAAGCTGGTGTGGATCGCCTTCATCGGCGAAGCGAAGATGCGCACACTCACCGAGTCCGGCGCGCTGGACGGTGACCCGTTGTTGTCGACGATCCTGTTGTTTGTGCTGTTTGGTTTCTTCGCCAAGTTCTGGACCCATTCGGGGCAAACCCTGGGCATGCAGGTGTGGGGCGTACGCGTGCAAAACGCCGACGGCTCGCGGATCAGCCTGTGGCAGGCGTTGCTGCGTTTTGTGGTGTCGATTGCGTCGTGGTTGTGCGTGGGGCTGGGGTTTATCTGGTCGTTGTTCGATAAACACAAACGCAGCTGGCATGACATCTATTCGGATACGCAGCTGGTGCGGATCCCGAAGCAAAAGAAGTAACTCAAGCACATCGCCGATCAACTGTGGGAGCTGGCTTGCCTGCGATAGCGGTCTTGCAGCCAAACACCTGTGACTGTTACTCCGCTATCGCAGGCAAGCCAGCTCCCACATTTTGATTTGTGTTCAGGCGTTGCCGGCCAGCTTCAACCGCGCAGCCTGGGTGAAGTCCAACATCCGCTTGAGCGGCCGCACCGCCTGCGGAATCACCGACGGCTCGACGAAAATCTCGTTACTGCCCTCACGCAAACACTGCAATGTACGCTCCAGCGTATTCATCGCCATCCACGGGCAGTGCGCGCAGCTGCGGCACGCGGCGCCGTTGCCGGCGGTGGGTGCTTCGATGAAGACCTTGTCCGGACACAGCTGCTGCATCTTGTAGAAGATGCCGCGATCAGTCGCCACGATAAAGGTCTTGTTCGGCAAGCGTTGCGCCGCAGCGATCAGTTGGCTGGTGGAACCCACCGCGTCCGCCAATTCGATCACCGAAGTCGGTGACTCCGGATGCACCAGGATCGCCGCATCCGGGTACAACGCCTTCATGTCTTCCAGCTGCTTGGACTTGAACTCTTCGTGCACGATGCAGGCACCGTCCCACAGCAGCATGTCGGCGCCGGTCTGGCGCTGGATGTAGGTGCCCAGGTGTTTGTCAGGGCCCCAGATAATGGTCTCGCCGTTGTCCATCAGGCTCTCGACGATTTCCAGTGCGCAGCTGGAGGTCACCACCCAATCGGCACGGGCTTTGACCGCGGCCGAGGTGTTGGCGTACACCACCACGGTGCGCTCGGGATGCTGATCACAAAATGCGGAAAACTCATCCACCGGGCACCCCAGGTCCAGGGAGCACGTCGCTTCCAGGGTAGGCATCAGGATGCGTTTTTCCGGGGTGAGGATCTTGGCGGTCTCCCCCATGAATCGCACACCGGCCACCAGCACGGTCTTGGCTGGGTGGGCAGCGCCGAAGCGGGCCATTTCCAGGGAGTCGGAAACACAGCCGCCGGTTTCTTCGGCCAGGGCCTGAATCACCGGGTCGCAATAAAAGTGGGCGACCAGCACCGCGTCCTGAGCCTTGAGCTCGGCGGCGATGGCAGTACGCAAGCTTGCCTCTTCAGCAACGCTGAGAACCTTGGGCTGTTTGGCGTCGAGGTGGGCTTGAACCAGTAGGCGTTCGGAAATGTGCGTCATGTTCGCAAGACCTGCAGGCGCAGTAGCGCGAAAGTCGAGTGTACCACCGGCTCGGGAGCCCTTCGGGCGCCGCCGGACGAAGTGTTTTTGTTCATCAAGCACGGGTAAAGCGGAAGCTGCGCAAGGCTACAGAATATCCAATGGATTCAAAAGCCTAATCTGGCAACGAGGCAAGCTGCCGTTCCTTGATCGGGCCCAGCCGATTAGGCGAAGTCTTGACAACAATCCAAACTATCCCTCTGCCACTTACACGCCTTTAAACGCAGGAATGACGGGCCTGCACACCTCATGCCGCACCAAAAATGTGCATAAAAGCACTTAATTACGCGACCTTTCTTACGTATTGTGTGATAAATCCTACAGCGATGTAACAAACCGTCTACCACTCACTCAAGTGTGGCAAGTCCCGCTGAGTTCACTATTTGGCTCGGGCGGATGCATCGCGTGTATTTCTACGTTTAAGGAAGTCGAGTGCCACATCAGCTCTCAACCGCACACCTGTGTTGTACCCGGAAACTGGGCATCGCCCTGCTCTGCCTGTGGGCGCTGCCGGTGGCTGCCGCCGATGGCCCACAGCCCGGCCAGGAAGCCCTGCGCTTGCAGCAGCAACAGCAGCGCGATTTGCAGCAATTACAATTGGAGCAACGCCAGCGCCAAATGCAGCGCGGCAGTTTCGGCACGCAACCGGCCACGCCGGCCATGCCAAAAGAGACTGCCAAGGATGAAGGTTGCTGGCCCCTGAGCGGTACGCGTCTGGCCGGAGTTACGCTGTTCACCCGCAGCGAGCTGGACAAACACATCGAACCCTACGTGGCCCCGTGCATGGGTGTCACGCAGATCAACCGCCTGCTGGCGCAGATTACCCAGCTGTACGTCGAGGCCGGTTACATCGCCAGCCGCCCGTACCTGATCAGTGCGCCGGCCGCCGGGCAGCCGTTGGATATTCATGTCGAAGAAGGCTACCTGGAGGCCATCGAGTTGGCCGATCAGAGCCTGCCGGTGGCGCTGGGCGGGGCATTCCCCGGGATGCTCGGCAAACCACTGAACCTGCGCGACCTGGAGCAGGGCCTGGACCAGCTCAACCGCCTGCGCTCGGTGGACCTGACCGCCGACATCGCCCCCGGCAGCACACCCGGCGCCTCACGCATCATCCTGCGCTCGCGCAGCAGTGCCTCGCGCTGGGCGCTCGGGCTTGGGGTCGATAACCTCGGCAGCGCCGGCACCGGGCGTGATCGCAACGCCATCAGCGTGAGCCTGGACAGCCCGTTGCAAATCAACGACTCGCTCAACCTGAGCTTCAGTGACACGCTCAACCATGGGCCACGCTACAGCCGCAGCCACAGCCTGTTCTATTCCATCCCTTACGGTTACTGGACCTACAGCCTGTTCGCCAGCCATGCCGAATACCGCTCACCGTTCAAGCTCAGCCGCACGACGCTTTACAACAGTGGCCGCACCGATCAGCTCAGCCTGCGCAGCGACCGCGTGCTGTGGCGCGACCAGAGCCACCAACTGAGCGCCAACCTGCAACTGGCCTACAAGGACGTCGACAGTTACCTGCAAAAGGTCCGTCTGGACATTCAGAGCCCGACGCTGACGGTGGCCGAAGCGGGCCTCAACCTGTTCTGGCTCAATAGTGCGGTATGGAACCTGGACGTCAATTACGCCCAGGGCCTGACGTGGTTCGGCGCCGATCGGGATGCCGACCAGGTGCAAAAAAAACACCCCAAGGCACAGTTCCACAAGTACCGCGCCAACCTCACCCAATGGCGCAACGGCCAATGGTCGGCGCAGCCATGGCAGTGGCAAAGCCAGCTGTCGGTGCAGTACAGCGAGGATGCATTGCCTGCCATCGAACAACTGCTGATCACCGATGACTCGGCCGTGCGTGGCTACCGCGAAAACAGCAGCTCCGGCGCCATGGGTGCGGTATGGCGCAACACCTTGCGCCTGCCGCTCAACACGGGCTTGCCGGTGAAGCTCACCCCGCGCCGGGGCCTGGACAATGCGTGGGTCAAGCACGAACACGGCGCCCAGAGCCAACGCCTGAGCGGTGCCAGTGCTGGGCTCAACCTGAGCTGGAAGAACGTGCAACTGGACATCGATTACCAACGCAACCTCAACACCCCCACAGGCTTTCGCCAGGAGCCGGAGGTCTGGCTGACACGCCTGAGCCTGCAAATATGAACCACCGCTGTTTTTAGCCTGAGACAACCGCCGTACCTGACCACCACAGCAGCGTTGCAACGAACAACGCACGTCGCGGATCAGCCAACACAGAGCGAAATTATTTATGCCGACTACTTCACACAGCTTTCACCTTTCTCCCCAGGGCAAACTGCGCTGGGCCATTGCCAGCCTGTTTCTGCTGCCACAGTTGGTACTGGCTGGCGGCGTGACCGTCGTCACAGGCCCCGGCGGCACGCCGCAACTGCAAGACCAGGGCGGTGTGCCCATCGTCAACATCGTCGCGCCGAATGCCGGCGGCCTGTCCCACAACCAGTTTCTGGACTACAACGTCGACCGCCAGGGCCTGGTGTTGAACAACGCCTTGCAGGCCGGCCAATCCCAACTGGCCGGGCAACTGGCGGCCAACCCGCAGTTCCAGGGCCAGGCGGCGAGCGTGATCCTCAACGAAGTGATCAGCCGCAATGCCTCGGCCCTCAACGGCGCCCAGGAAATTTTCGGCCAGGCCGCCGATTATGTGCTGGCCAACCCCAACGGCATTTCGGTCAATGGCGGCAGCTTCATCAACACCCCGAACGCCAACCTGGTGGTGGGCCGCCCGGAACTCAACGACGGCAAGCTGCAAGCCTTGAACACCCGCGATGCCAACGGCCAACTGACGATCCAGGGCCAGGGCCTGCACAACCGCGAGGGCTCCATCAAGCTGATCGCGCCACGCATCGACAGCGAGGGTCGCCTCAGTGCCCGTGATCAATTGAACCTCACGGTCGGTCGCAACCAGGTGGATTTCGCCAGCGGCGAGGTACGCCAGGTCGACCCGGCCGGCAAGGCCCAGGAGCAACGCATCGACGCACGCCTGTTCGGCGCGATGCAGGCCGGGCGCATCAATATCATCAGCACCGCCGAAGGGGCCGGGGTACGTGTGGGTGGTGTGCAGGTGCAAGGCACTGACGGTGTAAAGATCAGCTCGGCCGGTGACCTCGATGTCAGCGGCCAAGTTCACGCCAACAGCCTCGACGCCACCCGCGCCGGGGTGCAGAGCCGCCAGGGCGACGTCGACTTGCACAGCGCCAAGGACTTGAACCTGGCCGCCACTGACGTAGGCGGGCGCAACGTCAAGCTGGATGCCGGGCGCAACCTGACCCTCAGCAGCCTGGAAAGCCGCAAGCTTCAGGAAAAACGTGAGCAGTGGAACAACAGCAACTTGCTGTTCACCTACGAAACCTACGACCGCACCACCACCGACAAGGATTCCCGCCAGCACGGCAACACGCTCGTCGCCCAACAGGACGCGGCATTGTCTTCCGGCGCCAAGGCCGACATCAAAGCCAGCCACGTCGAAGCGGGCCACGCTTTGCGCGTCAACAGCGGCGCCGACCTGCAGGTGACTGCCGCTACTGAAACCCATGAGACCCGCGACCAGGGCAACCACCGCAAGCACCTGTGGAAAGCCAACTGGGACAAATCCAGCAGCGAACAGCGCAGCATCACCAGCAGCCTCAAGGCGGGCCACACGCTGGAGCTGACCAGTAAACAGAAACTGCAATTGCAGGGCGCCGAGCTGAAAACCCCAGGGGACATCCAATTGGCAGGCCGCCAAGTGGACATCACCAGCGCCAGCCGCACCCAAAGCAGCAGTGACAACACCTACGCAGGCGACCTCACCGGCGGCAGCTTCTTCGGCAAGAACGGCGACGGCAACCAGGGCAAGACCTTGAACACCGCCAGCAAGGTGAATGCCGACGGCAAGCTGATCGTCCAGGCAGACGACGTGCGCATCAGCGGCAGCCAGGCCCGAGGCGGCAAGCAGGCCAGTGTGATCAGCGACAAAGGCTCGCTGGTGATCGACGGCGTACAAGACACCTCCCACGACAACCGCTACAGCAATGACAGTAAGTTCTTCGGCATCTCCAAGGATGAAAGCCGCAAGAACCTCAAGGACAGCACCGTGGTTGCCAGTAACCTGCGCTCGGATAGCAACCTCAAGCTGCAAAGCGCCAAGGACATCACGGTCAGTGGCTCCCAGGTGTCTGCCGCGGGTGAGCTGCAAGCGAATGCCAAGGGCGATATCAAGGTCGTTGCGGCGCAGAACACCGCCCACGACACCACCAGTACCCATACCCGCGGCTTCGATGGCTACGCCAAGGAAACTGAAGGTGTCAGCCGCCAGTACCGTGCGGGCCTGAGCTATGAAGACCAGCAGCAAACCCGCCAGACCGACACCACCGGGCAGCAGGCTTCAAGCATCAACGGCGCCAGTGTGGCGGTTAACGCCGGTGGTGACGTCAGCATCAGCGGCTCCAACCTCCAGGCAACCGAAGGCGATGCAAGCCTGAGCGGCAAAAACGTCGAGCTGTTGGCCGCCCATGACCAACGCACCGAAGCCGTCGACAAGACCACCACCGGCGGCAGTTTCTACTACACCGGCGGCATTGATCGGGCAGGCAATGGTGCTCAGTTCAGCCACCAGAGCAGCCACGACACCGCTGAAAAAACCACCGCGCAAACCAGCACCGTGGCCGCGACCGGCAAGCTGACCATCAATGCTGGCAACACCTTCACCAGCGAGGGTGCCCAGGCCAAGGCCGGCACCGAGCTGCGGGTCAACGCGGGCCAGATCGACAACCTGGCCGCCCATTCCACCGAGACCAGTACCCACAAGCAAAACGGCTGGACCGCCGATGTCGGCGCCAATGTGGAATACAAAGGCATTACCCGCCCGATCGAAAAAGCTGTTGAAGGCGTGGCCCAGGCCAAGTTCCATCAGCCGGGTTTGCTGGATGCATTCGAACAACCCAATGTCGGGCTGGACGTGGAAGTCGGGCATACCCACAGCACCCGCACACAACAGGACAGCACCGCCGTGGTCAGCCAATTCAGTGGCGCCACGGTGCAGGTCGATAGCATCGGCAAGTTGCAGGATGAGGGCACGCAATACCGCGCCACCAAGGGCGGGCTGACCATCAATGCCGGCGAGCATATCGCCAAGGCGGCAGCCAATACCCACAGCAGCAGCGAGCAAGGCGTGGACGCCAAGGTCGGCGTGCGGGTCTACACCACCACCGGCGAGGACGTGAATGTACGCGGCAGCGGCAGTGGCGGCAGCCGTGATGTACGCCAAGCCAGCAGCACGGCAGTGGTCGGCAGCTACGCGGGCACCCAGGGCGTGAGCCTCCAGACCAAGGGCGATGCAAGTTATGAAGGCAGCCAGTTCAACGGCGGCCAGGCAGGCGTCAACCTCAAGACCGGCGGTGAGTTGGCGCTCAACCAGGCTAACGACACCCAGAGCAACACCAGCAGCACGTTGCGCGGTAACGCGTCATTGACCGTGGGCACAGCGCCCGGCGCCAATGGCACCAACATCAACCTCGGTGCCGGTGTGCAATTGGATAACCAGCGCCTCGACACCCAGGACAGCCAGGCACGCGTCGCGACGCTCCAGGGCAACGGGCCGATCCAACTCGGCAGCGGCGGCGACATGACCCTGCAAGGTACGCAGATCGGCTCCGGCACCGCCAAGACCGGCGATATCAGCCTCAATGCCGGCGGCAAGCTGGACCTGCAAGCCGCCACCCACCGCCACGTCAGCAACGGCAGTAACCTGGGCGGCGGCCTGACCCTTGGCGCCGGCAAAACCAGCAGCGCCGAAAGCAGCAGCAAGACCGGCAACCTCAGCGCCAATTTCAACATCGGCAAGGTGGCCGAAGATGACCAGGGCGTAGTCGTCGGGCAACTGCACAGCAACGGCAAGGTCAGCCTCGCCAGCGGTGCCGATGCAGCCGATGCCATTCACTTGCAGGGTACTCAGGTCAGCGCGGCCAGCGTCAACCTCGACGCACAAAACGGCGGCGTCCTGCAGGAGTCGGCACAATCCACCCTGGCTCATGACAGCTGGGGCGTGACCCTGGGCGCGGGCGCCAGCGTGGGCAAGACCACCTTGGCCGACGCCGGTGAACACGAGACACCCAAGACCCAACGCGGCATCAATGCGCGGGCCAAGGTCGATGTGGATCACGTGCAAGGCACCACCCAGCACGACAGCC
Organism: Pseudomonas sp. W2Jun17; assembly: GCF_023127795.1. Classification (NCBI taxonomy): domain Bacteria; kingdom Pseudomonadati; phylum Pseudomonadota; class Gammaproteobacteria; order Pseudomonadales; family Pseudomonadaceae; genus Pseudomonas; species Pseudomonas sp. W2Jun17. Next base: position 332,464 of record NZ_SPKO01000040.1, on the reverse strand, counting down.
TGATCAAGGCCGATACCGTGGTCATCAACAGTGCCGGCGATACCCGTCTGGCGGGCGCACGCATCGACGCCGAGCAGGTGAGCGGCAAGGTGGGCGGCGACCTCGTTGTCGAAAGCCGCAAGGACCAGGTCAACAGCACCCAGGTTCATGTCGATGCCAAACTGGATGTCGAGAAAAACCAGCCTGGCGTGGTCGATAAACTCGCCAAGGCCAGCGGCCCGCTCAAGGACACCGTAAAAGCCAAGGCCGAAGGCGCGTTCGACAAGCATCGCGACAAATTGGAGAACGTGGTCGACAAGGGCACCGGGCACCTGGCTGCGGCCAAGGACAAAGTGCTCGACAGCGTGGTCAACGCCAAGGAACGCCTGGAAGAAAAACTCACCCGCAGCGCCAGTTACGACGTGAACCCCGAGCCCCGCGGCGCCTTCGGCACCCGCGTGGACAAGGCCAAGGCTTACCTGGCAGACAAGAAGGATGCGCTGGGCACGCGCCTGTCGGGCTTCAAGGACAAGGTCTGGCCAAAAACCAGCGACAGCTACGTTGTCAGCGGCAAGAACACCACCGGCAGCAAGGTGGCCGATACGGCTGAAAGCGTGTTGTTCGGTGACAAGAGTGGCAACACCAACTACACCCCGACCCTGAACCTGGACGTCAGCCATGTGATCAAGGACAGCGTCGCTCAGGCGTCAGGCATTCGCGGCAGCCAGGGCGTCAGTCTGCAGGTCGGTGGTGATACGCGCCTCACGGGTGCGCGGATCAGTGCCGAGCATGGCAAGGTCGAGCTGGGCGGTTCCAGGGTCACCGCAACCACACTGGCAGGCAGCGACTACCGCGCCGATGTCGGGCTGAATGTCTCCAAATCACCGGTCAACCTCGCACTCGGGGCCAAGGACGAACTGACCCAGAAACAGGACGACGCCACGCGCAAGGATCAAGCCTTGAACCTGGGCCTTCTGCGCGCCGGTGGCCATCGAGAGAGCCAGGCCTTGCAGGCGGGGATTGATCAGGCCGTCAACTAACGCTTAAAACAGCAGAATGCTTCTGTGGCGAGGGAGCTTGCTCCCGCTGGACTGCGCAGCAGTCCTATTCTCAGGGCCGCTTCGCGCCCCAACGGGAGCAAGCTCCCTCGCCACGGAATCAGCCACTGCCTGCTCGTTCTATGTCAGTTGAACAGCGCCTGCAGGTTCTTCATCGCATCATCGGCAAAGCCTTGCAGGAACGCTTCGAACGCCGGCATATCCTCCTTGCCGCCAGTGCAGGGCTGGCCAATGATGGTCCAGGTCACCAGGCTCTGGTTCGGGCCTTGCGGCGCCACTTCCATCAGCGCCCACAGGTTGCCGATATTCAGTGAGGTGTAAATCAGTGACCAGGTCATCGTCATGGCTTGGTCGTCACGGGTGTTGAGTTGCTCAATCACCACGTTGCCGTCCTTGAACAGTTTCTTGCGGACCGAACGCACGCCCTCGCCCGTCATTTCGATATGGGACAACGCAGGAATGAATTTCGCGAAACCCGCAAAATCTCCGACGATACTCCACACGCTGAGCGCATCGCCATTCACGGTGACGCGGGCGACTACAGGATTGCCGAGCGGGTTACGGACCAGGGTATCGGGTTGTTGCATGAGAGAGCTCCTCTTTTCCGGGGGGCGGATAGTGGGCTCCAACCAAACGCAGTGGGCTGTACAAGTTCAACACCTCCTTGGCGTGGTTATGTGTTCTTGGCTGACTGTCGTAATGCCAAGGCCGCGACACCACACAAGATCAACGCGATACAGGACACATAGAACGCATCGCTATAGGCCATCAGGTACGCCTCGCGACGCACGGTGTGGATCAAGCCCTCGATAACCTGCTGTTGAGCGGGCAACAGTTGGTTGAAGATAAAACCCTCGCTGTCAGCCATGCTGGCGCGCAGGCGTTCCTGCAAGGACGGGGAAAACAGTGTGATCGACTCCCCTACCCGCTCGGAGTGAAAGCGTTCGCGCAGGGCGACGATCTGCGTCAGACCCGCCGTACCCACGGCGCCACCCAGGTTACGCAGCATGGAGAACAACGCCGAGGCAGAGCCGGCTTCGTCTTTGGCCAGCCCGGACACCGCCAGTACCGAAAGCGCCACCATGATCAGCGGCTGTCCGATACCGCGTACCACCGTGGAAGGAATGATCACGTTGGCAGCGCTGTCCACGTCCAGGTGCGCACCGAGGTAGCACCCCAGGGCCATGATGAAAAAGCCACTGGCGACCATCAGTTTCGGGTTGAGCCACTTCATCAAGCGCGGCATGAACGGCGCCAGTACCAGTTGCACCATGCCGTAGGCGATCAGACTGATGCCAATCTCCCGAGCGTTGTAACCCTGCAACTGGGAGAGGTAATTGGGCACCAGGAACACCAGGCCGAACGTGGCCCCGCCGAAGATGAACATCGCCGCGCTGGCTACTCCGAAGTTGTAGCTCTTGAGCAGACGCAGGTTGATAAAGGAGCGGCTGCCATACAGCTGCGACAGTACGAAGTACACCAGGGCAACGCCTGCGACCAGCGACATCCACACAATGAAATCGGAGCCGAACCAGTCCTTACGCCCGCCTTCTTCCAGCACAATCTGCAAGCCCCCCAGGCCGACGATCATGGCGATGATGCCGCCCCAGTCGCCGCGCTTGAGCAGGCTCAACTGCATGGGTCTGGCATCGATGGACCATGCCACCGCCAGCAGCAAAAGAATGCCGGGAGCCAGTTGCAAGTAGAAGATCCAACGCCAGGAATAGGCATCGGTCAGCCAGCCGCCGATGGACGGCCCGGCAGCTTGGGCGACGCTGTTGGACAGGGCGAACAGGGCCATGCCCATCGCGATCTTGCTGGGCGGCAACTCGGTGATAATCAACTGGAATGACAACGGGATCAGCACCGCGCCGGCTGCGCCCTGGATCACTCGAATGATGATCATCACCGCAAGGTTGGGCGCCCAGGAGCAGGCAATCGACGCCATCAAAAACACAAACGAGCCCACGAGCATCACACGCCGCAGAGAGAACACCTGCACCAGCCACGCGGTAAGCGGGATCATCACAATCTCCGCGACCAGGTAGGCGGTGGAGATCCACGAGCCTTCCTCGAACGTCGCCCCCAGGGAACCCTCGATCTCCGGCAGCGCGGCGCTGGTCACGTGCACGTTCATGCCGGCCATGAAACAGCCGAACAGCCCCCCGATTACCGCCACCCAGGCGCGAAAGGAGACGCTCTTTTCAGCCGCTTCAGTCATGTGCAGCGCCCTGCTTATCTGGGCGAGCGTCCACCGTGGTGATCACCGACATACCCGGCAGAATAGGTCCGCCTTCGTCATGCTCATCAATGACGATCTTCACTGGAAAGCGTTGCACGATCTTGGTGAAATTGCCGGTGGCGTTGTCCGACGGCAACAGCGCGAACACTGCCCCGGAACCTGGCGAGAAACTCATCACATGGCCCTTGAGCTTGCGTCCTGAATAGCTGTCGATGCTGATGTCCACGGGTTGGCCGGCACGCATGTCGCGCAATTGGGTTTCTTTGTAATTGGCCACGACGTAAGCCTGCTGCAAAGGCACCACCGCCAGCAGCGGCAAGCCTGGCGCGACGTACTGGCGGGTGCGCACTTTGCGCTGCCCCACCACGCCGTCGATGGGCGAGCGAATCAAAGTGTCTTCCAGGGCATGGGTCGCCAGGTTCAACTGCGCCTGGGCCTGACTGCGCCGGGCAATCTGCTGCTGGAGCGAAGCTTCGGCCAATTGGCGTCGGGTGACGGCCACGGTCAAGCGGGTTTCCTGTTGGCGTTGCATGGCCTTGGCAATTTCTACCGCGGCATTGGCCTGGGTGTAGCTGGCGGCGGCCGTTTCCAGACGCTGGGCGCTGGCGGCGTGGTCGCGCACCAACTCTTCGTAGCGGCGCTGGTCGAGGCTTGCGCGGCGCAATTCTGCGGCCACACTGCGGGCGTGAGCCTCAGCCTGGGCAACCCCGGCCTTTTGCTGGGCGATCAGGCTATCGGTGACGTGCAGGTTGGCCTCTTGCGCTGCCACCGAGGCTTGGGTCTCGGCCAGTTCTGCACGAGCTTGTGCCAAGCGCGCCTGGTAGTCACGGTCCTCGATTCGCACCAGCACGTCCCCGGCCTTGACGGGCTGATCGTCCTCCACCACCACCTCGGCCACATAGCCTGAGACCTTCGGGCTGATAGGAATCCAGTCGGCCCGCACATAGGCATCATCGGTCTGTTCCAGATACCGGCCGACCGTCATCCAGTACACGCCGAACACCACTGCAGCGATCAACAGCGCGGCGCCGCCCAGCAGGAGCAGATGCCTTTTGCGACGTGGGTTGCGCGTATTCGCCTGTTCATCCTGGACAGCAGTTTTTTCATCAACGGCGATATTCATGGTTGGGTACCGGAAAAAGTGGTGTGAGCGTGGGTGGGCGCTGAAGGCTGCCAACCACCGCCAAGCGCCTGAAACAAGCTGATCTGCCGTTGCAGCAACTGGCCATCGGCATCGGCGCGCGTGGCCTGCAAACGGATCAGTTCACGTTCGCTGTCCAACACATCCAGAAAGTCGATAGACCCGGCGTCATAGTTGAATTGGGCCAACCTGTAGGCGTGGCGGCTGCTGTCCAGTGCCTGGCTCAAGGCCGCGTGGCGCTGGCGTTCGCCGTCGTATAACGCCAGGGCCTGGCGCACCTCCTTGAGGGCCTTGAGCACGCTGGCCTCGAACTGCGCCACCTCCACCTGCTCAAGCGCCCGCGCCTGGTTGACCCGTGCGCGGTTGGCGCGCCAATTGGGGAACTGCCAGGTGATCAGCGGGCCAATGCCGAACATCACCGCGCTGCTGTCGCCCAGCTCATGGAATTTGTTGGCTGAGGAAGACACTGAAGCACCGAAGGTGACCTTGGGATACAGGTCGGCCTGGACGATATCCACTTGCAGCGTGGCCGCCTGCAACGCTCTCTCGGCCTGACGGATATCGGGGCGGCGCGCCAATAATTGCCAGCCATCGCCCACCGGCAGTTCGGCATTGAGGTGTGGAACCACCTCACAGCTCGCAGCGCCAGCGCCTTGTTCCAAATCAGCCACGCCGGTCAGCATTGCCAGTTCATACAGCGCAGCCTGTCGACGCGCCTCCAGCATCGGCAGCAAGGCCTGGGTTTCGCCCTGCAAGGCTTGCATACGCGTGTATTCAAGGTCCGTCACCACACCGGCCTGGCGCTGGCGATCGATCAACACCAGGCTGCGCCCGACCACGTCCAATGAATGACGCTGGACCTTGGCACGAGCACCGAGGGCACAAGCATTCACATAGGCGCGGGTGGTTTGCGCCACGACCGTGATGCGCAACAGGTCCTCGGCGTCCTGCGCCGCCGCGGCTTGCACCTGGGCTCGTTCAATCGTGCGCTGGACCTGGCCCCAGATATCCACTTGGTACGCCAGCTCGAAGCCCGGGTTGAACGCCCATTCTGACGGCGCATGGCTATCGGTGGCCTTGGCCAGGGTCTGGTCATCGGCGGTCTTGCCGTAAGCGGCACCCAATGACGCTTGGGTGGACGGCCAGCGCTCGGCATCAGCCTGCATGATCCCGGCCAGCATCGCCTGCACATGGGACTGGGCCGCCGCCAGGTCACGGTTGTGCAGCAATGCCTGCTGCACCAGCCCATCGAGCTGTGGATCGTTGTACAACTGCCACCAGCGCTCGGGTAACGCCTGGGCCGATACGCCTTGTGGCAAGTGGCTCAGGGCATTGATGCGCTGCGGATGTGGCTGTGCGGGCGCATGGGCAACCCAGGACGAACACCCCGCCGACAACACCAGCGCAATGCCAAGCAGCGCAAGACGGCCATGCCGTGGGGGGAAAGAAGGCGAACCCATCGAAGAAATCCAGAAGGCCAAGTAGAGACCCAGGGTAAGAGCGCAACGAGGTACGAATCTCCCGAGTTCCGGACAACCATCGTTTTGATTGGGACAAGGTGCGGGGTGGCTTGGCAGTACTCGGGGCAAATGTGGGAGGGGGCTTGCTCCCGATGAGGGAGTGTCAGTTAGCAAATCTGTAACTGACCCACCGCCATCGGGGGCAAGCCCCCTCCCACATTTGAACCGAGGCTGACAGGGAAGCCTATCGCCAAATCAAATCACACCAATCGACAGTTACTCGGGGTATAACCCATGGTGCGCTTGAACATCGCAGTAAACGCACTCGGGCTCTGATAACCATGCTCCAACGCCACTTCCAGGATCGACACACCACAGGCCAGCCGCTGCATGCTGAGCAACAGCCGCGTGCGCTTGCGCCATTCGCCGTAACTCATGCCCAACTCCTTCCGGAACAGCCGCGCCAAGGTGCGCGAACTCATATTGAGCTGTAGCGCCCAACTCTCCAGTGTCGATTCCTGGGAAGGGTTGTCGATAAAGCCCGCACACAACAACTTGAGCCTCGGCTCATCCGGAATCGGCACATGCGCCAGCACCCTTTGTGCCCTGTCGAGCTCCGAGAAAATCAACTCGACAATCTGTGCGTGGCGCACCAATGCCGCCTCACTGTCGAGCTTATCCCCGGCAGCGATAATCAGCTCACGCAACAGCGGCGAAACCCTGATGACCTCGCACTCCGTCGTCAAGCCACGATGCGCCCCCGGCGAGATCAACAAGGTGCGCATACGCACTTCACCGGTCATGCGGATCTGATGCTCCAGCCCAGAGGGCACCCACAGTGCATGCCCGGAAGGCACCACCCAGGCGGTCGCCTCCACCGACACCAGCATCACACCGTTGATGGCATAAACGAGCTGGCCCTCGTCATGTCGATGGGGCGCCACGATGTGGCCGTGTCCATAGTTAGCGGCGAGCGCAGCTAATGCGGTAGGCGCGTTCATTTCAGTAGGCCATCGCGGCGTTTGCTCGTTTTGAGAGAAGCGCGCTATGTCGGCAGTTGCAGGAAGAGGCTGTGGGCATCATATCGTTTTCTCCTTTCTAGGGCAGACCGCCAGGAGCGTTCGGCGCGTCTTGAGTGCGGAAATAACCCGTACATCAGAAAAAATGCACAAATGCATATTTCCGCCTTGAAAATATCACTGTATGGATACACAGTATCAGCAGGCCTCATCTTATGCCGATTCATCGCTACCGACGAGCAGCGCGGAGAGGCTGAGCCAGAGGGGTAATTCCCAGCAATTGACCGAAATATATATCGATAAGGATATCGACTCATGACTATCGTTCTTCCACCCATCGTCGTCACTGCCACCGAGCCCGGTTACCCGGCAAATCCTGGAGGCCTGCCGTTTCCCGCGCCGAACCCGGCAGTTGTGTTCCAAGGGCAGATGCTGGAACGCTTTGCTTATTATCGCCAGGGGTTGTGGCGCGAGATGCTAATCAAAATCGCCAACGAACAGGTCACCTGGGGAATGACAGGGGGGCCAGCGCCAGGGATCGTCCATGATTTGCAATCGGTGCCGTTTGCAGATAGCTACCTTTACTTTAATCCGGGCCTGACTTCTGGCCATGGTTTGAATTACGCCCAGCAATATTTCCAATCAGGTGGCGTAACCTCCTCTCCAGGCCTCTCGGGCGGAGACCTGACTCCGGTCGCAGCCGTTGGGCACTTCCTTTACGGCAAAGGTACTCCAACCGAAACCTCAATCAACCTATTCGGGCTGAACTCATCGAGCATCTCAAGCGCTGTGTTCAATGATGTTCTAGCCTCAGCGCCAATTGGAACGTCGCCGATTTCCATTGGCAACATTCCTTTTACGCCAGACGCCACGTCCTGGCAGCTTGCAACATGGATAGACAATCTTTCCCTGACCTTGCAAGGCACCCTCAATAAGGGTCAGGACGGTAGTTATCAATTTAACGGCGCCGTATCCGCCGCCAACCACACCTACGATTCGATGCCTGCCGGTTTTAAAGCGGCCATCGGCGAAGCGGCTGCAAATACGCTTCAAAGCGTATTTGACGCTCATGGCGCTATGCCCTTTGAGGTCGTGATCAAAGGCGAAACCGCAGTTACCGTTACCAAAGAGCTCACACCCGATGAAAAGGCTGCCTATACAGACGCTGTCAGCTTCGTATCGACTGCCAATGAACAAATGCTTCAAAAATATGGTGCCAACTTGAGCAAAGTTGCCCAAGACATGCAGGCTGAGATCGCTGGCAAGAAAGTCAGAAGTTATGCAGAAGCAATGGCGACCTTTGAGAAAATCAGCGCTAACCCCGCTATGAAACTGAATGCGTTGGACACCCAAGCAGTGGTCGATGCGCTGAATGCACTGGATAAGGCGACCTTTGCGGATAACATCACCCGTTTGGGCAAAGCATTCGGTGTGGTCGGTAAAGTCGTACAAGCAGAAGCCATCCGCGAGAAAACCGTTTCCGGTTTTCAAACCGGCGACTGGAAGCCTCTGATGCTTGAACTTGAAGCGATGGCAGTCGGCACAGGTGCTGGAATTTTGCTCGCCACCAGCATGGCGTTCTTCTTTCCTGTTTTTGCGTCGGCTGCCGCTGGAGTCGTCGTCGTGGCCTTGATGATGGCAGCCACCGCTGCCTATTTTGATGCAGCCAAAGTCGATGAGATCAACAACCTGATTCTTAACTAAAACAAAGGGTCCGGGCGAGCCGAGTCTTGTCCGGGCCCAGCGTGTTAGGATTAAAAATCGTACAACAGGATTTCCGAGCAATGAACAAGTCAATCAAACAGTGCATACCTCTGCCCTATTTATTCATTGCAATGACCATGGCACCTATATTTTTCATAGCTTTTTTATTTCCTGCAAAGGCCACATCCGCGCCCTATACAAATATTGAAAGCTTCATAAACACCTACCTGCTCGGCGTGGTAGGGTTTTGGTCGTCTAACTTCCCTTTCAGCTCCACAGTCATAACAAACTACATTGGCTTGCTCGGACCGATATTTGCGGTGATCTTTTTCTTGAAGGTCCGCAAGGGGATGATCATCGATGCCGATCAATATGCAAACATGACCATCAGCAAATATCTGTTCGGCTTGATAGTTTTATCGAGCTTTATCTATATGATCGTATCCGTGAGCTATTTTTACCCGCATGATCTGGCGGCTCACAACTTGAAATGGCGATTGTTTGGCACACACCTATTCACATATGCAATATTCTCTTCGGGCGTGCTATTTATTATTTACTTTATTACCTTGATCTCATACTTCTCTTTATTATACATACCGAGACTTTTAATAAAAAAGAATAAACAGCGCTAGCTTCACGCCATATAGCAAGATGACGGATAAAAGGATATTTAGTCCCGAAACAGGTGTAAGCCTATTTCGGATTGGAGACCATATCCCCTTCTCCCACTGCCACACCAATACTAGTGCCTTTTGCTGTCTTTACGGCTTTTCAGCCCCAGCAACCACCCCCACCACCCAGACTCGGCACTTGAATTAGGTGTTGGTATCACTTTCTCATTGGGATGTAGCAAATCACCCGGATAGTGCTCGTGCCCAATGCAATCGCTGTCCTCAAGCCCAAATACTTTCACGGCGGCGACCGCCTCAAAACACCAGCGGCCGAAGTAGCTTCCCATCTCAAGTGGGTGCATTACCGGATCACCATAAATGTACCACCACGGTTGCTGTTTACCGCGCCTGTTCAGCTCTGGATACCAATGCTCCACGAACGCCAGCAGTAGAGTTGCTTGCTGCGCCTGTTGCGCATCAATTGCCTTGAGCAGTCTCACATATGGCTTGGCATGTAGCAGCTTCTCCCCAATTTCCCGCTCTGGTTGGCGGTATGCAATGATCCGATCCAGCAGAATGTCCTGCCCCCCATCACCTATTAACGCAACCAATCGAAGCCACTGCTCATCGGGAATCTCCAGAGTAAGCGCTAGCCCCACCAACCAGAAACAATAGATGTAATGGTTTAAATCGGTTAGTTCGAAGGTCCAGTCTCGGCAAGTCTTAAGATCATTTTCAGCGCATATTTTGTCGGACTCTCGGTTGGAAATTTCCCATGCATCCAGAACGCCGGGGAAGAATGTTGCAATCGTCGTAATATTTCCACCACTCGAGTAGCCCCGTATAGCCGCACGCAAATTATCTTTGGCAAAGTCGAATGTAAATTGCGCTCTATATACGGGATTAGCCGAAGGCTCCGACAGAATCTTACTGACACGCTCAATCCATTGCAGATCTTTTGCCTCATGATCATCCCAATACTGCTTATTTCCCCAAGGTGCACGAATCATGGAAAAACTCCATTCAACGCCGCCTTTTTACAGGCGGCGCCTTTATTTACAAGGCAAACCCGGACAGTGTCCGGTGATTACCTAAGGGTTGATCAACTGCCCAACAGTCCACTGGTGTCCGCGTCGAAGCGCTTGCGGGCCTGATCAGCCGTCGGTTTGAGCAGCATGAGCAGCGCCGCCTCACTGTACAACTGAGTGACCGCCAGTTCCTTGGGGGTCGGCTCAATCGGGATCAGCACATCTTCGCTGTCTGCGTGCAGCCAGATTGCCACAACGTGCAATGCCGAGATGAACAGCACTCGCAGCTCAACGGTTTTACCTTGCAATTGCGCGGACTGTTCCGCCAGTTTCAGCGCATCCACCGTCGCCGCAGCCAGGGGCCCGTGGTTGAGCGAAGCGAACTCGACATGCCCGCCTACGTCGGCCAATTGCGCATCCGCAATCGTCACGCCATCGGCAAACACCAAGTAATGCCAATCGCCGACCTCAGCGTCTTTCAGACCTTTACCCTGAGTCAAATCCTCGAGGGTGAGCGAGTAGCCACGATAGGCTTCGCTCAGCCTGATGTTGCCCGGTGCGGCGGCCGCGAATGAGTGATTGCGCCCCAGGCCCTGGGTTTGCAGCGCGGCTTGCAACGCCGGACGCAGTGTCTGTACGCCGTTTGAGGGCGCCTTTGGATAAATCAGTTGCATGATGCAGCCCTCCTCAGTTTTTTACGGTGAAGTAAGTGTTGGTCCAATTGCCGCCGCCGTTGTACGAACCAGGGAACGCGTTCAACGCACGGGTCGAGTAACCGTAGATCGAATCTGCGATCAACAGGTAGTTGCCGTTGGTCCCATAGATCACCAAAAAGTGCGCACCGCCACCGTACCAGGCACAACGCAAACCGATGGGGCGGCCCCTGTTGATCTGGCTCTGGATGGCCGACATTTGCAACGAGCCTTGATTCATGCCGTTGTAGCTGCGCGTGGTTCGTAAGGCGGAATCCAGATAGCCGTAGACGTTGCACGGTCCAGGTTGATTGCAGCAGTTGCGGTCAAGCTCGCTGCTGGCTACACCGCACTGGGTCCAGGACCCGGTGCCGTAGTAGTTGCCGACCGAGGCAGAGAGCGCCGCCCAGCACCAATTGCTCTGGGTTTGTCTCTGCATGCTGAAATTGAGACTGGCGGCAGCCATTGCTTGGGGCTGTGCAGCCGCTTTGACTTCGACCAGTTGCGGATCGAGCAGATGGCCGACCAGGCAATTGGGCGGTGTGTCGCCGGTGAGTCGGGTTGTTTCAGTGGATAACATTTTTCAATCCTCCATGAGTGAAAACCAGCGTCCTGCTGGTAAACGTGTAGCGGTGTTGCTGAGCTATCGACGTTCAAGATGGCCCATATTTGATGGGGGCGTTGCGATCTGACTCGGGGTAACCCTAGGCGTTAGTATGCATATACGCAAATATGCAAATGCATTGGCGCATATTTTTGATGAGTGCGCGGAGTTTGTCTGGCAGGGTGAACCTATTTCAGGACTAGACATGGAAAAAAAAATCTGTCCCGAATGGCACTTACTTAACAGCTAACTAGCTGATTCAGCTGCAAAAAAATGAAAAAAAGGCCGTCCTTAGTCTACGGTGATAGTTGCGAACACACACCACCCGAACAAGGACAGCCCGCGTGAATCGTAGACGTCAAATCGTCAGGCATCAACAGCAGCGCGCTCATCAGCACGCAAAAAACAGCAATGCCCATGCATTCTTCAAGCTGCTCGCCGATCCAGAGCTGCTTCAGCGTGTCGAGTCAATGATGCCCAAGCATCGTCAACGGCTGTTCCCGCCCACCGAAACACTGTCGATGTTTCTAGCCCAGGCCATGAATGCAGACCGCTCTTGCCAGAATGCCGTGAACGACTTTTCAATCAAACGCTCTTGCAATGGGTTAAAGCCCAGCAGCGTACACACCGGCGCTTATTGCAAAGCTCGGGCGCGGTTGCCGGTAGAGATGGTGTCAACATTGTTGCGCTCCACGGGATCTGCGATGAGTCACAACGCGCCAGCGGCATGGCGCTGGATGGGTCGCCCGGTGCGCCTCGTGGATGGCACCACGGTGACCCTGCCGGACACCGCCGCCAACCAAGAGGCTTATCCGCAATCTCGTGGTCAGAAGCCCGGGCTGGGTTTCCCCATCTGCCGTTTGGTTGGGATTATTTGCCTGGCCAGCGGTTCCGTTTTAGACGCCTCGCTGGGACGCTTTCGAGGCAAAGGTGGTGATGAACAAACACTTCTCAGAACGATGCTCGACACGCTGAACCGAGGCGACATTGTGCTGGGTGATGCCTACTACGCGACTACGCGACGTACTTTTTGCTGTGCGAACTGCAACGTCGCGGGATCGATGGTGTGTTCGAACAATACGGCGCCAGGCGGCGCAGTACCGACTTTCAACTTGGGCAATCGTTGGGTCCGGAAGATCATTTGGTTGAGCTGAAAAAGCCCCCACAACGACCCTCCTGGATGAGCCAGACATACTACGACGATGCACCGCAAACACTGACAGTACGTGAACTGAAAACCGGTGGAAAAATCCTGGTGACCACCTTGAACTGCCCACAGCAAGCGCCCAAGGCTGGGCTGAAATCTCTGTACAAGGACCGTTGGCATGCTGAGTTGGATCTGCGCAATCTCAAGACAACGCTGAGGCTTGAAACGCTGAGCTGCAAGACGCCTGCCATGGCCGTCAAAGAGTTATGGGTGTATCTGCTGGCGCATAATCTGATTCGGATGATCATGGCCCAATCGGCGCTATTGGCGGATTGTTTACCGCGAGAGCTGAGCTTCAAACATAGCCTTCAGCTATGCCTTGCACTGAGGCATTACGGAGCGGGAGAAGACGACGAGGACGTGTTGAGCCTGCTCAAATTGATTGCCCGAAAACGTGTTGGAAATCGACCCGGTAGAATCGAGCCCCGCGCTGTAAAACGAAGACCCAAGCCTTACCCCATGCTGATGCAGGCACGAAGGCTGGCAAGGGCCGAGGTACGCGAGAATGGGCATCCGAAGAAGGTTAAGTAAGTGCCATTCAAATCTGTCCCCTTTTTTTCCAAGTCTTCTTTAGCTCTCACTTCCAGAACCTCAAACAAAAAAACATTTCCTTTTACTTTCTTAACAACCCATAAACTCCTGGACTGAAGCCTTCTGGCCACTTAGTTAAATTATTATATACCCCCCCCTGAAGCTTACACGCTTCCAACCCAACAACACTGACATCTGCCCCGGAAAAATCAGCGCCTCGAAAGTCGCAACCATCTACATTAGCGCCCTTTAAATTTGCCAAGCCTAAATCCACATTAGAAAAATCAGAATACATTAGTAACGCCCCAGACAAATTACTCCCCCTCATTCTAGACCCTGTCAATATTGCATTAACCATTGAAACATTTTCCATGCACACATGATCTAACACAGAAAAATAAAAAACGGAATTCCTCAGATCACCACCTGTAAAATCAGCCCGACTAAAATCCAGATACTCAAATATAGCACGATGAAAATCTATCCCCTTAAGATCCGCTCCGACAAAGCTTTCAATAGGAAGCTGTAAATTGTCACCCGTCTCAAACCTTACAGTAATCATCTGTTATCCCAATCTAAAGGTGAAATCTCAAGATTAACGGTTGGCCTTTTCTTACTAGCTTTGTAGCTAGTCAACACACCAGGATCTATCTCAGGCTCCTTACCAAGTATTTTAGCTGCAATATATCTATGATTCCCATCCACAATAACATTGCCATCCATTTTAATTGGTGGAGCAACATCCCCTTTAAGGAGCCTATCAACGTACCGTTGAATCATTGGCAGAGAAACACCATCTTGCGCACTAATAGTTTTGTCATCCCTCAGTGCTTTCTGGATAATTTCTGGAGTTACATCGCTTCCTTTAGTTACCAGTGGCTTTGCATTTGCACCGCCCGCTTTTTTAACTCCAAACAGCATAGCTGTCCACTTGGAAAGCATACCCACCGTCTCAGGGGCTATGTCAACGCCTACCTCTCCTGCCGCATTACTTGCTGCCTGTAATCCACCGTCGACAATTCCTACACCGACCACCTTCAACCGGGAGTTGACGTTCAGCAAGTCAACTGCCCCTAGCATGCGATCCACCTCACCAGGTAGGTCGCCATGGGCCCGTACTTGGGAAATCATCTCATGGGTTTTGTCATAGCTCGCCACCCAGTCGCCATAAGCTTCCTTGCACTTAGCAGGATCGCTTTCACAAATAGCATTCAGGCGTTTTTCGTTAGCCTCATTCAAATCAGCATATTTATTGATGACATCTCTGCAGCTGTCTGTGGCGGTACAGGTCTTGGCTTCGCCAATGAGTGCTTCAACCTCCTTGTGCTGCAACTCGTTGTAAATTGTTCCCTGCTGAGCCACCCACCCCGCCACTTCCTGGTCTTTTGCACTTCCACCCACACCTGCCGCAACCGTCATTCCGATTAACTGAGAGGTCATGGCCAACACGCGATCATGGGCCTCGCCAGGGAATAACTTCTCACCAAACGTTTGTATCAGGGCCTTATTCGCGCCAGCAGCAATAGCACCAGAAGCGAAATCCCCTCCTGCCGCTTCGGCGATTAATCCTCCGACAATCGCATGCACTGCCACCTTAGTGGAAAGGTTGGAACCAACGAGTTCGGTCCCCACACGCTCGTAAATCATTCCAGACAGGACGCTGGCAGTCAGATCAATAGCTGCTTGACCAATATTCTTAGTAAAACTGCCGCCATTGGTGACAGTTCTCAGCGCCGAGTTGACCGCCAATTGCCTCCCAAGGTCTGCGGCAGTGAATTCACCGGTGACGCCGGCAAACTTCGCTATCGCCCCACTGAGCCCTGCGATTGCATAGCCTTTCAGGCTATCGCCCGACGTCACATCCTTGGCAATATCGCCTAAGTTCCCTTTGTTGTTGATGGTACTTGTCGCGCCTTTGACTGCGACCGCAGTAACCACCGAGTTCGCAACGAGACCGGTTGTTGTAGTAGACGCCGCTCCGACAAGACCCGCTCCAGCGCCCCAGGTGAAGTAAGTGACAATGATGGCGATGACCAACGCCGCACCACCACCCAGGCTTGAGTTGTTGTACTTGAAGCTATCGTGAACCTCTTGGACCTTGCGCCAATCCACGTCCCCGCGCTGCTCGGCTTCTTTCAACCAAGCCAGTTGCGGGTCGGCCTTAACCATCACATCAATGGTCTGGCTTACGGTGCGCTGGTCGATCTGCTTGACATCAATCTTCAAACCATCGACCGCTTTGATCACGACGCTACCTTGCGCAATCATCTGCGTTTGGCGCAACGTCTCGTCGGTCTTGCCTTTGCCTTTGGAGCTCGTCCACACCATGTCACTCTTGCTCTTGGTGTGGCTCTCGTCATGCAGATCCTTCACTGCCTCAAACGTCACCGCCCCACCACTGACAATCGCAATATCCCCACCACTCTCAAGCTTCGCCGCCTGATACTTCTGATCCCCCCCACTCTCCAGCGTCAAATCACCCCCAGTCTTGACCTCACTCCCGATATTCTTCACATCAGTCACTTCATCACGCTGAGTCTTCTTGCTGCCCCAACTGCCCTTCTTGCTCATGTCGTACAGCGAGTAATGGCTGTCTTGCGCTGCCAGCAGTTGCAGTTCGTTATCAGCGTGCACATAGGCTTCGTTGCCCGCGCTGATTTTGCTGGCAACCAAAGTCAGGTCAGTGCCAGCGATGGCGATCAAGTCGCCGCCGGCTTTGAGTTCGGCGCTTTGTTGCGTGACGTCGTCCAGTTGAGTAGTGGTTTTGGTGCCGCCTTTTTTACCTTTGGAGTAGTCGTGTTGTTCGTTGGCGGCGGCGGCCAGGGTCAAGTTTTCACCGGCTTTGACGCTGAGGTCTTTGGCAGCGCTGACGGTGCTGGCGACTACCGCGATGTCGCGGCGGGCGTCGATGGCGAGGTTGCCGCCCACGTCCACAGCGGAGGCGTGTTGCAGGATGGTTTGCTCGGTGCCGCTGATGCGCCGCCGCTGATAGGCGTAGTCGTCCTGTTCGGTCTGGCTGGCGATCAGCACGTCCCGCCCTGCGCTCACGCTGGCGTTGCCACCGGCCTTGAGGTTGCTACCAACGTTGAACACATCGCGGCCCGCGTTCAGCTTGAGCGTGTCGGTGGCTTCGAAGCGTGAGGCTTCGCTGGCCACGTCGTTGCGCAGTTGGTAGCCCTGGCCGTCCTGTTTGAAGGTGGTGACGGTGCGCTCGTTGATGATGTCGCCGGTCACGGCGGTGGCGCTGATGTCGCGGCCATTGATGATGCCGCCACGGCTGTTGCGGATCGAGTCGGTGGCGAGCATTTCCAGGCGGTTGCCGGCTTGCATCAGGCCGCTGTTGTCGATGTTGCCTGCGACCATGTTCAGGTTGTTGGTAGCGCGCAGGGTGCCGCTGTTGTGCAGGTCGCCGCCGGTGATCAGGCTCACGTCCTGGCCCTGGATCAGCGCGCCGTTGGGGGCCAGGCGGTTATTGGCCTGGGCCAGGTAGAGCACGGGGGTCAGGACTTTCTGGCCGTTGACCTCGGCTTCTTCCATCCACACGATGTCGTGGGTCAGCGCCGCGACTTGCTCGGCGGTGAGGGATACGCCCAGTTGCAGGTTGAGTGAGTCCTTGTAGGAGATGGCGTTGTCCATCAGGTAGCGGAACAGTTGGTCATCGCTGGCGATGCCGTTGATGTAGCGCTGGCCGGTGCGGGCCACCACGGCTTCGCGGATCAGGCGTTGCTCGTACAGGCCGTCGCCCAGGCGCTTCCAGCTGGCGTCGGGGTTGTAGCCGAGTTTGCCGAGCAGGTAGTCGGAGCTCATGAACTGCTTGAGGTCGGTGAGCGCCGGGTTGGTTTCGATCAGGTATTTGTGGCTGTTATCCACCGGGGCGATTTCCGGCAGGCCTTGCACGCGGGTGATCGAGGGCGCGCGGCTGTCCAAAGCCAGTGGGCCCTGGCCGTTGACTGCACCGCTGATTGGCTGGCCGTCGAGGTTGAAACCGCGTTCTTGCACGGCGGTGTAGTCGAGGGTTTTCTCGCGGTCGGCGGCGGTGATGACTCGCCCGTTGACGCTGAAGTCCCCGGTGGCGGTGTCCGCTTTACTCGCTGCGCCGCCTTTCGCTGCCTGGCCGCTGAGGCGGAACAGACCGTTCTGGCTGGTCGGCAAACTGAAGCCGGGCAAGGTCACCGGGTTGACCTGGCGCTGGGCCAGGTCCGGAGGAAGTTGCGCGGTGATTGCCGGTTTTACCGTGGAGGCAAATACATCCGAGTTGGTGTTGCGGTTGGCCGCCGGGGTGTCGATGTTGGTAGCGTTCGGGCGGATGACGCTGTTGTTGATTTCTTTGGTTGCGTTAACGGTGACCGATCCGGCTGCCTGGATCACCGCTTGGGCGATCACGCTGCCAGAGGTGGGCACGGTGTAGTCGATAGGTGATGTGAAGTAGGTATCCGAGAACCTCGTCTTCTCAATGAACTGGTCGAACGTGTACTGACCCGGCTTATAGTCACTTGAGCTGGGATCGTTGCTACGGTTGAACTGTTCGACTTCGCTCATCAGCAATGAGTAAGCCGACCGGTTACGCGTGTAGTAGGCGTAACCGAAATTACGCTGCTCACCGCCGGCAGCGCCGGTGTTGTTCAGCACGTCGGTGTTGATCAGGATGTTTTTAGCGGCCGATACCGAGCTGTAGAGGTTATCGAACGTCTGGCTGCCTACCGTGAGATCACCACCGGCATTGATGAACGCGGAGGCGGAGCTGCCTTTGATGACGTCCTCATAGGTTTCGACGCCGCTGAAACTCAGCTCGCAGCCTTTACCTTTGCAGTAATCGTTGCCGTAGACACCGATGCTCCCGGAGACCAGGCTTTTCTCCGTGGTGAACTGGTCGCGGCGGTTGCTCAGGGTATCCGTCAGCAAGCGCATGTTGCCGTCGCTTTCCAAGGTACCGGAGACGTTTTCAATCAGTGCACTGCGCCCGTTGGCATCATCGCGTGCGATGTCGAGGCCACCCAGGCTGTAGACATCACCAAAGCGGTTGCTGAAGTCGTTGACGCGCAAGGTCATGTCCTTGCCGCTGAACAACAGGCCTTTTTCATTGAGCAGATGCGTGGCGTTGAGGCGAACATTCTCGGAGCCGCCCAGGGTGCCGTAGTTTTTCAGGGCGCCAGCGTTGACCGTCAGGTCGCCTACCGAGGTCACGCGACCACGATTGGTCAGGACGTTGGTGCTCGTGACCTGGGTGATTGCACCACCACCAATACGAGCATTCTCACCCAGGTCCATGTTGGCGGCGGCGAGGGTCATGTCGCCCAGGCTACTGACCCGGCCGTTACCGCTATAGCCGCCGGTGAGGGTCAACTTGAGGGTGCCGTCACTGGCCAGCAGGCCGTCGTTGGTCCAGGTGTCGCCGGTGCCGGTCAGGCTTTGTGCGCCGAGCAATTGGCCGCTGGCGGTCTGGGTGAATTGGCCAATGTCCAAGTTCAGTCGTCCGGCCTGGATCACACTGCTGTTGGTCCAGCTTGCTGCCTTGATATCCAGTTGGCCGTTGGTGACGAAGCTGCCACCGGCACGGGTGACCTGGTCGGAGGTCAGGTCAAACGTGCCAGTGCCGGTATGCACGATGCGCCCACCGTTGTTGTCCAGGCTGCCAGCTTGCAGGTTGAGGGTTTCGTTGGCGCTTTCCAGCGCGCCGAAGCGGTTATCGAACAGGCCCGTGGTACGAATATCGGTGGTGCCGACCCGGCCCATGGCGCGCAGGTTGCCGCTGACGTTGTTGATGGTTTGCGCGGCAAGGCGCAGGGTGTCGTCGCTTTCAATCAGGCCATAGCTGTTGCTCAGGGTGCCCGTCAGGCCGAAATCAATTGCGCGGGCGCCGACCTTGCCACCATTACCGACCTCAGTGCCCTGGTTATCGAAGTTCGCGGCCGTGACTTTGAGCAAGGTGTCGGCATACACACCGCCGCCCTGGTTATTCAAGGTGCTGGTGACGATGCGGTTTTCACCGCCCAGCGCCGACAGATGCCCCATCTGGTTGAGCAACCCGTCCCTGGCTGTGATATCCAGCGATTGCGCCTGGGTGATGCCGCTGCCGTTATCGAACAGGCCGGTGACCAGCTTGATCCAGCCCTTGCTGCTGTTGAGGATGCCGCCTGCGGTGTTGGTTACGCTGGCCGCTTCCAGGTCCAGGTTGCCACTGAGGCTGTCGACCCGACCGCCCTGGTTGTTCAGGGCGCCACTGAGGCGCAAGCGGTTTTCGGTCTGGCTTTGCAGCGTGCCCTTTTGGTTGTTGAGCGCTTGAGCGGCAAGATCCAGCTTGCCTTTTTGGCTGTAAATCAAGCCGTCTTGCTGGTTGTGGATGTCACCGGCCAACAGCTTGATGACCAGGTCTTTCTGGCTGGCGAGCGTGCCTTTGGCGCTGTTATCCAGGTCGCCGTTGGCAAGGGTCAGGTCGAGTCGATCCTGGCTGACCAGTTGGCCGCCACGGTTATCCAGGCTGGCGGCGTTCAGCAACAAGGCTGCTCCACTGGCCAGACGGGCGTTGTTGGCGTTGATCAGCGCACCACTGAGGGTGCCTTCCAGGGTGCCCTGGCTGATCAGTTGCCCGCCGCTGTTGTCCAGGCTTTGACCGGTCAGGGAGATATTGGCCGCGCTGATCTGGCCGCCACGGTTGAGGATTTCACTCTGGGCGTTGTTGAAGTCCAGCTGTTGACCGGCAGAAATCAAGCCGCTGTTGCCGTTGTCCAGGCGACCGGCAACGGTGAGGTCAACATCGGCCTGGCCGGAGATGATCCCCTGATCATTGTTCAGGCTGCCCGCGGTGAGCGTTTGTTTGCCCAGGCTGACCAGGGCACCCGCCGCGTGGTTATCCAATACACCGGTGAGGTCGGTGTGCAACGTGCCACTCTTGCTCGACAACGTGCCCTCGGAGCTGTTGTCGAGGCTATTGCCGACCACCGTCAGACCGTTCCAGCCGGAGATCAAGCCCTTGTTGGCGTTGACCACTGTATCCGCTTCAAGACGCAATTGATCAGCGCTGAGGATGACCCCACGATCACCGTTATCGATGCGTTTGGCAGCTACGGTGAACGCCGTCTGACTGGAGATTTCGCCTTGTTCGCGGTTGGTCAGGTTGGCCAGGCGCGCGAAGGTCAGCGGGCCTTTGGCGCTGATCAAGCCTGCGCTGTTATCGAGATTGCCGCCTTGCAGGTCGAGGGTTACGGCGCGTTCGCCGATCAAGCGGCCCTGACGCTGGATCAGCTGTTGGACGATGAGCTTCAAGTCGCCCTTGGCTGAGATTTCGCCATCCAGGCTTGAGTCGACTGTTTGCCCGGTCAGGGTCAGGTCCGCCTGGCTGTTGATCAACCCGGCAGTGTTATCGAGGTTGGCAGTGGTCAGGTTCAGCGCCTGTTGACTGCCGATCACACCCGCACGGTTATCCACATTGGCGGCAGTGACGGTCTGGCTACCGTCGCTGACGATTCGTCCGCCCTGGTGATTGTCCAGCGCGCCGGTGTTGAGCGTCTGTAGCGTGCCGGCCGAGAGGCTACCTTTGTCGCTGTTGTTCAAGGAGCCTGAGGTGGTAGTCAAAACCGTAGCGGCGGATATCTGCCCCTGGTTATGGTTATCCAGCACACCGGTGACCTTCAGGTCCAGCGCACCACGGCTGGCGAGCGCGCCACGGGCCTGGTTGTCCAGGCTGTCGGCTGCCACTTGCAGAACGCTCTTGGCGGACAGTACACCTTCCACGCTGTTATCCAGCGCCTTGGCGATACGTACCTGCAGGCTGTCGCCACTGATGACTTTGCCGCCGCGGTTATTCAGCGCATCGGCCATCAACAGGAATGACTGGGTGCTGGAGATTTCACCGCCCTGACTGTTGTCGACGTTGCCCAGGTTGTTCAGCAGCAGTTGGCCCGGTGTCGCGATCAGGCCGTGGTCGCGGTTGATCAGTTGCCCATGGTTCAAGTCCAGTTCGATGTTGGTGTTGCTGACCAGCTCACCACGGTCATGCTGGTCCAGCCCACTCAGGGTTGCCTTGACCGTTGACTTGGCGAAGATCGACCCTTGTTGGCTGTTGTCCAGTTGCCCTGCGTTGAGGGTAATACCAGCGTCACTGCTGATACTGCCGCGCTGGCTGTTATTCAGGCCGGCACTGCGCACATCAACCTGCTGCTTGGCGCTGATCACACCGCCCTGGCTGTTGTTCAGCGCAGCGCTGACCAGCGTGGCGGTGCCATCGGCGAGTAGTTTGCCTGCCTGGTTGTTCAACTGGCCCTGAGTGGTGATCGACAGCGCATTGGCTGCGGACAAAATGCCGCCCTGGCTGTTGTCCAGCGTACCGGCCTTGACGGTTAACGCGCCCTCGCTGAGCAGCGTGCCCTGCCCTTGGTTAAGCAGGTCGCCGGTCAGGGTGATGTTCAGGTCTTTTTGGCTGGTGACACGGCCACCCTGGCTGTTATCCAGTTGGGCGCCGTTCAACACAAGGCTCTCACGCCCCGCCAGCAGGCCTTTGCTCTGGTTGAGCAGACGTTGGACCGTGAGCGTCAGGCCGCTGTCGCCGATCACCTTGCCGGTGGTGTTGTTCAGTTGATCGGCGACCACCAGCACCTTTGCCTGGCTGGATATCTCGCCTTGCTGGTTAAGGATGGTCTGGCTGCGCAGGTCCACGCCGTGGGTGGCAGCGATAAGGCCGCCGTTGCGGTTATCCAGGAATGTGCCGGTCAGGTTCAGCGCACCGTCGCTGACGAGTTCGCCCGCTTGTTGATTGAGCACACCGACCGTTGCCTGCAAGTCGCCCTTGGCGCTGATGCGACCGGCGCTGTTTTCGAGCCGGTCGGCGTTGAGGGTCAGCGCACCATCGCTGCCCAACTTGCCACCGTTGCTGTTGTTCAACTGATTCAGCTGCACGTGCGCTACGGCCTTGGTGCTGATCACGCCCGCTTGGCTGTTATCCAGATCGCCGCCGGTGAGGGTCAGCGCGCCGTCGGCAATGACCAGACCACCCTGGTTGATCAGGCTGTCGCCGTGCAACGCCAGGGTGGTTTTGCTGGACACCAGGCCGCCCTGGCTGTTGTTCAACTGCCCTGCGGTTATTTGATGAGCCCCCTGGCTGACGAGGTTGCCTTCATTGCGATTGTCCAGCAGCCCGGCGACGGTCAGGTTCATCACGCCCTGGCTGGCGATGGAACCTTTGTCGCGGTTATCCAGGCTGGCCGCCTGTGCCGTCAGGCTGGTGGCGGAGAAAATCCCCAGGCGGTTATCGATGGCACCGCTGGCGGTCACGTTGAGGTTGCTGCCCAGCAATTTGCCTGAACGGTTGTCCAGGGTCGTGGCGATCACGGTAGTCTGATCGGCAGAGATTTCACCCGCCTGGTTGCTCAATTGCCCGGCGGTTACACGGGCCTGCGCCTGGCTGGCGACCAGGCCGTTATCGTTAGTCAGTTGGCCGGCGTTGAGCGTCAGGTTCTTGAGGCCGATTACGCGACCGCTCTGGTTATCCAGTGCAGCGGTTACCGTAACGTCGGTGCTGTTTTCACTGTGCAGCAGACCGTTGGTGCGGTTATCCAGGCCGGTGGCCGTGACCTTGAGCGAGTCCTTCCCCAATACACGACCGCCACGGTTGTCGAGTTGGCCGGCGTTAACCACGGCGCCTATACCGCTCAATGTGCCACCTTGATTGTTCAAGGTTTGGTTGGCTGTCGCGATGAGGGTTCGGCTGGCAACCACGCTGCCGCTATTGCTCAGGTTCGCCGCGTGCAGGCTGACATCGCCATTGGCATTGCGGCTTTCATCAGCGTTGACACCGGCTTCGATGATGCCGCTGTTGACCACCGTGCCACCGCTGGTAACGGTGATACTGTCGCGGGCCGCCAGGCTTTTCTGGTTGTTCAGGCCCGCTGTGGTTTGCAGATCGATTCGCGTGCCGGCATACACAGCCCCAGCAGCGTCTAATTGACCGGCCTTGACCACCACCGCTTCGCTGGCTTTGGCATTAGCCATGCTCAAGCGTCCATTGGCATCGAGCTGAATATCCCCCCCACTGGCCATCAACGCACCGTCGAGCTTAACGCCCACACCGGCTTCAGTCCCCACCAGCTTGATCGCCCCGGCATACATCCCACCCAACGCCGTCGAGTCAATCGCCAGCTCCGGCTTGGCACTGCCGTCATCGGCGCGGGCGGTGGCGTTCAAGGTCTGCGCATTTACATCATTGCGCCCAGCAACCACGCTCAAGTTGCGCGCATTGATCTGCGCATTGATCTTGGCCGAGCGGGTGATGATTTCGAAGCGGTCGACGTTGCTGGCGTTCAAGCCCTGGCCGTCGATAGTCACGGCACCGCCATCGACCTGGTAACGGTCCAGGCGGCCGTTATCGAGGATGGGTTTGCCGGTGGTCAGGGTAACGTTGGGGGTGTTGATGAAGCCGCAGCCACTGCAGGTGATGCCGTAGGGGTTGGCGACGATGACCTTGGCCGACTGGCCCGCCACTTCGGTGTAGCCGCGCAATTGGCTCGGGCTGCCACCGTTGACTTCGTTGAGGATGATATTGGCAGCGCGGCCCTGCAGGTTCGGGTTGCCCAGGATGATGCCGCCCAGTTGCGTCGATTGAGTGCGTTCGGTGGCGTTGTTGAGGATCACGCCGTTGGTGCCGACGTTGTAGTCCTTGAACTGGTTGTGGGACAAGCCACTGCCATTGGGGGTGGCGATGTTCACTACCGGCACGCCATTGCCCGCCGCGCCCACTGTGGTGCCGGGGGCGCTGACCACGATGCCTTCGGCCTGGGCCAGCAGCGGTTGCCAGAACAGCGCATTGGCCAGGATCAGCGCCAGGCCACGTTTGGGCAGGCCGAGGAACGCGTCACGGCTTTTCAGGGCAGCAGAAGGCTGGCGAACCAGGAAGGCAAATTGGCGAACATCCATTTCAAATTCTCGTTGCAACTGGGCGTTGAATTACAGGAAGAAATCCATGCGGAAGTAGATCGGTGCTTCACGCTCAAATAGCGCGGCCGGTCGTTCCAGCGAGTGGGCAAAGGTCACGCTGGTACTGACGTGTTGGCCGCGGGCGAACAGCTCAAGCGAGTTGCTTGAGACGCGGCCGTGCACTTCGCCGTTGTAGCGACCGTTGCGGATCACGCCCTGGTCGTAGCCCACGCTGGCACCGTATTCACCGAACACCGGGCGCAGCCAACCGAGGGTCACCGGGCGGCTCCAGCGCAGGTCATTGCGCCAGTAGCCGCCACTGTCGCCGGTCAGTTGCTGGTCCTTGTAGCCACGTATCGACGCCGAGCCGCCGAGGCTCATGCGCTGGGGGCTGAACAGCACGTCTTCACTGCGCTGGCCGGTGGCCAGGCTGGTGAAACTGAACGACTCGCCCCACAGCGTGAAGGGCTGCAGGTAGCTGACGGTGGCGGTGTATTTGCGGTAGCGGGAGTTGGCCAGTCGATTGCCGTTCTGATCGCGCTCATGTTGGCTCTGGGCATCAAGCAAACCAATGCCGTCCTGCATACCGAGGTCAATGTTGACAAAAGCACTGCCAACTCGCCGACCGTGGTTGATGCCCCACTGCAACTCGCTGAGCCGATTGCTGCTGACGGCCAAGCGGCTGTCTTCGATGTAATTGTTGGTACGCAGGTGGGACAGGCCGACGTTGAGCGAGGTTTTGCTCACGGCATCACGGTGGATCACCCGCTCAGCGCGCAACTGATGGTTTTCACTGTCCCCGGTTTGCTTGAAGTCGAAACCATCGCCCTGGACGACCGAACGGTAGTCGCTCTGGTTGTAGCTGTAGCTGAAGTTCCACCAGCCCCAGGGCACGTTGTAGTACAGCATCGCGTTCTTGGAGGTTTTCTGGTGATCGCTGACGGCGTCGTGGCCGCCGCGCAGAATCAGTTGATCGGCCAGGCCCAGCGGGCTGTCCCATTCAAAGCCGGTACCCCACTGTTGTTCGCCGGTGCTTTTCTGGCCATCGTTGTTACGCGACAGGCTGGCACGCCATGGCTTTTGCGGGTTGTTTTTGACCAATACCGAGCTGCCGCCCACGGCCTCGCCCGGGGTCAGCTCCATCTGTGCCTGATTGGACGGTAAACGGTTGAGTTGATCGACAGCCTGCTCGATTTCTCGCAGATTTAATATCTCGCCGCTTTTGCCGGGAAAGGCCATGGCCAGTTCGCGGTCCGACAGCTTGCTGCTGTCGGCGCCCTTCAGGCCTTCAAGCTTGCCTTCCACCACCAGGACTTGCAGATGCCCTTTGGACATATCCTGCTGCGGCAAGTAGGCGCGGCTGGTCACCAGGCCTTTGTCGATGTAGTAGTTGGTGATGTCTTTGAGCAGGGCGTTGAGTTGTGCAACGCCCAGGCACTGACCGGCGTACGGTTTGAGTAGACGCTCGCGTTCAGCGGCAGGCAGGTGGTCGGCACCCTGGAGTTCAATGGTTTGGATCGGGAAGCAACGACTGTCCACCGGGGCTGCCGGCGCTTCGGGCCTGGCCGCTTTGCCGGGCAGTTCCTTGAGCTGCTCAAGACGGCGCTGCTGATCTTCCAACAGGCGGTTTTGCCGCTCGCGGATCAGGTCCTGATCACCCGGCAGGGTTGCCGCCATCACGCAGTGGGAAGCGAGGCAGGCAAGCAGGGCAATGCTCAGTGAATACCGAGTCCGTGGCAGTGAGGCAGACATGTTCGATCCATCGAATTTACGAAGGGTGGCAAATTAACATCGACCACCTTTCTCGCCAATAATCTGACCAAACTTTAGGAAAAGCCCTAAAAAACACGCAACCAACTGATGGCTAACGAAAAAAATCAAATAGGAACAGATCTCGCTTGAAGTTTCTGGTTGTTTTCCGACCAGCGGTATCAAATTTGATACACATTGAACACGCACACGAACGACCGGACTATTCGGCCAACACCGGTCCGCGTATGAGTATTTGATTGATTTAAGGAATGTCTGGACGACAACGGAAATCTGAGCAGACGTTGACCCAACGTCGACTCGGACAGGCCAAATGGCAGGCAAAAAAAAACCCGGAAATCCTCACTTGCGTGGGCCTTCCGGATTTTCTAAACCGCCAAAAATGGTGGGTCGTGTGGGATTCGAACCTACGACCAATTGGTTAAAAGCCAACTGCTCTACCAACTGAGCTAACGACCCGCTGTGTGGTGGCGCGTATAATACTGATTTCTAAGGATTATTCAACACCTTATTTGAAATAAATCAGAAAAAACGCATTTGAACGGTAATTCGGTGGGCAGAACGTCTCTCGCAGCAGCCGGATCAGCGCCCCGGCTCGTCGTTCCACAGGTACTTATGCAGCTGCAATTGCAGGCGCACCGGCAGGTTGTCTGCCACTACCCAGTCGGCCAGGTCGCGAGCGTTGAGGTCATGGTGGCTGGGCGAGAACAGCACCTCGCCCGCGCGGCGTTCCAGGCCATACTGGATCAGCTTGGAAGTCGCCCAATCATAATCGTCGCGGGAACAGATGACGAACTTGACCTGGTCGTTGGCCGTCAACAAGTCGATGTTCTCGTAGCGGTTGCGGTGGGCTTCCTTGGAGTCGGGGGTCTTGAGGTCGACCACCCGGCTTACACGCGGATCGACAGCGGAAATGTCCAGGGCGCCACTGGTTTCCAGTGAGACCTCGTAACCGGCGTCACACAGCTGCTTGAGCAAGGGAATGGCATTGGGTTGCGCCAATGGCTCACCGCCCGTCACGCAGACGTAGCGCGGCCGGTAGCCGGCAACCTGTTCCAGGATGTCGTCGAGGGTGCGCACGGTGCCGCCGCTGAAGGCGTAGGCGCTGTCGCAGTATTGGCAACGCAATGGGCAGCCGGTGAGCCGTACAAATACGGTGGGCAGGCCAGCAGTGCGCGTTTCACCCTGCAACGAGTAAAAGACTTCGGTAATACGTAATGTGTCTTGCATAGTCGCCACGGGCGTAACAGCTAAACAGGCTGTCCGCCTCCGTCAGGCACTTCAAGGGATTGCGCCAACGCGCCAACCCCAGGAAGCGTGTTTCATAAAAGGGCGTGGATTCTAACGAAAAAACCCGCGCCAGGCGCGGGTTTCTTCTAAACGGGCGGTATTGCTTACAAGCGTTGCAGATCGCGCTGGGCCAACTGCGCGGCGGAGGTACCCGGATACTGGGCAACCACCTGTTGCAGAATGCCTTTGACCTTGTCGGTATGACCCAGGCGGCGCTCTACGTCAGCGAGCTTGTACAGCGAGTCCGGCACCTTGGCGTGCTTGGGGTACAGCTGGCTGACCTTGGCAAAAGCCTGGCCTGCCCCCTGCAAATCACCCTTTGCCAGGTTGACCTCGCCCAACCAGTACTGGGCATTGCCCGCGTACTGGCTGTTGGGGTACTTGCGCAGGAATGCGGTAAAGGCCTGGCTGGCCTTATCGAAATCCTTGGCCTTGATCAGGTCGAAGGCTGCATCGTAATACAGCTTTTCCTTCGCCGGATCACCCGGTTCACTGCTGGCGGCAGGGGCAGCCGCGGCGGCCCCAGCTGCAGCGCCACCGGCAGCAGCGCTTGGCGCGCCACCGGCAGCAGAATTATCAGGAGTAGCGGCAGGTGCAACGCCGGCTCCAATACGACGATCAAGATCCTGGTATCGCTCCAGGCCTTCTTGCTTGAGCTGGTTCACCTGGTTCTGCAGCACTTCAATTGCGCCTTGTTGCTGCGCCAATTGATCCTGCATGCGTTGCAGCTGGTTGAACAGCTCGCCCTGTGCCGAGGGAGCGGACGTAGCCGCTCCCCCAGCATAGGCGCCGTTCGTGCCATAACCTGCTGGCGGATAACTGCTCCCGCTATTGTTATAGCCTGAGTTGCTATCCGTTACAGGAACCGCAGCCCACACCGCAAGCGGGGCGAGGCTGAGAGCCAATACAGTCAGAGCACGACGGCACGTTCGCATGACGAATTACTTACGCAGTTCGACGCGACGGTTCTGAGCCCACGACTGTTCGTCGTTGCCAGTTGCAACTGGACGCTCTTTACCGTAGGAAACCAGTTCCAGTTGGCCTGGAGCAACACCTTGCAGTACCAGGTAGCGCTGAACGGCTTTCGCACGACGCTCGCCCAGTGCCATGTTGTACTCACGAGTACCACGGGCGTCAGTGTTACCTTCCAGAACAACGCGAGCGCCGTTAGCTTTCAGGTCCTTGGCGTGAACGTCCAGAGCGCGCATGGCTTCTGGCTTCAGGTCCGAACTGTCGTATTCGAAGTAGAAAGTGGTGATAGCGCGCAGAGCAGCTTCTTCGCTCAGGGAGCCGTCGACCGCACCAGTGTTAGCGCCGTAACCAGCGTTTGGATCAACAGCTGCGCCTTCACCGGCATTGTCGCCGCCTTTAGAGGAGCAACCAACGGCTACGGACAGAGCCAGAGCCAGAGCAGCAAACTTACCAAACTTCAGCATTTCCATCGTGAAACTCCTAATGAACCCCAGTGTGTTAAGTACTTCTTTTTGTAGCGCCGCGTCAGTTCAGGTAAGGGGACCAGGATGGTTCTCTGACTTCGCCTTGTGCGGTAGGAAGTGGGAGCCTTACGCGTCCATTGATGGACACGAGCATCAAGACTCCCCGGCCCTGCTGGCGGGTGGCGTAGATTACCATGGTGCCGTTGGGCGCAACAGTGGCTGACTCATCAAGGTTGGTATCTGTAAGGATTTTAACGGTTCCGCGCTGCAAATCCTGGGCCGCAACCCGGAAATTAGTGAAACCATCCTGACGGTGAATCATCACCAACGTCTTTTCATCGGCCGAAAGCTTGGGGTTGGCGTTGTAGTTACCGATAAAGGTCACACGCTCAGCACCGCCACCGTTCACGTTTGCCTTGTAGACCTGAGGCTTGCCGCCACGGTCGGAGGTGAAGTAGATGGTCGAACCATCCTTACCCCAGAACGGTTCGGTGTTGATGCCCGGGCCGCTGGTCACGCGACTCAGTTGGCGCGAGGCCATGTTCATCACGTAGATATCCGGATTGCCGTCCTTGGAGAGCACGAAAGCCAGGCGCGAACCATCCGGCGACCAGGCTGGCGCACCGTTGAGGCCTTCAAAGTTGGTGATCTGCTCGCGACGACCCGTATCAATGTGCTGCACGAAGATGCGCGGGCGACGCTGTTCGAACGATACGTAGGCAATACGCTTGCCGTCCGGCGCGAAGCGCGGCGACAGGATTGGCTCGCGGGACTGCAGCAAGGTCACTGCACGTGCGCCGTCGTAGTCCGAACGTTGCAGGGTGTAGCGGGTGTTGTCTACCGAGAAACGCTCAGCCGTGACATACAGCAGGCGCGTCGAGAACGCCCCTTTGATACCGGTGAGCTTTTCAAACGACTGGTCCGAGATGTAGTGGGCCATGTCGCGCAGTTGCTCGGCGGTACCCGATACGCTGCCGGTCAGGACCTGCTGCTCGGTGGCCACGTTGAACAACGTGTACTGGATCTGCAGGCGACCACCGGCCGGCGTGATGTTGCCCACCATCACGTACTGCGCGCCCACGGCTTTCCAGTCACGGAACACGACTTCGCTGGCCTGGTTGGGCTGGCTGATCATGTTGCCTTTGGGGATCGGCGCGTAGTAACCGGAGTTACGCAGGTCGTCGCTGACGATCTGGGCCATGTCGTCCGGCAGCACGCTGCCGCCCTGCCAACCGAAGGGTACGACTGCAATCGGAGTAGCCCGATCGCTGCCGCTGGTTACCAGGATGTTCTTTTCATCCGCCGCCGCTATCCCTGCCATACAGCAAATAACGACAAGCATTCCTCGAAGAAGGTTTCTCACAAGGCTAGATCCTCAGGTGTGAATGTCATCTTGAATGAACGATAGGGAGCGAAGTCACTTGGTTTCATTCCCTGCATCTCGGTCAACCGGCCAATATTCTTGACTGCGGCAACCGCTGAACTGTCGAACGTACCGTCACCACTGGACTTGGCCACGCTGACCGAAGTCACCGTACCGTCCGGCAACATGCCGATCTGCAGCACTACTGTCATGCCTTTGCGTGCCGAAGGTGGACGTGTCCAGCCTTCCGCTGCCCGCGCTCGAATCAGATCGTCGAAACTGCCCGCGACTTCATCACCACGTTCATCGGCCAGGGATTGCTGACGCTGCGGCGTGTCGGAAAGCAAATCTGCCAGGGCCTGGGCCTTTTTCTCTTCGGCGGATTTGCGTGCTGCTTCCTGGGCCTTTTTCTTGGAGGCGTCGGCGGCAGCTTTCTTCTTCGCTTCGTCGGCGACTTTCTTCTTCGCCTCGTCTGCTTCAGCTTTTTTCTTGGCGTCTTCGGCGGCTTTCTTCTTCGCGTCTTCGACTATCTTTTTCTTGGCTTCTTCAGCGGCCTTTTTCTTGGCCTCTTCCTCGGCAGCCTTCTTGGCTTCTTCTTCAGATTTCTTCTTGGCTATATCAGCCAATTGTTTCTCTTCAGCCTTTTTGGCTTCGGCAGCTTTCTCGGCTTTCTTGGCTTCATCAGCCTTTTTCGCCTCGTCGGCTTTCTTGGCTTCGTCGGCCTTTTTCGATTCCTCGGCCTTTTGAGCCGCCTCTTCTTTCTTTTGTTCCGCAGCAGCCTTCACCGCTTCCTGCTCGACCTTCTTCTGTTCCATCTGCTCGACTTCAGTCTGGCGCGCAGCCGACTTCTGGGCCTCACCTGCAATCTTCTGATTGGTCTGGGTGGTGGCCTGGCTTTTCGATTTCAGCTGATACAGGGTCGCCTGCACGATCGGCTTGGCTGGCGGCAGGTCCGGGGTCATGGCAAAGCTGACAAACAGCATGCCGAACACCAGGACGTGCAGGGCTATCGCCCACACGCCAGGCCAGAAGTAGCTTTCCGAGGCGGACGGCTCTCGCTGTTGCTGCATCAGGGCGCCTCGGTAATCAAGCCAACGTTACCGACGCCGGCTTTCTGCAGCCCGCCCATGGCACCCATGACGGAGCCGTAGTCGACCGATTTGTCGCCGCGGATAAATACCTGAGTGTGCTTGCCGCCTTCGTTGCCGGAGCGAATGATCTTGGTCACCGCATCGGTCATCGCCGGCAAAGTCAGGGCCTTGTCCTGCTGCTTCTGGGTGTCGACTTCGCTGCCAAGGTTCCAGTAATAGGTCTTGTCAGCCTTGATCGAAATGGTCAGGACCTGCGTGTTGTTGTCCTGCGGCAAGGCTTCACTGGAAACCTTGGGCAGATCAACCTTCACGCCCTGGTTGAGCATCGGCGCGGTCACCATGAAGATCACCAGCAGCACCAGCATCACGTCGATGTAGGGCACTACGTTCATCTCGGCGACCGGCTTGCGCTTTTTGCGAGCTCGAGCGATTAAAGCCATTGGGAATTACCTGCTTATTCTTCGCTGGTGTGCACTTTACGGTGCAGGATCGCCTGGAATTCATCGGCGAAGGTGTAGTAACGGCCGATCAAGGTTTCGCTGGTTGCGGCAAAACGGTTGTAGGCGATTACTGCGGGGATAGCGGCAAACAGGCCGATCGCGGTGGCGATCAGGGCTTCGGCAATACCCGGGGCCACGGTGGCCAGCGTGGCTTGCTGGGCCTGGGCCAGGCCGCGGAAGGAGTTCATGATCCCCCATACGGTACCGAACAGGCCGATGTACGGGCTGACGGAACCGACGGTGGCGAGGAACGGCAGGCCCTGCTCGAGTTTCTCTTCTTCGCGGGAGATGGCCACGCGCATGGCACGGGCCACGCCTTCCATCACCGCTTCAGGGTCGACACCCGGCTGCTGGCGCAGGCGCGAGAATTCCTTGAAACCGGCACGGAAGATCTGCTCGACGCCCGAATCCGGGTCCGGGTTGCTGCCGGCCTGGCGGTACAGTTTGGACAGGTCGATACCCGACCAGAAGCGCTCTTCGAAGCTCTCCAGGGCACGTCGACCGGCGCGCAGCATGTTGCTGCGCTGAAAAATCATGACCCAAGAGGTAACCGATGCGGCTACCAGGGTCAGCATGACCAGTTGAACCACGACACTGGCATTGCTGACCAGGCTCCACATGGAGGAATGGTCGACGACGGTAGGTTCCACGCTAAATCTCCTGCTTTGATTGTTTACCCGCGCCGCTCACGGCGGCAAAGGCCGCGCGTAGAGTTTCGGGAATGGCCCGAGGTTTCAAACTGTTGGTGCGTACACATGCCACCAGGAACTGCCCCTCACAGAGCAGCGTTGCATCCGTTGCCCGCCTGACCTGCTGTTTGAATCGCAGGCTGGCACGGTTCAATTCGATGACCTCAGCGCTGACCAGCAATTCATCGTCCAGTCGCGCCGGTGCGTGATAACGCGCCTCGCTGGAATGCACGACGAATAACAGGTCCTCCCCTGCCAGCGTGGATTGGGCAAAGCCCAGCTCCCGTAGCCGCTCGGTTCGAGCCCGCTCCATGAATTTCAGGTAGTTGACGTAATACACGATGCCGCCGGCATCGGTGTCCTCGTAATAAACGCGACAGCGATGTGCGAACGACTGATCCCCGTTTTGCGCGCGCATACTCTAGTGCTTACTCCTCAGGTTGCCAATCCGGCTGGACAACTGTTTTTTCATTCCTGAACGCTTTTGCAGTGACTCAAATGACGACGCCAGACACTGGGACAGCACAAAGCTCAGATAAATCGTCCGGCGTTAGCTTTTTAATCGTCCACTGCATCAAGGAATTCGTCTACCGCAGGCATCTCGCCCAATCGTGACGGAATGTTTAGCCCAAAGTGCAAATAGGCATGGCGCGTCACCACCCGGCCCCTCGGTGTACGCATGATATAGCCTTGCTGGATCAGGTACGGCTCCAACACATCCTCAATGGTATGGCGCTCTTCACTGATAGCCGCCGCCAGGCTGTCCACGCCGACCGGGCCACCGTCGAACTTCTCGATCATGGTCAAGAGTAGACGTCGATCCTGGTGATCGAAGCCGTGCTCGTCCACGTCCAGCAGGTTCAAGGCCAGGTCCGCGACCGCCTTGGTGATGTGCCCTTTGGCACGCACTTCGGCAAAATCGCGCACGCGGCGCAGCAAACGGTTGGCGATACGTGGCGTGCCGCGCGCGCGCCGGGCGATTTCAAAGGCGCCTTCCGGGTCCAGGGGCAAGCCAAGGATGCTCGCCGAACGGCTGACGATGGTCGCCAGATCAGCGGTGCTATAGAACTCCAGACGTTGAACAATGCCGAAACGGTCTCGCAGCGGGTTGGTCAGCATACCCGCACGCGTGGTCGCGCCCACCAGAGTGAAAGGTGGCAGGTCGAGCTTGATCGAACGGGCTGCCGGGCCTTCGCCGATCATGATGTCGAGCTGGAAGTCTTCCATCGCCGGGTACAGCACTTCTTCGACAATCGGTGATAACCGATGGATCTCGTCGATAAACAGTACGTCATGGGGTTCAAGATTGGTCAGCAGCGCTGCCAGGTCACCGGGACGCTCCAGCACCGGGCCGGAGGTGGACTTGATCGACACGCCCATTTCCTGGGCGATGATATTGGCCAGGGTAGTCTTGCCCAAACCCGGCGGGCCGAAGATCAGGGTGTGGTCCAGGGACTCACTGCGCCCGCGCGCGGCCTGGATAAACAGCTCCATCTGCTCGCGCACGGTGGGCTGGCCGATGTATTCGGCCAGGCTCAGGGGGCGGATGGCCCGGTCCTGGACTTCTTCACGGTCACGCGGGCCGGTGGCCGCGATCAGACGATCAGCTTCAATCACTTAAATCATTCCCTTCAGGGCTCGGCGGATCATGTCTTCGCTGCTCAGGTTCTTGTCCTTGATGGCCGATACCGCCTTGCTGGCTTCCTGAGGCTTGTAGCCCAGGGAGATCAACGCACTGACGGCATCGCTTTCGGCACTGGCGATCTGGCCTGCCGGCATATCCGGCTGGTTCGGTACCAGGGCGAACATGCTCGGCACCACTTCCCAGGCCTTGAAGCGGTCCTTGAGCTCCACCAACAGGCGCTCGGCGGTTTTCTTGCCCACTCCCGGCACCTTGGTCAGGGCCGAGGTATCCTGGGCGGATACAGCACGCACCAATTCATCCACTTCCAGGCTCGACATCAAGGCCAGGGCCAATTTGGGCCCCACGCCATTGAGACGAATCAGCTCGCGGAAGAAATCGCGGTCGCGCTTGCCGATGAAACCATAGAGCAGTTGCGCGTCTTCACGCACTACCAAATGCGTGTGCAAGGTTATCGGCTCGCCGACCGACGGCAAGCGGTACAACGTGGTCATGGGCACTTCCAGCTCATAACCCAACCCATTCACATCCAGAATCAGGTGCGGCGGCTGTTTTTCGGCCAGGGTGCCGCGCAAGCGTCCAATCACGGTTCAGATCCTTAAAGCTTGGGGGTCAGATCAGGGCCTGACCGCAAATAACCAATGCGCTGATGCTATCAGAGACGCAGCCGCCCGCCACGACTACGTGCCGTTCCCAAGCCGTGAGGCAGCAGGCTGGAACGGGTATGTGCATGGCAAATGGCGATGGCCAGGGCGTCGGAGGCGTCGATCTGCGGTTTTGAAGTGAGCTTGAGCATGTGCATGACCATCATCTGCACCTGTTCCTTGTTGGCTGCACCGGTGCCGACCACGGCCTGTTTGACCTGGGTCGCGGTGTATTCAGCGATCTCCATGCCCTCCTCGGCACCCGCCACGATGGCAGCGCCACGGGCCTGGCCGAGCTTGAGAGCCGAATCGGCGTTCTTGGCCATGAAGACCTTTTCGATGCCCATGGTGATCGGGCCGTAGGTCTGGATGACTTCACGTACGCCGCGATAGACGATCTGCAGCCGCTCGGCCAATTCCCCTGCGCCGGTGCGGATGCAGCCCGAGGCAACATAGATGCAGCCGCGCGGGGTCTGCTGCACCACGCCAAAACCGGTGATGCGCGAACCGGGGTCGATACCTAGGATTAAAGTCATAACGCCTGCGGGTTGGATAAACACATTTTTTGATACACAGAGACTCTAATGTGGGAGGGGGCTTGCTCCCGATGAGGGAGTGTCAGTAAGTACATTTGTGACTGACCCACCGCCATCGGGAGCAAGCCCCCTCCCACACAAGCCCCTCCCACATTGGGATATTCATCGTTCTTAAGTGAGCTGTTCGGCCACAGACTCAGGGATGTCGGCATTCGAATACACATTCTGCACATCATCCAGGTCTTCAAGCATATCCAGCATCTTCAACACCTTCTGCGCCCCCTCCAGGTCCAGCTCGGCACTGGTGGTCGGCAGCATCACGATTTCCGCGTCGGTGCCGCTGAAACCAGCAGCTTGCAGGGCATTACGCACGGCGTAGAAGCTGGCGAACGAGGTAAACACATCGATAGAGCCGTCTTCGTTGGTGACCACGTCGTCGGCGTCCGCTTCCATCGCGGCTTCCATCAGCGCGTCTTCATCGGTGCCAGGAGCGAAGGTGATCTGCCCTTTGCGTTCGAACAGGTAGGCCACCGAACCATCCGTGCCGAGGTTGCCACCGCATTTGCTGAACGCGTGGCGCACGGCTGCGGCGGTGCGGTTGCGGTTATCGGTCATGCACTCGACCATCACCGCCACGCCGCCCGGGCCGTAGCCTTCATAGGTCAGTTCGACCATATCGTCGGTGTCGGCCGCACCGGCACCACGAGCCACGGCGCGGTCAATGATGTCGCGGCTCATGTTGGCACCCAGCGCCTTGTCCAGCGCCAGGCGCAGACGCGGGTTAGAGCCCGGGTCACCGCCGCCCTGACGGGCTGCGACGGTCAGTTCGCGAATCCACTTGGTGAAGATCTTGCCCTTCTTGGCATCCTGACGCTCTTTGCGGTGCTTGATGTTCGCCCACTTGGAATGGCCAGCCATAACACAACTCCGAAATTCTCTAGAAACCTTATCAATCCCGCCCCCGGCGGGATTTCCCTCTTTTAAACGCAAAGGCGCATCCGAAGATGCGCCTTTTTGACTGCGTACAACCTTATCGCGCTTTCACGCTGCAGCCTTACTCAGCCTTCGGCGTCTCGCGCAGACGGATGTGCAGTTCGCGCAACGCCTTGGCATCCACCACACCTGGGGCCTGGGTCATGACGTCCGCAGCGCTCTGGGTTTTCGGGAAGGCGATCACTTCACGGATCGACTGGGCGCCGGTCATCAGCATCACCAGACGGTCCAGGCCGAACGCCAAACCACCGTGCGGTGGCGCGCCGTATTTCAGGGCGTCGAGCAGGAAGCCGAACTTCTCTTCCTGTTCCGCTTCGTTGATGCCCAGCAGGCGGAACACCGCTTGTTGCATCTCTTTGCGGTGGATACGGATCGAACCGCCACCCAGCTCAGTACCGTTGAGCACCATGTCGTAGGCACGGGACAGTGCGCCTGCCGGGTTGGCTTCCAACTCCTGCGGGGAGCACTTCGGCGCGGTGAACGGGTGGTGCAACGCGCTGAAGCTGCCGTCGTCGTTCTCTTCGAACATCGGGAAGTCGACGACCCACATCGGTGCCCATTCGCAGGTCAGCAGGTTCAGGTCGTGACCGAGCTTGATACGCAGCGCGCCCAGGGCTTCGCTGACGATCTTGGCCTTGTCGGCGCCGAAGAACACGATGTCGCCGTCAACGGCACCGACACGATCGAGGATCGTGTTCAGGTTGGCTTCAGGGATGTTTTTCACGATCGGCGATTGCAGGCCGTCAACGCCGTTGGCGCGCTCGTTGACCTTGATGTACGCCAGGCCCTTGGCACCATAGATGCCGACAAACTTGGTGTAGTCGTCGATCTGCTTGCGCGGCATGCTCGCGCCGCCAGGTACGCGCAGGGCAGCAATGCGGCATTTAGGGTCGTTGGCCGGGCCGCTGAACACCTTGAAGTCGACATCCTTGAGCTGGTCGGCCACGTCCACCAGTTCCAGCGGGTTACGCAGGTCTGGCTTGTCGGAACCGTAGCGGCGCATGGCTTCTTCGAAGGTCATGTGCGGGAATTCGCCGAACTCCAGGTCCAGCACTTCCTTGAACAGGTTGCGGATCATCTGCTCGGTCAGGCCCATGATCTCTTTTTCATCGAGGAAGCTGGTCTCGATGTCGATCTGGGTGAATTCCGGCTGGCGGTCAGCGCGCAGGTCTTCGTCACGGAAGCACTTGGCGATCTGGTAGTAACGGTCGAAGCCAGCCACCATCAGCAGTTGCTTGAACAGCTGCGGCGATTGCGGCAAGGCGAAGAAGCTGCCGGCGTGGGTACGGCTAGGCACCAGGTAGTCACGTGCGCCTTCCGGGGTAGCCCGGGTGAGGATCGGCGTCTCGACATCAAGGAAGCCGTTCTCGTCCAGGAAGCGACGGATGCTGGTGGTCATGCGCGAACGCAGGCGCAGCTTCTCGGCCATTTCCGGACGACGCAGGTCCAGGAAGCGGTAGCGCAGGCGGGTTTCTTCGCCAACGTCGGAGTATTCGTTGAGTGGGAACGGCGGGGTTTCCGACTCGTTCAGCACTTCCAGCTCATAGCCCAGCACTTCAATGCCGCCGGACGCCATGTTCTTGTTCACGGCACCGGCCGGACGCAGGCGTACCTTGCCGGTGATCTTGACGACGTATTCGCTGCGCACGCGGTCGGCGGCGGCGAAGCTCTCGGCGCGGTCCGGGTCGAACACTACCTGGGCCAGACCATCGCGATCACGGATATCGAGGAAGATCACCCCGCCGTGGTCGCGGCGACGGTGAACCCATCCGCAAAGGGTGATTTCCTGACCTTCCAGGGTCTCGTTCAGTTGGCCGCAATAGTGGCTGCGCATCATGGTCGTGGTTTCACTTCTCGTAATTCGAAATTCGGTGGCAGGCCCGCCTCGTCACCGTACATTAAAGCAGGGGACGGATAATGCAGGAGCCTGCGCGTAGAGTTCAACTCAGTCTGCTTTGTCGCCGCCGGCCAGGTTCTTCTTGGCACCGGTCTTGAAATCAGTCTCGTACCAGCCGCTGCCGCTCAGGCGGAAGCCCGGCATGGACAACATCTTCTTCAACTCAGGTGCCTGGCAGGCAGGGCAATCGACCAGCGGCGCTGCGCTGATCTTCTGAATGGCTTCCAACTGGTGACCACAGGAAGCGCATTGATAGTCGTACATGGGCATGGAGATGTCTCGGCGATCAGATCGTTACAGCGCCACGCCCTGCCCTGTGCATAAAGCCCCGGCATGCGCAGCAAAGCGCGGGATTATATCTGGTAAATCGACACAGCGCAGCCGGCTTTCTGCCCCGGGGCCGGCCCACAAGGATGAAGGCCGGGCCCAGGGCCGCCGGGCTACGACGCGAAGGTGCCCTCAGCGGCGGGAGCAACCCGGCCCTTGAGCACGTGAACCACGCACACCACCCTCACCAGCCCACTGAAGTTCTTCACGCCTCCGTAACGCAAATGCACTTCCCGATCGACATAGGACAACAAGGCACTGACCGAACAGGCATTGATCCTGGCGATCTCCGTCAGGATGTTCCAGTAGATCTGCTCAAGCCGCAGGCAGGTCGAAAACCCATTGAGCCTGACCGACCGCGACAAGGGCTTGGCCAGCCCCATATCGAACCCTTTTGCAAAAGGGTCGACCTTTATCTTGTGAAAACCACAGGTTTCCATCACTCCTTTACCCATTCCACGTGACATACACCCGACACTCCATTGCCAAACAGCAGCCAATGGGCTTCTCCCATTGAACGATGGGCCTATAAAACAGCACCCAGCGTGCAGCAGCCAGAAGACGGGGAGTCGTTAGTCGTAGGACAACGCCAGGAAGCGCAGGGAAACAAGCAGGCAGCGCTGAAACAGCGCCGCCCGGGTTCGACAGTTACTGGTTTTCGAGCAGCGAACGCAGCATCCACGCGGTTTTCTCGTGTACCTGCATACGCTGGGTCAACAGGTCGGCCGTCGGCTCATCGCTGACCTTGTCCAGCAGCGGGAAGATGCCTCGGGCGGTACGCGTAACCGCTTCCTGACCGGCCACCAGTTGCTTGATCATCTCTTCGGCGCTCGGCACACCCTCCTCTTCCTTGATCGAAGACAGGCGGGCGTAGATTGAATAGGCGCCCGGCGCCGGGAAGCCCAGGGCACGGATGCGCTCGGCAATGGAGTCCACCGCCAGCGCCAATTCGTTGTACTGCTCCTCGAACATCAAGTGCAGCGTACGAAACATGGGGCCTGTGACGTTCCAATGGAAGTTGTGGGTCTTCAGATACAGAACATAGGTATCGGACAGCAGTCGTGAAAGTCCGTCGACGATGGACTTACGGTCTTCTTCACTGATACCAATATCGATTGCCATGTTTTTCCCCTTCAATTGACGAGTATTCATTGATCAGGTGCAGGACCACTCTAGCAAGAGAGCGAGCCGCATGCAGCCCGTCACACCCAGGCGACCTGCGGCAAATCGCCCCGCATCGCTTGCAACTCGCGAATTGGCAAGCCTTTTTAGCCGTAGGAACGGTCTCGCAACGCCCGCCAAAAAATCCTGCACCTGTCT
The DNA here is from genome assembly GCF_023127795.1 of Pseudomonas sp. W2Jun17. NCBI lineage: Bacteria > Pseudomonadati > Pseudomonadota > Gammaproteobacteria > Pseudomonadales > Pseudomonadaceae > Pseudomonas > Pseudomonas sp. W2Jun17. The sequence goes on along the minus strand of NZ_SPKO01000040.1, from coordinate 292,782 downwards.
AGGACAAGCGTTTGCTGCACAAATGCCGTTGCCGTCGCAACACCCCGAAATGCTTGATTTGAGTAGGCACAGCCTTTGCTGTTAAATAGACGCCGTGTGGCTGCCGTTTATTCCTGCGGCACTTCACATAGGCTGATACCCGTGCACGTGCTCAACGCCTCCCATTGTTCAGAAGCGAACCGTGCCAGTCAGCTCTTCCTTGTGATCCGTCTTAACGTGAGTTAATCAAAATGTTGAAAATCGTCCACCTGCTAACGGGCGTTGCAGCTTTGCTGCTGTCCTTTATCCCGAGCCTGCAGCCTGAAAGCCTGCCCTACCTGCAACAACATGACGCTCTGTACCTGGCCTTGTTCGGCCTTCTTAACCTGACGCTCGCACCGGTAATCCCTTACTGGAACAAAGGCACGCGTCATCAACTGCAAAACCTGGTCAGTGCGCTGCTGGTGCTGACTGTTGTTGTTCAAACCCTCACCCTTTTGGCGCCTATGCCTGAAGTGGGTGGCCATCCGGCTATCCTGCTCAGCCTGGTGATTGCTGTGGTTGCCATTGTTCTTCACCTGGCCATCAGCTTCTACCGTTCGTCTCCGGCGGCCGCGTCGCAAAACTACGACATGACCAACCGGGATACCGGTACCGTCAAGTGGTTCAACACCTCCAAAGGCTTCGGCTTCATTTCCCGCGATTCGGGCGACGATATCTTCGTCCACTTCCGGGCTATCCGTGGCGAAGGCCATCGCGTGCTGGTCGAAGGCCAGCGCGTGGAGTTCTCGGTGATGAACCGTGACAAGGGCCTGCAAGCCGAAGACGTCATCGCTGCCCTGCCGCGTCGCTGATCCCAAGCCTTCGCAGCAAAAAAAACCGCGATCCGGCGTTGGCTGGATCGCGGTTTTTTATGGCCTGTGCATTTCAATAGTGCGGCGGCGGCGCTTCTTCTTCAGATGACTCGAACTGGCCGCCCATTTCTTCCTGGCGCTTGAGCAAGGCCGTCATTTGCAATTGCAGGCGTTCAACCGCCCGCTGCTGTGTGACCAGGATGTCGTTGAGGGTCTCGATGGTGTCGTCCTGGAAGGCCAGGCGGCTTTCCAGGTCGGTAACGCGCTCTTGCAGGTCCATGATTCAGTCCTGGGTAAAGATGAAGTCGGCAGGCAACAGCGCACGCAATCGAGCGCGAATCGCCGCCACTTGCTCTTGGGTATAGGGCCGGGCCGGATGCTTGCCCCACACCGGCGCCGGCCAGGCCGCGTCATCGCGTTTGCGCACGATCACATGCACATGCAATTGGCTGACGACGTTACCCAGCGCACCGATATTCATCTTGTCAGCGGCCAGCCCCTCGTTAAGCAGTTGCGCCAGGGCCGTCGTTTCTTGCCACAAGGTTTGTTGATCTGCGACATCCAGTTGAAACACTTCGCTGATACCGTCGATGCGTGGCACCAGAATGAACCAGGGGTAATTGGCGTCATTGGACAGCAGCAGGCGACAGAGCGGGAAGTCCCCAATGGCCAAGGTATCTTGTTGCAGGCGTTGATCTAAGGCGAACACGTGGGCACTCCGTTCGGCAGGTCGGGACAGGCGCCCAGCATACCTTTGAACGCCCAAGGCTTCACGGCCAATCCTGGCACTGTTGAGGCGGGCGGGTGAAAAAATGCACCTTTTGGAGGCAGAAAAACAGTTGATCTACGCTAGACCGGGCCTCAACGGCACGCACCAAAATGACCCACTCGTGCGTCAAAGGGATCCGCCAATTACCCACTGATGGGGTTAACCGGTAACGTTTTACTCAGGTGCAGGTATTGCGTAGCACCGAACAGCGGTAACACCCTGGGAGTCATGCCCAAACCAAACGGCGTAAAAGGCCCGTGCTTATGCGGTTTTTACACTCCCATCACGCTTTTCACGAAAAAATGACATTCGCTCACCGGTTTGAGCACGCTTGTTGCATTCACCCCGGTATCGTCGGCAACGGCACCGGCCTGGAAGCAGGTGTTTCGCGATAAAAGTAGTGGCGTTTCAGTGTGTATCAAGGAAGTGTTCAAACTTTGAAAGAAGTCTGAAAACAGCATTGAAGTTGTCAGCCTGGATACATTTCTGGCTGTGAATTTGCGACATGGATCTAGCGATTTACGACAGCCTCGTAAAGAAGCTGAAAGGATAATTGAGTAAGTATCGTCAATAGAGCCTGCGTGAGATAACTTTGCGCCGGCAAAAAAAGAAAGAGCCGCCCAGATAAAAATACAGGTGGGACGGCAGTACTCTTCCTAAAACCAAAGGAGCAAATCACGATGCGCGTGATGAAGTGGAGCATGATCGCCCTGGCTGTTTCAGCAGGCACCTCGCAGTTCGCAATGGCGTCCGCCCAGGACGATTCCAAGGGCTTTGTTGAAGACAGTACTTTCAGCATCAATACTCGCGCTCTGTACTTCAGCCGCGACTTCCGTAATGAGCCAGGGGGCGGTTACAGCACCGTCAACGGCAAGCGTAAAAGCCGCGCCGAAGAAACCGGCCTGGGCTTCAATGCCCTGTACGAATCGGGCTTCACCCAGGGCACCATTGGTGTCGGTGTGGACGTGATCGGCCTGATGGGCCTCAAGCTCGACAGCGGCAAGGGTCGCGCCGGCACAGGTCTGTTCCCTACCGGTTCCGACGGTCGCTCCCAGGACGACTACTCCAAAGGCGGCGGCGCAGTTAAGTTCCGCATCTCCAATACCGTGTTGAAAGTGGGTGACCAATACACCACCGCACCGGTGTTCGCCTCTGATGACAGCCGTCTGTTGCCGGAGCTGCCACAAGGTATCTCGATCACCAGCAACGAGATCAAGGGCCTGAAGCTTGAGGGCGGCCACTTCACCTCAAGCGTCGCGCAGGCGCAGACCTACCACGACAGCCTGGGCCTGACCAAAACCGACTTTGTCGGCGGCGTCTATGCCTTCACTCCAGAAGTCACCGGTAGCCTGTACTACGCGAAAACCGAAGATTACTTCCGCAAGTACTACAGCAACCTGAACTGGACCCACGCCCTGAGCGATGACCAGTCGTTCGCGCTGGACTTCAACATCTACGATACCAAGAGCGATGGCGCCGGCCTGCAACGTGCAGAGAAGGATGGTGTGACCAAGCTCGACAACCGCGCGTTCAGCTTGCAGGGTGCCTACACCATCGGCGCGCACACCTTCACCCTGGCAGCCCAGAAGGTTACCGGTGACGGCGACTACGGCTACGGCGTAGACGGCGGCGGCACGGTGTTCCTGGCCAACTCCATCGCCCGTTCCGACTTCAACGCCGAAGGCGAGAAGTCCTACCAGGCGCGCTATGACATCAACATGGCAACCTTCGGCATTCCTGGCCTGAGCTTCATGACGCGTTACGTTACCGGTAGCGGCGCCAACACCGGCACTACCAGCAACGGCAAAGAATGGGAACGCGACATCGAAGCCAAGTACGTGATCCAGAGCGGCCCGGCAAAAAACCTGAGCCTGCGCCTGCGTCAAGCGACTTATCGTTCCGGGGATGGCGTTTACTACGGTTCGCCTTCGATCGACGAACTGCGCCTGATCGCGCACTACCCGCTGAACATCTTGTAATTGCCGGTTTAATTACAACGATGGCTTGAGGCTTCGGCCTTAAACAAAAAGCCGCTCCTGCGTTTAACAGGGAGCGGCTTTTTTATTGCAGTTTTGTTTCAAACAACAAAACAACTAGCAAGCTAAGTAACTAGTTTATCAAAGCTGACCTTTCGGCCAACTTCGATAGCAGTACGCCAAGTTATTTCGGCGCACTTTCCTGCATCACGCGAATAACCCGTTGTGGAAACGGAATATCAATCCCTGCCGCTTTCAAACGGTCACGTGCCAGTTCATTAAACATAAACACCACGTCCCAATAATCCGGGGTGTTGGTCCAGCAACGCAGGGAAACGGTGATGGAGCTATCACCCAGGGTCGAGACCACCGCTACAGGCGCAGGATCAGCCAGCACGCGTGGATCTTTGGCCAGCTCCAGCAACACTTCACGGGCTTTTTGCAGGTCGGCCTCGTAGTCCACGCCCACATCAAAAACCACCTTGCGGGTCGGCTGGCGGTTGGTATTGGTGATGATGCCGTTGGACAGGATGCCGTTCGGCACGATCACTGTCTTGTTGTCACCGGTACGGATCACGGTGTGGAAGATCTGGATGCTATCGACGGTACCCGAGGTGCCCTGCGCTTCGATCCAGTCACCGATGCGGAACGGACGAAACAGCAGAATCAGCACACCACCAGCGAAGTTCGCCAGGCTGCCCTGCAATGCCAGGCCGATCGCCAGGGTTGCCGCACCGATGGCGGCGACGAACGAGGTGGTTGCCACGCCGATCATCGAGGCCACGCTGACGATCAGCATGACTTTCAGCGCAATGTTCGCCAGGCTGGTGACGAAGTGCTGCAGCGCCAGGTCGGCGTTGCGCACGGCCAGCAAACGGCCTACACGATGGGTAAAGACATTGATCAGCCACCAGCCAATGGCCAGGGTGATCACTGCCAGTAATACCCGGCTGCCATATTCCATGATCATGGGGATCCAAGACTGGGAGGTCTTGATCAGGTGATCCATTTCAGCGTTCAAATCCATCTACTTTCTCCTGTGGTGCGGCGATAGGGCTCTATTGACTGCCTGAAAACGCAATTGAGCCCCGAAGGGCTCAATTGTAGGCACTGATTCTGGGGCGTGGGACGTCAAAAACACCCACAGGTTCCCCAAAGTGCCATCAGTCGCGGAAGTTATTGAACTGCAGCGGCATATCGAAAGTCTTGGCACGCAGGGCCGCAATAGCCTCTTGTAGATCATCGCGCTTCTTGCCGGTGACGCGAACCTGCTCGCCCTGAATGGCGGCCTGGACCTTGAGCTTGGCGTCCTTGATGTGGGCGACGATCTTCTTCGCCAGCTCCTTATCGATGCCTTCCTTGAGCACGGCTTCCTGCTTCATCAGCTTGCCGGAAGCATAGGCGTCCTTGACTTCAAGGCACTGCACGTCGATCTTGCGCTTGACCAGGGCCAGCTTGAGGATCTCGATCATCGCTTCCAGCTGGAAATCGGCTTCAGCGGTCAGGTTGACGGTCAGTTCCTTTTCCTTGAATTCGAAGCTGCCCTTGCCTTTCAGGTCATAGCGACGGTCCAGTTCCTTGACGGCGTTCTCGACGGCGTTGGTGACTTCGTGTTTGTCCAGTTCAGATACCACGTCGAACGAAGGCATGTGATTTCTCCAATATAAGGGGCGGGCTCAGTAGAGATGGAGCGCGCCCGAGCTAAAATGCCGGGGCATTATAGCGGTTCTTTCGCGCCGTTCACCGCTGGCGACCTTATGGAGTACACACTGATGTCGACCCCCTGGCATATTCTTGGCGCCGGCAGCCTGGGCACCCTCTGGGCCACGCGACTGGCGCGCGCCGGCGTGCCCGTCAGGCTGATTCTTCGTAACCAGGCGCGCCTGGCCAGCTATCGCGCCGGCCAAGGGCTGACCCTGGTGGAACGCGGTGTGGAACACACTTATCCGGTCATCGGCGAAACGCCTGACAACCCGGAGCCGATTCGGCGCCTGCTAGTAGCATGCAAAGCCTACGACGCTCAAAGCGCCATCGCCCAGTTGCAGCATCGTCTGGCGCCGGACGCCGAATTGATCCTGCTGCAAAACGGCCTCGGCAGCCAGGACGCGGTGGCTGCGCAATGGCCGTCGGCGCGCTGCATCTTTGCCTCCAGCACTGAAGGTGCATTTCGCGATGGCGATTGGCGCGTGGTATTCGCCGGCCATGGCTACACTTGGCTGGGTGACGCGAGCCATCCCACCCCACCGCTGTGGCTGGATGATCTGCAAGCGGCGGGCATTCCCCATGAATGGGCCACCGATATCCTGACGCGCCTGTGGCGCAAGCTCGCGCTCAATTGCGCCATCAACCCACTGACCGTGCTGTACCACTGCCGCAACGGCGGTTTAAGCGCCCACCACTGCGAGGTCGCCACGCTCTGCGCCGAGCTGGCCGAACTGCTGGAGCGCTGCGGCCAGCCTGCGGCTGCACAGGACTTGCACAGCGAAGTCGAGCGAGTGATCCAGGCCACCGCCGCCAACTATTCCTCCATGTACCAGGACGTCGCCAACGCCCGACGCACCGAGATCAGTTACCTGCTGGGCTACGCTTGCCAGGCCGCGGCCCGCCATCAGTTGGCAGTGCCGCATCTGCAACAGGTGCACGCGCGCCTGGTGACGCATTTGCTCGCACGCGGATTGGCCAGCGACTGAGGCACGCGCTACCCTGCCTACCTGTCTATCACCTGGGAACCCCCTGATGCCACTGCGCCAGCGTCTTGAAAATCTACCGGTAGGGCAGAAACTGCTGGCGGCCCTGCTAGTACTGTTGACCACCGTATTGCTGGTGGCCAACCTGACGTTTATCAGCGCTGCTTACTGGATCTCCCAGGAAAGCATGGCCCCCCAGGCCTTGCAGGCCATCGGTCGGCTGGTGTCCAACCCGTCGCTTGCCGCACAGGCGCTTGAATCCCCGACCAAGGCCGAGGCACTGCTCAACGAACTGACCAGCTATTCACCGTTGCGCGCCGCCGCCCTGTATGACGGCGAAGGCAACCGCCTGGCGCAGATGCAACACGGCGACCGCCTGCACCTGCCGGACCACTACCGGCATATTGAAGCGTGGCGTGTTACCGAGTTTCGCAGCAACCAGGTCATCACCCTGCCCCGTGGCAACCAGCCTTCCGGGCATTTGTTGCTGGTGGCCACAAGTGAGCTGCCGGTGGCCTTCTATACCGGCACGCTGACCGCGAGCCTGGGCATCCTGATCTTCAGTGTGTTGCTGTGGCTGGTCATCGCCCGGCAGATCAAACGCCTGATTACCCGCCCCATCCATGAACTGGAAGAGCTTTCGCGCCAGGTCACCCGCGAAGAGAACTACGCCCTGCGCGCAGGGCCTGGCAACCATGATGAAATCGGCAGCCTGGCCGAAGCTTTCAACACCATGCTGTCGCGTATCGAAGCCCGCGAGCAGCAACTCAAGCGCGCCCGCGACGACTCCCAGGCCGCCTACGACCAGGCCCAGGGTTTGGCCGAAGAAACCCGGCATACCAACCGCAAGCTCGAACTGGAAGTTCAGGTGCGCAGCAAGATCGAGAAAAAACTCACCGGTTTCCAGAACTACCTCAACAGCATCATCGACTCGATGCCCTCGGCGCTGATCGCCCTGGATGAACAGCTCTACGTCACTCAGTGGAACCAGGAAGCCACTGCTCTCTCCGGCACGCGCCTGGACGAAGCCCTGAACCAGCCGATCTTTCTGGCCTTCCAGCCCCTCAAGCCGTACCTGCCACAAATCAAGGCAACGGTGGAGCAACACTCGGTGGAGCGGATAGAACGGGTCACCTGGATCAAGGACGACGAGCCCAAGCATTACGCCCTGACGTTCTATCCATTGATGGGCGGTGCCGGGCGCGGCGTGGTGATCCGGATCGACGACATCACCCAGCGCCTGTCCCTGGAAGAAATGATGGTGCAATCTGAGAAGATGCTCTCGGTCGGCGGCCTCGCGGCCGGTATGGCCCATGAGATCAACAACCCTCTGGGCGCCATCCTGCATAACGTGCAGAACATTCGCCGCCGCCTGTCCCCCGACCTGCCCAAGAACCTGGAGCTCGCCGAACAAGTGGGGATTGAACTGGACACGGTCAATCGCTACCTGCAAGGCCGCGAAGTCCCGCAGTTGCTCGACGGCATCCAGCAAGCTGGCGCCCGCGCCGCGAAAATCGTCACCCACATGCTCAGCTTCAGCCGGCGCAGTAATCGCCAGATGGCCCCCTGCGACTTGCCGGCCTTGATCGACCAGGCCGTGGAAATTGCCGGCAACGATTTCGACCTCACCATCGGCTTCGACTTCAAGGGCCAAGCGATCATCCGCCAGTTCGACCCGCAACTGGGCCCCGTGCCCGGCACCGCCAACGAGCTGGAACAAGTGCTGCTCAATTTGCTGAAGAACGCCGCCCAGGCCATTCACCTGCGTGAAGACGACAGCGAACCGGGGCGCATTATCCTGCGCACCCGCCTCAACCCGCCGTGGGCAGAAATCCAGGTGGAAGACAACGGCATCGGCATGAGCGAAAACGTGCGCAAACGCACGTTCGAGCCGTTCTTCACCACCAAGGAAATCGGCCAGGGCACCGGGCTTGGGCTGTCGGTGTCGTATTTCATCATTACCAACAACCACAAGGGCCAGATGGAAGTGCATTCCACCCTGGGCCAGGGCACGTGCTTTACCTTGCGCCTGCCGCTTGCCGGCAGCCTATTGCCCCCCCACTGAACTTACCCAACTGGAGCACTGACCATGGGCTTTCGCCTGTCGAAGATCTACACCCGTACCGGCGACAAGGGCGAGACCGGCCTCGGCGACGGCCGCCGCGTGCCCAAGGACCACCCACGCGTGGAGGCGATTGGCGAGGTGGATACGCTGAACAGCCAGTTGGGCTTGCTGCTGGCCAACCTTGAAGAGCAAAGCGGCAAGCATCCGGCGCTAATGGATGTGATTGAGGTGCTCACACCTTGCCAACATCGCCTTTTCGACCTGGGCGGCGAGCTGGCGATGCCGGTGTACAAGGCATTGAATGCGGCGGAAGTGGATCGGCTGGAAGCGGCGATTGATCGCTGGAATGAGGAGGTTGGGCCGCTGGAGAACTTCATCCTGCCTGGCGGCTCGGCGTTGATCGCCCAAGCCCATGTGTGTCGTAGCCTGGCGCGCAGTGCGGAGCGGCGGTGTCAGCACCTGAATGCGCTGGAGCCGCTGGAGGGGGTGGGATTGGCGTATATCAATCGGTTGTCGGACTTGCTGTTTGTGGCGGCCAGGGTGATTGCCCGGCGCCAAGGTGTTGCTGAAGTGTTGTGGCAGGCGGCTGCCAAGCCACACTGAGATTTATCGGGTGACTGGCAAGACCTCATCGGGAGCAAGCCCCCTCCCACATTTTGAATTGTGAATACATTCAAGTGTGGGAGGGGGCTTGCTCCCGATAGGGCCCGTCAGCGCAACATCAAACCTGCGGCCAGAAGGCCCGAATCCCAGCCACGCCTTGCGCCCCGGCTTCCCAGGCCTGCTCCCGCTGCGCAGGCCCAACCCCGCCCAGCAGAAACACCGGCTTACTGAACCCGGCGATCAACTGCGCCGCCTGCTCCCAACCTAAAGGCTGCGCATCCGGATGCGTCTGGGTCGGCTGTACCGGCGACAGGGTGACAAAGTCCACGTCCATCATCTCTGCCAGTGCCAGCTCTTCGGCGTTGTGGCAAGAAGCCGCCAACCAGCGATCCTTCGGCAGCGGTCGGCCTTTGCTCGCATACTTACGCAGTTGCGCCGAGGTCATGTGCCAGCCGGCGGCAGGGAAATCCCCCAGCCATTCGAACGGCCCTTTAAGCATCAGTTGTGCCTTGCCGGCACACAAGCCAACCGCATCCACCGCCAGATCGCGGTATTTGGGGTCATAGCCGTTGGGCGCACGCAGTTGAACCAGCTTGATGCCACCAGCGATGGCCTGCTGGATACCGCGCAACAACATCGGGGTTTCCAGCTCACCGGGGGTGATCAGGTACTCGGCCGGCAGGCGCGCAGCAGCAACAATCGGCGCATTCGCCGCCGGGAACTCATAGTTGAGCAAGTCCCGCGGCGACACCCATTCCAACGGCTGCCCTTCGGCCCCATGAGGCTCGCCGGTAAAAGCCGAGACTTCCCAGACATCCAGCAATACCTGCTTGTCCGGGTAGTCGTGCTGCACCTTGATCAGCGGCCGCGCCGTGGTGACCTGGATACCCAGTTCTTCCTGCAATTCACGGGACAAGGCCGTGGCGACCGACTCATCGGCCTCCACCTTGCCGCCGGGAAATTCCCAGAGGCCGCCTTGATGCTGTGTATCGGCACGGCGCGCCAACAGGATCCTGCCGTCGACACCGCGGATCACCGCTGCTGCTACATGCACTCGTTTCACCACCAGTTTCCTCTTGGTATCAGGTACGGTATTCCGCGTTGATCTTCACGTACTCGTGGGACAGGTCGGTAGTCCAGATGGTTTCGCTGCACTCGCCGCGGCCCAGTTCGATGCGGATGGTGATTTCTTCCTGCTGCATCACCGCCGAGCCCTGGGCTTCGGTGTAGGTTTCGGCACGGGCACCGCGGCTGGCGATGCATACATCGCCCAGGAACACGTCGATCTTGCTCACGTCCAGGTCCGGCACGCCGGCACGGCCAACGGCGGCCAGGATACGCCCCCAGTTCGGGTCCGATGCAAACAGTGCGGTCTTGATCAGCGGCGAGTGAGCAACGGTGTAACCCACATCCAGGCATTCCTGATGGTTGCCGCCGCCATTGACTTCAACCGTGACGAACTTGGTCGCGCCCTCGCCGTCGCGCACGATGGCCTGGGCCACCTCCATGCACACTTCAAACACGGCCTGTTTCAACGCCGCAAACAGCGGGCCTTCGGTGGACGTGATTTCCGGCAAGTTGGCCTGGCCAGTGGCGATCAGCATGCAGCAGTCGTTGGTGGAAGTGTCGCCGTCGATGGTGATGCGGTTGAACGACTTGTTGGCGCCATCGAGCATCAGGCGCTGCAGCACATCGCGGGAGACTTTGGCGTCGGTGGCGATATAACCGAGCATGGTGGCCATGTTCGGACGGATCATGCCTGCGCCCTTGCTGATACCGGTCACGGTGACGGTCACGCCGTCATGCACGAACTGGCGGCTCGCGCCTTTTGGCAAGGTGTCCGTGGTCATGATGCCGGTGGCCGCAGCCGCCCAGTTATCCACAGACAGGTCATCCAGCGCAGCCTGAAGGGCGCCTTCGATTTTTTCCACTGGCAGCGGCTCACCGATCACGCCGGTGGAGTACGGCAGCACTTGGCTGGCGTCCACGCCGGCCAGTTGCGCCAGCTTGGCGCAGGTGCGCGCAGCCGCCACCAGGCCAGGCTCGCCGGTGCCGGCGTTGGCGTTGCCGGTATTGGTCAGCAGGTAGCGAATCGACCCGGCCACCCGCTGCTTGGCCAGGATCACTGGCGCGGCGCAAAAAGCGTTGAGGGTGAATACACCTGCCACGGTCGAGCCTTCGGCACAGCGCATCACTACCACATCCTTGCGCCCCGGGCGCTTGATGCCGGCCGAAGCGATACCGAGTTCAAAACCGGCGACCGGGTGCAATGTGGGCAAAGGACCAAGACCAACAGCCATGTATGCGCTCCTTGAAATAGATGATGTCTGTGCCGTCGCTATCGACGGTGGGAATTAATGGCAAAACGCCGCGACGGCTGGTGCCGGTCGCGGCGCGGGGGTGTTGCAGCGTCAGGCGAAAATCTTATTCGATCTGGCCGTGGCAGTGTTTGTATTTCTTGCCCGAACCGCAGAAGCACAGCTCGTTGCGGCCCAGTTTCTGATCATTGCGAACCGGGCTTTGAGCCAGGGCCACGTCGACCTCTTCACCCAACGCTTCAGGCGCTTCCAGGCCCGGAGCCTCGTCATGCTGGAACTGCATGCGCGCAGCCAGCGCCTCGGCTTCCTGACGCAGGCGTGCCTCTTCCTCGATCGGGTCTTCGCGACGCACCTGAACGTGGGACAGCACGCGAATCGAATCGCGCTTGATCGAATCCAGCAGCTCGGAGAACAGCGTGAACGACTCGCGCTTGTACTCCTGCTTCGGGTTCTTCTGGGCGTAACCGCGCAGGTGGATGCCGTGACGCAGGTGGTCCATGGTCGACAGGTGGTCTTTCCACAGGTCATCCAGCACGCGCAGCACGATTTGCTTCTCGAAGGTGCGCAGTGCTTCGGCACTCGCCTGCTCTTCTTTCTCGTTGTACGCGGCCAGCAGTTCGGCCATCAGTTTTTCGCGCAGGGTTTCTTCGTACAGGTGGTCGTCTTCGTCCAGCCATTGCTGAACCGGCAAGTCGACACCGAAGTCGCTCTTCAACGCGGCTTCCAGGCCGGCAACATCCCACTGTTCAGGCAGGGACTGTGGCGGGATATGGGCGCTGACGGTGGCGTTGAGCACGTCCTGACGGAAGTCAGCGATGGTCTCGCCAATATTGTCGGCGGCCAGCAACGTGTTACGCATGTGATAGATCACTTTACGCTGTTCGTTGTTGACGTCATCGAACTCGAGCAGTTGCTTGCGAATGTCGAAGTTGCGGCCTTCGACCTTGCGCTGGGCTTTCTCGATGGCGTTGGTCACCATGCGGTGCTCGATCGCTTCACCGGACTGCATGCCCAGGGCCTTCATGAAGTTCTTCACCCGATCAGAGGCGAAGATGCGCATCAGGCTGTCTTCCAGCGACAGGTAGAAACGGCTGGAACCGGCGTCCCCCTGACGGCCGGCACGGCCACGCAGCTGATTGTCGATACGGCGCGATTCGTGACGCTCGGAGGCGATCACCTGCAAGCCACCGGATTCCAGCACGGCCTGGTGGCGCTTCTGCCAGTCAGCCTTGATCTGGGCGATCTGCTCAGGGGTCGGGTTGTCGAGCGAGGCCACTTCCACTTCCCAGTTGCCGCCCAACAGGATGTCGGTACCACGACCGGCCATGTTGGTAGCGATGGTCAGCGCGCCAGGGCGACCGGCCTGGGCAATGATCTCGGCTTCCTTTTCGTGGAACTTGGCGTTGAGTACCTTGTGCTCGATGCCTTCCTTGTTAAGCAGGTTGGACACGTGCTCGGAAGTTTCGATAGTGGCGGTACCCACCAGGATCGGGCGGCCCTTGGCCATGCCGTCCTTGATATCGTTGATGATCGCCGCGTATTTCTCTTCGGCAGTCAGGAACACCAGGTCGTTGTAGTCTTTACGCGCCAACGGTTTGTTCGGCGGAATGACCATCACGGCCAGGTTGTAGATCTGGTGGAATTCGAACGCTTCGGTGTCGGCCGTACCGGTCATGCCGGACAGTTTGTTGTACAGACGGAAGTAGTTCTGGAAGGTGGTGGACGCCAACGTCTGGCTTTCGGCCTGGATGTTGAGGTGTTCCTTCGCTTCGATGGCCTGGTGCAGGCCTTCGGACAGACGGCGACCGGGCATGGTACGACCGGTGTGTTCGTCAACCAGCACGACCTGGCCGTCCTGCACGATGTATTCGACGTTGCGATGGAACAGCTTGTGGGCGCGCAGGCCGGCGTACACGTGGGTCAACAGGCCCAGGTTGTGCGCGGAGTACAGGCTTTCACCCTCGGCCAGTTCGCCGATCTGGGTCAGCATCTCTTCGACGAACTGGTGACCGGCTTCGTTGAGTTCGACCTGGCGGGTCTTCTCGTCGATGGTGAAGTGACCTTCTTTGGTCACCACGCCTTCGACTTCCTCGATGTGCTGCTCCAGGCGCGGGATCAACTTGTTGATCTCGGTGTACAGGCGCGAGCTGTCTTCGGCCTGACCGGAGATGATCAGCGGCGTACGGGCTTCGTCGATGAGGATGGAGTCGACTTCGTCGATCACGGCAAAGTTGAGTTCACGCTGGAATTTTTCTTCCATGCTGAACGCCATGTTGTCGCGCAGGTAGTCGAAACCGAATTCGTTGTTGGTGCCGTAGGTGATATCGGCGGCGTAGGCAGCGCGCTTCTCTTCCGGCGGCTGGAACGGCGTTACCACGCCGACGGTCAGGCCGAGGAATTCATACAGCGGGCGCATCCAGTTGGCGTCCCGGCGGGCCAGGTAGTCGTTCACCGTCACAACGTGCACGCCCTTGCCGGACAGTGCGTTGAGGTAAACGCCCAGGGTTGCCACCAGGGTCTTGCCTTCACCGGTACGCATTTCGGCAATCATGCCTTCATGCAAGGTCATGCCGCCGATCAACTGGACGTCGAAGTGGCGCATGCCCATAACGCGCTTACCGGCTTCGCGGGCGACCGCGAAGGCTTCGGGCAGCAGCTTGTCGAGGGTTTCACCTTTGGCTATGCGGGCCTTGAACTCTTGGGTCTTGGCGCGCAATTGCTCGTCCGACAGAGCAACCATCTGCTCCTCGAAGGCATTGACCAGCTGCACCGTCTTGAGCATGCGTTTGACTTCGCGCTCATTCTTGCTTCCAAAAAGTTTCTTTAACAAAGGCGCAAACATATCGGCAGGTTCTTCCACACATAGGGATGGAGGGCGCACCGTGAGTGGCCCGAGCAGCCCTCACGGCCGCATTGCGAACGCGCATTCTACCCGGAATCGTGGGTGAGGAAAGTAACGTTGTTTCCCGATGCAGGCGCGGCGCTATGAGAGGGCTTGTTTAAAATAAGGGCTTTTGCGCGAACTTCAACCCATAGAGCGCAGAAGTTACTTATTGATTTCATGGGTAAAGCCCAGCCAAGGCATGGCCGCGGGGCGTACCGGCGCTTTCTGGTAAGATAACCGCTCTGTTACCTAAGGTGTCTAAACATGGCATTTCGCCCTCTTACAGCCCGCGCTCCCGGCGTGTTGCTTCGCGAAGCCAAGCCGTTGAAAGCCATCTTTGGCCATGCGCAACGCTTGGGCCGTTTGCAGCGCCTGCTTGAAAGCCAGTTGCAACCGGCCGCACGTGAGCATTGTCATGTGGCGTCCTGGCGAGAAGGCAATCTGCTATTAATTGTCACTGATGGCCATTGGGCCACACGCTTGCGCTATCAGCAAAAACGCTTGCAGCGCCAGTTGATGGTCTTTGACGAGTTCGCCGGTTTGACGCGCATTCAGTTCAAGGTACAGCCGCCCACCGTGCCGCAAGGCGCAGTGGGGCATACGATGGACCTGTCGGAAAATGCGGCCGAAACCCTGCAGGCAACGGCCGAAGGGATCAGCGACCCAGGCTTGCGCGCAGCCCTGGAACGGCTGGCCGCCCATGCCCGGCCCAAAGCCTGAACACTACTTGCGTTTGCTGCCGCCCAGCAACGAGCCCAACAGGCCACGCACCAACTGGCGCCCCATTTGATTGGCCGCCTGCTGCATGGCTGACTTCAGCGCCTTGCCGGCAGTAGTCCCCAGGAATGCACCGGCCTTGTCGGTAAAGCTCGGTTCTTCGGCGGTCGGTGCGGTTTCCTCGGTGGGCCCAAGTTCCTTGCGAGCCATCAGCACTTCATAGGCCGACTCCCGGTCAACCGGCTTGTCATAGCGGCCCAACAGCGGCGAACTGGCGACCAACGCCGCACGCTCTGCTGCGCTGAGCGGCCCGATCCGCGATTGCGGGGGAGCAACCAGTACGCGCTGGACGACTTCCGGGGTGCCCTTTTCCTGCAAGGTTCCCACCAACGCCTCACCCGTCCCCAACTCTGTGAGCACCGACAAGGTATCGAAGGTCGGGTTGGGCCGGAAACCGTCGGCCACCGCCCGCAGGGATTTCTGCTCTTTGGCGGTGAACGCACGCAAACCATGCTGAATGCGCAAACCCAGTTGCGCCAGCACCGTATCCGGCAAGTCGCCCGGCGATTGGGTGACAAAGTACACGCCGACGCCTTTGGAGCGGATCAAGCGTACGACTTGCTCCAGACGTTCCTGCAAGGCTTTTGGCGTATCCGCGAACAGCAAATGCGCCTCGTCGAAAAACAGCGCCAGCAGCGGTTTGTCGGCATCGCCACGCTCCGGCAATTGCTCGAACAACTCTGCCAGCAGCCACAACAGGAAGGTCGCGTAGACCTTCGGCGCTTCATGCACCAGCCGGCTGGCATCGAGCAGATGAATGCGCCCGCGGCCATCGCTGGCCGGTTGCAGAATATCTTCCAGTTGCAGGGCCGGCTCGCCAAACAAGGCTTCGGCGCCCTGCTGCTCCAGCACCGCCAGGCGCCGCAACAGCGCCTGGCTGGAACCGGTGGTCATCAACGCCGCGTCGTCACCCAGCAGCTCCGGGTGATAGCGCAGGTGATTGAGCAGTGCCTTGAGATCCTTGAGATCCAGCAGCAACAGACCTTCGCGGTCGGCCACCTTGAAGGTCGCATAGAGCGCCGATTGCTGGCTGTCAGTCAGCTCCAACAAGCTGCCGAGCAACAACGGGCCCATTTCGCTGATGGTGGTGCGCAGCGGATGGCCGGACTGCCCGTGGATATCCCACAGGGTGACCGGATACGCCTGGGCCGTGTAATCCAGGAACGGCATACCGGCAATGCGCTCGGCCACTTTGCCCTGAGGGTTGGCGGCGGCGCCCAGGCCACAGAGGTCGCCCTTGATGTCAGCGGCGAACACCGCCACGCCCGCATCACTGAAGGCTTCGGCCAGGCGCTGCAAGGTGACGGTCTTGCCGGTGCCGGTGGCGCCGGCGATCAACCCGTGACGGTTGGCCAGGCGCATGGACTGGGCGATGGGCTGGCCGTCAAGGCCGGCACCGATAAGCAGTTGTGTGGAGTCAGGCATTTCGTCACCTATGGTTAATCTTTAGTGCCGCGAGGTCGATATAGACGGATGTAAGCCCGACAAAGACTAAAAAATGGTCAGATAATTCCGATATGGACCAACGGAGCTATCACCAGAAATACCACACCTTTTTTAACGCTGCCATTTTGCGCCTCCCCTATAGGACGCGCCTCGGATATTAAGACCTTAGCGGACCCTACAAGCCATGAATAAAAATCTGCGCTTCAGCCACAAGATCCTGCTTGCAGCCTCCCTTATCGTCATCGCCGCCTTCGCGTTGTTTACCCTTTACAACGACTACCTGCAGCGCAATGCGATTCGTGACGACCTCAATAACTACCTGCACGAAATGGGCGACGTTACCGCCAGCAATATCCAGACCTGGCTCACCGGGCGTATCGCCCTGGTGGAAAACGCTGCGCAAAACATTGCCATCAATCCTGAACCGTCCGTGGTTGCCAGCCTGCTGGAACAGAAAGCGCTGACGTCTTCGTTCATGGCGACCTACGTGGGTGACAGCCAGGGCACCTTCACCATTCGCCCTGACACCAAGATGCCCGACGGCTTCGACCCGCGTGTTCGCCCCTGGTACAAGGGCGCCCAGGCCAGCAATGGCTCAACCCTGACCGAACCTTATATAGACGCGGCCACCGGGCAACTGATCATCTCCGTGGCCACCCCCAGCGCCAAGGGCGGCCAAAGTGTCGGTGTGGTAGGCGGCGACCTGAGCCTGCAAACCCTGGTGGATAACATTGGCGCGCTGGATTTCGGCGGCATGGGTTATGCCTTCCTGGTCAGTGCCGACGGCAAGGTGCTGGTGCACCCGGACAAAACCCTGGTGATGAAGACCCTGGCTGACGTGTATCCAAAGGACACGCCGAAGATCAGCAGCGACTTCAGCGAAGTACAAGCCAACGGCAAAACCAACATCGTGACCTTCACCCCGATCAAGGGCCTGCCATCGGTGAACTGGTACCTGGGTGTGTCGGTGGATAAAGCCAAATCGTTCGCCATGCTCAGTGAGTTCCGTACATCAGCCGTGATCGCCACGATCATCGCGGTGGTGATCATCATCGCCTTGCTGGGCATGTTGATCCGCGTGCTGCTGCAACCGCTGCACCTGATGACCCGGGCCATGCAGGACATCGCCGACGGCGAGGGTGACCTGACACGGCGCCTGATCATCCAGAACAACGATGAGTTCGGCACCCTGGGTACGGCCTTCAACCGCTTCGTCGAGCGCATCCACACCTCGATTCGCGAAGTGTCGTCAGCCACCGAGCAGGTCAATGAAGTGGCGCTGCGCGTGGTCAGCGCCTCCAATTCGTCGATGGTCAACTCCGACGAACAAGCCAACCGCACCAACAGCGTCGCCGCCGCCATCAACCAACTGGGTGCCGCCGCCCAAGAGATCGCGCGCAACGCTGCGCAAGCCTCCAATCAGGCCAGCGACGCCCGGCATTTGGCTGAAGACGGCCAGCAAGTGGTTGAGCGCAATATCAAGGCAATGACGCAGTTATCGAGCATGATCAGCGCCTCCAGCAGCAATATCGAAGCACTTAACAACAAAACAGTGAATATCGGCCAGATCCTGGAAGTGATCACCAGCATTTCCCAGCAAACCAACCTGCTGGCGCTCAACGCCGCCATCGAAGCGGCGCGCGCCGGGGAAGCCGGGCGTGGCTTTGCGGTGGTGGCCGATGAAGTGCGCAACCTGGCCCATCGCACTCAGGAATCGGCGCAACAGGTGCAAACGATGATCGAGGAGCTACAAGTGGGCGCGCGCGATTCGGTCAGTACCATGAGTGAAAGCCAGCGTCACAGCCTGGACAGCGTTGAAATCGCCAACCTGGCCGGTGAGCGCTTGAACAGCGTGACCCAGCGCATTGGCGAGATCGACGGCATGAACCAGTCGGTCGCCACCGCCACTGAAGAACAGACCTCGGTAGTGGAGTCGATCAACATGGACATCACCGAGATCAACACCCTCAATCAGGAAGGGGTGGAAAACCTGCAATCGACGCTGCGCGCCTGCTCGGACCTGGAACAACAGGCCTCGCGCCTGAAGCAATTGGTGGGTAGCTTCCGGATCTGAGGTCCCCCACCTTAATCCACCTGTAGGAGCGAGCAAGCTCGCTCCTACACAGTGCATTTGTCCGCTCCCGCCACCTTCATCCTGCGAATCTAAACCGAACATCTATCCTTACCTCAGGTCCATCTAGGGAGAGCAATGGATCGGAGGGATGTTCATCGTGCATATCGCTGACATAACCATGTTCTACGCCCCGGCAAGCGGTGGCGTACGCACTTACCTCGATGCCAAGCATCGACGTCTGGCGCTCAAGCCCGGGATTCGCCATAGCCTGTTGATCCCCGGCGCGCACTTGAGCGAACAGGACGGGGTCTTCAAAGTACCGGCCCCTGCCCTGCCCTTTGGCAAGGGTTACCGCTTCCCCCTTCGCCTGGCGCCCTGGCGAAATGTCCTGCACGATTTACAGCCCGATCTGATCGAAGTCGGCGATCCATACCTGACTGCCTGGGCAGCGCTGGATGCCCGGCGTCAGTTGGATGTGCCGGTCATCGGCTTCTACCACTCCGACCTGCCGCTGCTGGTGAGCAACCGCATGGGTCCCTGGTTTACTCCCAACGTTGAAGCCTATGTCAGCAAACTCTATGGGAATTTTGACCGGGTGCTCGCCCCCAGCCAGGTAATGGCCGACAAACTCAGTGGACTCGGGGTAAAAAACGTCTTCGTCCAACCCCTGGGGGTTGACCTGCACACCTTCACCCCGGATGCGCGCGCCCCCGGCCTGCGTGCCGAACTGGGAATTGGCCAAGATACACGGCTGTTGATCTTCGCCGGACGCGGTTCCAAGGAGAAGAACCTGCCGGTACTGCTCAACTGCATGAAGCGCCTGGGCGAGGGCTACCACTTGTTGCTGGTGGGCTCCGGTATGCCAGCCAGCGTGCCGGACAATGTCACTGTGATAGATGGTTTCCGCCCCGCTCACCATGTCGCCCGGCTGATGGCCAGCGCCGACGCTTTGTTGCATGGCGGCGACCAGGAAACCTTCGGCCTGGTGATTCTGGAAGCCATGGCCAGTGGCATCCCGGTCGTCGCCGTCGCGGCCGGGGCCTTTACCGAGATTGTCGATGAGCGCTGTGGCCTGCTGTGTGCCCCCAACGACCCCAAGGCGATGGCCGATTCGGTGCGCGAACTGTTCAGCACCGACAGCCGGCGTTTGGGCGCCCAGGCTCGGCGCCATGTCGAGCAGCATTACGCGTGGGACACGGTGGTCGACAGCCTGCTGGGGCATTACCACTCGGTGCTGGGCAGTCATAAGCCGATGCTCGCCCATGGCTGAACCTGCGCTGATGCTGGTGCTGCACGACGTGGCACCGAGCACCTGGGCCGACTACCGGCCCTTTGTCGAGGCCGTCGATGCCTTGGGCAACGTGCCCATCACCTGGCTGGTGGTGCCGGACTTCCATCACCATGATGCCCTGGCAGCCCACCGCGATTTTCGCCAGCTGCTCGACAGCCGCGTCGCCAAGGGCGACGAACTCGCCTTGCACGGCTATTACCACTGCGACGACCAACCTGCGCCGCGTTCGCCGAAAGAGTGGTTCATGCGGCGCATCTACACCCATGAAGGCGAGTTTTACCAGTTGTCCGAGGCCGAGGCGTTACGGCGTCTTACTGCCGGCATCGAAATATTCCAGCGCAATGACTGGCCGTTGCACGGCTTTGTCGCCCCGGCCTGGTTGATGAGCGAAGGCACCCGCCAGGCGTTGCGCCAGTTACCGCTTTGCTACACCAGCGACCCGCAGCATCTTTATCGCCTGCCTGACTTCACCCCTATCGATGGCCCGGGTCTGGTCTGGAGTGCCCGCAGCGCCTGGCGCCGCGGGCTGTCCAAAGTGCTCAGCGACCGGCGCGAACAGCGCTGGCGCGAGGCCCCGCTGATCCGATTGGGATTGCACCCGGTGGACATGCGCCACGAGTTTTCCCGTCGTTATTGGCTGCAAACCCTGCAACGCCTGCTCAACGCGGGTCGTCGCCCCCACACCAAGGCCGCCTGGCTGAAGACACTGTCATGAGCCGACTGATCTGGCTGCTGTTGGCCCTCTTGGTCGCGCTGTTGATACCCGTATGGCTGGGCGGCGGCGAAACGGTTGCGCGCCTGCGGCAGTTTCCCTTACCCCAACTAGTGGGGATGTTTGCCATGATTATCGGCTGCTGGCTGATCAACAGCCTGCGTCTGCGCCTTTTGCTGGGCGAGCAAGGCAGCCAACTGGGACGGCTCAAAAGCCTGGGGGCAGTGATATCGACCGAGTTCGCCATGTGCGCCACGCCCGGCGGCAGCGGCGGACCGCTGACCCTGATGGCGTTGCTGGCGCGCAATGGCATACGCCCTGCCCGTGCGAGCGCGGTATTCGCCATGGACCAGTTGAGCGATTTGCTGTTTTTTCTGTGCGCCTTGGCGGGAATCGTTTTGTATGCGCTGTTCCATAGCCTCAACCCGCGCCTGGAATGGTTGCTGGGGCTCAGTGTCATATCGATGATCGGCGGGATCATCAGTGGCCTGGCGGTGGTGCGTTTTCATCGTCGGCTGATTCGCCTGGCCGGCGCAATGCTCAAGGCCATTAGGGTAAGGGCCCCCACCCGTCGGCGCTGGGCTCGCAGGTTGCTGCGTTTTCTCGCGGCGTTCACTGCCACACTGAAATTACCCTGGCCCTTGTTGCTCGGAGTGTTCGCGCTGACCAGCCTGCATTGGTTGTTGCGCTACAGCGTGTTGTACCTGGCGCTGCGCGGTTTGGGTGGGGATGTGCAGTGGGCCTTGAGCTTCCTGATCCAGATGCTGTCCCTGACGGCGGGGCAGTTCAGTCTGTTGCCGGGCGGGGCGGGAGCGGCAGAGCTGACATCAGCGGCCTTACTGGCCCCCATGGTCGGCAAGTCCACTGCGGCAGCGGCAATCCTGATCTGGCGGGCGGTCACCTATTACTTCTATCTGCTGGCCGGCGCCCCGGTCTTTGTGCTGATGGTCGGCAAACCGCTGTTCAAGCGTCTTTTACAGGGTCGAGAGGCGGCTCGTCCTGCGCCTGCAGCTGTTCCCACAAACGGGCCGCATCGGGAAACTCAGTACCATCCTCGGCGCCCAGTGCCTGCGGGTCGTAGCGACTCAGACAACCCTCGCCCACCGTAGCGGGCGCCCTGGAGGTGGCTTTATCGAGTGGATCGGTCATAGAGGCCTCCTTGATAGCAGGAATAAAAAAGGGCCTGAGGAGTTTTACTCCCAGGCCCCTGCTTATTCAACCAAACCCGAACGATCAGAACACCACGGTCTTGTTGCCGTGTACCAATACCCGATCTTCCAGGTGGTAACGCAGGCCACGGGCCAGCACCATCTTCTCGACGTCCCGGCCAAACCGCACCATGTCTTCGATGCTGTCACTGTGGCTGACACGCACCACGTCCTGTTCGATGATCGGGCCGGCGTCCAGCTCTTCGGTGACGTAGTGGCACGTCGCGCCAATCAATTTCACGCCGCGCAGGGAAGCCTGGTGATACGGCTTGGCCCCAACAAACGATGGCAAGAAACTGTGATGGATATTGATCACCTTGCCGGCGTATTCGCGGCACAGTTCAGGTGGCAGGATCTGCATATAGCGCGCCAGCACCACCACATCCGCTTCGTGCTGCTTGACCAGGCGCGAAACCTCGGCGAATGCCGGCTCCTTGTCCTGCGGGTTGACCGGTACGTGGTAGTACGGGATGCCATGCCACTCGACCATGCTGCGCAGGTCGTCATGGTTGGAGATCACGCAGGCGATCTCGCAGTCCAGCTCGTCGCTGTGCCAACGGTGCAGTAGATCTGCCAGGCAGTGGGATTCGCGGCTGGCCATCAGCACCACGCGTTTTTTCTGTTCCGTGTCGGTGATGTGCCAGGTCATCGAAAACTCTTCAGCGATGGGCGCAAACGCCTCGCGGAAAGCTTCCAGGCCAAAGGGCAGCGTATCGGCACGAATTTCGTGACGCATGAAAAACCAACCGCTGAGATCGTCCGAGTGATGGCTCGCCTCGGTGATCCAACCATTGTGGGAAGCCAGAAAGTTACTGACCTTGGCAACGATGCCAACCCGGTCCGGGCAAGCAATCACCAGCCGAAAAGTGCGCATTAGGGGGAAACTCCAGAACTTCGCAAAGGCCGCTATTCTAGCGATTGCGCAGAAAAACTGCAGTATTCCTTGCGCCTTATTCTGCAGCCGCCTGGTGGCAACAGCCCTTAATAGCGTAAGGCTTTACCATCGCTATATGACCGTACAACGGCACGCCCAGACAGTTAGCGAAAAATTAAGGTATTTATCTTTCGGCGTAACGGCTGCCAATTAACACTTTTGCATCGCTTTGCCACAAACATTCAATCTGCTTCACATAAATATTTTCTTAAATGTTTACTTGGTGAAATTGCCTGACTATTATTAGGCCACTCACCCTGTCAATCAGCGTTCTACATAAGGTAGTCCACATGTCCCTGATCAACGAATACCGCGCCACCGAAGAAGCAATCAAAGAGCTGCAAGCCCGTTTGAAGAACCTGTCCCAAGACGACAAGCTGCAAACCGAGCTGGAATTCGAAGGCAAACTGCGCACCCTGATGGGTGAATACTCCAAATCCCTGCGTGACATCATCGCGCTGCTGGATCCAGAGTCGAAAGTTAAAGCGCCGCGCGGCGCTGTAAAAACTACCGGCACCAAGCGTGCTCGCAAAGTCAAGCAATACAAAAACCCGCACAACGGCGAAGTGATTGAAACCAAAGGTGGCAACCACAAAACTCTGAAAGAGTGGAAAGCCAAGTGGGGCGGTGACGTAGTTGAAGGTTGGGCGACTCTGCTGGGCTAAGCCTGGTCGGACGTTCACCCGATACGCTACACATTAAAAACGCCAGCTTGCTGGCGTTTTTTATTGTCTGAATACTCAGCAATTACCGGCCTACAGGCTCAGGCGGGCCGCTAAAGAATCGGCATACTCCTGCCATTGATCCAGCACCTGGCACTGAAATGAGGTGGCACTAAGCGCCAACTCCTCGCGCGCCTGCTTAAATGCCATCAGGGTATTCGGTGCTCCCCACTGCGGATCTGACAAACGTTGCCGACAGAAAAGTCTCCAGCGTTGTTGTTCCTCTGTATTCAAGGTTTCAGGGAAGTTACGTGCGCGATAGCGAAATAATAATTCCGGCAAACGATGATCATCGAACGGCCACGATTGATGTGCTAATTGGGCGGGCTCTGCCATGCGAACTTGTTCACATAACCGGCGATCCCGATCGCCAATAAAACCATCGTAGAGCTGCTGCTCCGGGTCTGCATTCGAGGCAAAGTCTTCCTCGGCGTAAATGGCCGCCAACTTGTCGCGCCAAACTTCCTGTGCGTCAGTTAGCCGCAGCGCCCGCGCCTGATAGGTGTTCATATCCAGTTGCAGACGCTCGCGGTCTTGCGCACGCAACACCTTCAACGGTGCTACCACCGGGCAGCGGTTGATATGCAACAACTTGAGGGGCACCGGCAGTTCACCGTCCGCCAACTCATCACGGCGCGTATAGAGGCGCTCGCGCAAGGTCTGTGCATCCAGGTCCAGCAACCCCTGTGGGTCGAGCCCAAGGTCGCAGACGATCAACGCATTGCGGTTGCGCGGGTGCCAGGCCAGGGGCAAGACCACGCCCAGGTAATGGCGCTCGGCGGAAAAACGCCCGGAGATATGCACCATTGGTTGCAACAACCGCACCTCATCCATAACTCGCTGCTTGCTGCGCAGTTGAAATAACCACTCGTACAGCCTGGGCTGCTTTTGCCGAACCAATCGCGCCAGGGCGATGGTTGCACGCACATCAGATAACGCATCGTGTGCCTGACCATGGTCGATACCATTGGCGTGGGTCAGCCGCTCCAGCTTGAGCGTCACGCGCCCGTCCTGCTCAGGCCAGATAATGCCCTCCGGCCGCAGCGCATAGGCAGTGCGCATCACGTCGATCAAATCCCAACGGCTGTTACCGCCCTGCCACTCGCGCGCGTAAGGGTCGAAAAAATTGCGGTACAGGCTGTAGCGCGTCATTTCATCGTCAAACCGCAGCGTGTTGTAACCGGCGCCGCAGGTGCCTGGCACGGCCAACTCGGCGTGCACCCGGGTCATGAAGTCGGCTTCGGCAAGGCCCTTCTGTGCCAGGACGCCTGGCGTGATACCGGTGATCGCGCACGCAGCCGGATGGGGCAGAATATCGTCGCCGGGCTGACAATAAAGATTGATCGGCGCACCGACCTCGTGGAGTTCGAGATCGGTGCGAATACCGGCTACCTGGAGCGGGCGATCGTTGCGCGGGTTGATACCGGTGGTTTCATAGTCGTACCAGAAAATCGAGGTCACGGGCTATTCCTGTGCTGAAGACCGACAAAGTCTAGGCGCTGCAAGGTGCCTGGGGCCAGCGATACCTTTACTGTATAAATATCCAGCAAAACCTTGAGTGGTTGCTTCCAGCGTCGACACTGCTAGCATCCGTGTCTCCTAACCACTTTGCACTGCCAGGGATCGCAATGCCGCCAGCTCCTTTGGATACCCATTACCAAATCGAGACCCCGGAGGGGATCGACCTGCCCTTGCGCCCTGCCGGCCTGCCATGCCGGGCATTGGCTTTTGCATTCGACCTGGGTGTGCGTGGCATCATCATGGGCATCCTGCTGGTGCCCCTGGCGCTGCTGGGCAATATTGGCATCGGGCTGGGGTCGCTGCTGCTGTTCCTGGTGAGCTGGTGGTACATGGTGCTGTTTGAAGTGCTCAACCAGGGCTGCTCGCCGGGCAAGCAGGTCATGGGCCTGCGGGTGGTGCAGGATGACGGCACCCCGATTGGCTGGTCGGCGTCGCTGATCCGTAACCTGCTGCGCTTTGTCGACATGCTGCCTTTTGGTTATTTCCTCGGTGCGATCAGCTGCCTGCAACACCCGCACTTCAAGCGTCTGGGCGATCTGGCCGCCGGTACACTGGTGGTCTACCGCGAACTACCGCTGGTGCGCCCGCGTATCCCTCAAGCCGCCGCGCTGCGCCTGCCCTTTGCACTGGAGTTGAGCGAACAGCGGGCCATCCTCGGTTTTGCCGAGCGCCAGGCCGAGCTGTCTGCCGAACGCGTGCATGAACTGGCGGCGATCCTCGCCACGCCCCTGCAAGTGCCTCCGGCACGCGCCGTGGAGCAACTCAACGGTGTGGCCCGTGGCTTATTGGGGCCGACATGAAGCAGAGTCTTTTTGAAAGCCGCCACCAGCAGCAATGGCAAACCTTCGCGCAGCAACTTGAGCAGTTGGAGCAAGGCAAAGCCAAGGCTGGCGGAGTGGCTGACTTCCCTCACCAGTATCGACGCCTGTGCCAACACCTGGCCCTGGCCCAACAGCGTGGCTACAGCAGCTACCTGGTAGACCGGCTGCAGCAACTGGCGCTGCGCGGCCATCAACAGTTGTATCGTCATCGCAGCCAACTGGCGGCCAAGATGCTGGCGTTCCTGCTCGCCGATTTCCCATGCCTGGTACGCGAACAGTGGCGCTTCGTACTGATCGCCGGTCTGCTGTTCTTCGGCAGCCTGGTGGGCATTGCACTGCTGGTCTACCTGTTCCCCGACCTGATCTACAGCATCGTCAGCGCCCAACAGGTGGCCGAGATGCAGGGCATGTACGACCCCGCCGCCAGTCGTCTGGGGCGCGCTGCCGAGCGTGCAGCCAGCGAGGACTGGATGATGTTTGGCTATTACGTGATGCACAACATCGGCATCGCCTTCCAGACGTTTGCCGCCGGCCTGTTGTTTGGCCTGGGCAGCGTGTTCTTCCTGATTTTCAACGGCTTGGTCATCGGCGCTGTCTCAGGGCACCTGACCGACATTGGCTATGGTCAAACCTTCTGGTCATTCGTCATCGGTCATGGCGCATTCGAATTGAGCGCCATTGCGCTGGCCGGTGCCGCGGGTTTGCAATTGGGTTGGTCACTGATCGCTCCCGGGCGGCTGGCACGTAGCGAGGCCTTGCGCCTGGCAGCCCACAAAAGTGTGCGGATACTCTGCGGCGTCATGGTGTTTCTGCTGATCGCGGCGTTCATCGAAGCCTATTGGTCCTCCACCACCCACATCGAGCCCTGGCTCAAATACCTGGTAGGCACCGCGCTCTGGCTGCTGGTGGCCGTTTATCTGATCTTCGCCGGACGGACTCGCCATGCGCCTGACTGACGCCAGCGTGGTGATTCGCCCGCGTACTTCCTGGGAAGCCATGGACCTGGGCGTACTGATGGCCAGGGAACATCGTTTGCTGCTGATGGGCAGTTGGGCAATGGTGAGCCTGCCGGTGTTTATCTCGCTGACCGTGCTGCTGTGGAATTACCCGTCGCTGGCCATGTTTCTGTTCTGGTGGCTCAAGCCGGCCTTTGACCGCTTGCCGCTGTACATTCTTTCCAAAGCCCTGTTTGGCGAGCCCCCCCGTCTCAAACAGACCGTTCGCCAGTGGCCGCAACTGCTCAAGGGCCAACTGTTCGCCAGCCTGACCTGGCGACGCCTGAGCATGAGCCGCAGCTTTACGTTGCCGGTAGGTCAACTTGAAGGCCTGGAGGGTCAGGCGCGGCAACAGCGCCTGGGGATATTGCTGCAACGTAACGCTGGTGCCGCCCGCTGGCTGACCATTATCGGCGTACACCTGGAAATCGGCCTGTGGTTCGGCGCCATGGCGCTGTTCTATTTATTCATCCCGCAGCAGCTGGAAATGGATTGGGACTGGCAACGCCTGGCACTGGCAACCAGCCCGAACGTGCTGTGGCTGGAGCACCTGGGCAATGCCTTTTACGCGCTGATCCTGGTGTTCTGGGAACCCATCTACGTTGCCTGTGGTTTCAGCCTGTACCTCAATCGTCGTACGGCTCTGGAAGCCTGGGACCTGGAGTTGGTATTGCGCCGTTTGCGTCAGCGCCTGAGCAGTGCTGCGTCGCTGTTGTTGCTGGTCGTCGGGCTGACGCTCATACCGTTCAGCCCACCCGCCATGGCCGATGAATCAACGGGCCATAAGCCACTCAATACCCAGGCTGCCAGTCAGTCCATCAAGGCACTGCTGGACAAGCCGCCCTTCAAGAATCCCGAAACCGTCACCCGTTATCGGTTTGGTGAAGAAAAAACACCGGTTAAAAGCACAGCCCGTGGCGACGGTAAATTACCCGGTTGGCTCCAGGCCTTACTCGACAACCTCAACAGCGATACCTTCAAGCCCCTCGCCAAAACCCTGGAAATACTATTGTGGAGCCTGGTGATTGGTGGGCTGGCCCTGGTGGTGTGGCGTTACCGTGAGTGGCTACGCACCTTTGTCAGCCGCAGCCGGCGCGCCCGCCCTGCGACCGCCACACCTACCCCCGCTCAGTTGTTCGGGCTTGAGCTGGGGCTCGATACATTGCCGCAAGACATCGCCAGCGCCGCCGAACAACTATGGCCCACTCAGCCAAGGCAAGCCCTTGGCCTGCTGTATCGCGGCCTGCTCAGCCGGCTGCTGCATGAATTCGACCTGCCGCTCAAAAGCGCCGACACCGAAGGCCAGGTGCTGGAGCGCGTTCGACACTTGCAACAACCGCAGTTGCTGGCGTTCAGTGATGAACTGACGCGTCACTGGCAAAACCTCGCCTATGGTCATCGCCTGCCGCCCTCCTCGACCCAACAAAAGCTGTGCAGCGATTGGCGCGCTCTGTTCAATGACGGAGCCAGCCAATGAACCGGCCATTATTGTGGGTGGCGCTGCTGCTGGTGTGCCTGCTGGGCATGGGTGGCTTGTACGCCTGGCACAAGGCAATCCCCTATGACGAAGTGGTGGATCGCGGCCCATCGCCGGATGCACTCGCCAATCCTTATCTGGCCGCCGAGCATTTCCTGCACCAGCAAGGCCTGGTGGTGGAACGCGCCAACGGCCTTGAACGGCTCGCGGACCTACCCGCCAAAGGTCATAGCCTGTTGCTGCTGGGGGAACGCAGCAACATGACCCCGCGCCAGGTCGAGCAACTGCTGGGTTGGACAAACGCCGGCGGGCACTTGCTGCTGGTCGCCGAGGCATTGTGGGACGAGGAGACCAGCAAGAGCGGCGACCTGCTGCTTGATCGCCTTGATATCCACCAGGCTTTGAGCGAAACCTTCGACGAACCGGCGCCTGCCCGTAAACAGCCTGCGGCAGACCTGACCAGGCTTTATGTCGACAACGAAACCGCCCCGGCGTATTTCAGTTTTGACACCGACTTCAACCTCATCGACCCCAAACACCTGGCGCAGTTTTCCGCCAACAGCGCCCATTCAAGCCACCTGATGCAACTCAACCTGGGGCACGGCCGCGTCACTGTGATTACCGATAGCGACCTGTGGAAAACCCCGAGCATCGGCCAACACGATAACGCCTGGTTACTGTGGTACCTGACCCAGGAGACTGACGTCACCTTGCTGTTCAACAGTGAAACGGACGATCTGTTTACCCTGTTGATTCGATATTTCCCACAGGCCCTCGTCGCGCTTGCGGCACTGCTTGCCCTGGCGCTATGGCAGGCCGCCATGCGCCAGGGCCCGATCCAGGCACCAGCGCCCAAGGCACGTCGGCAGCTCCAGGAACATTTGAAGGCCAGCGCCGATTTCCTGCTGCGCCGCAGCGGCCAGGGCACCTTGCTGCAAGCCTTGCAGCACGACATCCTGCGCGCCGCCCGGCGACGCCATCCAGGCTTTGAGCATCTCGATACAGCAGAGCAGTGGCAGGTGCTGGAACACCTGACGCGACAACCCCCTCACATCATCAGCCAGGCGCTCGAACCACTGACGCAGAAACGGCTCTCCAGCGCCGACTTCAGCCGACAGGTTGCGTGCCTGCAAACCCTCAGGAATGCCTTATGAGCGACTCTCCAATGGCCACCGCCCTGACCACCGAGAACCTGCAACGTGCCAGCCAGCAAGCCCAGGCCCTGCGTGTGGAATTGCGCAAGGCAGTGATTGGCCAGGATCAGTTGATTGACGATGTGCTCACCGCCTTGATCGCAGGCGGCCATGTACTGCTCGAAGGCGTACCCGGGCTCGGCAAGACCTTGCTGGTACGTGCCCTGGCCCGATGCTTTGGCGGTGATTTCGCCCGTATCCAGTTCACCCCGGACCTGATGCCCAGCGATGTCACCGGCCACGCCGTGTACGACCTGCAGACCGAACAGTTCAAACTGCGCAAGGGGCCATTGTTTACCCACCTGTTGCTGGCCGACGAAATCAATCGCGCCCCGGCCAAGACCCAGGCAGCGTTGCTCGAAGCCATGCAGGAACGCCAAGTCACCCTTGAGGGCGAGGCATTGCCCATCGGCGAGCCCTTCATGGTGCTGGCGACCCAGAACCCCATCGAGCAGGAAGGCACCTACCCGTTGCCCGAGGCCGAGTTGGACCGGTTCATGCTCAAGGTCCGCATGGACTACCCCGACGCCCAACAAGAACTGGACATGGTCCGCGAAGTGACGCGCTCATCCAGGGCAGACATGCTGGATGTGCAGCCGTTGCGCACTGTGCTGCAGGCCGAGGATGTGGTGCTGATGCAGCAGATCGCCAGTGACGTGCCCCTGGATGAACAGGTGCTCGATTACGCTGTGCGCCTGGCGCGCGCCACACGCAGTTGGCCAGGACTGACCATCGGTGCCGGGCCCAGGGCCTCTATCGCCCTGGTACGCGGCGGCCGTGCCCGGGCGCTGTTGCGTGGTGCAGAATTCGTGACACCCGATGACATCAAGGGCTGTGCCCTGGCAGTGCTGCGGCATAGGGTACGCATCGCGCCGGAACTGGACATCGACGGCCTGGAGGTGGATCAGGTGCTCAAGCAGTTGCTGGATCAAGTAGCGGCGCCAAGGCAATGACACGCCCATGAAACCGACCCGTCTGCTCCTGATCTGGCTGGGTGTGCTGCTTGGCCTGAACACCTTGTTGGGCGCTTCCGTCGCGTTGCAGCTCAAGGTACCTGAAACCTTGCATTCAGTGGCCTGGGGCCTGCTGCTGGCTTTGCTGCTGGCGCTGCTGGATGCCGCACGCTTGCACCGTCGCCCCACGGTGCGCGTCCACAGGAAACTGCCCGGCAGCCTGGCGCTGGGCCGCTGGGAAGAAGTGCGCCTGAGCCTGGAGCACGACTTTCCTCAGCCACTGACCGTGCAGGTATTCGATCACGTGCCCGATGGCCTGAGTGTGGATAACCTGCCTCAATCCATTGAATTGCGCCCTGGCGAGCGCGGCGAGTTGGGCTATCGCGTTCGTCCCTTGCGACGCGGGCATTTCAGCTTCAGTCGCTGCGAACTTTGGCTGCCCAGCCCATTGGGGCTGTGGTCGGCACGGCGATGCATCGAAACCCACGACGCCACCCGGGTCTACCCGGATTTCGCCCGCTTGTATGGCGCGCAGTTGCTGGGTGTGGATAACTGGCTGAGCCAGTTGGGCGTGCGCCAACATCAACGCCGGGGATTAGGCCTGGAATTTCATCAACTGCGCGAGTTTCGTGAAGGCGACAGCCTGCGCCAGATCGACTGGAAAGCCACCGCCCGTCAACGCACACCGATCGCCCGGGAATACCAGGACGAGCGCGACCAGCAAATCGTATTCATGCTCGATTGCGGCCAGCGCATGCGCAGCCAGGATGCCGAGCTATCTCATTTCGACCACGCCCTCAACGCCTGCCTGCTCTTGAGCTACGTCGCCCTGAGACAGGGCGACGCCGTGGGGTTGTGCACCTTTGCCAGCGACCAACCGCGCTACCTGAAGCCGGTCAAGGGCAGTGGCCAGTTGAACACTTTGCTCAATGCTGTCTACGATCTGGAGGCCACCCGAAACACCGCCGACTATGAGGCTGCCGCCCATCAATTGCTGGCACGCCAAAAACGCCGGGCACTGGTGATCATCATTACCAACCTGCGGGACGAGGATGATGAAGCGCTGATGAGCGCCGTCAAACGAATCGGTAGGCAACACCGCGTACTGGTAGCCAGCCTGCGAGAGGAAATCCTCGATCAACTGCGCCAGGCCCCTGTGCAAACATTGCCCGAAGCACTGGCCTACAGTGGCACCGTCGATTACCTCAACAGCCGAAACCAACTCCATGATCGCTTGAGCGCTCATGGGCTTTCAGTATTGGACACGTTGCCTTCAGAAATGGGCGCCACGCTGGTGACGCGCTACCTGGGATGGAAAAAAGCCGGGGTTTTCTAACTGCTGTGTTCAGACGGAGGCCTGTTGAGGATCAAAGCTGAAGTACTGCAACAGGGCATCAATCAATTGCCTGTACTCTTCGGATGCATTCTGCACCCGGAACCCGGAGTCATAGTGCTGAGGATTGACATCCTCATGACTCCATAAACAGGTCGCTGTGAGATCAATCGTCTGAAATTCGCCTTGTGCCGTTGGTACTTTCAGGCACAGCTCAAAATCCACATTGATCATCATGGGTAATTGGCTGATCAACATCAGCCCGTTTTCAGACACATTGCCCAAAAAACCGATTGGTTTGTCGGTGATACGGTTGAACACCTGCAAAAAGTAAGGCAATTGATGCCGTTCGATCCGTCGCGCAGTAAACATGATGAAAGTCGCCATCCAATAGCCAAGAGTCTGACTGTGCCAGTGATTCGGAGCGAGCAACCGCTCGCTCTCCCTGGATCCCGGTTTGACAACAGGTACCGCTCGTCACCAGACAGCTGCCAAATCCGGGCCTTGCATCCATTCGAATGAAAACTTATACAAACAGACCTTCAAAGAATAGCCCAAGACTGGCAACGGGCCAGCCATGAAATGACAAATTTCATTACAACGACGCTGGCCGTGGTTTTGCGACGCCACCGCCCTGGTAATGCCCCAGCTGCTGCAAGGTATCGAGCCGGGCGCGAGCGCGGTAGGCATACTCGCTCGACGGGTATTGGCTGATGATGAACTGATAGGTTTGTGCGGCATCGACAAACAGTTTCTGCCGCTCCAGGCACTGCCCGCGCAACATCGAAACCTCCGGTTGCACATAGCGACGGGTACGGCTTTCACGATCGACCTGGGACAACTCCAGGGTGACACGTGCGCAGTCGCCCACCCCATAGGCACGGTAGGCGTTGTTCAAGTGGTGGTCCATCGACCAGCGGGTACAGCCGACAACACTGACGGCCAGGGCAGCAACAAGCAAAATTCGCATGGGGGTTCTCCTGTCTTGTGCAGTGTATCGACCCCCGGGCGAAAATCTTCAAGGCTGTTTGCCCATCCAACTGCAGCAAAAACAAAGGCAATCGTCGATAAGTAGTGCAAACGAACAATGACTACAACGAAAGAGCATAGTAGCCTTCCCCAGCGCTTGAACTCAGGAGTCTGTGCATGTCCGTCCGTCGTACCAAAATCGTCGCCACCCTTGGCCCGGCCAGCAACTCGCCGGAAGTCCTCGAACAGCTGATTCTGGCTGGTTTGGACGTCGCCCGTCTGAACTTCTCCCACGGCACCCCGGACGAGCACAAGGCTCGCGCCAAGCTGGTGCGTGACCTTGCCGCCAAGCATGGCCGCTTCGTCGCATTGCTGGGTGACCTGCAAGGCCCGAAAATCCGTATCGCCAAATTCGCCAACAAGCGGATCGAGCTGAAGATCGGTGACAAGTTCACCTTCTCCACCAGCCACCCGCTGACCGAAGGCACCCAGGACGTTGTCGGTATCGACTACCCCGACCTGGTCAAGGATTGCGGCGTCGGTGACGAACTGCTGCTGGACGACGGTCGCGTGGTCATGCGCGTCGACACTGCGACCCCGACCGAGCTGCACTGCACCGTGATCATCGGTGGCCCGCTGTCCGACCATAAAGGCATCAACCGCCGCGGTGGCGGCCTGACAGCGCCGGCCCTGACTGAAAAAGACAAGGCCGACATCAAGCTCGCCGCCGAAATGGAAGTCGACTACCTCGCGGTGTCCTTCCCTCGCGACGCCGCCGACATGGAATACGCCCGTAAACTGCGCGACGAAGCCGGCGGTACCGCCTGGCTGGTAGCGAAGATCGAACGTGCCGAAGCCGTGGCCGACGACGAAACCCTCGACGGTCTGATCAAGGCATCCGACGCCGTGATGGTTGCCCGTGGCGACCTGGGTGTGGAAATCGGTGACGCCGAGCTGATCGGTATCCAGAAGAAGATCATCCTGCACGCACGCCGCCACAACAAGGCGGTGATCGTCGCGACCCAGATGATGGAGTCGATGATCCAGAACCCGATGCCGACCCGCGCCGAAGTGTCCGACGTGGCCAACGCCGTGCTCGACTACACCGACGCCGTGATGCTCTCGGCTGAAAGTGCCGCCGGCCCGTACCCGCTGGAAGCCGTCCAGGCCATGGCACGCATCTGCGTCGGCGCGGAAAAGCACCCGACCAGCAAGACCTCCAGCCACCGCATTGGCAAGGTCTTCGAAAGCTGCGACCAGAGCATCGCCCTGGCAGCCATGTACACCGCCAACCACTTCCCGGGCGTTAAAGCGATCATCGCCTTGACCGAAAGTGGCTACACGCCGTTGATCATGTCGCGCATTCGCTCCTCGGTGCCAATCTACGCGTTCACCCCGCACCGCGAAGCCCAGGCCCGCGCGGCCATGTTCCGTGGCGTATACACCATCCCGTTCGACCCGGCATCGCTGGCACCGAACGAAGTCAGCCAGAAGGCTATCGACGAATTGGTCAAGCGCGGCGTCGTGGAGAAAGGCGACTGGGTCATCCTGACCAAGGGCGACAGCTACCACACCACCGGTGGCACCAATGGCATGAAGATCCTGCATGTGGGCGACCCACAGGTCTGAGTGACAGGCTGAAAAAACAAAAGCCCCGCCATGAGAATGGCGGGGCTTTTTGCATTTCAAATGCCGGCTGAGGTGTTGAACCGTCGGGCCTCATCGGGAGCAAGCCCCCTCCCACAGTTAATCGCGTACACCCGCAAAGCCTGTACTCGACAGTCAGCACTCAACCACGGGGCAGGAACACATCGGCCAACAGTTGATTACGCGGCAGCCCCGCCAGAAACAAGCGCTTGGAAAAGGCTTCGACGCTGGCAGGATGCCCGCAGACCAAGGCCAGGGTTTGTCGCGAAGCAAGCCGCAGTTGCCCCAATGCCTGGGCCAACTCATCTGCGGTCCATAACTCCACCACAAGGTTCTGATGCTGCGCGGCCAGCGCCGCCAGGGGTTCGGCCAGGTAGTGAGCCTGGGCATCATGGGCCAGGTGAATGACACGGATGGCACCCTGGTGATCCTGGCGCAGCGCTTCGCGCAACACACCCCACAACGGACCCAGCCCAGTGCCGGAGGCCAGCAGCCACAAGGGCCGGGCTTGCCAGTCAGGGTCGTAGTGCAACGCCCCGCCGCGCAACTCGCCCAAGCGTAACGGCTCACCGACCTTGAAGTGGCGAGCAGCATCGCTGAATTCCCCGGGTTGACGGCAATCGATATGAAACTCCAGGTACGGGTCCTGCTGGGGCACGCTCGCCAGGGAATAGGGGCGTGCCACCTGCCCTGCCCACAACACCAGATGCTGCCCGGCGCGGTACCGCAGGCCACGCTCGGGTTGAAGGCGCAGGCGCAGCACCGTCGGACTCAGCCAATCGGCACCCTCCACCCGCGCAGGCAGGCCATCACGCAACGGATCAAACGCCTCGACCCTCAGATCAGCGCTGATCCGGCACTGACACGCCAGGCGCCACCCGTCCTGGCGTTGCGCCGAGCTCAGCGCGTCAGGCTGCTGGTCGTCGACTTCGCCCTGGCAACGCACCAGGCACGCATGGCAACTGCCGGCCCGGCAACTGTAGGGCACGGCCACACCTGCCTGATTCAAGGCATCCAGCAGGTTGCTGCCGGTGGTGACCGACCAGTGGCGTTCGCCGACGTACAGTTCAGGCATATCAGGGTCTCAAGCATAAGGAGCGCGCACAGGGAATCATGCCTGCGACAGTTTGACCATAGTCGGGTGTATCGGCCACCGCGCCGGGTTATACTGCCGCGCCTTTTTAGCGTCGCGCCTGCACCACTTTGGCGTGCCTTGGAAAGATGGTTTCAGCCGACCGACGTAACACTGAAGCCACCTTTATTGAATGTTCCCTTATAGAGGAGCGCGACTCATGACCGTGATCAAGCAAGACGACCTGATTCAGAGCGTTGCCGACGCCCTGCAATTCATTTCCTACTACCACCCCGTTGATTTCATCCAGGCCATGCACGAAGCCTACCTGCGCGAAGAATCGCCGGCGGCCCGTGACTCCATCGCCCAGATCCTGATCAACTCGCGCATGTGTGCCACCGGCCATCGCCCGATCTGCCAGGACACCGGTATCGTCACCGTGTTCGTGCGCGTAGGCATGGATGTGCGCTGGGACGGCGCCACCATGGGCCTGGACGACATGATCAACGAAGGCGTGCGTCGCGCCTACAACCTGCCGGAAAACGTTCTGCGTGCCTCGATCCTCGCCGACCCGGCAGGCGCGCGCAAGAACACCAAGGACAACACCCCTGCGGTGATCCACTACTCCATCGTCCCGGGTAACACCGTGGAAGTGGACGTGGCGGCCAAGGGCGGCGGTTCCGAGAACAAGTCGAAAATGGCTATGCTCAACCCGTCCGACTCGATCGTCGACTGGGTGCTCAAGACCGTTCCGACCATGGGTGCCGGCTGGTGCCCACCAGGTATGCTCGGCATCGGCATCGGCGGCACTGCCGAGAAAGCCGCGGTAATGGCCAAGGAAGTGTTGATGGAATCCATCGACATCCACGAGCTGAAAAAGCGCGGCCCGCAGAACCGTATCGAAGAGATGCGCCTGGAGCTGTTCGAGAAGGTCAACCAACTGGGCATCGGCGCCCAGGGCCTGGGTGGCCTGACCACCGTGCTCGACGTGAAGATCATGGACTACCCGACTCACGCCGCGTCCCTGCCGGTGTGCATGATCCCCAACTGCGCCGCCACCCGTCACGCGCACTTCGTGCTCGACGGTTCGGGCCCGGCGTCGCTGGACGCGCCATCGCTGGACGCCTACCCGGAAATCGTCTGGGAAGCCGGCCCATCGGCCCGCCG
This sequence comes from Pseudomonas sp. W2Jun17, assembly GCF_023127795.1. NCBI lineage: Bacteria > Pseudomonadati > Pseudomonadota > Gammaproteobacteria > Pseudomonadales > Pseudomonadaceae > Pseudomonas > Pseudomonas sp. W2Jun17. Next base: position 256,335 of record NZ_SPKO01000040.1, on the reverse strand, counting down.
CGTCAACCTCGATACCCTGACCCCGGAAGAAGTGCAGAGCTGGAAGCCGGGCGAAACCGTATTGCTCAACGGCAAGATGCTCACCGGTCGCGACGCGGCGCACAAGCGCATGGTCGAGATGCTGAACAAGGGCGAAACCCTGCCGGTGGACCTCAAGGGCCGCTTTATCTACTACGTCGGCCCGGTTGATCCGGTGCGCGAGGAAGTGGTTGGCCCAGCGGGCCCGACCACCGCGACGCGGATGGACAAGTTCACCCGTCAGATCCTCGAGCAGACCGGCCTGTTGGGCATGATCGGCAAGTCCGAGCGCGGCCCTACTGCTATCGAAGCGATCAAGGACCATAAGGCCGTGTACCTGATGGCCGTGGGCGGCGCCGCCTACCTGGTGGCCCAAGCGATCAAGAAGTCCCGCGTGGTGGCGTTCGCCGAGCTGGGCATGGAAGCCATCTACGAGTTCGACGTGAAAGACATGCCGGTCACCGTTGCAGTCGATAGCAACGGCGAATCGGTACACATCACCGGTCCTGCCATCTGGCAGAAAAAGATCAGTGAGAGCCTGGCGGTGGAAGTGCAGTAAGCGCTTTCTCCACAAGCATAAAGGCGACTGCGGCCCATGGCCCAGTCGCCTTTTTTATACCTGAAGCGATTGCCATGGCGAACTCTGTCAAATGTGGGAGCTGGCTTGCCTGCGATGACATCAATTCGGTGTGACTGAAGCACCGAGGTGTCTGCATCGCAGGCAAGCCAGCTCCCACACAAGCTCGTTCGCCACAAGATCCAGACAGCTCATGCTATGGTGCTCGCCCCTCACTGTGCCTGCTCATCATCGTATGATCGTGATCCCTCGCCCTCTGCGTCTGACATTTTACTCGTTGCTGATCATCGCCGGCGCAGTGCTGGCCGCCGCCTTGGCCACCCGCCATGCCGAGCGCCAGGCCCTGGTGGATGAAGCCGCTCGAGCCAATCAACAGCTGGCGTTGTATGCCAACTCGCTGCATACCTTGATCGAACGCTACCGCGCCCTCCCCGCCGTGCTGGCGCTGGATTCGGAAATGATCAGCGCGCTGAAGGGCCCACTCGATAGCGCCACCCAGGACGTACTCAATCGCAAGCTCGAACGCATCAACGGCGCCGCCCAGTCCTCCACCCTGGAGCTGATGGACCGCACCGGCCTGGCGGTGGCCGCCAGCAACTGGAATTTGCCCAGCAGCTATGTCGGCCACAATTACGCGTTCCGTCCGTATTTCAGCCAGACCTTGAGCCAAGGCACCGGGCGCTTTTACGCGGTGGGGGTGACGACCGGCATTCCGGGGTATTTCCTGTCCAGCGCGGTGGTCGATGAACACGAGCAGTTCCTCGGCGCCATGGTGGTCAAGCTGGAGTTTCCCGAACTGGAACGCGAATGGGCTCAGGGCAATGACTTGCTGCTGGTCAGCGATGCACGCGGCATTGTGTTTATCGCCAACCAGCCGGGCTGGCGTTATCGCAACCTGCGGCCGCTATCAGAGAGTGACCTGGCGGAACTCAAGGCCACTCGCCAATACGACAAGAAGCAGCTGCAACCATTGGAGACCCAGACCCTGCAGCGCTTCGACGACAACAGCCACCTGATGCGCGTCAACGGCCCGGACGGCAGCGCCAACTACATCTGGGAATCCCTGCCGCTGAAAGCCGAAGGCTGGACCCTGCACCTGCTGCGCAAACCGCAGTTCCCGTTTGAAGACCAACGCAATGCCGGCCTCGCCGCCGCCGGGTCCTGGCTGGCGCTGGTGTTTCTTGTGCTGTTCCTGAGTCAACGCTGGCGCCTGGCTCGCCTTCGCCAACGCAGCCGCGAAGAACTCGAACACTTGGTAGAAGAACGCACCCAGGCCCTGCGCACCGCCCAGGATGGCCTGGTTCAATCAGCCAAACTGGCGGCGCTGGGGCAGATGTCCGCCGCCCTTGCCCATGAGATCAATCAACCGCTGACCGCACAACGTATGCAGCTGGCCACCCTGCGGCTGTTGCTCGACCATGGCCGTGTGGACGACGCCTACAAGGCGCTCACGCCGTTGGATGACATGCTGACGCGCATGGCCGCGCTGACCGGCCACCTCAAGACCTTCGCACGCAAAAGCCCCAGCGGCCTGCGCGAACGCCTGGATCTGGCCACCGTGGTCGACCAGTCCCTGCACCTGCTTGACGCGCGCCTACGCGATGAGGCCATCGGCGTGGTGCTGGACCTGGCCCGCCCGGCCTGGGTACGCGGCGATGCGATTCGCTTGGAACAGGTGCTGATCAACCTGCTGCGCAACGCCCTGGACGCCATGGCCGACAAGCCGCGCAAACGCCTGGAAATCCGTCTGCACGCCGATGAGCAGCTGTGGCAGTTGAGCGTCAGCGACAGCGGTGGCGGGATTGCCGAAGAACATTTGAACAACGTATTCGACCCGTTCTTCACCACCAAACCGGTGGGTGACGGGCTCGGCTTGGGCCTGGCGGTGTCCTACGCTATCGTGCATGAATTGGGCGGGCGCCTGATCGCCGGTAATCGTGGCGACGGCGCAGTCTTTACCCTGACCCTGCCCGTCGCGCTGGAGACACCTGACCTATGTTGAACGCAGTGATTGTGGTGGATGACGAAGCCAGCATTCGTACGGCCGTCGAGCAGTGGCTGAGCCTGTCGGGGTTTGACGTTCAGTTGTACAGCCGTGCCGAGGAATGCCTGGCGCACCTGCCGAAGGACTTCCCCGGGGTGATCTTGAGCGATGTGCGTATGCCCGGGCTCAGTGGCCTTGAATTGCTGGCCGAGGTACAGCGGCGCGATGCTGACTTGCCGGTGATTTTGCTCACCGGCCATGGTGACGTGCCGATGGCCGTCGAAGCCATGCGCGACGGCGCCTACGACTTCCTGGAAAAACCCTTCAGCCCGGATGCCCTGCTCAACAGCCTGCGTCGGGCGCTGGACAAGCGCGGCCTGATCCTGGAAAACCGTCGCCTGCACCAACAGGCCGATCACCGTGCACAACTGGAATCCAGCTTGTTGGGGGTGTCCAAGGGCCTGCAAACCCTGCGTCGCCAGGTGCTGGACCTGGCGACACTGCCGGTCAATGTGTTGATCCGTGGCGAGACCGGCAGCGGTAAAGAACTGGTTGCCCGCTGCCTGCATGATTTCGGCCCACGAGCCAAAAAGCCGTTTGTGGCGCTCAATTGCGCGGCTATCCCCGAGCAATTATTTGAAGCCGAGCTGTTCGGCCACGAAAGCGGCGCCTTCACCGGCGCCCAAGGCAAGCGTATCGGCAAGCTGGAGTACGCCCATGGCGGCACCGTGTTCCTCGACGAAATCGAAAGCATGCCCCTGGCGCAACAGGTAAAACTGCTGCGCGTGTTGCAAGAGCAGAAGTTGGAGCGATTGGGTTCCAACCAGAGCATCAATGTCGACCTGCGCATCATCGCCGCTACCAAGCCGGACCTGCTCGAAGAAGCACGCGCCGGGCGTTTTCGCGAGGACCTGGCTTATCGCCTGAACGTCGCACAACTGCGCCTGCCGCCCCTGCGCGAGCGTCGCGAAGACATTCCGTTGTTGTATGAGCATTTCGCCCAAAGCGCTGCCGAACGTTTGGGCCGCCATCTTGAGCCATTGAGTGGGCCGCAGCTGAGTCGCCTGCTCATCCATGACTGGCCGGGCAACGTACGTGAACTGGCCAACGTCGCCGAGCGCCAGGTGCTGGGGCTTGGAGAGCCTGAACCTGAAGGTATTGAACCTGGGCAATCGCTGGCGGCGCAGCAGGAGGCTTTCGAGGCGCATTGCCTGAAAGCCGCGCTGACCCGGCATAAAGGCGATATCAAAGCGGTGCTGGCCGAGCTGCAACTGCCGCGACGGACCCTCAATGAAAAGATGCAGCGGCATGGGTTGGTGCGGGAAATGTTCCTCTGATCCTGCTTATGTAGCGATTGCAAGGACGTCTTCGCGAGCAAACCATAAGCGGATTTCCGCTCATCCCGCAAAAATAATCGGCAACTTTCCGCTCAAAAAAACCTCGCAACCCTTCTATTCCGGGCCTTCATCCACTTGGCACAGCTTCTGCTATAGCTCAAGCCAGGCAGTGCTCAAGCACGCTCCATAAAAACAACTAGATGAAGGATCCTTCAATGGATAACTCCAACTCCCTGCCTCTGGGATCGGCGTCTGCGCCGGCAAAAGAACGCACCACTTCCAGCCGCATCAAGTCGATCTTCAGTGGATCGGTCGGCAACATGGTCGAGTGGTACGACTGGTACGTCTACGCCGCCTTCTCGCTGTACTTCGCCAAGACGTTCTTCCCCAAAGGCGACACCACCGCCCAACTGCTCAACACCGCCGCGATCTTCGCCGTGGGCTTCCTGATGCGCCCTATCGGTGGTTGGCTGATGGGCCTGTATGCCGACAAGGTCGGGCGTAAAAAAGCCCTGATGGCCTCGGTCTACCTGATGTGCTTCGGCTCGCTGCTGATTGCCCTGAGCCCTGGCTATGAACTCATCGGTATCGGTGCGCCGATCCTGCTGGTGTTTGCCCGTTTGCTGCAGGGCCTGTCGGTCGGTGGCGAATACGGCACTTCCGCCACTTACCTCAGCGAGATGGCGACCAAGGAACGTCGTGGTTTCTACTCCAGCTTCCAATACGTGACCCTGATCTCCGGCCAACTCATCGCGCTGGCGGTGCTGATCGTGCTGCAACAACTGCTGACTACCGAACAGTTGTACGCATGGGGCTGGCGTATCCCGTTCGCCATCGGCGCCTTGTGTGCAGTGGTCGCGCTCTATCTGCGTCGTGGCATGGAAGAAACCGAGTCGTTCACCAAGAAGGAAAAGGCCAAGGAAAGCGCAATGCGCACCTTGATGCGCCACCCCAAGGAACTGATGACCGTGGTCGGCCTGACCATGGGCGGCACCCTGGCGTTCTACACCTACACCACCTATATGCAGAAATACCTGGTGAACACGGTCGGCATGAGCATCTCCGACTCCACCACCATTTCGGCAGCCACGCTGTTTCTGTTCATGTGCCTGCAGCCGATCATCGGCGGGCTTTCGGATAAAGTCGGTCGTCGCCCGATCCTGATTGCCTTCGGTGTCCTGGGTACCCTGTTCACCGTGCCGATCCTCACCACCCTGCACACCATCCAGAGCTGGTGGGGCGCGTTCTTCCTGATCATGGCAGCGCTGATCATCGTCAGCGGCTATACCTCGATCAACGCCGTGGTGAAAGCCGAACTGTTCCCCACCGAAATCCGCGCCCTGGGCGTGGGCCTGCCGTATGCGCTGACGGTGTCGATCTTCGGCGGTACCGCTGAATACATCGCGCTGTGGTTCAAGAGCATCGGTATGGAAACTGGCTACTACTGGTACGTGACCGCGTGTATCGCAGTGTCGCTGATGGTCTACGTGACCATGAAAGACACCCGCAAGCACTCGCGGATTACCACGGACTAAAAAATGTGGGAGGGGACAACCCCCCTCCCACATTGGATATGATGTGGGCCCCAGAATCGAGAGCAGAACAGGTCATGTCCGACGATATTCACTTCTACGAACCCGCCAACGGCCACGGCCTGCCCCATGACCCGTTCAATGCCATCGTCGGCCCACGCCCGATTGGCTGGATCTCCTCGCACGACAGCGAAGGCCGCCTGAACCTGGCGCCTTACAGCTTCTTCAATGCATTCAACTACATCCCACCGATCATTGGGTTTTCCAGTGTGGGGCGCAAAGACAGCTTGAATAACATTGAGCAGACCGGCGAGTTTGTGTGGAACCTGGCCACTCGCCCGTTGGCCGAGCAGATGAACCAGAGTTGCGCGGCGGTCTCACCGGATGTGAATGAATTCGAGTTGTCCGGCCTGACGCCGGTGGCTTCGAAAGTCGTCGCTGTACCCCGCGTCGGCGAGAGCCCGGTGTCGTTTGAATGCAAAGTGACGCAGATCATCCAACTGCAACGCGCCGACAAGGAGCTGGTGCCGAGTTGGCTGGTACTGGGCGAAGTGGTTGCGGTGCACATCGCCAAGTGGTTGCTAAAGGATGGGATCTACGACACTGCTGCCGCCGAGCCGATTTTGCGCGGCGGCGGCCCGGCGGATTACTTCCAGTTGGGGCCGCAAGCGCTGTTCAAGATGTACCGCCCAGGCGCCACAAAACCCTGACTGACATACAGTCAAATTGTGGGAGGGGGCTTGCTCCCGATGGCTATGTATCAGCTAAAAATTTGCTGGCTGATACACCGCTATCGGGAGCAAGCCCCCTCCCACATTTGATCGGCAGCGTTCGTTAGTTGGAAGCCGTTGCCCAAGTCAGTTGACCTTCCGCGTCCACGTCGACCAGGTCCTCTAGCTGCACAGTGGCCGCATCATCGGCATCCGAAGCCGTCTTGAACTTCTGCCCGTCAAGGATCTTGTGGAACTTGGGGGCGCCCATGCCATCCAGTGCCTTGACGGCGATGGCAGCGCTATAGCCACCCTCTTCTTCACGCATCAAGGCGGAAACGGCTTCGTGGTGGGCAAATTGTTTACGTGCCATGTTGCAGGTCCTGGCCAATGGAAAAGTCGGCCATTGTAAACCGGTTCAACCGGCCAGTTGCAGGTACTCGCCGTAGGCGTTGACGGCAGATGCATCGGTGAAGGTCTGGAAGTCCATGCTGCGCACGACCATGTCGTTGAGCAACTCCGTAAAAATCATCAAGGTCGGTGAGCTGAAGTAGGCACTCATTGCCTCCTCGCTGCTCCAAAAACCTGATACCAGCCATACATCAGGATCGACCTGGGAATGCTGCAACGAAAATTGCAGGCAACCTGAGGCTTGGCGACCCGGTTCGATCAAACTGCTCAAGCGTGCACCGAGTTCGGTGCTGCACCCGCTACGGGCGCGGATAAAGGCCATGTGGCTCGCGGGAATGGGGGTGGACATGTTCGACTCTCCCGTTGAGAAGTGATGCTCGGCAAGCACGGTGAGGGTGTGTTGCCACAGGATCAAAGATAGCGGCCCAGCTGTGGATGCGGTTAGTCGATTCCTGCAGGCTTATTGCACAATCCTGCGAGAAACATAGAGAGGACATTTGGCCCCCGGGATTTATTCCATGCACCGGCCCAGTGTTTCAGGGAGATGACAGGCGGCCTGCTTGCCTGATTCACTACCTATCGCAGGATCAGGCAAGGATCCTGCAGAATCGACGTAACACTTTTTGAAAAGCTGCCGCTAAGCTGAGCCCATCAAAGCAGCGTGTAGAGGACGCCCCATGTCGTCGCCCGAACCAAAGCCCATCCCCGTCGATGCCGAGATGGAGAAACAACGCGCCGAGCTGGCCAGTATCGTGCACCGCCACACCTGGGAAGATGGCTCCTACGGCACGGCGATCACCTCGCTGTATCTGAACCGCCACAACACGCCACGGGATTTCATGCCGGTGCTGGTGGAACCTGCGCTGTGCATCCTCGCCAGCGGCAGCAAGGAAGTGCGCCTGGCCGACGAAATCTTTGCCTACGACCCGCTCAATTATCTGGTGTTCTCGGTCGCCATGCCGGTAGCCGGCAGAATCATCGATGCCACCCCGCAAGACCCCAACCTGTCGGTCCGCATCAATATCGATCCGGCCCAGCTCACCGCGCTGATTGCCGAAGCCGGGCCTATGGGGGTGCCGTCGCGTCCCACCTCTCGCGGCATGTATGTGGACCGCATCGACACCCCGTTGCTCGACGCCGTGCTGCGCCTGGCCCGCCTGCTGGATACGCCCAAAGACATCGCCATGCTCGCGCCGTTGATCAACCGTGAAATCCTCTATCGCTTGCTGCGGGGCCCACAGGGTTATCGCCTGTATGAAATTGCCGTGGCCAACAGCCAGAGCCATCGCGTCAGCCAGGCGATCAAGTGGTTGAACGGCAACTACGAACAACCGCTGCGCATCGACGACCTGGCCAAGGAAGTGAACCTGAGCGTCTCGACCTTGCACCATCGCTTCAAGGCGATTACGGCCATGAGCCCGCTGCAGTACCAGAAGCAGCTGCGCTTGCAGGAAGCCCGGCGCTTGATGATTGCCGAAGGACTGGAAGCCTCGGCCGCGGGGTATCGGGTGGGGTATGAAAGCCCGTCGCAATTCAGCCGGGAATACAGCCGGTTGTTTGGAGCGCCACCGCTGCGCGACCTGGCCCGGTTGCGCCAAAGCATCTGATGTACGCAGCTCAGGTGTTTGTTAGTCCAAGGTTCTTGGTAGTTGCAGGGTGACGCGCAAGCCGCCTTCGCGCAGGTTCTGCAAACTCACTTCACCGCCATGGCTATGGGCAATGTTGCGCGCGATCCCCAGCCCCAGGCCATACCCCTGCTGCTGGCCGGCCAGGCGAAAGTGCGGTTCGAACACCTGCTCCAGACGCTGCTCCGGCACACCGGGGCCTTCGTCATCCACATGCAGGACGAACTGCACACCATCGTCCTCGATATGCAGATGCGCGTTCTGCCCGTACTTCAAGGCGTTGTCGATCAGGTTACCGATGCAACGCTTGAGCGCCAGCGGCTTGCCCGGGTAGGCCGCCAGGGCCGCGCCTTCAAGGGTTACCCGGCCGTTGCCGTTGGGCGCCAGGTACGGTTCCACCAGGCATTCGAGTACATGATTGAGGTCAACCGGCTGGATGTTTTCGTGGATGTCGGTGTCTTTCACGCATTGCAGCGCGCCTTTGACCAGCAGTTCCAGCTCATCCAGGTCGCGGCCGAATTTGGTTTGCAGGTTCTCGTCTTCGAGCAATTCCACACGCAACCGCAGGCGGGTAATCGGGGTGCGCAAGTCGTGGGAAATTGCGCTGAACAACTGGCTGCGCTCGGTCAGGTAACGGCTGATGCGTTCGCGCATTGCGTTGAATGCGCGGCCCACCTCCACCACTTCACTGCCGCCGCCTTCGGCCACCGGTTCTACATCGGCGCCCAGCGACATATCCCGCGCCGCCCGCGCCAGGCGCTTGAGCGGCCGGCTTTGCCAATGCACCAGCAAACCGATAAACAGCAGCAAAAAACCACTGGTCAGCACGATAAACCACACCTGCTGGGACGGCAGGCCCTGTTCTTCAAGGCTGGTGTACGGCTCTGGCAACAGCGAGGCGATGTACAGCCATTCGCCGGGAGCCAGTTGAATCTGGGTGACCAATACCGGTGGGTTAACCGGCTCCAGGGTTAACGCGTAATGGGCCCAGGAGCGTGGCAGTTCGTCGAGCTTGAGGCCGGCATTGAAGATGCGCAGGTCTTCGGCGCTGACGAACTCCACCGAGATATGTACATCGGCGCCCAGGGTTTGGCGTAGCACCTCATCGACCGCCTCCAGCACCGCTTGCTTGCGTGGCGTCTGCGGCAGGATCGCCATATCCAGCGGGCGATCATTGAGGGTCACTACAAAGCGGGTACCGCCCATGCTGCGCAACTGATCAAGGACCAAAGGTCGATAGGCCACCGGCAGCGAACGGAAATAACTCACGCTGGCGGTCATCGAGTGCGCCAGGCTGCGGGCGCTGGTCACCAGGCCCTCAAGCTGGGTGGCGCGCAATTGCGACACCCAGATCACGCTGGACAGCGCCTGGGCGAACAGCACGGCGAGCAAGGTCAGCAGCAACATGCGCCCCAGCAGCGAGCGTGGCACCGGAAAGCGGCGGCGGCGCTCGGTCAAAGGTTCAGTGGGCATTGCCGGCAACCACGCTGGCTGCCAGTTGATAACCGCTGCCGCGCACGGTGCGGATCAGCCTCGGGGGTTTTTCGGTATCGCGCAGGCGTTGGCGCAGACGGCTGACGGCCATATCGACGATACGGTCAAGCGGCATCAGGTCACGGCCACGGGTAGCGTTGCCGATAGTGTCGCGGTCGAGGATCTGTTGCGGGTGATCAAGAAACAACTTGAGCAAGGCAAAGTCCGCGCCGGAAAGGATGACCTCTTCGCCATCAACGTGAAACAAGCGGTGGCTGATCATGTCCAGGCGCCATTCATCGAAGACCAGCACATCACCGCCAGTGCTGCGCTCCTGGCCGAATTGGCAACGGCGCAGCAGCGCCTTGATCCGCGCCTGCAACTCGCGAGGGCTGAACGGCTTGCCGATATAGTCGTCAGCGCCCAGTTCCAGGCCGATCACGCGGTCGGCTTCGTCGGAACTGGCGGTGAGCATGATGATCGGTACCTGCGCCTGGCGCGGGTGCTGGCGGATCCAGCGGCACAGACTGAACCCGTCTTCATCCGGCAACATCACATCGAGGATGACCAGGTCGCACGGCGCCTCGTTCATCGCCTGGCGGAACCCCGCACCATCGGCCACGCCACGGACCTGGAAGCCGGCGCGACTGAGGTAGGTTTGCAGCAATTCGCGGATCTCCTGGTCGTCGTCGACGAGGAGAATGGATTTACTGATTACGCTCACGGGGGCCTCCTTGTTGTTATGGGGTGTTCTGTAGGGCCTCATCGGGGGCAAGCCCCCTCCCACATTTGCCTGCATTCCAGAGTTGGAACGCGGTCAAATGTGGAAGCGGGCTTGCTCGCGAAGAGGCCATCACAGCCTATGCAAAAGCCTGCTCAAGCGCCACGCCAGCCCCGGTCAGCCCCGAATACGGCGCTGTCACCAACCACACCGGAATACCTTTGAAGTAGTCGCTCATGCAGCCTTTATCCGCAAAACTTTTGGCGAAACCGCTGGCGATAAAGAAGTCGGCAAACCTGGGTATCACCCCACCCACGATGTACACGCCACCGCGCCCACCGGTGGTCAAGACGTTATTGCCCGCGACCCGCCCCAGCCAGATGCTGAACTGGTCCAGCACTTCCATGGCGACCGCGTCACCGGCCAGGCCCGCTGCGGTGATGGCTTCGGGCGTATCCAGCACCGGCTCGTGCCCGTCCACCGCACAAATAGCGCGATACAGACGCGGCAACCCGCCGCCGCTCAATACGGTCTCGGCGCTGACATGGCCGATCTCCGTGTAAATATGCTGCCACAGCTGGGTTTCCCGCGGGCTGCTCAGGGGCAGGTCGACGTGCCCGCCCTCCCCCGGCAATGCCGCGAAACGCCCGGCGCCAAGGTCCAGCAAGGTGCCAACGCCCAGGCCAGTGCCCGGGCCGATCACCACCGCTGGGCGCAAAGGCTCCGGCGTGCCTTCGCAGACCACGCGGAACTCGTCGGGCTTAAGACGCGTCATGCCCAGGGCCATGGCCGAGAAATCATTGACCAGCAGCAGTTCATCCACTTGCAGGGCTTGGCAAAACGCCGTCTTGCTCAGGCGCCAGTGATTGTTGGTGAACTTGAACTCCTCGCCACTCACCGGCCCGGCCACCGACAGGCACACCGCACCGATGTCCCCGATTTCCAGGCCTTCCTCTGCGAGATAGACCTTGATCGCTTCTTCAGGGCTTTGGTGATCCGCTGTGGCATGCACGCGGATCGAATGCAGCTCCTGATCTCGCCATAACGCAAAACGGGCGTTGGTACCCCCGATATCACCGACCAGCGCAAGCTTCACTTAAGCGTCTCCAAGGCAGAGGTAAAGGCGCTGGCGCCCTGCTCTGCGGAGCTTGCGGCCAAGCGCATGAATGCAAACAGCTCGCGACCTGCTCCCACGTTATTGCCCAACAGGCCCGTGGCAGGCGCGCGCGCTGCAAATACTTCGGCGTCCACTTTAAGCTCCAGGGTGCCGGTGACGCCATCGACGCGGATGATATCGCCATCCTGGACCCGCGCCAGCGGCCCGCCGCTCTGGGCTTCGGGGTTGACGTGGATCGCGGCAGGGATCTTACCCGAGGCGCCGGACATTCGCCCATCTGTTACCAACGCCACTTTGAAACCACGGTCCTGCAACACGCCGAGAAACGGGGTCATCTTGTGCAATTCCGGCATACCGTTGGAACGTGGCCCCTGAAAGCGCATCACCGCAACGAAGTCTTTTTCCAGCTGGCCCGCCTTGAAGGCGTCGGCCAGGTCTTGCTGGTCCTGGAACACCACCGCCGGCGCTTCAACCACCTGATGCTCGGGCGCGACAGCCGAAACTTTCATCACGCCACGGCCAAGGTTGCCTTCCATCACGCGCAAGCCGCCTTCCGGCGAGAACGCACGGGCCACGGGGCGCAGGATGGTTTCGTCGAGGCTCTCGATCGGGCCATCGCGCCAGACCAGCTCGCCGTCCACCAGGAACGGCTCCTGGATATAGCGGCTCAAGCCCTTGCCGGCCACGGTGTTGACGTCTTCGTGGAGCAGGCCGGCTTCGAGCAGTTCGCGGATCAGGAACGACATGCCACCCGCCGCCTGGAAGTGGTTGATGTCGGCCTTGCCGTTTGGGTACACGTGGGACAGGGTCGGCACCACCTCGGAGAGGTCGGCCATGTCTTGCCAGGTCAGGATGATGCCCGCCGACATGGCGATGGCCGGCATGTGCAGCGTATGGTTGGTGGAACCGCCGGTAGCGTTTAGCGCAACGATGGAGTTGACGATGGATTTCTCGTCGACGATCTCGCCGATCGGCGTGAAGTTGCCATTGGCCTTGGTCAAGCGCGTGACCTGGTGCGCCGCTTCGCGGGTCAACGCGTCACGCAGTGGCGTGTACGGATTGACGAATGACGCGCCCGGCAAATGCAGGCCCATCACTTCCATCAACAACTGGTTGGTGTTGGCGGTGCCGTAGAAGGTACAGGTGCCGGGGCTGTGGTAGGACTTCATCTCCGATTCCAGCAGCTCTTCGCGACTGGCCTTGCCTTCGGCGTAGCGCTGGCGCACATCGGCTTTCTGCTTGTTGGAGATACCCGACGGCATCGGGCCGCCGGGCACGAAGATCATCGGCAGATGGCCGTAGCGCAGCGCGCCCATCATCAGGCCGGGGACGATCTTGTCGCAGATCCCCAGCATCAGCGCGGCGTCGAACATGTTGTGGGACAGCGCTACCGCCGTGGACATGGCGATGACTTCACGGCTGAGCAGGCTCAGTTCCATGCCCGGCTCGCCCTGGGTCACACCGTCGCACATGGCGGGGGTGCCGCCGGCGAACTGGCCGACCGAGCCCACTTCACGCAGGGCTTTCTTTATTTGTTCAGGAAAATGTTCGTAGGGCTGATGCGCCGAGAGCATGTCGTTATAAGAAGAAACAATTGCCACGTTGGCAGCATTCATCATGCGCAGGCTGTTTTTGTCTTCGGTGCCGCAACCGGCCACACCGTGGGCAAAGTTGGCGCATTGCAGCTTGCCACGCATCGGACCGTCGCTGGCTGCGCCGCGGATGAGCGCAAGGTAAGCCTCGCGGGTGGCGCGGCTGCGGGCGATAAGCCGTTCGGTGACCTCAAGAACGCGGGGATGCATGTATAGAACTCCAGGCTAACGGATGTGGCGACCTGAGTGTCTATGCTGATCAAACGCCCACGGCTCATGGGATGGCAGGGGGTCGTTTGGATCATCGGACCAGTTGATTCAGGTCACTCGTTGTAGATTGAACAAAATATTGCCACTAAAAAGGCTTGTTTTCTATTTTTATGCGAATAATCTTGTAATTCTTACAACAAATCGACGACAGGCACTTTTCCAATGACTCTACGTATCGCAATCAATGGTTTTGGCCGTATCGGCCGTAATGTCCTGCGCGCACTGTATACCCAAGGCTATCGCCAGGATTTGCAGATCGTCGCCATCAATGATTTGGGCGACAGTTCGATCAACGCCCACCTGCTCAAGTACGACACCGTACACGGCACTTTCGATGCAGAGGTCGCCCACGATCAGGAAAGCCTGACCGTCAATGGTGACCGGATTGCCGTCAGTGCCATTCGCAACCCCGCCGACCTGCCGTGGGCTGCGCACAAGATCGACGTGGTGTTCGAATGCACCGGCCTGTTCACCGACCGTGACAAGGCTGCCGCCCATATTACCGCCGGCGCGCGCAAGGTGATCATCTCGGCTCCGGCCAAGGGCGCGGATGCCACTGTGGTTTATGGCGTAAACCATGACATTTTGCGTCAGTCCCACCAGATCATCTCCAACGCGTCGTGCACCACCAACTGCCTGGCGCCGGTCGCGCAGGTGCTGCACCGTGAGCTGGGTATCGAAAGCGGCCTGATGACCACCATTCACGCCTACACCAACGACCAGAACCTGACCGACGTCTACCACACCGACCCGTACCGCGCGCGCTCGGCCACCCAGAACATGATCCCGAGCAAAACCGGCGCGGCTGAAGCCGTTGGCCTGGTGCTGCCGGAACTGGCGGGCAAGCTGACCGGCATGGCGGTGCGGGTACCGGTGATCAACGTGTCTCTGGTGGACCTGACTGTGCAGTTGAAGAAAGAAGCCACGGCCGATGAAGTCAACGCCCTGCTGAAACAGGCCAGCCAGCACTCGAAGATCCTCGGTTACAACACCCTGCCGCTGGTTTCCAGTGACTTCAACCATAACCCGCTGTCGTCGATCTTCGATGCCAATCACACCAAGGTCAGCGGCAAGCTGCTCAAGGTGCTGGCCTGGTACGACAACGAGTGGGGCTTCTCCAACCGTATGCTGGATAACTGCCTGGCGCTGTGCAACGCCGAGTAATCCCACCTGTGGGAGGGAGCAAGCCCCCTCCCACAGTTACATTTTGTCCAGAGTAGGTTCAGGGAAATAGCCACTTGCCATTTCGGTTGATGATAAGCATTATCATTCGCTGCAAATCGGTCTGGTATCACTGTGAGCCAATCTCGCTTCAACCAAGTCTTTCTCACCCAACGGGTGATTCTGTTACGCACCTTGCAGCGGATGGTGAATAACCACAGCACTGCCGAGGACCTGTTGCAGGAAACCTACCTGCGCGTCACTCGGGCCCTGAGCGAGCGGCCGATCGACCACCTTGAACCCTTTGTGTACCAGACCGCGCGCAACCTGGCGCTGGATCACCTGCGCTCGCGCCGGATCCAGGCCCGCACGTTGCAGGAAGACGTCCCGCTGGACGTGCTGCAAAGCGTCGCCGCCCCTGCCAGCACGCCTGAAGAAGCCATTCAGGCCGAGCAACTGCTGGAGCATCTGAGCGTCAGCCTCGGCCAGCTGAGCGCTCGTCAGCAGCGGATTTTCATCCTCAGCCGCCTGCACGGTTGCAGCTACCAGGAGATTGCCGATCAGTTGAACGTGTCCTTGAGCACCGTACAAAAGGAACTGAAATTGATCATGGCCATCTGTGTAGGTGTGGCCGAACGGCTGGATCAGCCTTAAGCTCCATCCGACAGAGCTATCGATCCATGCTGTACGAAAAAATGAATAGAACGTGGCGAAGACCCGAGGAACACCGTGACGGACCCGAATAAACTGCGCCCCCATGCGTTGGCTCATGAGGTGCTGCAAGACACGGCCATGGACCAAGCCCTCGATTGGCTGATCGCCTTGCAGTGCCCGCAACCCGGGCAGCAGGCCGAGTTCGACGCCTGGCTGGCCGAGGACCCGGCGCATGTCCACGCGTTCAGCAAGGCCCAGGCGGCCTGGGCAGGTGCACCGGTACACAGCGCCGCCGTGGCCCTGGCGATGCCACGCAAGCCAAGCGGCTGGCGCCGGATCAAACCGCACTGGAAGCCCTTGGCCACCGCGGCCGTGCTGTTGATCGGTCTGTTCAGCTTCAGCAACTTGCCGGTGCGCTTGCAGGCCGATCACCTCACCGTGGTCGGCGAGCGCCAGCGCCTGCAACTGGACGATGGGTCCAAGGTGCTGCTCAACACCAACTCGGCATTTTCCAGCCGCATCACCGACCACCAGCGCATTGCGCGCCTGTACCAGGGCGAAGCGTTCTTCGACATAGCCCCCAGCCGTGGCCTGGCCCTGGAAATCGACGCCGGCCCCGTGCGTGCCAGCGTGCGCGACACCGCCTTCGCCGTGCGCTACCTCGATGGCGAGGCCCAGGTACAGGTGCAGCGTGGCGATGTCGACCTGAGCAACAGCTTCGACGATGCCCGCGTACGCCTGAGTGCCGGGCAAAGCATCCGCATCGGCCCCAAGGGTTTCGGCCAACCGGCCAAGCTCGATGTCGGCAAGGATCTGGCCTGGGTGCAGGGTCGTCTGGTGTTCGAAAATTGCCCGCTGAGCGAAGTCCTGGCTGAACTGCGCCGCTATTACCCTGGCTGGATCGTCAACAACAATGAGCAACTGGCCAGCGTCGCCGTCACCGGCAACTATCGTCTCGACCAGCCCCTGGACGTGGTGCGCTCCCTGGCCCACATCACCTCGGCCAAGCTGTCGGAATACCCGGCGCTGGTGATCCTGAACTAAATGAGAATTATTTTTACTCGATGTTAACCGGCGATACGTCTCGTTATAGCCAATGCAACTGATTCCTATTTGGTTCAGTTCGCAACTATAAGATTCGTATCCCGGAGCGCTCTCGATGTCCTCTCGTTTCAACCGCCGGTGTTCTTCGCCCGTTTTGTCTTTGCTGACCGCTGCGATCCTGCTGGCTGGCGCGCCCGTCATGAGCGCCACCGCCGCCGAACCCGCCCCTCGCAGCCACGGTAATTACAACTTCAGCATCGAGCAGCAACCGCTGGTGTCGGCGCTCAACGCCTTTACCGCGGTGACCGGCTGGCAAGTCGGCCTGCCGGCAGAGCTGGGCCAGGGAGTGTCGTCCCCTGGCGTGCGCGGCCCGCTGTCGCCGGAAAAAGCCCTGGAGCGGTTGTTGGTGGGGACCAACCTGAGCTACCGCAAACTGGGCAATAACAACATCGTGCTGGAGAAACGCGCCGCGGGCGGCGCCCTCGCCCTGCAACAGGTGACCATCAGCGCCACCCGTAACGAACAGGATGTGAACAGCGTACCCAGCACCGTCAGCGTGCACGACCGCGAGGAACTGGACCGCCAGAACACCAACAACATCCGCGAACTGGTGCGCTACGAGCCCGGTGTCTCCGTCGGCGGCGCCGGCACCCGCTCAGGCAACGCGGGCTATAACATCCGTGGTATCGACGGCGACCGCATCCTCACCCAGGTGGACGGCGTCGAAGTGCCCAACAACTTCTTCAACGGCCCCTACGCCAAGACCCGTCGCAACTACGTCGACCCGGAAATCGTCAAGCGCGTGGAGATCCTGCGCGGCCCGGCCTCGGCCCTGTACGGCAGCAACGCCATCGGCGGCGCGGTGAGCTATTTCACCCTCGACCCGGACGATATCATCAAGCCCGGCAAGGACGTCGGCGCCCGCCTCAAGACCGGCTACAGCTCCGCCGACGAGAGCTGGCTGACCTCCGGCACCTTCGCAGGACGGGTACAGGACTTCGATGGCTTGCTGCACCTGAGCCAGCGCAATGGTCATGAAACCGAATCCTACGACGGCAACAACGCCACCGGCCTGGCCCGCACCGGCGCCAACCCGGAAGACGCGCGCACCACCAACGTGCTGGCCAAGCTGGGCTGGAACTATGGTGATGAAAACCGCCTGGGCCTGACCTACGAGAAGTTCAAGGATGACCGCGACGTCAACCTGAAGAATGCCGTAGGCGGCCCGTTCATCGGCGGTCGAGGCATGAACCTCTACCGTGCCCGCTCGGGCAACGACACCATCACCCGCGAGCGCTTCGGCCTGGAAAACACTTTTGCCCTGGAGTCGCCGATTGCTGATCGCATCAAGACCAGCCTCAACTACCAGATCGCCAAGACCGACCAGACCACCGCCGAGATCTACCAGGCTGGTCGCCGCGTACTGCGTACCCGCGACACCCTTTACGAAGAAAAACAGTGGGTCTTCGACGCTCAACTGGACAAGGCGTTCAGCGTCGGCGAAACCGACCACCAGGTGACCTACGGCACCACCCTCAAGCAGCAGAAAGTCACCGGCTCGCGCGAAGGCTCCGCCTCGTGCCTGGCCATTGGTGGCGGCTGCACCGCCATCGGCGCGCCCAGCCCGCAAGCAAGCGACAGCGTGAAGAAGGCGAGCGACTTCCCCGACCCGACCATCAACACTTACTCGTTGTTTGCCCAGGACCAGATCAGCTGGGATAAATGGACCTTCCTGCCCGCCGTGCGGTATGACTACACCCGGCTCAAGCCCAAGCTGACCCAGGAGTTCCTCAACACCGTCAACCCGACCGGCGAATATGCCGTCGATGGCAAGGACAAAACCTGGCACCGCGTCACGCCAAAGTTCGGCCTGACCTACGCCCTGACCGATAACTACACCTGGTTCGGCCAATACGCCGAAGGCTTCCGCACCCCCTCGGCGAAGGCCCTGTATGGCCGCTTCGAAAACCTCAACATTGGCTACACCGTCGAACCCAACCCCGACCTCAAGCCGGAGACCAGCAAAGGCATCGAGACCGGGATACGCGGCAAGTTTGACGAAGGCTCCTTCGACATCGCGGTGTACTACAACAAGTACCGCGACTTTATCGACGAAGACAACGCCGTGGTCGGCGGCACCGTGGAGCAGTTCCAGGCCGTCAATATCAAGCGCGCCACCATCAAGGGCATGGAAGCCAAGGGCCGCCTGAACCTGGATGCGTTCGGCGCGCCGAAGGGACTGTACACCCAGGGTTCGATTGCCTACGCCCACGGTCGCAACGACGACAATGGCGAACCATTGAACAGCGTCAACCCGCTCAAGGGCGTGTTTGGCCTGGGCTACGACCAGGACAATTACGGCGGCCTGCTGAGCTGGACCCTGGTGAAAAAACAGAACCGCGTCGACAGCACCACCTTCCACGCTCCCGACGGCAGCACCGACGGCCCGTTCAAGACCCCGGGCTTCGGCATCCTCGACCTGACCGCCTACTACAAGGTCACCAACGACGTGACCATCAACGGTGGCCTCTACAACCTCACCGACAAGAAGTACTGGAACTGGGATGACGTGCGCAGTTACGACAGCGTCGGCGAAGCTGGCGTAACCGGCCCGGCCAACCTTGACCGCCTGACCCAGCCCGGTCGCAACTTTGCGATCAACCTGATCTGGGACATCTGATCCACCCGCCTCACCTCGCCGGAATCCATCAGCGGCGGGGGGAGGATTTTTTACTGTGCCACGTCTTCTTGTTCGTCTAGTTGATAACAGCTCTCTTTAAGGGCACCCAGGCGCTCCCTCTTTCAAGGACCTTTTTACATGACCGCTTCTCCTACCGCAGAACGCCCAAGCCTGCGCTCCCAGCGCCTGAACCAGATCACCAATGAACCGCACACCAAGCTGGATGCGTTGGTGAAGGCTCATGCGCCGTTCGAAACCCAAGCCAACTTCGCCCGCTTCGTGGTGGCCCAGTACCTGTTCCAGTCGGAACTGGTGGCGCTGTACAACGATGCCGCGCTGAACACGATCATTCCCGACCTGGCCGCCCGCTGCCGCGCCGAAGCCGCCAAGCTCGACCTGGCTGACCTGGACACCGACGTTCCGGCTCCAGTCGCCGGCGCGGTGAAAAACCCAAGCCAGGCCGAAGCCCTGGGTTGGCTGTTCGTGTCCGAAGGCTCCAAGCTGGGCGCCGCGTTTCTGATCAAGCGCGCCGTCGGCCTGGGCCTGAGCGAAACCTTCGGGGCCCGCCACCTGGGCGAACCGGCCGGTGGCCGCGCCGAAGGCTGGAAAAGCTTCACCCGCACCCTCGACAGCCTGGAGTTCAGCGCCGAAGAAGAAGCTGCGGTAGAAAAAGGCGCGATCGATGCGTTTGTGCGCTTCACCGTGTTGCTGGAACAGGCGTACGCTAGCGCCCCAGAAATGGCGTAAATGTTCCGGTAGACATCGGTTCAATGTGGGAGCAGGCAAGCCAGCTCCCACATTTGAGTGCATTTCATGGCAGATCATGTGTAAACCCTCCCACCAGAAAATTGCAGCATGACCGGCAAAACCCAATCCTCCTCAAAGATCGCCCAACTTCTCTATGGCCTGCTGGCCTACGTCAGCCTGGGGATCGGTTTGGTCGCGATTGTCATACCGGGTTTGCCGACCACCGAATTCATCCTGCTGGCCGCCTGGGCCGCCACCAAAAGCTCACCGCGCCTGAGCGCCTGGCTGGAAAACCACCGCCTGTTCGGGCCGATCCTGTTCAACTGGCGCAACGGCAAGATCATTGCACGCCGGGCCAAGGTCAGCGCCACCGTAAGCATGTTGCTGTGTGCCCTGCTGATGCTGGTGATGCTTGATCATGGCTGGCCGGTGTACCTGGCAATCGCCGGGATGAGCCTGGGCAACCTGTGGATCTGGTCCCGCCCCGAGCAGCTCGCACGGCCCGTATAACGCCCGGCGTAGGCATTTTCCTACCGCTCATCGCCTATTACTCATGAATTGATTTGTGACGCCGATGTTTCAGGAACGGCGCCGAATGGACTTGGCTCTGCTGCGTGCATACCCACAAGTCCATTCGTGAGTGAACCTATGTTCGACACCCTTTCTATCCGCTTGAAAATCGTGCTGCTGTCCGGCCTCTGCCTGCTGGGAGTGATCGCACTGGTGGTCGGCATCAATATCTACAACACCAACCAGAACGATCGGTTGGTCAGTGATTCAAGCTCACGAATGCTCACCGCCAGCGTGGAACAGCTGCTGCAAGCCAAGGCCGCTGAACAGGCCGTACAGTTACAAAAGACCTTCGGTGAAAACCTGCTGGCGGTTACCGCCCTCGCCGACCAGATCAAGGACCTGCGTCAGTTGGGGACCAAGCGCTCCATTGAAGCCGGCGCCCTGCGCGAAGAAATCAACCAGAGCGTGAAAACCGCGTTCGAGCGCAACACCAAGGTGCTGGGCATCTGGCTGTCGTTCGAGCCCAACGGCCTGGATGGCAAGGACAGTGAATTCGTTGACGACAAGGCTCGCGTCTCCAACGAAAAAGGTCGCTTTTCCAGCTACTGGAGCCGTGCCGGCGGCGAAAGCCTGAACACCATCATGGTCGAGGATGACCTGACCAAGACCACCCTCAACCTCAGCGGCACGCCTTACAACATTTGGTATACCTGCCCACGGGACACCCGCAGCACCTGCCTGCTGGACCCGTATGAAGACACGGTGGCCGGCAAACCTGTGCTGATGACCACCATTTCCCTGCCTCTGATCGTCGACGGCAAAGTCATCGGCGTCGTGGGTGTCGATATCGCCCTCACTGCCCTGCAAGCCACCACCGATGCGGCACAAAAGGACGTGTTCAACGGTGCTGCTCACCTGGAAATCCTGTCCAGCACCGGCCTGATTGCAGCCTACAGCGGCGAACCGGCCAGGGTCGGCAAGAACCTGGTCGACACCCTCGGCGCCGAAGGCAAGGAGATCGTGCAACTGCTGGGCAATGATCGGCCCATGATCCGCGAACAGAACGACACGATTCGCGCCGTGTACCCGGTCAAGCCGATTGCCGATGCCAAATCCTGGGGTGTGGTGATCAAACTGCCTAAAAGCGTGATGCTGGCTGATAACGAAAAGCTACAAGCCGTGCTCGACGAAGCCCAGGCTACCGGCACCCTCAAAGCCTTGCTGGTGGCAGCCGCCGCCGGCTTGCTGGGCTTGTTGCTGATCTGGCTGACCGCCACCGGCGTGACCCGTCCGATCAACAGCGTGGCGGCCATGCTCAAGGACATTGCCAGCGGCGACGGCGACCTCACCCAACGCCTGGCCTACACCAAGAAAGACGAACTGGGCGAGCTGGTGAACTGGTTCAACCGCTTCCTCGACAAGCTGCAGCCGACCATCGCCCAGATCAAACAAAGCATCACCGAAGCCCGAGGTACGGCGGATCAATCCTCGGCCATTGCACGCCAGACCAGCGAAGGTATGCAGGTGCAGTTCCGTGAAATCGACCAGGTCGCCACCGCGTCGAATGAAATGAGCGCCACCGCCCACGACGTCGCCAACAGCGCCTCCAATGCCGCCAGCGCGGCACGCGGCGCCGATCAGTCGGCCCGCGAAGGCATGTCGATCATCGAGCAGAGCACCCGCGACATCACCACCCTTGCCGAGGAAGTCAGCAAGGCCGTGACCGAAGTCGAAGCCCTGGCAGTCAACAGCGAGCAAATCGGTTCAGTCCTGGAAGTGATCCGCAGCATTGCCGAACAGACCAACCTGCTGGCATTGAACGCCGCGATCGAAGCAGCACGCGCCGGCGAAAGCGGGCGCGGGTTTGCGGTAGTGGCCGACGAAGTACGCAACCTGGCCAAACGCACCCAGGATTCGGTCGAGGAAATCCGCCTGGTGATCGAGCGTATCCAGAGCGGTACCCGTGGGGTAGTGGCGACCATGCACTCCAGTCAGCACCAGGCCCAGAGCAATGCCGGGCAGATCCATCAGGCGGTGCAGGCGCTGGGCAAGATCAGTGACGCGGTCACGGTGATCAGCGACATGAACCTGCAAATCGCCAGCGCCGCCGAAGAGCAGAGCGCGGTGGCCGAAGAGGTCAACCGCAACGTCTCGGCGATTCGCACCGTGACCGAAACCCTCACCGGCCAGGCCACCGAGTCGGCGGCGATCAGCAGCCAGCTCAATGCCCTGGCCAGCCAGCAGATGAAGTTGATGGATCAGTTCAGGGTGTAATTCACACCACAGGTCCAATGTGGGAGGGGGCTGCGCGACAGCCCCACGTTGACGATGTGACCGGGTGGTTGGGTGGTTGGGCCGAGTACATATCCGTTATTTAGGTAACGGCCACTATA
>NZ_SPKO01000040.1:210305-233641 GCF_023127795.1 Pseudomonas sp. W2Jun17 | reverse complement strand
GAATTCCGGCCAGCGTGGTTTAACGGGGCGCCTAAGATCAAGATCAAAAGCACAGCGAGGCGGCCTTATAGCCGACCTGATCGTTGAAGCGTGCGCGTACCCCTGTGGGAGCGGGCTTGCTCGCGAAGGTCGTTAACGATGACGGGGGAAATCAGAATGAGCGCGGCGCCCTCAGGTTTTTCGCGAGCAAGCTCGCTCCTACAGAAAAGCAGAAGCACCGCCAGCGTATCTACGATGCGAAGCGAGCCGCTCTTGATCTTGCTTTTGATCTCAAGCGCCCCGTTAAACCACGCTGGCCGAACGCAGGCTTGAATCCGTGGGTAACCCGGCAGGACGCCGGGTTAGCCGCACTGGGCCAGGGATGGCCCATTGCGGCGGCCCACGGATTCAAGCCTTCGTTCGGGCACACCGAGCCTAGGCGAGGTGCCGAGTGGTGGGGCGAGGACCTTTTGCTTACTTTTGGCTGGGCCGGCATTCCGGTCCTTCCAAAAGTGAGCCGCTGTAAGAGCGGAACCCTAAGTGGCCGTTACCGCAGCAATGGATATGTACTCGCCCCCCCCAACATCCTAGTTAGCTGTCAAGCCCCCTCCCACATTTTGACCGCACACCGCTTAGCGTCCGCTCCAGGCCTGGACAAACGGCGTCAGGTCTTCCTTCGGCGCCGTACGCGGCGGGTTCTGCGGCGTGCCCAGGTAAAGGAAGCCAATCACTTCTTCACCCGCCGTCAGCCCCAAGCCTTTGGCCACATGGGCCGAGTAGGACAACTCCCCGGTCCGCCACACCGCACCAATCCCCTGGGCATACGCCGCCAGCAGGATGCCGTGGGCCGCACAGGCCGCCGCCAGCAATTGCTCGGACTTGGGCACTTTGAAGTGCTCCTGCAAACGCGCAATCACCACAACTACCAACGGCGCACGCAGCGGGCCGTTCTGCGCCTTGTCGATGACGGCTTGCGGTGCATCGGCATCCTGCAGCCGGGCGGCCTCGGCCAACAGCGTGCCCATTTGCTCACGGGCTGCGCCTTCTACGGTGAGGAAACGCCAAGGGCGCAATTGACCGTGATCGGGCGCCCGCATGGCGGCAGCGAACAACAGGTCGCGCTGCTCCTGGGTCGGTACCGGGTCGAGTAAACGCGGCACGGAAACACGGTTGAGCAAAGCGTCGAGAGCCTGCATTGGCCACCTCCAAAAAAAATGTGTGGTCATTCTAGCGGGAAAGAATCGCGATGCCACCAAACGATAATTGCTCTTATTCAAACCGCCCGGCCCTGTTAGACTTTGCGACCAGATTTTGCCCCCTCGTCCAGGAATCTCGATGTTCCGTTCGCTTTCCTACCTGTCTGCAGCGTTGCTGGCTCTATGCCTGACTGCTTGCGACGACGCCCCTCGCTTCACCAAGGCCGAGCCGGGTGAATCGCGATCCGGTGGCGCGACAACGGTAAACAAGCGCGACCAGAACGCCTTTTCCCTGCCCTCGGCCAACCTGGCACCCAGCCGTCGCCTGGATTTCAGCGTCGGTAACAGCTTCTTTCGCAACCCCTGGGTGATCGCGCCGGCCACCACCACGGCACGGGATGGCCTGGGCCCGCTGTTCAATACCAACGCCTGCCAGAACTGCCATATCAAGGACGGCCGTGGCCACCCGCCGCTGCCTGATGCGCCGAATGCGGTGTCGATGCTGGTACGCCTCTCCATTTCAGATGCACCGCCCTACGCCAAGCTGATCGAACAGCTCGGCGTGGTGCCCGAGCCGGTGTATGGCGGGCAGTTGCAGGACATGTCCGTGCCGGGCGTCGCTCCGGAAGGCAAGGTGCGGGTCGACTACAGCCCTGTCCAGGTCAGCTTCAAGGACGGCACCGTCGTCGAACTGCGCAAACCCGACCTGAAAATTACCCAGCTCGGCTACGGCCCGATGCACCCCGACACACGCTTCTCGGCACGCATCGCGCCGCCGATGATCGGCCTGGGCCTGCTCGAAGCAATCAGCGACGCCGATATCCTGCGCAACACCGACCCCAAGACCGCCGACAAAGACGCAATCGTCGGCCGCGTCAATTGGGTCTGGGATGACGCCCAGCATAAAACCGTACTTGGGCGTTTTGGCTGGAAAGCCGGGCAACCCAACCTCAACCAACAAAATGTTCACGCGTTTTCGGGTGATATGGGTCTCACGACATCCCTGAGACCCTTTGATGACTGCACCGACGCCCAAGTGGCGTGCAAGCAGGCGCCAAACGGCAATGGCCCTGACGGCGAGCCGGAAGTCAGCGACAACATCCTGCGCCTGGTACTGTTTTACACCCGCAACCTCGCGGTGCCTGCACGCCGAGACGTCAACACGCCTCAAGTGTTGGCCGGCAAGAACCTGTTCTACGAGGCCGGTTGCCAGGGCTGTCACAAGCCGACATTCACCACGGCCGCCAACGCCGCCGAACCCGAGCTGGCCAATCAGGTGATACGCCCCTACAGCGACCTGTTGTTGCACGATATGGGCGAAGGCCTGGCCGACAACCGTACCGAATTCAACGCCACTGGCCGTGAGTGGCGCACCCCGCCGCTGTGGGGCATTGGCCTGACGCAAACCGTCAGTGGTCACACCCAGTTCTTGCATGACGGCCGCGCCCGCAACCTGCTTGAGGCCGTGCTGTGGCACGGCGGGCAAGCACAAGCGGCACAGCAACATGTGTTGTCATTTAACGCCGAACAGCGGGCCGCATTGCTGGCGTTCCTGAATTCTTTATAAGCTTCGCCCCACTCACAGAAGGGAGCTCGACATGTTTCGTCCCAAGTTGTTGTTCACCAGCCTCGCCGCCCTTGCCCTGGGCGCGTGCTCGCCCCAGGACCCGCAAGCGGTGACCTCGGCGGCTATCGCCAAGCAGGTGATCCTGCCGACCTACAGCCGCTGGGTTGAAGCCGACCGCCAGTTGGCCGTAAGCGCCCTGGCCTACTGCCAGGGCAAGGAAAGCCTGGACACTGCCCGCGCCGACTTCCTGCACGCCCAAAAAGCCTGGGCCGAGTTGCAACCGTTGCTGATCGGCCCACTGGCCGAAGGCAACCGCGCCTGGCAGGTGCAGTTCTGGCCGGACAAGAAGAACCTGGTAGGTCGCCAGGTCGAGCAACTGGTCAGCGCCCAGCCGCAGATCGATGCGGCCGCCCTGGCCAAATCGAGCGTGGTGGTGCAGGGCCTGTCGGCCTATGAATACATCCTCTACGACGCCAAGCCCGACGTTGCCGACGAAACCCAGAAAGCCCGCTACTGCCCGCTGCTGATGGCCATCGGCGAGCGTCAGAAGGCCCTGGCTGAAGAGATCCTCGCCAGTTGGAACAGCACCGACGGTATGCTCGCGCAGATGACCAAGTTTCCGAACCAGCGCTACGCTGATTCCCACGAAGCCATTGCCGATCTGCTGCGCGTGCAAGTAACCGCACTGGACACCCTGAAGAAAAAACTCGGCACGCCGATGGGCCGCCAGACCAAGGGCATCCCGCAACCCTTCCAGGCCGATGCATGGCGCAGCCAGTCCTCCCTGCAAAGCCTGGAGGCCAGCCTCGCCGCCGCCCAGACCGTATGGGTCGGTGTCGACAACAAAGGCCTGCGCAGCCTGCTGCCGAGCGATCAGAAGCCGTTGGCCGAGAAGATCGATGCCGCCTATGCTGCGTCCCTGAAACTGTTCGCCAGCAACCAGCGCTCCCTCAACGAACTGTTGAATGATGACGCCGGGCGCCAGCAACTCAACGATATCTACGACAGCCTCAATGTGGTCCATCGCCTTCACGAGGGCGAGCTGGCCAAAGCGTTGGGCGTCCAACTGGGCTTCAACGCCAACGACGGTGACTGATGATGCTCAGGCGACAGGCTTTGGCGCTGGGTAGCGTGCTGCTCAGCGCCCTCACGTTGGGCGGCTGGACGCTGTTCAAAGGCAAAGACAAGGGACCGCTGCTGCTCTCGGCACGCGATGATGCCGACGGCAAGCACTACGCTGTCGGCTATCGCCTGGACGGCAAGCCCGTCTTTGCCACCCAGGTCGGCCAGCGCTGTCACGACATCATCAACCACCCCACACTGCCAATTGCGTTGTTCGTCGCCCGTCGTCCGGGCACCGAGAGCTACCTGATCGACCTGCGCGATGGCACGCTGCTGCAAACCATCACCTCAAACGCCAACCGGCACTTTTACGGCCATGCGGTGATCCACAAGAGCGGCGACTGGCTGTACGCCACCGAGAACGACACCTCAGATCCCGGTCGTGGGTTGTTGGGTGTGTATAAGTTCGAAGGCGAGCGGCTGGTACACAGCGGCGAGATTTCCACCCACGGCATCGGCCCGCACCAGGTCTCCTGGATGCCCGACGGCGAAACCCTGGTGGTGGCCAACGGCGGCATTCGCACCGAAGCCGAAAGCCGCGTGGAGATGAACCTCAGCGCCATGGAACCGAGCCTGGTGCTGATGCAGCGCGATGGCACCTTGATCAGCAAGGAAACGTTGGGCCAGCAAATGAACAGCGTGCGCCATATGGGGATCGCCAGCGATGGCACCATCCTCACCGGGCAGCAGTTCATGGGGCCGTCCCAGGAGCGTTCCGAGTTGCTCGCAATCAAGCGCCCGGGCCAGCCTTTTATGGCGTTCCCGGTAGCCGATGAGCAACTGCAAGCGATGGGGCACTACACCGCCAGCGTGGCGGTGCACAGCGAACTGCGCCTGGTAGCGCTCACGGCGCCGCGTGGCAATCGTTTCTTCATCTGGGATATGGACAGCGCCGAGCTGCGCCTGGATGGGCCGTTGCCCGACTGCGCCGGTGTGGGTGCAGTGGCGGACGGGTTTGTGGTTACGTCGGGACAGGGACGTTGCCGCTTCTATGATTGTCGTCAGGAACGACTGATGGCCAAGCCATTGGAATTACCGGCGGGGTTTTGGGATAACCACCTGCACCTGATCTGAAAATTGCCCCTCTGCAGGAGCGAGCTTGCTCCTACCGTTAAAGCGTCAGGCGTAAAAAAAGGGCCTCGCATCGCAAGGCCCTTTCCAGGAGTTTTACTCGTTTCAACTTTGCGGCCTCATTGCTTGAGACATCCCGAACATGAATAGCAGCAAATCATGATCAGGCCTGGCCGCCACACTTGCCTTGGCAATCCGCGGCAGCAGGCATTGCCCGCCACCGTCTACCGCACTCAGCACTTGTGTGCGAGGTTGTTCCCACGCTGCCAGGGCAAGGGCTGAAATGCCCAACGCCCCGACCAAAAACAAACCTCGTGCTATTTCTAGCTTCATCTGGTTAAACCCTTGATAGCGCTGCCAAACGCCGTCTCGTAAAAGTAGCTGAGTTTTTTCCAGTCGGTATCGTTCCACGACGAATGGCGGCGCAATTGCAGCATGTCATGGGACGCGGCCCGATAAGCGGTCAAACGCTGGCGACATTTTTCAAAGTCCAGCAGGGCCACTTCCACAATCGCCGCATCAGGCTCACCGGTTACCCGCACGAAAATGTGCTTGATATACAAGCAACCGTGCTGCCAGCGACCCTTGTGCATACGGGCCAGGGTGCCGGCCAACTCCTGGAGCAAACGCTCGTGGACCGCCTCGCCGTACTGCTCACGGCCACCGGCGGCGTACCAGTTTTCGATCTCGTCGAACCCGTCCAATGACGCGGTCACCAACAGGGCTTTCCATTGATGCTCCGGGTCGCGTCGCGCCTCGCAAAACACCAACTCCGGCACGCGCACATCCAGCAAACGCAGGCCCTTCAAGGCATCACGCTCACGCAGCACGGTCGGACGCCCGAATGGATGCAACCAACTGCGGTAGATGTGCCCGGTCTGACGCTTGCAATACAGCAAACGCCCATTAGGGCTGACCACTCGCTGCACACCACTTTCACCGCCACGCCGGCGATTGGGTTCTTCGACCCACTCACCCTTCTGGCGCCAGAAATAATCAAACCGCTCCTCGGGAGCTACATGACTGCCTGCTACGCACTCAACTGCCATCTGTTACCTCTTGCGCAATACATACACTCGCCACATGGCGTAGAGCGGTATGAAGTCCAGGGACTCCTGAACACGGAAACCGGCCTGCTCGAATTCTGCCTCGACAGTAGCAGCCGGTAACACAAACCGGTTTTGGTAACCTTCCTGCTCACCTCTTTTGCGACGACGTACTTCGCTGCGCTTGCGCTTCCAGGCCTTGAAATTGCCGTCCACCCACAGCGAAATAATCACGCTGTCACGGGTAACTCGCTGAAACTCACGCAGTATTGTCAGCCTGTGCTCCGCTTCACCGATGTGGTGCATCAAGCGCATGCAGAAAATACTGTCGACGGAGTTATCTGGCAAATCGATATCAAAGGCAGATGTCTGCAAAGGGCGTACCCGTTTCACCACCTCCGCCGGTTGCGCGGTGGTGGCGATCTTCAACATCGACGCCGAATTGTCAGCCCCGATAATCACACGGTTGGGTTTTTCGGCCAGCAACGGCCAGAAACGTCCAGCGCCACAAGGCAGGTCCAGCACCAGGCCCGGCTCACCGGCCATGGCCAGTGCACCACGCGCCAGTTGCTCGTCGCGTTTGTGGGACAACCGGCGAGCCAGATTGTCCTGATGTTTGAGCAAATATTGTTGCGCGTGTTGATCGTCGTACTTTTCGGAAAATTCCAACTTGATTGGGGAAGGCATCGTACGTCTCCGGTAACTGATGCCTGCAACCTTAAGCAGTTAAACGTAATCAACAGGTCAACTCATTGTGAAAATCTTGTCCTGTCCAACTGCATACATTTCAAGACTTTACAGAAACATTCAGTAGCATCGGGCCATCTTCGCTGAAAAGCAGGCAGTCTGCATCCGCAAAACGACAGACTGAACGGTCAGCTTTTGACCTGACTCAGCTCCACATGAAAACGGCAGCCATTGGGCTCCATCGTCGTCAGGCTCACGCTCCAGCCCTGGCTCTCGCAGATCCGTTGCACCAGCGACAGACCAAGCCCCAGCCCCTCGCCACGGTTCTCGCTGCCGCGCACAAAAGGCTCGAACATCGCTTCGCGCTTGTCTTCAGGAATGCCCACGCCAGAGTCCTCCACCACAAAACCACTCGGCTCCAGCGTGAGGCGGATAAACCCTTGCTCGGTGTAATGCAGTGCATTGCGCAACAGGTTACCCATCACTGCGTGCAGGAACGTAGTGTTGTAGCGAGTATCCAGAGGATTGCCAGGGCAGTAGATCAACTCAAGGCCTTTTTGCTCGATGGGCCCACGCCAGATCCCAAGCAAATCTTCGGCGACCTGCGTCAGGTTGACCTGAGCCGACATGACAGCATCATCGTGCTTGGCGCGGGCCAGCATCAGGAAGGTCTGCACCAGTTCACGCATTTCCTCACAGGCCCGCGCGATTCGCTGGACCTGATTACGGCCGCGTTGATCGATGGCGGGGTTTTCCAGCAGCAGCTCACAGGAGCTGGCCAACACCATCAAGGGCGTGCGCAACTCATGGCTTACATCGCTGGTAAACAACTGCTCACGGGACAACGCCTGCCGCAGGCGACCCAGCGTGGCATCGAACGCCACCGCCAGCTCGCCCACTTCATCGGCTGCATAATCCGGTGCCAAGGGCGGCGCCAGCCCTAATAACTGGTCACGATGCCGCACCTGGCGAGCCAGGCGCACTACCGGCGCCATCACCTTGCGGGCCAGCACCCAGCCGAGGAACACCGCCAGCGCCAGGCTGAGCACGAACCCCACCAGCACCACGGCAAACAGCACGCGCTCGCGCTCTTCAAAATCGCTTTGATCCTGCAACAGCACATAACGCCGACCGTCGATCACCTCGACCATGGCGTGGTACGACAGAGACTCGCGAAATACTTCGTGGAAGCCCGGGTCCAGATGCCGAAGATCCTTGGGCAACTCGAAATCGCCTTGCCCGCCGCTGAAGTAAAACAGCTGGTCCGGCTCCGGCCGATGTCGCCAGTCTTCCATGCTGTCCATCAACAGCAGGCGTTGCAGGTCACCGCCCAGGCCCGCCGAGATCAGCTTCTCTTCCACCAGGTGCACCGTCGCAACGATCCCCATGGCGAAGGCCCCCGCCACCAACGCACTCATCAAGGCAAAGGCGATGATGATCCGTTGGGCAAGGCTTTGTCTAAACTCCATCACGGCCCTCGGCCAAGCGATAACCCACACCGTGCACCGTTTGCAGCAACGGCTTGGCAAAGGGCTTATCGATCACCTGGCGCAATTGGTGAACGTGGCTGCGCAGGCTGTCGCTGTCCGGGCAGTCATCGCCCCACAGGGCTTCTTCGAGAATTTCCCGGCGTAGCACGTGCGGGCTCTTCTGCATCAGCACTGCCAGCAGTTTCAGGCCGACGGGGTTGAGCTTGAGCAGGCGCCCTTCGCGGGTGACTTCCAAGGTATCGAGATCGTAGCTCAGGTCACCCACCTGCAGGGCGCGGCGGCCACCACCCTGGGCACGCCGCAACACCGCCTCGATCCGCGCGGCCAGTTCCGACAAGGCAAATGGCTTGAGCAGGTAATCATCAGCCCCGGACTTGAAGCCTTGCAGGCGGTCATCCAGTTGATCGCGTGCGGTGAGCATGATCACCGGCGTATCGCGCCGTGCGTCTTCGCGCAGGCGTTTGCACAGGGTGTAGCCATCGATGCCAGGCAGCATGATATCGAGCACGATCAGGTCGTAATGCTCGGTGGCCGCAAGGTGCAGGCCCGACAAGCCGTCCTGCGCACAGTCCACTGTGTAGCCTTTGAGCCCCAGGTAATCGGCCAGGTTGGCCAGAATATCGCGGTTGTCTTCAACCAATAAAATTCGCATGGGCAGTGTCTCCGTACGCGGTAACAGCCGTGTTGGCTCGCGCAGCTTAAGGCCAAGCGGGGCTCAGGGATAGAGCTGAAAGGCCCACTGATGAGGGTTTTCAACTGATTACAGGGACAAACGAGTTTTTCACTATAGCTTCACAAACAGACCACAGTGTCAGGGTGAAGATCGCGCCCATCGATCTAAGGAACCTGGACATGGGCTTTCTCAAAACAGCGCCAATGCGCTATTTGCTGTTGATAACCGCTGCCTGGTTATTGGTTTTCCTGCTTACTCGCAGCGTGTTGCTCGTGACTCACCTGAATGAAGTGGGCGGCAACTTGCTGCCGGTGTTTGGCGTGGGTCTGGTCTACGACCTGGGCTTCCTCGCCTATGCGGCCTTGCCGCTGGGCTTGTATTTGCTGCTCTGCCCACCCGCACTGTGGCGCCGCCGCGGCCACCGCTGGTTCTTGCAGGCGCTGCTGACAATCAGCCTGTTCGCCATGCTGTTCACCTCGGTGGCCGAATGGCTGTTCTGGGATGAGTTTGGGGTGCGCTTCAACTTTATTGCGGTCGACTATCTGGTGTATTCCGATGAGGTGCTGAACAACCTGCTGGAGTCTTACCCGATCGGCAAGCTGCTGAGCCTGCTGGCAATGCTGGCGATCCTCATGAGCCTGGCCCTGCGTAAACCCTTCAATGCCGCCATGGCGGCACCGTTGCCGACACTGCGTGGCCGTTTGGTCAATGCCCTGGGCCTGTTGGTGGTCGCCGGCCTCAGCCTGCAACTGATCAGCCAGGACAGCCCGCGTACCCAGGGCGGTAACGCTTACAAGAACGAACTGGCCAGCAACGGCCCTTATCAATTCTTCGCTGCGTTCCGCAATAACGAATTGGACTACACCCAGTTCTATCAGAGCCTGCCCACTGACGTGGTCGCCCGGCAACTGCGCGCCGAACTCAGCGAGCCCAATGCGCGCTTTATCGACCCGGACCCGCTGGATATTCGCCGCGCCATCACCAACCCGGGCACACTGCGCAAGCCCAACATCGTGCTGGTCACCATCGAAAGCTTCAGCGCCAAGTACATGGGCAGCAACGGCGATCAACGCAACCTCACGCCCAACCTGGATGCGTTGCGCAAACAAAGCCTGTACTTCAATAACTTCTATGCCACCGGGACACGAACCGACCGGGGCCTGGAAGCCATTACCCTGGCGATCCCACCCACGCCAGGCCGCTCGATCGTCAAGCGCATCGGTCGTGAAAGCGGGTTCGCGAGCCTCGGCCAACAACTCACGGCCATCGGTTACGACAGCGTGTTTGTCTACGGCGGTCGCGGTTACTTCGACAATATGAACGCGTTTTTCAGCGGCAACGGGTATCGGGTCGTGGACCAAAGCAGCGTGCCCGAGTCAGAAATCTCGTTCAAAAATGCCTGGGGCATGGCCGACGAAGACCTGTTCAAACAGACGCTTAAACTGGCCGACGCCGACTACGCCAAGCAACAGCCGTTCTTGCTGCAACTGATGACGACTTCCAACCATCGCCCCTATACCTACCCGGATGGGCGCATCGATATCAAATCCGGCAAGGGTCGCGATGGTGCAGTGAAATACACCGACTACGCCATCAACCAGTTCCTTGAAGCTGCACGCCAGAAACCCTGGTTCGACAACACCATTTTTGTGTTCGTCGCCGACCACACGGCCGGCAGCGCAGGCAAGGAAGACCTGCCGATCACCAACTACCAGATCCCGTTGTTTATCTATGCGCCCAAGCTGATCGACGCACGGGAGTCCGCGCAACTGGCCAGCCAGATCGACCTTGCGCCGACCTTGCTGGGCCTGATCAACCTCAGCTACGAGTCGACGTTCTTCGGCCGTAATCTGTTGCAAGACAACCCGCTGCCACCGCGGGTCGTGGTGGGCAACTACCAGCATCTGGGCTTGTTTGACGGCAAGGACCTGGCAATCCTCAGCCCGCGCCAAGGCCTGCGTCGCCATGACCAGGCTCTTGGAGAAAGCCAGGAGTTGCGCGTCGGTAGCGATGACCCATTGATCCAGCGGGCAATTACCTATTATCAGGCCGCCAGCTACGACTACAAACAGCAACTGCTGAGCTGGAAAGCGCCCAAGGAAGAAGCTCCAGTCTTAAGCAAACGCTAATCAAAAAGCCCCGTGCAGGTGAGCACGGGGCTTTCTCACCAAGGTTCGTGATGAAATCCTCCTCTTCTTTACCGGTTTCCAAACCGCTCAATTTCTGGCTGTGCCTGGGCCTGCCTGCCGGCGCCGCAGTGGTCTTGCTGTTGCTGGAACTGACCTCATTGGACATGGACCTGGCCAGGCGCTTCTACAGCGCGGAGGCTGACGGCTTCATCGGCCGCTATAGCTTCTTCCTTGAAGACATCCTGCATGATCGGGCCAAGCAACTGGTGATCCTGTTTTCGGTGTTGGCGATTCTGGGGCTGGTCGGCAGCTTCATTCTGCAACGACTCAAGCCGTACCGCCGCGAACTGGTGTGCCTGGTGCTGTCGCTGGGATTGGCGACGGCCTTCGTGGCGCCGTTGAAAACCATCACCGCCGTGCAATGCCCCTGGAGCCTCAAGGAATTCGGCGGCCAGGAAACCTACAGCGAACTGCTCAGCCCGCGCCCGCCTACCGATAAACCAGGTCGCTGCTGGCCCGGCGGACATGCAGCCACCGGGTTTGCCTTGTTCGCCTGGTTCTTCGCGCTGAGGGATCGGCGACCACGGCTGGCGCGCAACGCGTTCATTTTTGCCGTCAGCCTGGGCAGCGTCTTCTCAGTCAGCCGTATGCTGCAAGGGGCACACTTTTTTTCCCACAACGTGTGGACAGCGATTTTTTGCTGGCTGATTTGCCTGGGTTTGTATTGCTTGTTGCTGTACCGGCCTTCACGGCAAGCCGTAATGCCGATCAGTTAAGCGAAACGCAACGAAGATTCCGTGTAGGAGCGGGCTTGCCTGCGAAAGACAACGGTAACCACGATGCGAAGCGAGCCGCTCTTGATCTTGATCTGCTTTTGATCTCAGGCGCCCCGTTAAACCACGCTGGCCGGAATCCGACATGGATTTGGGGGGTAAACCGGCAGGGATGCCGGTTTAGCCGCCCCGCGCCATGGATGGCGCGTGGCGGCGGCCCCCCAAATCCCTGGCGGATTACGGGCACACCGAGCCTGGGCGAAGTGCCGAGTGGTGGGGCAAGAGCGTTGCTTACTTTGGCCTGGGCCGGCATCCCGGCTTTTGCAAAGTGAGCCGCCGTCAGGGCGGAACCCTAAGTGGCCATTACCGCAGGAATGGATATGTACTCGGTATAACTGTGTCGGCTGGCAGGCCGCCATCGGGAGCAAGCTCCCTCGCCACAGGTCCAGTGTCCTACCGAAGTTGAGTAGATACAGCCGCTCAAAAAAAAGCCCCGCCTGCATCACTGCAGGCGGGGCTTTTTATAGCGCCGGGTAAGGCTGGCTTACATCATGCCGCCCATGCCACCCATGCCGCCCATATCTGGCATACCGCCGCCAGCTGCGCCTTCAGCCTTCGGCTTGTCAGCGATGGCAGCTTCGGTAGTCAGGATCAGGCCACCGATGGAGGCTGCCGCTTGCAGCGCGGAACGGGTCACCTTGGTAGGGTCCAGGATGCCCATTTCGATCATGTCGCCATAGACGCCAGTCGCAGCGTTGTAACCGTAGTTACCTTTGCCGTTCTTGACTTCGTTGACCACAACGCTTGGCTCGTCGCCGGAGTTGGCAGCGATCTGGCGCAGCGGTGCTTCAACGGCACGACGCAGCACAGCGATACCAACGTTCTGGTCGGCATTGTCGCCGGTCAGGTTGGTCAGGGCTTCCAGAGCACGGATCAGCGCAACGCCACCGCCAGGTACCACGCCTTCTTCAACGGCTGCACGGGTTGCGTGCAGGGCGTCTTCAACGCGGGCCTTCTTCTCTTTCATTTCAACTTCGGAGCCAGCGCCAACCTTGATCACTGCAACGCCGCCGGACAGCTTGGCCAGACGCTCTTGCAGTTTTTCACGGTCGTAGTCCGAGGAGGTTTCGGCAACCTGGGCACGGATCTGCGCGATACGGGACTCGATGTCGCCTTCAACGCCAGCACCGTCAACGATGATGGTGTTTTCCTTGGAGATGGTCACGCGCTTGGCGCTACCCAGGTTTTCCAGGGTGGCGCTTTCCAGGCTCAGGCCGATCTCTTCGGAGATAACGGTACCGCCAGTCAATACGGCGATGTCCTGCAGCATGGCCTTGCGACGGTCGCCGAAGCCTGGAGCCTTGACGGCTGCAACCTTGACGATGCCACGCATGTTGTTCACAACCAGGGTCGCCAGGGCTTCGCCTTCAACGTCTTCGGAAACGATCAGCAATGGGCGGCCGGCTTTGGCAACGGCTTCCAGTACTGGCAGCATTTCGCGAATGTTGGAGATCTTCTTGTCAACCAGCAGGATCAGCGGGTTGTCCAGCTCGGCAACCATGGTCTCTGGCTTGTTGACGAAGTACGGAGACAGGTAGCCACGGTCGAACTGCATGCCTTCTACAACCGACAGTTCGTTTTCCAGGCCCGAGCCTTCTTCAACGGTGATCACGCCTTCTTTACCGACTTTTTCCATGGCTTCGGCAATGATGTCACCGATGGAGCTGTCGGAGTTGGCGGAGATGGTGCCGACCTGAGCGATGGCCTTGGTGTCGGCGCATGGCTTGGACAGGTTTTTCAGCTCGGCAACGATGGCGATGGTCGCCTTGTCGATACCACGCTTGAGGTCCATAGGGTTCATGCCGGCAGCGACGGCCTTGTAGCCCTCGTTGACGATCGCCTGAGCCAGTACGGTAGCGGTGGTGGTGCCGTCGCCTGCGTCGTCGTTGGCACGGGAGGCAACGTCTTTGACCAGCTGCGCGCCCATGTTCTCGAAACGGTCTTCCAGTTCGATTTCTTTGGCGACGGAAACGCCGTCCTTGGTGATGGTCGGAGCGCCGAAGCTCTTCTCGATGATCACGTTACGGCCTTTCGGGCCCAGGGTCGCTTTTACTGCGTCAGCCAGGACGTTGACACCGGTGAGCATTTTCTTGCGGGCGGAGTCGCCGAATTTAACTTCTTTAGCAGCCATGATCGATATTCCTTAAATACTTTGTAGTAACGGGAAAATGAGCGAGGAAATCAGTCTTCCAGTACGGCGAGAATTTCGTTCTCAGCCATGACCAGCAGGTCTTCGCCGTCTACTTTCACAGTGTTGCTGCCGGAGTAAGGGCCGAAAACAACCTTGTCACCCACTTTCACGGCCAGTGCGCGTACATCACCGTTCTCCAGGGTCTTGCCTGGGCCAGCAGCGACGATCACACCGTGGTTGGCTTTTTCAGCAGCCGAACCTGGCAGAACGATCCCGCCAGCGGTTTTCTTTTCTTCTTCGCTGCGACGGATTACGACGCGGTCGTGCAGAGGACGAAGCTTCATTGTCGATCTCTCCTAATTGTGTTTTTCATCGGCCGGTATCAATTCCGGCGGGTTAAATTCCGGCGGTGCCGGTCGCGGCTCGCTGGGCGAGACGCGGAAGTCTGTCTGATGTCACCACCAGAAACCTTGCGGTGACCGTTACATAAGGGCGCATACGCTTATTACAAGGGGGCCGGGAGGAAATTTTTTCTCAGATCGCTCCCCGGGCCAATGCAACACGGCACCCGAAGGTGCCGTGCCAGTGAAGCAGTTATTTGTTGTCGCGGTGTTCGAACTCGCCTTCGATCACGTCGCCTTCACGCCCCAGCGGTTGACGCGGGGCCGGGCCGCCACGGGGTTGCAGGTCGTCGGCAAACGCGCGTTGGCGAATCGCCGCTTCTTCGGCGCGCTGGCGCATCTTGCCGGCCAGCAGTTTGCGGGTAAACGGCAGCAGCAGGACCAGGCCGAGCACGTCGCTGATAAAGCCCGGCAGGATCAGCAGGCCACCGGCCAGGGCCATCATCAGGCCCTCAAGCATGGTCTGGGCCGGCAGTTCGCCGCGGTTCAGGCTTTCACGGGCACGCAACGCCGTGGCCAGGCCGGCCACGCGCAGCACCAGGACGCCGAGCATGGAGCCTGCGATGATCAGCAGCAGCGCCGGGAAAAACCCGATCGCACCGCTGACTTTGACGAATACGAACAGCTCCAACACCGGGAACAGCAGAAAGAGCAATAAAAAAGGGCGCATCAAATGGTTCCTCAACGCAAGAATGCCTTGCCAGTTCACCTTAGATGACGTCGCCATTGTGTGAATTCAAGCGTCGGCAGTGGTTTTTTTCGGCCACACCGCGGCGTGAGCCAATGAAACCAGGGCCTCGCGTACTTGTGTCGGTGTGTTGCAAGGCGTCTCGAAAGGCAACCAATGCAAGCTTTGGCCAATACGCAGGTGCATGCCTTCGCTGTCGATGCCGGCCAACTGCGCAGGCTCGCCAGTCGGCAAACCGCTGAGGTCGACGTAATGGGCGATGGCCTTGGTGTGATCGCTGTTCATGTGCTCGATCATGCTGCGCTCGGCCTTGCCTGCAAACGGATTGGCCAGGGTCAACTGGTCGACCCAGTGAATCGCGCCAAACCCACCGATATAACGGTGGCGCACCGGCTTGAGCACCCAGAAATCGAAATCGTGGGCCTTGTGGTAGTTGGCCGAATCGGGGAAGTAGCGGTAGTAACGCTCGGCGGCCGCTTCAATGGCTGCGCCGTCTTCCAGTTTCTCGGCCTCGGCCAGGTAGGTCAGACGCCCCACGGCCTGCACATCATCAGCCTCGCGCTCACCCACCAGCAATGAGCACTTGGGGTCTTTTTGCAGGTTATGGGTGTGCTGGGCGATGCGGCTGATCAGGATCAGCGGGCGGCCCTGCTCATCAAGGCAGTAGGGCACGACCGAGCCGAAGGGAAAACCGGGCATGGCTTTTGACTGTGTGGCCAAAGCCCCACGGTATTCCTTGAGCAACAGCTCTCGGGCGTTCTTGGCAACGTGCGCGCTCAACGTATGACTCCTCGGGTGTTCCGCCGCCCATGGCATATGGGAATGGATCTCAAAACAAGGTAATCAATATCCGCGCAGGTTGCCAGAGTGGCCGACGCAGCTTTTACCAGGCCACACCAAAGCCTGCGGTGTAGCGAGTCTTGCTCAGGCTGCTCTCGGAACTGCCGCTGACCTCGTTGCGCTCGGCCTTCAAGTTGAGCGAGGCCCACTCGGTAACCTTGTAGCGCAGGCCCATTTCCGCATCCAGGGAATACTCGGACGGCCCGGCAAGGGGTTTGCCCAATTCGCCATTGGTAAAGAACTCGACAGTCTTGCCCACCAGGTAGCGGTTGTAGTTCCACTTCATGGCCAGGGAATAGAAGTTGTCCTTGCCGCCGTCGGCGTATTCATAGTCGGTGCGGTTAACCAGCGAACCGAGGGAGAACGCGCCCAGTTCATCGTCCCAGAACTGATAGCCCGGGCCGGTACCGACAACGCGCTGACGGGCCAGGTCTTCGACCTTGTCGCGCTTGTAGGTCAGGCGACCCTGCCAGAACCAGTGCTCGGTGATGAAGCGGTCCAGGTTGTACTCCAGCGCCCAGTTATCGGTGGTGGTAATGTCGTCCTGGAACTCGCGGTTGTATTCGCCCTTGCCCGTATGACGCCATTGGCCGTGACGGGCCGAGGTCTTGAAGTCGATGTCGTAGTCGTTGGTGTCTTTGTCGGCACGCTTGTAGTCCAGCGCCAGGTCGACGTTGCCCTTCCACACCAGGTCTTCGATCACTGGCTTGGGCTTCATGATCTGTTGGATGCTTGCCAGGTCGACCGTCTTGGGTACCTCGCCATTGGCCAGCACCACCTTGCCGTCATCCGACGCCTGCAACGACTTGGCCTTTTCGCCGCTGTAGGCGTCCTGCTTGACCAGCAACTCCTGATCGCTCTCCAGGGTCTTGACCTGCTTCCAGTCCACCGGGATCGAGCCCGCGTAGGTGGTTTGGATCAGCAGTTTGCCACCGTCGAAGACTTTGATCTTGCCGGTCAGCCGGTCGCCGTTTTTCAACCAGACGGTATCGGCGAGCAAGGGTGTGGAAGCACTGAAAACAGCAAGGCACAACAGGGTTCTGGACAACATAAGCAGATACGGGGCTCAGGGGTGGCAAAAAATAGGGGCGTTATAGTGTTACATGGCTAGAACTGACTCAAGGATTTATATTGAGTTCAATGCTCATCGTCATGTTTACAGACGTTTCTGACAAAACCGCGACGATCTCAACGGATATCCCCATAGTGAAGCCACCTGCCGATACGCCGCAAAGCCCCGCCGAAATGCGGCGTACCGCGCTGTACCTGACCTTGTCGCAAGTGCCCGAAGGCTGTGTGGTGAGCTACGGCGAGCTGGCTCACCTGGCGGGTCTGGGCCGTGCCGCCCGATGGGTCGGGCGCACCCTGAGCCAGTTGCCCGAAGACACCCGATTACCCTGGCATCGGGTGTTGGGCGCCGGTGGTCGGATAAGTCTGCCGGCGGGCAGCGCCTCAGGCGACGAACAACGTGCGCGTTTGCGTAGCGAAGGCGTCACTATCTTGAACAATCGTGTTGATATTCAGCGCCATGGCTGGCGTCCGGTAGAGCACAGCGGTTAGAGTGCGCGCTTTGTTTCCGCAAACCTGAGGCAGACTCCAGCCCATGCCCCGTAAAACCTGGCGCGCCGCGCTCGCCGCCTATGCCAGCCCCTCGACATTAGTGCTGTTGTTGCTCGGCTTCGCCGCCGGCATGCCTTACATGTTGGTGTTCTCGACGCTTTCAGTGTGGCTGCGTGAAGCCGGTGTGGCCCGCGAGACCATTGGCTATGCAAGCCTGATCGGCCTGGCCTACGCCTTTAAATGGGTCTGGTCGCCGCTGCTCGATCAATGGCGCTTGCCGTTGCTCGGTAAACTGGGGCGTCGTCGCTCCTGGCTGGTGCTGGCCCAATCGCTGGTGATCCTCGGATTGATCGGCATGGGTTTTTGTGACCCGCAAAAACACCTGTCCTGGTTGATCGCCATCGCGGTGATCGTCGCCTTCGCGTCGGCCACCCAAGATATCGCCGTGGATGCCTACCGCCTGGAAATCGCCGACGACAGCCGCCAGGCCGCCCTGGCCGCGAGCTACATGTCCGGCTACCGCATCGCTGCCCTGCTGGCCACCGCCGGCGCGCTGTTCTTTGCCGAAGGCTTTGGCTCCACCGGCTTCAACTATAAACACTCGGCCTGGACCGGCACCTATGTGCTGTTCGGCGTGTTGATGGTGCCGGCGTTGCTCACCACCTTCCTCATGCGTGAACCTGATGTACCACTGCGCACCCAGTTGCAGGCCGGCCGCTACAGTTTCATGCACCAGTTGGTGTCGGTGTTTGTGCTGATCGTGCTGTTGGTCTCGGTGCCGGCGATGTTCACCCAGCTGTACAACACCGACTTCGCCAGCGTGCTGTTCCAGGGCGTGAGCCTGTGGGAACTGCTGATGGAAGACCGCGCGTTCCTGCGCGCCATCCTTTATATCATCCTCACCACCCTGTGCCTTTCGGCCATGGGCCGCCGGGGCCTGGCGCCGGTGCTGACGCCGGTCAACGACTTTATCCTGCGCTATCGCTGGCAGGCGCTGCTGCTGCTCGGGCTGATTGCCACGTATCGCATGTCCGACACGGTGATGGGCGTGATGGCCAACGTGTTCTATATCGACCAGGGTTTCACCAAGGACCAGATCGCCGGAGTGAGCAAGATCTTCGGCTTGATCATGACCCTGCTCGGCGCCGGCATGGGCGGCCTGTTGATTGTGCGGTTCGGGATCCTGCCGATCCTGTTCATCGGTGGCGTGGCCTCGGCCGGCACCAACCTTTTGTTCGTGATGCTCGCCGACATGGGCCCCGACCTGCAGATGCTGATCGTCACCATTTCCCTGGACAACTTCAGTTCGGGCATGGCCACCTCGGCGTTCGTGGCGTATCTGTCGAGCCTGACCAACCTCAAGTTCTCCGCAACCCAATATGCGTTGCTCAGCTCGATCATGCTGTTGCTGCCACGCCTGATCGGCGGGTATTCGGGGGTGATGGTGGAGAAGTTCGGTTATCACAACTTCTTTATGATCACCTGCTTGCTGGGGGTGCCGACGCTGCTCCTGATTGCATTGCACTGGTTCCAGGAGAACCGGCGCGCCCGGCTTAATCCACCACAGGAAGACTGATACGACTCGGTCAATGTGGGAGCTGGCTTGCCTGCGATAGCGATGGTGAACCCAACGCCGCTATCGCAGGCAAGCCAGCTCCCACACAAGCGACGGTTACGACAGATACGCCCCACCACCTCACGCCTGTACTCCAGCAGCAACCGCCCGTACAATCCCAAGTCATTTCAAGTCCAAGCAACCGACAACGGCCTACCATGCGTACCAGTCAATATTTGCTCGCCACACAGAAAGAAACGCCTTCCGACGCGGTTGTGATCAGCCATCAGCTGATGCTGCGCGCCGGCATGATCCGCAAACTGGCCTCGGGCCTGTACACCTGGTTGCCCATGGGCTTGAAGGTGATGCGCAAGGTCGAAGCCATCGTTCGCGAAGAAATGAACGCTGCCGGCTCTCTGGAAGTGTTGATGCCGAGCACCCAACCGGCTGAGTTGTGGCAGGAATCCGGGCGCTGGGAAGAGTACGGCCCTGAGTTGCTGCGCTTCAAGGACCGTCATGGCCGCGATTTCTGCGCCGGCCCGACCCATGAAGAAGTCATCACCGACCTGATGCGCAACGAGTTGAGCAGCTATAAACAGTTGCCGCTGAACCTGTATCAGATCCAGACCAAATTCCGCGATGAAATCCGCCCGCGCTTCGGCTTGATGCGTGGTCGCGAATTCATCATGAAGGACGCCTATTCGTTCCATGCCGACCAGGCTTCCCTGCAAGCGACCTACGACCGCATGCACCAGGCCTACTGCAATGTATTCACGCGCCTGGGCCTGAAGTTCCGCCCGGTTGAAGCGGACAACGGCTCCATCGGCGGTGCCGGCTCCCACGAATTCCACGTGCTGGCCGAATCCGGTGAAGACGATATCGTGTTCAGCAACGGTTCCGACTACGCGGCGAACATCGAGAAGGCCGAAGCCATACCACGTGAAACCTCGCGCCCTGCTCCCACCGAGGAGCTGCGCCTGGTCGACACGCCGGACACCAAAACCATCGTGGCCCTGGTGGAGAAATTCAATCTGCCGATTGAAAAGACCATCAAGACCCTGATCGTGCGCGCTGAAGAAGAAGGCAAGCTGATCGCCCTGGTGATCCGTGGCGACCACGAGCTCAACGAAATCAAGGCCGCCAACCAGCCTGGCGTAGCCAGCCCGCTGGTCATGGCCACCGATGCCGAACTGCGCGACGCCATTGGTGCCGGTGCCGGTTCCCTAGGCCCGCTGAACCTGCCGCTGCCGATCATCATCGACCGTTCCGTCGAGCTGATGAGCGACTTCGGTATCGGCGCGAACATCGACGACAAGCACTACTTCGGCGTGAACTGGGAGCGTGACCTGCCGGTTCCGACCGTGGCCGACCTGCGCAACGTCGTAGCCGGTGACCCAAGCCCGGATGGCAAGGGCACCCTGGAAATCAAGCGCGGCATCGAAGTCGGGCACATCTTCCAACTGGGCAACAAGTACAGCAAGGCGATGAAGTGCGAAGTGCTGGGCGAGAACGGCAAGCCGATCACCCTGGACATGGGCTGCTACGGCATTGGTGTTTCCCGCGTGGTCGCCGCTGCCATCGAGCAGAACAACGACGAGAAAGGCATCATCTGGAGTGACGCTTTGGCGCCGTTCCAGGTGGCCCTGGTGCCGTTGCGCT
This sequence comes from Pseudomonas sp. W2Jun17, assembly GCF_023127795.1. Taxonomy (NCBI): domain Bacteria; kingdom Pseudomonadati; phylum Pseudomonadota; class Gammaproteobacteria; order Pseudomonadales; family Pseudomonadaceae; genus Pseudomonas; species Pseudomonas sp. W2Jun17. Next base: position 213,014 of record NZ_SPKO01000040.1, on the reverse strand, counting down.
ATGAAACCGAGCAAGTACGCGAAGCCACCGACAAGCTGTACGCTGAACTGACCGCTGCCGGTTTTGAAGTGCTGCTCGATGACCGGGACAAGAAAACCAGCCCGGGCATCAAGTTCGCCGACATGGAACTGATTGGCATCCCGCACCGGATCGTGGTCAGTGACCGTGGCCTGGCCGATGGCAATCTGGAATACAAGAGCCGGACCGAAGCGCAAGCCCAACCGTTGCCGGTGGCTGACGTGCTGTCTTTCCTTCAGGCGCGTATTCGTCGCTGAAAACCAGATCAAGAGAAGTCATGTTCAAGCGAAACACCAAAGCCCTGGGGGGCGCCGCCTTGTGCGGCGCCCTGCTGGTCAGCGGCTGCGCCAATCAGATGTCGCAACGCAGTGAGCACGAGGAGCGGGTCGAGCGTAAATTGCTCGATCACAGCCTGCAGATCGATGTAGGCGAACCCAAAGTGCTGGAGCTGCCGCAACGCCGGGTTCGCATTCATGAGCAGAAGACCTTCGAGGTCACCGAATTCGAAGTCACACGTCGTTACGATCGCTACACGCCCTACCAGCCCTGGCGCAAACTCTATGAGATGCCGCTGGGTGCCGTGGCGTTGGTCGCGGGCGTGGGTGCCAACGTGGCGAATATCTTCGCCCTCGGCAACCTGCCCACGAGTGTGACGCGAGACTGGCTGAGCTATGGCGTGGACGGCATCAACCCGTTCATGAACGTGCAATCCCATGGCCGTGCGCAACAGAACCTGGCAGCTATCGATGAAGTCCAGCGCGACAAGCGCCTGGAGTATTCGAGCCTGCCGTGGAGCGAGCGCCCGGTACAAGTCACTGCCGGCAAGCAGACCCATGAGCTGACCACCGACCGCAACGGCATCCTGCGCCTGAACCTGTTGGACAGCCCGTTTGCCGAGCAGGACCTGAACCGTGTCACCACCTTGAAGATCAGCGTGGCAGATGGTCAGGACGATGTGCACACAGACTCGACCCTGGCGGTCAGCAACTCCCTGCGCGGCAAATTGCTGGAAGCCCATGGCCTGATCTACGACGACCTGGAAGATGACGAAGTGAACCAATGGGTGCACCGCGTCAAGCGCCTGTCGGAACTGGGCCTGGAAGAAGAAGCCAGCGAACTGGAACAAAGCCTGATCGAGCTGACCCGCAATGATCCGGAATTGCAGCAGGAGTTTGTGCAGGCACTGACCAAGGATGCGGGGCGGTTGGTCGCAGATCCTGGCGCACGCTGATCGCGCAATACCTGTGAAGATCAAACTGTGGGAGCTGGCTTGCCTGCGATAGCGGTGTATCAGTTAAAGCATTCTTGACTGACATTCCGCTATCGCAGGCAAGCCAGCTCCCACATTTGTTTCGGGTTTCTACCAGGAGAACTCGAGCTGTTCGTTTCCGCCGCTCAAGTCCAGCAACCGCACCCCAATCCCCAGCAATCGCACCGGTTTCCCCCCGCGATTAAACGCCTGGGTCAGCAACTGCTGATAACTCTCCAGATCCCGCCCTGCCCCCGCCTGCTCCAGCGTCGTCTGGGTAAAGTCATGAAACTTCACTTTGACGAACGGCTTGCCCGCCCGGTAGCTGCTGTCGATGCGCGCCATACGCCCCGCCAGGGTTTCCATCAATTCGGGGAGTTTAGCCAGGCAGCTTGAAAGATCCGGCAAGTCCACATCGTAGGTGTTTTCTACGCTGATGGACTGTCGACGACTGTCGTTTTGCACCACGCGGTCATCAATCCCACGGGCCAGGCTCCAGAGTCTTTCGCCAAAACTGCCGAATTCGCGCACCAGCGCCAGTTTGTTCCACTCGCGCAGCTGCAAGCAGTCTTCGATGCCCAGGCGCGCGAGCTTATCGGCGGTGACCTTGCCAACGCCGTGCAGCTTGCTGACCCGCAGCTGCGAGACAAAGTCTTCGACCTGGTCCGGGGTAATCACGAACAGGCCGTTGGGTTTCTTCCAGTCGCTGGCGATCTTGGCCAGGAACTTGTTCGGCGCCACCCCGGCAGACACGGTGATATGCAGCTGGTTGGAGACCCGCCGACGGATGTCCTGGGCAATACGCGTGGCGCTGCCGCCAAAATGCGGGCTGTCGGAGACGTCGAGGTAGGCTTCATCCAGCGACAACGGCTCGATCAAGTCGGTGTAGTCGCGAAAGATCGTCTGGATTTCCTTCGATGCTTCTTTATAGGCATCCATGCGCGGCTTGACGATGGTCAGGTCGGGGCACAGCTTCAAGGCGTGGCGCGACGACATCGCAGAACGAACTCCATACGCACGCGCTTCGTAGTTGCAGGTAGCGATACCCCCCCGCCGGTCCGCCGAGCCGCCCACAGCCAAGGGCTTTTGCGCCAGGCTCGGGTCGTCACGCATCTCGATGGCGGCGTAGAAGCAATCACAGTCGACGTGGATGATTTTGCGCTGCGTCATATAAACGGGGTGTGAACCAACGGGTGGCCAGTATCGCATTCACCCCTGTATATAGCACCAGTAGTTTGATTCTTCCTTCCAAGTGGTAGGAAGTTTCCCCGATGAATTTATTTTCTCAATCGAATTCAGCCTTCCGATAGAGCTGAAAGCCTCAGCCTGACTGGCCCGAAGCGCTTCATGACCCCGCCTTGGAGAGCTAACCGATTGAACCACAAGCGCTTTTGTTTGATTTACAGGTTGACACACTCGCGTTCCTCTGTAGAATGCCGACA
>NZ_SPKO01000040.1:18292-210261 GCF_023127795.1 Pseudomonas sp. W2Jun17 | reverse complement strand
CTCCCGCAACCAAACATCAAAAAAGGCTACTCGAAAGAGTGGCCTTTTTTGTGCTCGCGTGTTTTCTCCCGCTGCGCCTGAAAACACCGCCAACACTTTGATTTCAGAATAATTCGCGCTTATTTGGTCCATCGGCTCATTAACGGTTGACACCTCGCCGCTTGGCTGTAGAATGCCGCCCACAGACGCGGGATGGAGCAGTCTGGTAGCTCGTCGGGCTCATAACCCGAAGGTCGTCGGTTCAAATCCGGCTCCCGCAACCAAACATCAAAAAAGGCTACTCGAAAGAGTGGCCTTTTTTGTATCCGACGAAAAAGTTCTTCTGAAACAATGGCATGGCATCTTTCATGAAACCGTAGTCGGTTTGTAGAGTCCATCTCATTGCACGCTAGGCTCAATGCTCAAGCGCTACCCTCTACGACCAATGGCCGCAGTCGCCGACCCCGGTGATCCGCGTTAATATTTGTAATTATTTTGTCCATAGGGATTGGTAACTTGGCCGGATACCCCCATCCTGTCGCGCACAATCCACGAGGTGATTGATGCGCGCCAACTCGTCTGAACCACAAGACACCGTCACAGCAGAACAACCGATCACGCCGACCCGCTTGCGATGGCTGGATTTGTTGAGCAAGTATCGCCAGCCCATTGGCCTGGCCGTAACGCTGCTGCTGTTTGCAATCGCCCTGATCGCCTGCCGACACCTGCTGCTGGAACTGGACCTCTACGCACTCCACGATTCGATTCTGGAAGTGCCCAAGCCAGCCTTGCTCGGTGCGTTTGCAGCGGCAGTCGCAGGTTTCATTATCCTGCTTGGTTATGAATTTTCCGGCGCACGCTATGCCGGCGTGAAGTTACCCGCCAAGACCCTGGCCCTGGGTGGCTTCACCGCCTTTGCCATCGGCAACGCCATTGGCTTGTCGATGCTCTCGGGCGGTTCGGTGCGCTACCGTTTATATGCACGCCACGGCATCGGCGCATCGGAAGTGGCGCACATGACCGTGTTCGCAAGCCTGGCCCTGGGCTGTGCCCTGCCGCCACTGGCCGCATTGGCCACGCTGAGCAATTTGCCGGCGGCTTCGACTTACCTGCATTTACCGCAAAGCCTGCTCGGGGGGATTTCCGGCGCCGTGTTGGTGTTGTCGGCCATGCTGTGCATCGGCATCTATCGTCGTCGCCTGCCGGAACAGCCCTACCCCGATAACCTGCTGGTCAAGGCCGGGCGTCGCACCCTGCGCCTGCCGGGCCGCCGCCTGACCTTCCTGCAGTTGATCATCACCGCCCTCGACGTAGCCGCTGCCGCTGCCGTCCTTTATATGCTGTTGCCGGAAGCACCGCCCTTCGGCCCGTTCCTGCTGGTGTACCTGCTGGCACTGGCCGCCGGTGTGCTCAGCCATGTGCCGGGGGGCGTGGGTGTATTCGAAGCGATCCTGCTGGCGGCCTTCGCCGACAAACTCGGTGCCGCGCCCCTGGCTGCCGCCTTGCTGCTGTACCGGATGATCTACGTGGTATTGCCGCTGCTGATCGCCTGTGTGTTCCTGCTGGTCAACGAGGCCCAGCGCCTGTTCCAGACCCAGCAAAGCCTGCGGGTGGCGTCGGGGCTGGCAGCGCCGGTATTGGCCGTCCTGGTTTTTTTGTCCGGCGTGGTCCTGCTGTTTTCCGGCGCCACGCCAGAGATCGACTCACGCCTGGAAAACATCGGCTTCCTGATTCCCCACCGCCTGATTGACGCCTCGCACTTTGGTGCCAGCCTGATCGGCGTGTTGTGCCTGTTGCTCGCCCAGGGCCTGCGTCGACGTTTGTCGGCGGCCTGGATGCTGACCATGGTGCTGCTGCTGGTCGGCGCCCTGCTCTCGTTGCTCAAGGGCTTCGACTGGGAAGAAGCCAGCCTGATGACCATGACCGCGGTGCTGCTGGCGATCTTTCGCCGCTCGTTCTACCGCGCCAGCCGCTTGACCGAGCTGCCGTTTTCGCCGCTTTACCTGGTGGCCAGTGTCTGTGTACTCGGCGCCTCGATCTGGCTGCTGTTGTTCGCCTATCAGGATGTGCCTTACAGCCATCAACTGTGGTGGCAGTTCACCCTCGACGCCAACGCCCCCCGCGGTTTGCGCTCGTTGCTGGGCGCTGCGGTGCTGCTGGTGATCGTATCGCTGACCTGGCTGCTGCGCACGGCGCGCCCGGTCATCCACTTGCCCACCCCGGAAGAACTGGAGCGCGCCAGCAAGATCCTGATGGCCTCGTCCCAACCCGACGGCGGCCTGGCGCTGACCGGCGACAAGGCGCTGCTGTTTCACCCCAACGATGAAGCCTTCCTGATGTACGCCCGTCGCGGGCGCAGCCTGGTGGCCTTGTACGACCCGATCGGCCCGACCCAGCCGCGCGCCGAGATGATCTGGCAGTTCCGTGACCTGTGCGATATCCACCACGCAAGACCGGTGTTCTACCAGGTACGCGCCGAGAACCTGCCGTACTACATGGACATCGGCCTCACCGCGATCAAGCTGGGCGAAGAAGCCCGCGTCGACCTGAAACGCTTTGACCTGGAAGCCAAGGGCAAAGAGATGAAGGATTTGCGCTACACCTGGAACCGTGGCACCCGGGACGGCTTGTCCCTGGAAATCTTCGAACCGGGCCAGGCGCCGATGGATGAATTAAAAGTCATCTCCGATGCCTGGCTTACAGGTAAGAATGTGCGGGAAAAAGGCTTCTCCCTGGGCCGTTTCAGCGACGACTACCTCAAGCACTTTCGTATCGCGATCATTCGCTTCGAAGGGCGCCCGGTAGCCTTCGCCAACCTGCTCGAGACCTACAATCATGACCTGGCCAGCCTTGACCTGATGCGCGCCCACCCCGACGCGCCCAAGCTCACGATGGAATTCATGATGGTGGGCCTGATTCAACATTATAAGAACCACGGCTACGCCCGCTTCAGCCTCGGTATGGTGCCGCTGTCGGGCTTGCAACCGCGCCGTGGCGCACCGCTGACCCAGCGCCTGGGCTCGATGGTGTTCCGCCGTGGCGAGCAACTGTATAACTTCCAAGGTTTGCGCCGCTTCAAAGACAAGTTCCAGCCCGACTGGGAACCCCGTTACATGGCCGTGCCCGCAGGACTTGATCCGCTGGTGGCACTGGCCGATACCGCCGCCCTGATCGCGGGCGGCTTGACTGGATTGGTGAAACGCTGATGATTCGACGCTCCTGGCGGTATGTATTGGCCTTTGTAGTGCTGCTCGCGCTGGTCGTGGCGGGTGGTTTTTGGTACTGGAATCGCCCTGCCCCGCAACCGACCCTGGAGCAATTGCCCCAGGCCGATGGCTCGGTAATGACCCGCGTCACCCCCGCCAGCGCCGCCAAAGCCCGTGTGGCTGTGGCCGTGATGGCCGATGAAGCGCTGACCGACAGCCAACTGGTTGCCCTGAGCCAGGGCGGCGCGGCGCAAATCGTTCAGGTGATCCTGCCTAAGGATGACTGCAAGCTGCAGGAACAAGCGCTGCAAGGCGCCCTGGCCCAGCTCAAAGGCCCGGCGACCCTGGTCAGCGGCATCGGCCCTGGCGCTGCGCTCGCCTGGCGCTGGCTGGCCACTCAGAATGATGACAAGGCTAACGCGATCTCCGTCGGCTTTGCCCTGAAACAGGAAGGCTGCAACGACCCGCTGCCCACGACCTCTGCCCACGGCAACTGGCTGGTGGCGTGGAACGACAATCCCGACGATGAAAGCGCCAGCTTCGTACGTGACACGCCGCGTGCCACCACCAGCATCAGCGACTACGACATTCATTACCCGCAAGTGCTGAACAACGAGCTGCGCAAGCAACTGGTCGGTTCGGACAACGGTGGCCTGGCGATTCCCGTGGTGGAAGTTCCTGCCGGGCAGGCCAAAGACACCGTGACCCTGTTCCTCTCCGGTGACGGCGGCTGGCGTGACCTGGACCGCGATGTGGCCGGCGAGATGGCGAAGATCGGCTACCCGGTGGTCGGCATCGACACACTGCGCTACTACTGGCAGCACAAGAGCCCGGAGCAAAGCGCCAAGGACCTCACCGAGTTGATGCAACACTATCGGCAGAAGTGGGGCACCAAGCGCTTCGTGCTGACCGGTTATTCGTTCGGCGCCGATGTACTGCCGGCCATTTACAACCGTATGCCGGAAAACGAACAGCAGCGCGTCGATGCGATCATCCTGTTGGCATTTGCGCGCACTGGCAGCTTTGAAATCGAAGTGGAAGGTTGGCTGGGCAACGCCGGCAAAGAAGCCGCCACCGGCCCGGAAATGGCCAAGCTGCCACCTGAGAAGGTCGTGTGCATCTATGGTGCAGAGGAAGTCGACGAGAGTGGCTGCACCGACAAGACCGCAGTGGGCGAAGCCATGAAGCTGCCGGGCGGGCATCACTTCGATGAGAACTACCCGGCGCTGGCCAAGCGCTTGGTGGATATTATCGTCAAGCACCAGGGCAAAACCGAGTAGCTCCAGGGCTGTACACAAAACCAAATGTGGGAGGGGGCTTGCTCCCGATAGCAGGGTGTCAGTCAATGATGTATGACTGATCCACCGCTATCGGGAGCAAGCCCCCTCCCACATTTGTTTTGTATTGTCAGTAATATCTAGCGCGGTTCGATGTGGGCAATCATCAGCTGTACAGTCTCATTGCCGCGAAACTCGTTCACATCCAGCTTATAGGCCAACTCCACCCAACGCACCGTCGGGTTCGGCCACACCTCGCGGTCCACGCCGAAGGCGATGCCATCAAGCTTCACTGACCCGCATTCGCTCTTGAGCACCACCTTCAGGTGCCGCTCCCCCACTGCCCGCTGCTCCACCAACTGGAACACACCGTGAAACAACGGCTCCGGAAAGTGCTGCCCCCATGGGCCGGCATGGCGCAGGGCGCGGGCCAGCTCCAGGTGGAACTCTTCCACGGCCAAGGTGCCGTCGGAGAGCAGGCGGCCGGTGAGGTCCTCTTCACGCAGCTGCCGACGCACTTCGGCATCGAAGGCTTGCGCAAACAGCGGGAAGTTCGCCTCGGGCAGGGTCAGCCCGGCGGCCATGGCGTGACCGCCGTACTTGCTGATCAGGTTGGGATGCTGGCTTGCAACAACCGCCAGCGCATCGCGGATATGAAAGCCTTGCACCGAACGCCCAGAACCCTTGAGCAGGCCGTCGCCCGCGTCAGCAAAGGCAATGGTCGGGCGGAAGTAACGTTCTTTCATGCGCGACGCGAGGATGCCGATCACCCCCTGGTGCCACTCCGGGTCGAACAGGCACAAACCGTACGGCATCGACTCCACCGGCAAGTCCTTGAGCTGGGCCAGGGCCTCGCGCTGCATGCCTTGTTCAATGGATTTACGGTCCTGGTTCATGCCGTCCAGTTGCGCGGCCATTTCCCGTGCGGCGCCAGCGTCGGTGGTGAGCAGGCATTCGATGCCCAGGCTCATGTCATCCAGGCGCCCGGCCGCGTTCAGCCGCGGGCCGAGGATAAACCCCAGGTCGGTGGAGGTGATGCGAGCGTGGTCGCGCTTGGCCACTTCCAGGATCGCCTTGATGCCAGGCCGCGCCCGACCGGCACGAATGCGCTCCAGGCCTTGATGAACGAGGATGCGATTGTTGGCGTCCAGCGGCACCACGTCGGCGACGCTGCCCAACGCCACCAGATCAAGCAGTTCACCGATGTTCGGCTGGGGTTTGTTGTCATACCAACCCAGGCTGCGTAACCGCGCGCGCAGGGCCATCAACACGTAGAAGATCACGCCGACACCGGCCAGGGCCTTGCTGGGAAACGTGCAGCCCGGCTGGTTCGGATTGACGATGGCGTCGGCGGCCGGCAGTTCATCGCCGGGCAAGTGGTGGTCGGTGACCAGCACCTTCAGCCCCGCCGCTTTCGCCGCTGCGACGCCTTCGACGCTGGAGATGCCGTTGTCCACGGTAATCAGCAACTGGGGCTCGCGCTGCAACGCCACCGCGACGATTTCCGGCGTCAGGCCGTAGCCGTACTCGAAACGGTTGGGCACCAGGTAATCGACATGGGCCGCCCCAAGCAAGCGCAGGCCCAGGGTACCTACGGTGCTCGCCGTGGCGCCGTCGGCGTCGAAGTCACCAACGATCAGGATACGTTGGCGCTGCTCCAGGGCGGTCACCAGCAAGTCCACCGCCGCGTCGATCCCTTTGAGCTGCTGGTAGGGAATCAACCGCGCCAGGCTCTTGTCCAGCTCAGCTTCCGATTGCACCCCGCGCGCGGCATAGAGACGGGTCAACAGCGGCGGCAATTCACCGAGAAAAGGCAGGACGGCGGGCAATGGGCGGGGATCGATACGCATGGGGTGACGGGCGCTTCTCTTCTAATACATCGGTTAAACACAGATATTGAACGCAACAAAGATCAAGTGTGGGATCTGGCTTGCCTGCGATGGCATCCACTCGGTGTGTCTGATGTACCGAGTGGTATGCATCGCAGGCAAGCCAGCTCCCACCTTTTCAACCGCGCTCGCCAACCAGCCATTGCAGTTGCACTTCATGCTGGCCACGGTCGTCGGTCACGAAGATCGTACCTTCGCTGATCATCACATCCCACTTGATCACCCGCGGCATGTCCTTGGCCAGGGTCTCCAACACTTCCTGGGGCACGGCAGCGATGTGCACGTTCTTCAGGTTATTGGCCACCGGCACTACCTTGCCTTCCCACACACGCAGGCTGCCATAGGCCAGCAGGCTGGTGCGCTCGGTGCGGCGCGAGCACCAGGTCAGGCGATCGGCATCCGGCTGGCCGACTTCGATCCAGTGCAGGACCCGATCATCCAGGCTTTTTTCCCACAGGGCTGGTTCGTCTACATCCGACAGGCCACGCCCGAACGCCAGTTGCTCGTTGTACCAGAGGGCGTAGGCCAGCAGGCGCACGGTCATGCGCTCTTCGGTTTCCGAAGGGTGGCGGGCAATGGTCTGTTTGACACTCTCGTACACCGAACGGTCGAGGTCGGTGAGGTTGAGTTCGAACTTGTAGGTCGTGGACGGCTGGGCCATGAACGGGCTTCTAAAGACAAGGAAAGGCGGCCAGTCTAACCGATGGCGAGGTCATTCAATGAATACTGCGCTGCATCCGGGCGGCTCGCCTATGTTAAAAAGCAAGACACCATCGTCCCGCGCTTGTAAGGATCCCCATGTCGCTCAACGCCAAACCACTTGCCGGCCTGAAAGTCATCGAACTGGGCACCCTGATCGCCGGCCCGTTTGCCTCACGCATTTGCGCTGAATTCGGTGCCGAGGTGATCAAGGTCGAATCCCCGGACGGCGGCGACCCGCTGCGCAAATGGCGCAAGCTGTATGAAGGCACCTCGCTGTGGTGGTTCGTACAGGCCCGTAACAAGCAGTCGCTGACCCTCAACCTCAAGCACCCCGACGGCCTGGCAATCCTCAAAAAACTATTGGCCGACGCCGACATCCTGATCGAGAACTTCCGCCCCGGCGTGCTGGAAAAACTCGGCCTGAGCTGGGAAACCCTGCACGCTCTAAACCCCAAGCTGGTGATGGTGCGCCTCTCGGGCTTCGGCCAGACCGGGCCGATGAAGGATCAGCCAGGGTTTGGTGCCGTGGGTGAATCCATGGGCGGCTTGCGCTATATCACCGGCTTCGAAGACCGCCCGCCGGTGCGCACCGGGATCTCCATCGGCGACTCGATTGCCGCGCTGTGGGCGGTGATCGGCGCGCTGATGGCGCTGCGTCATCGCGAGGTCAACGGCGGCTTGGGCCAAGTGGTGGATGTGGCGCTGTACGAAGCCATCTTCGCCATGATGGAAAGCATGATTCCCGAGTTCGATGTGTTCGGATTTATTCGCGAGCGTACCGGTAACATCATGCCCGGCATTACACCGTCTTCGATCCACACCAGCGCCGACGGCAAGCATGTGCAGATCGGCGCCAATGGCGATGCAATCTTCAAGCGCTTTATGGCGACCATCGGCCGTGACGACTTGGCGAACGACCCGCAATTGGCCAGCAACGATGGGCGTGACAGCCGCCGCGACGAGCTGTATGGCGTGATCGACCGCTGGGTCAACTCGCTGCCGCTGGAGCAGGTGATTGAGCAACTGAACAAGGCTGAAGTACCCGCCAGCCGTATCTACAGCGCCGAAGACATGCTGGGCGACCCGCAATTTCTGGCCCGAGAGATGTTCCTCAAGGCTCAGCTTCCGGACGGCAAGCACTTCAAGATGCCAGGCATCGTGCCCAAGCTTTCGGATACACCGGGCAGTTGTGAATGGGTGGGCCCGCAACTGGGTGAACACAACAATGTGCTGCTCAATGCCCTGGGCTACGACGCGGCGGCTATTGCGCGTCTGCGTGAGAATGGCGCGATCTGAGAATCGCGGGCAAAAAGAAACCCCGAGCAGTGGGGAGACAACTCGGGGTTAAACGTGGCCTTAAAAAGGCACGCACAGCAAGCGACAAACACCGGAGCACAATGATTGCTCTTGCTGTTACGGACTCTGACTGACCGCCGCGTAGGAAGGTTCCGAAGAAAAATAATGTTTCATGCGAGTGCGCCGCCACGGGTTTGGGCAGCATTGCGCAAGGCAGCAATGACCGAGGGTTCCAGGCGCCCTTCGGCGATTTTCACGTCGCGAAGCAGGCAATCCGCGACATCCACCAGCGCACGCTTGTCGGACAATTGCGCGCGATCGACATCGCGCTCGACCACAATCGCGCCGCCGGGATTCTTTACGGTTACCAGGCACTCTTCCCGCACACCAGAAGTGGTCAGCGTAACCTGATAAGGGCTCAGTGCTTCACTGAGCAATAGGTGGATACTTTCCATCTCGATCACCACTCAATCATTCGAAAAAGGTTCGAAAAACAAAAATGTCACGAAGAGGCTGACATTCAAGTGACCCGTGCTCAAAGCAGAAAGTTCTACCTTTTGTGAAATCCACTGCTTGAGGAAAACGAGCATGCACGGAAAAGATGACAGAGAAAAAACACAGGCTCACACGCTAGAATCCCTGGATTACCTGGGAGCCTGCCTTGAGAGCTGCGTCTGAAACACCTTTGCGCGTCGTCATTGCCGACGATCATCCGATTTTCCTGATTGGCCTGCGCGCCGTGCTTGAGCGTGACCCGCACATCAGCATCGTCGGGGAGGCCAACTCGCCGCAGGCCCTCAATGCGTTGCTGCAAGACTGTGCCTGCGATGTGCTGGTGACCGACTTTATGATGCCTGCCGAGCCCCATGCCGACGGGTTGCGCCTGATCGACCAACTGCGCCGACACTACCCGGACCTGCCGATTGTGGTGGTCACCATGCTCAACAATGCCGGTTTGTTTCATTCGATTCTGACATTGGGCGTGATGGGCCTTTTGAGCAAGGCCAGCCTGGCCGATGAACTGCCGCAGGCGATTCGTCAGGTCCGCCAGCAACGCACCTACGTGGCCCAGACCATTCGCCAGGCGCTGAGCCTGGCCGGAGAAGCCGGTGCCGATCGCCTGCACTCCCAGGAACAGTTGTCCCCCCGGGAGCTGGAGGTGATTCGCCTGTTGGCCACTGGCATGACGGTGGGCCAGATGCCGCGCATCTGCATCGCAGCAAGCAGACCGTCAGTGCGCAAAAAGTCAGCGCCATGCGCAAACTGGGGCTGGCCAATGATGCCGCTCTGTTTATTTATGTGCAGGAACACGGGCTGGCCTAGCCTGGAACGCAATCCATTGCTTGAGCGCCTCGGCCTCCATCGGCCGGGCAATGAAGCAGCCTTGCAACCACGCCGCCCCCAGCTCACCCACAGCGTGGTAGTCGGCAGCACTTTCAACCCCGGTGACGACCACGGCGATATCCAGACGCGCGGCCATGCTCATGGCCCCCGCCACCACCGCCGCCTTGCGATCGTCATCGGCCATTCCGCAGGCAAACGCCGGGGGGATTTTCAGTTCGGTGAAAGGCAACTCCAGCAAATGTTGCAAGCTGGTGCCACCCATGCCGAAATCCCCGATGGACAACTGGCAACCCAGCATCCGCAGGCGCAGCAAGCCAGTGAGGTGGGCACTGTCGGTTTTCAGCGTTGAGGTTTCCACCAGCTCCAGGGTGAGGCTATGGGCGGGTATGCCGTGAAGTTGCAGCAGCCCCTGCAATATTTGTGGGAAGTGTGTGCGCTCAAGCATACGTCCGGGAATGTTCACCGCCACCGGCAGCACCTGGCCGGTCTCGCCCATGACCTGGTTGGCCAGGCCAAGTGCCTGTTCCAGCACATGCCAGGTAAAGGCCTCTTCCATGCCGGCAAACTCCAACACCGGCAGGAACTCTTCGGGCAGCAGCAATTGAGCGTGCGGCAACTGCCAACGCGCCAGCGCCTCCACCCCTTGCAACACCCCGGCCTGGCTGACGATGGGTTGGTACCAGACCCTGCCGCAGGCCGCGATGGTGGCCTGGCTGACATCCGCCGACGGTGGCAGTTGTTCCCGCGCGCTCAACCCCAGCAACTGGCGCACACGCTCCCAGGACAGCACCGCTGGCCCTGGGCGCAAGTGCCGCTGACAATCGGCCAACACCTGCCCGATCAGCGTTGCCGAGGCCGGCTTGGGCAAGCACGCCAGCACGTTGAGGCCCAATTGCCGGGCCATGTTCGCCACGCCTTCGAGCACATCGGGCTCAGCATTGCTGAGCAGAACCAGCACTTGAGCCAAACGGCGCTCGGCGAGTTCGCGGATCAACTCCAGCCCATCGCCCTGCTCCAGATACAGATCGCAGATGGCGACATCCACCGGGCCTTTGCTGTCCAGGGACTGGCGAGCCGTTTCGACATCTTCAGCAGTCAGTACATTGAACACACCATTGGCATTGAGCATCTGGTGCAGTGCCATCAGCTGAAACGGGTTGTCTTCGAGGATCAGGACATTGAGAGAGCGCATGGGTCATGGAGTCGGTACTGGGAAAAGTCCTTCACAGTAGCCATAAGACGCGAAGCGTCCCATAGGACGTGTCCGAAATACTGTCGAGCGGAGCGCACAACTTGGTTGACGCCACCGCTAACCACGATGCGAAGCAAGCCGATCTTGATCTTGACCTGCTTTTGATCTCAGGCGCCCCGTTAAACCACGCTGGCCGGAATCCGACATGGATTTGGGGGGTAAACCGGCAGGGATGCCGGTTTAGCCGCCCCGCGCCATGGATGGCGCGTGGCGGCGGCCCCCCAAATCCATGGCGGATTACGGGCACACCGAGCCGGGCAAGCCCCCTCCCACATTTGGGACCAATACCATCAGTTAGATACTCATCTGCTGCCAAGCCGTCACGGGAGCAAATCTCCTCCCACATTGCATCGCGTCAGCTATCAGTCCAGATAAGGCTGCAGATCGCGACGAAACACCTTCAACACCTCAGACAACCTCAACCACGGCTCCTCAAGCTCAGCCCCACGCTGCTCCCGCGCGCATTGCTCAAGCACCACACAAGCCTTGGCCAACGGCAGCGCATCCACCAGCGAACAAATACCCTTGAGCCGATGCAGCGCCGCATTCAAGCGCGCCACATCACGCTCGGCCAATGCGCTGGCCAATACCTCATGCTCGTGGTCCAGGCTTTTTGCCAGTTCTTGCAACATGCTATGCAGCACAGGCCCGTCAGCCTGGGTCATGGTACGCAGGGCCTGGATATCAAACGAACGCTGCGGCGCCACCCGCGCCAGCACGCGCGTCCAATCCTCCAGAGTCACCGGCTTGACCAGCAGCTCATCCATACCCGCGTCCTCACAGCGTCTTTGTTCATCTTTCATCGCGTTCGCCGTGCAACCGATCAACGCACAACGGGGCCGTTGTTCTTCGGTTTCGATACGCCGGACCGCCTCGCTCAAGGCATAGCCAGACATACCCGGCATCTGGCAATCGGTCACCAGCACGTCGAAACGCTGCTCGCGCCATCGCTGCAAAGCGGCCTCGGCCGAATCCAGGGCGATCACCTGATGCCCCAGGAACTGTAACTGCTGCGCCAGCACCAAGCGGTTGGCCGCCAAATCATCCACCACCAGCACCGACAGGCTACGCCCCGCTGGGGGCAACGCTGGCGCTGGCGTGGCCGGCACATCGTCGGTGCTGACCCGATCAAGGCGCAGGTCGATGCACACCTCGGTGCCCTCACCCACCACGCTTGCCAAATGAATGCGACCGCCCATCAACTCCACCAATTGCTTGCAGATACTCAGGCCCAGCCCGGTGCCGCCATGTTCCGCCGCGGTCAATGCGCTCACTTGGGTAAACGGCTTGAACAACCTTGGCTGCTGTTCGGCGCTGATCCCCGGGCCGCTGTCTTCGACGCACAGGTGCAGGTATTCGGTATCAGACTCATCCCGCTGGCAGGTGACGCTGAGCCGCACCCCGCCCTGCTCGGTAAACTTCAGCGCATTACCCAGCAGGTTGTGCATCACTTGGCGTAAACGCAGCGGATCGAACCAGTAATAGCCCTTGGCCGCAGGATCAAACGCCAGGGTCAAATGCAGGCCCTTTTTTTGCGCCGTGGCTTCGAACAGACGCTGGATGCCTTCGAAAAAACCCTTCAACTCGGTGGTTTGCGGAACCAGTTGCAGGTGACCGGCCTCGATCTTGGCCAGGTCCAGGCTGTCGCCCATCAGCGCGATCAGCTCGCGCGCCGAACGATGGGCCACCTGTAATGCTTCAGAGACGGGCTGGCCGCTTGCCAGGCAGCGTTCCTGCTCCAGCTCGAGCAAACCGATGATGGCGGTCATGGGTGTGCGAATTTCATGACTTAGCGCAGAAAGAAATGCACTTTTGGCGTAGTTCGCTTCGTCGGCAGCCTGGCGGGCATCCATCAGTTGGTGCTCCAGGTCTTTGCGTTCGTTGATATCGATCCAGCCGCCCAGCAGCCCCTGCAAGCGGCCCTGGGCATCGAAGAACGGAACCGTCCACTGGTAAACGTGAAAGCTGCCGCCGTTGAACTCCAGCTCGCGATCGACAAACAACGACTGTTGCGTGGCCAGTTGTTCCATATGGCCGGCGTGCAGGCGCGCCGCCGTGGCCTCGGGCATTACCCCACTTTCCAGCAGCGTCAGCCCCTGAATCAGCTCAAGCCGGGTCGCCAGTTGCTGTTCATAGCTTTTGTTGCAGGTCACCAGCCGCCCGGCCAGGTCGCGCACAAACAGCGGGTTGGGCATGCCGTCGAGCAACGCGCGTTTGAACGCCAATTGGTCATTGAGCCGCTGCTCGGCCTCCAGCCGCTGGCGAATCTGACGCTTGAGCCGGCTGTTCCACACCAGCGATACCAGCACAAACAGCAGCGCCGTGGCCACCATCCAATACGCCCAGGGCGGCACCCGTTGCCAGGCCGGTAGAGGGATCGCCACAGCGCCGATCCAGCGCAGGCGCAGTGCGCTCAACTCGGCCACCGGCAAGGCTTCCAGGGCCTTGTTCAGGATACTCAGCAGCTCAGGCTGGTCCTTGCGTACCGACAAGCAATTGGATGACCACTTGCCGTCGACACTGCGGCCAATACGCAAGCCTTCCTGGGAGTAACTCTGGACCTCCACCTCAGTCTGCAACGTGGCAGCGGCCTCGCCCCGTTGCACCAGTTCGCGGGCCTGGGTGTAATTGTCCACCAGGCGCAGCTTGATCTGCGGGTGCATCTGGCGGATGTAACTCTCCAGCACATGGCGCGCCGGCAGCGCCAGGACCTTGCCTTCCAACTGCTTCAACCCAGTCAGCGGCGTGGCATCGGCGCGTTCGACGAACACCCAGCCGGAGCCGCCAAAGCCATGACTGAAGTCGAGCAGCGCCCTGCGCTCCTGATTCGACGCCAGGGTGGTGTTCATCTGCGCCCTGCCGGTTTCCAGCCATTCCAGGGTTTGCGCGGTGGAGTGCACCTCTTCGAAGACAAACTGCAAACCGGTCATGCGCGAAATGCGGTGCAGCAGGTCGACATTCAAACCCACCCAGTGACCGTCCTTGTCCTTGAATATGTAAGGTGACATCTGCTGCGCCACCACCACGACATGGGGATGCTGCAACAGCCAGGTGCGCTCCGAGGCCGACAATTCAACGCGCTCACCCCTGAAGCCGACACCGAGCCCTGTGGTCCAGCGGCCCAGGATCTCCCGCTGCACCGACTCGTCAATGCTCGCCAAGGCGCGGTTCATCATCGCCCCCAGCAATGGGTCGGCCTGGCGGGTGGCGAAAGCAAAGCCGATGGGCGCCAGCCGGCTTTGTTCCTTGATCTGCAACCCCAGGTAAGGCCGCAGCGATTTGTAGGCCCGCACAATCACTTCATTGCCGATAAACGCATCGGCATCACCTTGCTTGAGCGCCTCCAGGCCACTGTAGAGGTTGGGCGCGAGCATGATGTGGCTATCAGGGTAAGCCGCCTGCACGTTATGCACATTGGCGTAGCCATCGAGCAATACGACTTTCTTGCCCGCCAGGTCGTCCTCTTGAAGCTCATCGCGACGCAGCACCACCACTGACCGATCGGGCATGTAGTCCTGGGTGAACTGCAAGCCGGGCACATCGCGCTCATAGCCGTTGGCGCTGGTCAGGATATCGATGGCTCCACTGCGCAGCGCCTCGACCGCCTGGGCCCGCTCGGCAAAGCCCAGCACCTGCATCGGCACCTGCAAGCGCGCGCCGACCAGGCTCAGGTAATCGGCACTGATACCCTGGTAACGGTTGCGGTCGCGGGTGATATCGATCGGCTGATAGTCATCAATGGAAATACCCACCTTCAACGTCCGATGCGTCGCCAGCCACTGCTGCTCTGCGGGCGCCAGGGGCAAAGGCTCAAGCGGGATAAACGCCGGCACCAGCTTGAAAGGCAGGCTGACGGCCGCCAGGCTTACCGGTAGTTGGGTAAGCCACAGCATGCACATCAGCCGCACTGTCCATTGAATCAAAACCTGCACCGATTTGGCTTCCTTGATTGGGCGAAGGAACAAGTATGGCTCGCCAAAATAAAAAAGCCCGTCACGAGGACGGGCTTGGCCGACTGCAAAAAAGCTAACTGCCGGATGTAATCTGATCAACCGCGGGCATCAGAGCGGCTTGCCACGATTGCCATGCTGGCTGACAAACGCCTGCACCGCCTTCAGGTCGTTAGCCAGCACGGTGCAGCGCTCTTCACGCTCGAACAGGTCGGCCAGGTGCTCCGGCAATTCCAGCGCCTTGCCAACACCGGCCTTCTCCACCGCTTCGGGGAATTTGACCGGGTGCGCGGTACCCAGGATCACCATCGGAATATCCAGGCTACGGCGGCATTCGCGCGCAGCCTTCACGCCGATAGCTGTGTGGGGGTCGAGCACTTCGCCGGTCTGGGCATAGACCTCGGCAATGGTTTCGCACGTCTGCGCATCATCCACGGCCAGGGAGTCGAACAGCTTGCGGGTTTCGGTCCAGCGCTCTTGCTCGACGCTGAAACCGCCACCCTGCTTGAAGCTGCTCATCAACTCGGCCAGCGCCGCGCCATTGCGACCGTGCATGTCGAACAGCAAGCGTTCGAAGTTAGACGACACCATGATGTCCATGGATGGCGACAGTGTGGCGTGCAGGGTTTCCTTGACGTACTGGTTGCCGCTCATGAAGCGGTGCAGGATGTCATTGCGGTTGGTAGCAACGATCAACTGATTGATCGGCAGGCCCATGTTGCGTGCCAGATAACCGGCGAAGATGTCGCCGAAGTTGCCGGTCGGCACCGAGAACGACACCGAACGCGCCGGGCCGCCCAGCTGCAGGGAGGCGTGGAAGTAGTAGACGATCTGGGCCATGATCCGCGCCCAGTTGATCGAGTTCACCGCCACCAGGCGTGTGCCCTTGAGGAAGCTCTGGTCAGCGAAGCTGTTCTTGACCATTTCCTGGCAGTCATCGAAGTTGCCTTCGATGGCGATGTTGTGGATGTTCTCACCGAAGATGGTGGTCATCTGGCGACGTTGCACCTCCGACACGCGCTTGTGCGGGTGCAGGATGAAGATGTCGACGTTTTCGCAGTGCTTGCACCCTTCGATGGCAGCCGAACCGGTGTCACCGGAGGTGGCGCCGATGATCACCACGCGCTCGCCGCGCTTTTCCAGCACGTAGTCCAGCAGGCGCCCCAGCAGTTGCAGGGCGAAGTCCTTGAACGCCAGGGTCGGGCCGTGGAACAGCTCCAGCACCCACTCGTTGCCGTTCAGCTGGCGCAAAGGCGCGATGGCGCTGTGGGCAAACACGCCGTACGTCTCTTCCAGGATCTTCTTGAAGTCCGCATCCGGAATGCTGCCGGTGACGAACGGGCGCATTACCCGGAACGCCAGCTCGTAGTACGGCAGGCCGGCCCAGGAAGCGATTTCTTCCTGGGTGAAGCGTGGCAGGTTTTCCGGCACGTACAGGCCGCCGTCGGTGGCAAGGCCTGCCAGCAGGACGTCTTCGAAATTCAGGGCCGGTGCCTGGCCGCGGGTGCTGATGTAACGCATGAGTGGCTCCTCTAAAACATTCTCGAACAGAGGCCGCCGAAGGTGCGGGGCCCCTGGAACAAATCGGTTAGTTCAAGTGCTCGACGCGAATGCGCACCACCGGGCCGACCACACCTTGCAGGGCTTCGAGGGCGTGGATGGCATCGTTGATATGCTGCTCGAGCACGCGATGGGTCAGCAGGATCATCGGCACCTGGCCGTTTTGCTCCTCGACTTCCTTCTGCATGATCGATTCGATGTTGATACCGCGCTCCGACAGAATGCTGGCGACCTGGGCCAGCACGCCCGGATGGTCCTGGGCCTGGATGCGCAGGTAGTAGGCGCTTTCGCAGGCTTCGATCGGCAGGATCGGGTGGGCCGACAGCGAGTCCGGCTGGAAGGCCAGGTGCGGTACGCGGTTTTCCGGGTCGCTGGTCATAGCGCGGACCACATCCACCAGGTCGGCGATCACCGACGAAGCGGTCGGCTCCATGCCGGCACCGGCGCCGTAGAACAGGGTGGAACCGGCGGCGTCACCGTTGACCATCACCGCGTTCATCACGCCGTTGACGTTGGCGATCAGGCGGTCGGCTGGAATCAGCGTCGGGTGCACACGCAACTCGATACCGGCCGGGGTGCTGCGCGCCACGCCCAGGTGCTTGATGCGGTAGCCCAGGGCTTCGGCGTAATTCACGTCGGCGGTGGTCAGCTTGGTGATACCTTCGGTGTAGGCTTTGTCGAATTGCAGCGGGATACCAAAGGCGATGGAGGCCAGGATGGTCAGCTTGTGTGCCGCGTCGATGCCTTCCACGTCGAAGGTCGGGTCGGCTTCGGCGTAGCCCAGGGCCTGGGCTTCGGCCAGTACGTCTTCGAAGGTACGGCCCTTCTCGCGCATTTCAGTGAGGATGAAGTTACCGGTGCCGTTGATGATGCCGGCCACCCAGTTGATGCGGTTGGCAGACAGGCCCTCACGGATCGCCTTGATCACCGGGATACCGCCGGCCACCGCGGCTTCGAACGCCACGATCACGCCCTTCTCGCGAGCCTTGGCGAAGATCTCGTTGCCGTGCACGGCGATCAGCGCCTTGTTGGCGGTGACCACGTGCTTGCCGTGCTCGATGGCCTTGAGCACCAGCTCGCGGGCCACGGTGTAGCCGCCTACCAGCTCGATGACGATATCGATCTCAGGGTTGGTGGCCACGGCGAATACATCGTTGGTAATCGCAATACCGGTCGTTTCGAACTGAGGCTTTGGCGAACGCGTGGCAATTTGCGCCACTTCAATCCCGCGACCTGCGCGGCGGGAAATTTCTTCAGCGTTACGCTGAAGTACGTTGAAGGTACCGCCACCGACGGTCCCTAACCCACAGATGCCTACTTTGACCGGTTTCACTGAAGAACTCCCCATGAAACGGCCGACGCTAGGTCGGCCGTGAAAACAGCCGCACAACTGCGGCTCTCAATTAATGACCCGTCGACAGTTCGGCGGGTCATGATCGTCAAAGGCTCGACGATTAATGCTTACTTGGCACCCAGTGCCAGTTTGGCAACTTGCGGCGCCGGCTGGTAGCCCGGAATCACCTGGCCGTCGGCCAAAACGATGGCCGGTGTACCGTTCACACCAATGGACTGGCCCAGGGCGAACTGCTTGGAAACCGGGTTGGCGCATTTGGCCGATTTGATTTCCTTGCCGTCGACCATCTTGTCCATGGCGGCCTTCTTGTCGGCCGAGCACCATACGGCTTGCAACTGCTCGTCACCCGGCGAACCCAGGCCCTGGCGCGGGAACGCTACATAGCGCACTTCCACACCCAGCTTGTTCAGTGCCGGTATCTCGGCGTGCAGCTTGTGGCAGTACGGGCAGGTGGTGTCGGTGAACACGGTGATGTGGGTCTTGGTTTCGCCGATGGCGGGGTAAACCACGGTTTCAGCCACCGGGATGCCGTTGATCAGCTTTGACACGCCCAGGCGCTCGGCCTTCTCGGTCAGGTTGACCGGCTTGCCGTCCTTGAGCTGGAACAGGTAGCCCTGCACGATGTACTGCCCATCGGCACTGGCGTACAGCACACGGCTGCCCTTGAGCTTGACTTCATACAGGCCGGCCATGGGGCTGGCGCTGATGCTTTCGATCGGGGTGTCGAGCGCCAGGTTGGCCAGGCTCTTGCGAATGGTCTGCTCGGCCGCATCATCGGCGACAGCAAAGGTGGAAACCAACGCAATGGCTGCGGCGGCAATAATCTGGGTCAAGCGCATGGGAACTCCTGAAGGCAGAGGCAGGGACGGGAGCAGAATACTGATCTGGAACACAACGGGTGCCGTCCCCTTTGCGAACCGGCAAAGCCTACCACAGTTGGGCGGGAGGGCAGACCGCGACAAGTAAAATGGGCCATTTCTGACGTTTTTATCCGCGCGGGTGATGCTTGGCGTGCATATCCTGCAAACGTGCGCGTGCCACATGGGTGTAGATCTGGGTTGTGGATAAGTCGCTGTGCCCGAGCAGCATCTGTACCACACGCAAATCGGCACCATGGTTGAGCAAATGGGTGGCGAACGCATGGCGCAGTGTGTGAGGCGACAGGGCCTTGCCGATTCCAGCCACTTTGGCCTGGTGCTTGATGCGGTGCCAGAAGGTCTGGCGGGTCATCTGCTCGCCGCGCAGGCTGGGAAACAGCACATCACTGGGGCGCCCACCGAGCAATTCGTGGCGCGCATCGCGCATGTAGCGCTCGACCCACACAATCGCCTCCTCGCCCATGGGCACCAGCCGCTCCTTGCTGCCCTTGCCCATCACACGCAATACGCCCTGGCGCAGGTTGACCTGCTCCAGCGTCAGGCTGATCAGTTCGGTCACCCGTAGGCCGCAGGCGTAGAGCACTTCCAGCATGGCGCGATCACGTTGGCCGATGGCTTCGCTGAGATCCGGCGCAGCCAGCAAAGCCTCCACGTCAGCTTCCGACAAAGACTTGGGAAGAGGCCTGCCTAATTGCGGCATATCGACTTGTAGAGTTGGATCGGTCGCGATGAGCTTTTCCCTCAACAGGTAGCGATAAAAGCCACGCACGCCGGAGAGAAACCGTGCGGTGGAGCGCGGCTTGTAGTTCTGCTCCAGGCGCCAGGCCAGGTGATCGAGGATCAGCTCGCGCCCGGCGTTGATCAGCTCAAGGTTTTTTTCCTGCAACCAGCCATTGAACAGGGCCAGATCACTGCGGTAGGCCTGGCGCGTGTTATCCGAGAGGCCTTTTTCCAGCCAGAGGGCGTCGAGGAAACGGTCGATCAAAGGGTGGTCGATGGCGGGCATGGGTACTCAAAGCGGCGCAGCATGGGGGCTGTGCGAATTATTTAGTGAACTGTGACAAGGGCCGCTAGTCTTTCATAGCCCGCTACTTCAAGGAACAGGAAGCTTCAATGAATGAACAACAGATTTTGCTGGCCTTTGGTGGTATTGGAGTAGCGGCGCTGGGCTGCCAATGGCTGGCCTGGCGGCTCAAGTTGCCGGCGATCCTGTTTCTGTTATTGACGGGTATTTTGGCGGGGCCTGTACTGGGCTGGCTCGACCCGCAGGAGATGTTCGGCCCTCTGTTAATGCCGTTGGTGTCCCTGGCCGTGGCGTTGATCCTGTTCGAAGGCAGCCTGACCCTGCACCTGTCGGAATGGAAGGAAATCGGCAGCGTGGTGCATCGCCTGGTCACGGTCGGTGCCCTGTCGACTTGGGCGGTGATCACCCTGGCCACGCACTGGCTGCTGGGCTTTGACTGGATGCTCGCCCTGCTGTTCGGCACCCTGACCCTGGTGACCGGGCCGACCGTGATCGTGCCGATGCTGCGCGTGGTACGCCCCAAAGCCTCCATCGCCAATATCCTGCGCTGGGAAGGCATCGTCATCGACCCGATTGGCGCGCTGCTGGCGGTAGTGGTCTACAGCTTCATTATTGCCCGGGCTTCGGGCGACGGCTTGAGCCATAGCCTGCTGACCTTTGGCGGCGTCATCCTCTGCGGTAGCCTGTTCGGGATCGCCGGCGGCTGGGTACTGGGGCAGATCATGCGCCGGCAGTGGTTGCCGGAATACCTGCATAACCTCGCGACGCTGGCCGGTGTGCTGGGCATCTTTATCGCTGCCAACCAGGTGATGCATGAGTCCGGCCTGCTGGCGGTCACGCTGATGGGCATGTGGATGGCGAACATGAAGGGTGTGGATGTAAGACACATCCTGCACTTCAAGGAAAACCTCAGTGTGCTGCTGATTTCCGGGCTGTTCATCCTGCTGGCGGCGCGCCTGGACCTGAATGCCTTGATCGCCCTGGGGCCATTCGTGCTGATTCTGCTGGTGATCATCCAGTTTATTGCACGCCCACTGAACGTAGCGCTCTCAACCTTTGGCTCCGGACTGAACTGGCGCGAGCGTGCGCTGCTGGCCTGGATCGCACCACGGGGGATTGTGGCGGCGGCGGTGTCGGCGATCTTTGCGATTCGCCTGGATGAGGCAGGGCATGAAGGCGCGTTATTGCTGGTGCCGCTGACCTTCGCGGTGATCATCGGCACCGTGGTGCTGCAAAGCGCCACGGCACGCCCCTTGGCGCGCCTGCTGAAAGTCGCCGAGCCTGCGCCCAGCGGTTTCCTGATCGTCGGCGCGAACGGCCCGGCGCGGGCGCTCGGCAAGGCGTTGCAACAATTGGGCAGCCGCGTGTTGCTGACGGATTCCAGCTGGGAAAATATCCGCGCCAGTCGCATGGAGGGCCTGCCGACCTACTTCGGCAACCCCGCCTCCCAACATGCCGAGTCCCATCTGGATCTGGTCGGCCTGGGGCATTTGCTCGCGCTCTCCCCGTCCGGCGAGCTGAACGCATTGGCGACCATGCGTTTTCGCCATGATTTCGGCCATCGCCTGTTCGCCCTGGCCAGCAGCCAGGAAAGCCGCCGCACCGACAAACACAAGGCCAGCCACGAACACCGCGGCCACCTGCTGGGCAGCCAACCCCTGAGCTATACCAAACTGGCCAGCCTGTTGGGCCAGGGCGCCGAACTGTATAGCACCAACCTCACCGACGGCTTTGGCTGGGAGCAGTACCAGGCGTTGCACGGGGAGCGCGCCACCTTGCTGTTTGCCCGGGACACCAGCGGCTGGGTGCATGTGGTCACGCCCGAGAGCAGCTTGAAGCCCGCGGCCGGCTGGACCCTGCTGGCGGTGATTCAACCGGAGAACGGCAGCGCCACGTAATCAGTCGGCAAACCCAGGCAGTACCGGTACAGGGCGTTTGTCCGCGTCAATCGCGACAAAGCTGAACACGCCCTGGATCGCCTTTTCACGGCCATCAGCGCTCATGCTCTCGACAAACACTTCCACTTCAACCTTGAGGCTGGTGTTGCCGACTTTGATCACCCGGCCGATCAGCTCAACGATGGAGCCGGCCGGGATTGCGTGATTGAAGTCGATACGGTCGGTGGAGACCGTCACCAAAGGCAAGCGACAGAAGCGCGTGGCGGCGATGAACGACACTTCGTCCATCCATGCCAAGGCGGTGCCGCCGAACAGGGTGTTGTGGTGGTTGGTGGTCGGCGGGAACACGGCCTTGGTCACGCGGGTGACGGACAGGTCGGTGCGGCGCTGGATTTCTTCGAGACGGGTGGTCATGGTCAATACCGGCAAATGGACAAATTTCAGACACAAAAAAGCAGCCCGTAGGCTGCTTTTTTCTGCATCGGGAAGCTGGACTTAAGCCAGTTTTTCCTTGATGCGAGCTGCTTTACCGGACAGGTCACGCAGGTAGTACAGCTTGGCTTTACGTACGTCACCGCGACGCTTGACGGCCATGCTGTCGATTTGCGGGCTGTAGGTCTGGAAAGTACGCTCTACGCCAACACCGTTGGAGATTTTACGAACAGTGAAAGCACTGTTCACACCACGGTTACGCTTGGCGATTACCACGCCTTCGAACGCTTGCAGACGCGAACGGTCGCCTTCCTTCACTTTCACCTGAACGACAATGGTGTCGCCCGGGGCAAAGGTAGGGATCTCTTTGGTCATCTGCTCTGCTTCGAGTGCAAGGATGATTTTGTTAGTCATGCTGTGCTCCTAAGGTAAGTCAATGGACCTACCATCGATACGTTGTTAACTATCGTCCCGCGCGAGGATGTATTCCTCGAGCAGCTTCTTCTCTTCTCCAGAAAGCGAGCGGCTTTCCAGAAGATCGGCGCGTCGTTCATAGGTCCGACCAAGGGACTGCTGTAAACGCCAACGCCGGATGTGTGCGTGATTGCCACTTAGCAATACGTCGGGAACACGCTGATCCGCATACACCTCCGGTCGGGTGTAGTGCGGGCAATCCAGCAAACCATCCGTGAAGGAATCCTCCTCCGCAGAGTCCACATGCCCTAAAGCTCCAGGCAGCAGTCGTGTAACCGCATCTATCAGGACCATTGCCGGCAGCTCGCCGCCAGACAATACATAGTCCCCAATCGACCACTCTTCATCGACATGAGCTTCAATAAAACGCTCGTCAATGCCTTCATAGCGACCGGCAATCAGGATCAAACTTTCCTCATTCGCCAGTTCGCGTACCGCCGCCTGTTTCAGCTGACGGCCTTGAGGGGACAGGTAAATTACCTTCGCCTTCTCCCCGGCGGCTGCCTTGGCCTGAACCAATGCATCTTCCAGGGGCTTGATCTTCATCACCATGCCCGGGCCACCGCCAAATGGGCGATCGTCCACAGTGTGATGTCGATCCGTCGTGTAGTCTCGCGGATTCCAACAGGTGAGCTGCAACAGCCCCTGTTTCACCGCCCGACTGGTGATGCCGTACTCGCTGATGGCGGAAAACATCTCGGGAAACAAACTGATCACTTCAATGCGCAAATTAGCCACGCTTAGAAGTCCGCGTCCCATTCCACCTTCATCTCGCCCGCTGCCAGGTCGACGGCCAACACGCATTGCTCGGTATAGGGCAACAAGCGTTCGCGATCATCCAGGCTGCCAGCGCAAGGCTTGACCACCATTACATCATTGGCGCCGGTTTCCAGAAGATGATCGATTTTCCCCAGCAATTGCCCGAGTTGATCAATAACCTTCAGACCTTCCAGCTGGTACCAGTAGTACTCGCCGTCGGTCAATTCAGGGAACAGGTTGCGCGGCACGCAGATCTCATAACCGGCCAGAAGACGAGCTTCTTCACGATCATCAAGACCCTTGAGCTTTGCGACCAGGAACTTATCGCTCCCGCGTCCACTGACCAGCTCAACCTGCTTCACACTCCCCTCGCGCTTGAGCGTCCAGGTTTTGTACTGCAACAGGTTTTCAGTCGGATCAGTAAAGGAATACACCTTCACTTCGCCGCGAACGCCATGAACAGAGTAAATCTTGCCGATAACGATCAAATCATCAGCAACAGCTGGCGTCGCGTTCATATTGCTCAGGCTGCGGCCTTAGCCGAGTCCTTCAACAGTTTTGCAACGCGCTCGGATGGCTGTGCGCCAACGCTCAGCCAGTAGGCTACGCGCTCTTGGTTCACGGACAGACGAACTTCTTGACCACGAGCAACAGGGTTGAAGAAACCAACCTGTTCCTTGTGCGAACCGTCGCGCGGGTTGCGGCTGTCGGTTACGGTCAAGTGGTAAAACGGGCGCTTTTTGGAGCCGCCAAGGGCAAGACGGATTGTTAGCATGTGAACATCGTTCCTGTAGTCGGTGCTGCAAATCTAAATGCACAGCGGGCATAGGTGCCCGAAAGGCCGCATATTCTAAGGAATATCCGGACTTTTGCAAATGTCTTTTTCTGGCGCCTATCAGCGTGCCATTCAGATCTGCTATAGAGCCGTCGGTTAAAACGGCGAGTCAGCGCCCGCCAACGGCGGGTTTGCTGGAGATCCCACATCCCTGTGGGTCGGAGCAGGAGCCGGGCTCCCGCTCGAATACTTTACATTTTCGGCATGCCGCCGCCGGGCAACATACCGCCCATGCCGCGCATCATCTTGGCCATCCCGCCTTTGGCGGAGAATTTCTTCATCATCTTCTGCATCTGCTTGTGCTGCTTGATCAAGCGACCGATGTCCTGCACCTGGGTGCCGGAACCCATGGCGATCCGGCGCTTGCGCGAACCGCTGATCAGCTCAGGGTCGCGGCGCTCGGCCGGGGTCATGGAGTTGATGATGGCTTCCATCTGCTTGAACTGCTTCTCTGCCGCGCCCTGGGCATTGCCCATTTGCGCCAGGTTCACACCGCCGATGTTGGGCAGCTTGTCCATCAGGCCGCCGAGACCGCCCATGTTCTTCATCTGTTGCAACTGGTCACGGAAGTCTTCGAGGTCGAAGCCCTTGCCCTTCTTCAGCTTCTTGGCCAGCTTGTCGGCCTTGTCCTTGTCGAGCGTGGCTTCGGCCTGTTCGATCAGGCTGAGCACGTCACCCATGCCGAGGATACGCGAGGCGATACGCTCGGGGTGGAACGGTTCGAGCGCGTCGCTCTTCTCGCCCATACCGATGAACTTGATCGGCTTGCCAGTAATGGCACGTACCGACAGCGCGGCACCGCCGCGTGCGTCGCCGTCGACCTTGGTAAGGATCACGCCGGTCAGCGGCAGCGCATCACCAAAGGCCTTGGCGGTGTTGGCCGCATCCTGGCCGGTCATGGCATCGACTACGAACAAGGTTTCGACCGGGTTGATCGCGGCATGCAGCGCCTTGATCTCGCCCATCATCTCTTCGTCGATGTGCAGGCGACCGGCGGTATCGACGATGACCACGTCGATGAACTTGAGCTTGGCTTCTTTAATAGCGGCGTTGGCGATGTCGACCGGCTTCTGGCTCAGGTCGGACGGGAAGAAGGTCACGCCTACTTCGCCAGCGAGCATTTCCAACTGCTTGATGGCCGCCGGACGGTACACGTCGGCCGACACCACCATCACGGATTTCTTCTTGCGCTCTTTAAGGAAGCGCGCCAGCTTGCCGGCGGTGGTGGTCTTACCCGCGCCTTGCAGGCCGGCCATCAATACGACGGCTGGCGGCACGGCGCTCAGGTTCAAGTCTTCGTTGGCCGCGCCCATCAGGCTTTCGAGTTCGGCCTGGACGACCCTCACGAAGGCCTGGCCCGGGGTCAGGCTGCGGGACACTTCGGTGCCGACCGCGCGCTCTTTGACCGAGTTGACGAAATCCTTCACCACCGGCAAGGCCACGTCGGCTTCCAGCAACGCCATGCGCACTTCACGCAGGGTGTCTTTAATATTGTCCTCGGTCAGCTTGGCCTTGCCGGTAACGTGGCGCAGCGTCTGCGAGAGACGGTCAGTCAAGTTTTCAAACATGCGCGATCCTTTCAGGCCCTACTCATCGAAATGCAGGTAGACCGAGGTAATGGCGGCCCAGGCTGTGGTCAATCGCTATTAAAAACAGCGCTCGCCGAGCCTGCGGCGTGGGCAGGTCGCGGATTATAGCGAAGACTGCGCCCATGCACACCCGCTGTCTGGCCCGGGAGTCTTTCTTGCAGCGCAGGTGTGTGCCAAACTCAACGCCTTTCGGGCTTGCCTACCAGGATTTATGCTCCCCTTGTCACCCAGTTTGCTACCCAGCCTCGCCGCCGCCATTCTGTATGCCGCTGCGACTCTCTATCAGGGCACTCGTCT
Source organism: Pseudomonas sp. W2Jun17 (assembly GCF_023127795.1). Taxonomy (NCBI): domain Bacteria; kingdom Pseudomonadati; phylum Pseudomonadota; class Gammaproteobacteria; order Pseudomonadales; family Pseudomonadaceae; genus Pseudomonas; species Pseudomonas sp. W2Jun17. Next base: position 184,266 of record NZ_SPKO01000040.1, on the reverse strand, counting down.
GGCCCAAGGCGCCAAAGCGGACAAACGTCTGCTCGTCGGCCTTGGCGTGCTGGCCCTGCTGGCCCATGCCGCCAGCCTGTTCACTCACCTGATGACGCCGGTGGGCCTGGGCCTGGACTTTTTCAGCGCCGCCAGCCTGATCGCCGCGGCCGTCATCGCACTGACACTGCTGGCCTGCTACCGCATTCCCGTCGAGAACCTGCTGGTGCTGCTATACCCCTTGGGCGTGCTGACGGTATTGCTGGCGCAGTTCACGCCCACCGGCACCGTACAGGTGATCGATGAGGAGCCCGGCATCCTTGCCCATATCCTGTTGTCGATCCTCGCCTACGGCATGTTCACCATTGCGGTGTTCCAGGCCCTGCTCCTGTTGCTGCAGGATCACCAGCTCAAGCACAAGCACCCCTCAGGGCTGATCAAGAACTTCCCGCCGCTGCAAACCATGGAAAGCCTGCTGTTCGGGTTCCTGTGGGCCGGCTGGACCCTGCTGTCGCTGTCGCTGATTTCCGGCTGGCTGTTCGTCGAGAACCTGTTCGCCCAGCACCTGGTGCACAAGACCCTGCTGGCGTGCCTGGCCTGGGTGGTGTTCAGCGTGCTGCTGTGGGGCCGCAACCGCCTCGGCTGGCGTGGGCACAAGGCAATACGCTGGACCCTGGCCGGGTTCTGCCTGCTGATGCTGGCCTATTTCGGCAGCAAGCTGGTTCGCGAATACATCCTGCATATCTGACGGGCAGCGATCATGGATAACTTGCCTTTGGAGCCGATGCTCGCCGTCATTGCCTTGCTGATTTTATGGGCGGCGCTGTTTACCGCCATCGAAGCAGCACAACAGCATCTGTTGGCCCTGCGCCCCGGTACCCGCCAGGGCGACAAGGCTGCCGCACGCCTGAGCTTCCCGCGCCATAGCCTGATTCTGTGCAACAGCCTGTGCCGCGCCGCCGTGGTGATCCTTTGCACGCTGCTGGCAATCTATGCCTGGGCGCAGAACGGCCCATGGCTGGGTTGGCTGATCTCTTGTGCACTGCTGCTGATTCTCGCCGACTACCTGCCTCGCATCCTGGCCACCCGCCATCCGCAAGCGGTGTTGGGTTTCGGTAACGCCCTGCTGGGCGTGCCGCTGAAAATCCTCTACCCGCTGGCCTGGCTGCTCAACGGCATCAGCCTGTTGCTGCTGCGCCCGTTCGCGCGCAAGTCCGGTGTGGTGAAAAACAGCGATGAGCCGCTGCCGGACCATGACGACCAAGCCCCGCCCGAGGCCGACGAAGACCGTGCGCCCGGTATGCCCGGTATCCACGCGCTGGATAACATCACCGTCAACGACATCCTGGTGCCCCGCAGTGAAGTGGACGGCATCAACCTGGATGACTCGATCGGCGAGATCATCGAGCAGCTGCGCAGCTCCCAACGCACGCGCCTGCCGGTGTTCCACAGTGATATCAACCAGGTCGAAGCGGTGCTCAACACGCGCCAGGTCCAGCACCTGCTCCCCGACGCCAGCCTGACCAAAGAGGCGCTGCTCGCTGCCTGTCACGAACCCTATTTCGTTCCGGAAAGCACACCATTGCAGCTGCAACTGCTGAATTTTCACAAGCAGCAACGGCGCCTGGGCATGGTGGTGGACGAATACGGCGAAGTGCTGGGCATCGTTACCCTGGAAGATATCCTGGAAGAAATCGTCGGCGAGTTCGAAAGCGATCAGGCTGTGGATAACCCCCACATCGAGGCCCAGCCCGATGGCCGCTACATCATTGACGGCGCCGCTTCGATCCGCGAACTGAACAAAAGCCTGGGCTGGCACCTGCCCAGCGACGGCCCCAAGACCCTCAACGGCCTGGTGACCGAAGCGCTGGAAACCATCCCCGATTGCGCGGTGTGCCTGAAGATCGGCCGCTATCGCCTGGAAATCCTCGAAACCGAGGACAACCGGGTGAGCAAGGTGTTGATCTGGCATACCAGCCATGTGCCCGTCGCTGCCTGACCTCAGCAGGCTCAACCCGGTCAATGTGGGAGCTGGCTTGCCTGCGATGCAGGCGACTCGGTCCTTCAGTTGAACCGAGGTGATGCTATCGCAGGCAAGCCAGCTCCCACATTGATCCAGTTCCAGGCCATAGATCCTCACCAGCCCCTTGTTGGATCCTTAGCCCCCTTCCTATAATCCATCCGGCTTACCCAAGCCCCGCCCGACCGCGTGCTACCCGCACTCAGCGTGTCCAGGCACCGCTTAATCATGTCCGACCGGTGTTTGCTCCCATCCCGAGCCGCCCCGCGCACAACCCTGATCCATGGGTGTTCGACCAATAATAATCCGCGTCCAAACGCGCAATGACCGTCAGGGATACTGCCATGAGCACCACCTACCAAGAGGCTGCGACCGCCGCCCCTACCAACTCGACCGCCCGCGTCGCCACGGCGAGCATCGTCGGCACTGCCATCGAGTTCTACGACTTCTATATCTACGCCACGGCTGCTGCGCTGGTGATCGGCCCGGTGTTCTTTCCCCAGAGCTCCGGCACCGCGCAGATGCTGGCCTCGTTCCTGACCTTTGGCATCGCCTTTATCGCCCGTCCGCTGGGCTCGGCGCTGTTCGGCCATTTCGGCGACCGTATCGGGCGCAAATCCACCCTGGTGGCCTCGCTGCTGCTGATGGGCGTGTGCACCACCTTGATCGGCTTACTGCCCGGTTATGACAGCATCGGCGCCTGGGCACCGATTCTGTTGTGCGTATTGCGCTTCGGCCAGGGCCTGGGCCTTGGCGGGGAATGGGGCGGCGCGGCATTGCTGGCGACCGAGAACGCACCCAAGGGCAAGCGCGCCTGGTTTGGCATGTTTCCGCAATTGGGCCCATCGATTGGCTTTCTGGCGGCCAACGGTTTATTCCTGATCCTGGCCATGAGCCTGAATGACGAGCAGTTCCGTAGCTGGGGCTGGCGTATTCCGTTCATTCTCAGCGCCGCACTGGTGATGGTGGGTCTGTATGCACGCCTGAAGCTGCATGAAACCCCAGTGTTCGCCAACTCCGTAGCCAAAGAAGCACCGGTGAAGGTGCCACTGGTGGAACTGTTCAGCCAGCATTGGCTGCCGGTGCTGCTGGGCGCTGCGTCGATGGTGGTGTGCTACGCGCTGTTCTACATCACCACGGCGTTTTCCCTGAGCTACGGCGTTTCCACACTGGGCTACAGCCGCGAGACGTTCCTCGGCTTACTGTGCTTTGCCGTGCTGTTCATGGGCTTGGCGACGCCGCTGGCAGCGCTGGCCAGTGATCGTTATGGACGTAAGCCGGTGCTGATCGTTGGGGCGATCCTGGCGATTCTCTCGGGCTTTACCATGGAGCCGCTGCTGACCCACGGCTCGACCTGGGCCGTGGCGCTGTTCCTGGCGTTGGAGCTGTTTCTGATGGGTGTGACCTTCGCACCGATGGGTGCCCTGCTGCCGGAGTTGTTCCCGACGCGTGTGCGTTATACCGGTGCTTCGGCGGCGTATAACCTGGGTGGGATTGTCGGGGCGTCTGCAGCACCGTTCTTCGCGACCAAGCTGGTGGCGATGGGTGGGCTCAGTTATGTCGGTGGGTATGTGTCGGCGGCAGCGTTGCTGAGTTTGATTGCGGTGCTGTGCCTGAAAGAGACGCGGGATAATGATTTGAACAAGGTCGCCTGATAAACCGCTATCGGGAGCAAGCCCCCTTCCACATTCGACCGCATTCCAAAGGTTATACGCGGTTAAATGTGGGAGGGGGCTTGCTCCCGATGCTTTTAGAGCTCTACAACAACCGCTTGGGAGGCCCGGGTCGCCTTGGCGCGAGCCGCTTCAATCGACTCATCCCGCGCCAACGCCACACCCATACGGCGCTGGCCATTCACTTCTGGCTTGCCAAACAGGCGCAACGCCGTGTCCGGCTCGCTCAATGCCGCGCCGAGGTTGGCAAACGCCGTCTGGGTCGATTGCCCTTCCACCAGGATCACCGCCGACGCCGAAGGCCCGAACTGACGGATCAACGGGATCGGCAAGCCCAGGATGGCGCGAGCGTGCAGCGCGAACTGCGACAGGTCCTGAGAAATCAGTGTGACCAAACCGGTGTCATGTGGGCGCGGCGACACTTCGCTGAACCACACCTGATCGCCCTTGATGAACAACTCCACACCAAACAGACCACGGCCGCCCAGGGCTTCGGTTACCGCCTTGGCAACGCGCTCGGATTCGGCCAGGGCGATCGGGCTCATGGCCTGTGGCTGCCAGGACTCCTGATAGTCGCCCTTCTCCTGACGATGGCCAACCGGCGCGCAGAAGGTGGTGCCGCCAATGTGGCGCACGGTCAGCAGAGTGATTTCGTAGTCGAAATCGATAAAGCCTTCGATGATGACTCGACCCTTACCGGCACGCCCGCCTTCCTGCGCGTAATCCCAGGCTTTCTGCACGTCATCAGTGCTGCGCAACAGGCTCTGGCCCTTGCCCGACGAACTCATCACCGGCTTGACCACGCAGGGGAAGCCCAGGTCCTGGACGGCCTTGCTGTAGTCTTCGAAGGTGTCGGCAAAGTGGTACGGCGAGGTCGGCAGGTCCAGTTCTTCGGCGGCCAGGCGACGGATGCCCTCACGGTTCATGGTCAACGACGTGGCGCGGGCGGTCGGGATAACCGTGAAGCCTTCAGCCTCCAGTTCCACCAGAGTGGCGGTGGCGATGGCTTCGATTTCCGGCACGATGAAGTGCGGCTTCTCCGCCTCGATGACTGCACGCAGCGCCGCACCGTCGAGCATGTTGATCACGTGGCTACGGTGCGCCACCTGCATCGCCGGCGCGTTGGCGTAGCGATCCACGGCGATCACTTCAACACCCAGGCGTTGCAGTTCGATCACCACTTCCTTGCCCAGCTCACCGCAGCCACACAGCAAAACGCGGGTCGCGGTTGGCGACAATGGAGTTCCGATTCGGGTCATCTCAGGTCCTCAGGGGAGCGGATCATGGGGGAGAAAGGCCGGCATTTTACATGAACTGTAAAAATTGGCCTCAGTTGGCGATGGTGCGGCGGCGGATGCGCCAGGCCATGATCAGCCAGACCACGGTGACACCGGCAAATTTAGACACCAACGCCGTGCCCGCCACCGCCGGTGTGAGCGCGCCGATCAAGCCGAAGAAAATAAAGGTATCGAGGGGAATACTCAGTGCCGAACTTATCCACAGGCGATCATGCAGCGGGCGTTTGGTGATGCTGAACACCAGCCAGTCGATGCACTCGGACACCGCGAACGCCGTAGCACTGGCCAGGGCGATGGACGGGTCGGAAGTGATATACGACAGCACCAGCGCCGCCAGCATGGCGATGATCGCGCCGTGGCCGAAGCGGGTTTGCACCATGTCGCGAAGGATAAATACCAGGCCACCCCAGGCGGACCAGATGACATCCAGGTGCGGGGCGGTGGAGAAGGCGAAGTTGATCAGCACGACGCTGCTGATGTAGGCGATCAGGAAAAACATGGATGAATGACCTGTGAACAAGGGACACAGGGTACTTCACAATTAGACATATGTCGTCTGGGAGGGCCTCATCGGGGGCAAGCCCCCTCCCACATTTTGATCTGTGAACACATTCAAGTGTGGGAGGGGGCTTGCTCCCGATAGCAATCGATCAGGCACCCGAGCTTTTGGGCGTCATCCACACCATCCCACTGGCCACCGCCCGCTCATGACACAACCCCAACACCACCCGGCGTTCGGCATTATCCATGCGGCCCCAACGCGTAATCTCGTCCACGTTGCGCTGGCAGCCGGTACAGATATCGTCCTCGTCCAGCGCGCAAATATTCACACAGGGCGAGGCTACAGGCCGTTCAACTGCACTCATTCTTCCTGCTCAACCAAGTCTCGGGCATAGCGCTGCGAATTGTGCACATAGTGCGCGGCGCTGGCTTCGAGCATACGTTTCTGCGCCTCAGTCAGCTCACGTACCACCTTGCCCGGCGAGCCCATGACCAGCGAGCCATCGGGGATTTCCTTGCCTTCACCGATCAGCGAATTGGCGCCGATGATGCAGTGCTTGCCGATCTTGGCGCCATTGAGGATCACCGCGTTAATGCCGATCAGGCTGTAGTCGTCGACGCTGCAGCCGTGCAGCATGGCGTTATGGCCGATGGTCACGCCGGTGCCGAGGGTCAGCGGGTAGCCCATGTCGGTGTGCATCACGCTGCCGTCCTGCACGTTGCTGTTCTTGCCGATCAGGATCAGTTCGTTATCGCCGCGCAACACCGCGTTGAACCAGACGTTGGCGCCCTCCTCCAGCTTGACCTTGCCCACCAGCGTGGCATTGGGTGCGACCCAACTGTTGGGATGGGTCTCGACGCGGGCATCGCCCAGGCGGTATTTCATGGTTTTCCCTCACGGCTTGCCATTCATGCGATGGCTTAGATATTGATAAAACTCTTGGGCGGCTGGTGCAGGCTGATCTTGGCGTCGTCATAGAGCAGATTGATCAGCTCGACGATCATGATCGCCGTCAGCCCCCAGATCTTGTATTCACCGAAGCGGTAGCTGGGCACATACCAACTGCGGCCCTGGTAATCGATCCGGTGGGTATGTTCGCGTGGGTCCTGTCGGAAAAACTCCAGGGGCACACTGAAGACGGCGGCGATTTCGGCGTCGTTGGCCAGGTATTCGACGTAGTCAGGGATCACGCCCACATAGGGCGTTACACGGATGCCGTGCAGGGAAATCAGCGGGCTCAACGGGCCTATTACCTCAACCAGCCCCGGCGGCAGGCCGATTTCTTCTTCGGCTTCGCGCAAGGCGGTAAAGATCAGGTCCGGGTCTTCAGGGTCACGCCGCCCACCAGGAAAGGCCACTTCTCCACCATGGGTCGACAGGCCGCTGGCGCGCAGAGTCAGGATCAGCTCAGGTTCGTCAGTGCGGGTAATCGGCACCAGCACTGCGGCCTCGGGGAAACGCCCGTCAGTTTCCAAGGTGTGAGGGGTGTGATTGCTTACCCGGCGAAGTAGCTCGTCCAGCATGAGTCATCTCGGTCTGTTGGCTACCTTGCATCATGCACCAAAGCGTGCGGGCGCCCAAGCCCAAAACCCGGTGCATGTCGCGAAACGACAACTTGCAGGAACGCCCGGCACCAAGCCAAGATGTGCCCATTCTCCAGGAACCCCAGCATGAATTTCTGCAGCCAGTGCGGTAAACCGGTTACCCAACGTATTCCCGAAGGCGACGCACGCCTGCGTTTTGTGTGTGATCACTGTTCGACCATTCACTATCAAAACCCCAATATCGTCGCCGGCACCGTACCGGTGTGGGGCGATCAAGTGCTGCTGTGCCGCCGTGCCATCGAGCCGCGCCTGGGTTACTGGACCCTGCCCGCAGGCTTTATGGAAAACGGCGAGACCGTGGAACAGGCGGCCATGCGTGAAACCCTGGAAGAAGCCTGCGCCCGCGTGCGCAACCTGAGCATCTATACCCTGATCAATGTGCCGCACATCAGCCAGGTGCATATTTTCTACCGCGCCGAGCTGATCGACCTGGATTTTGCCGCAGGCCCGGAAAGCCTTGAAGTGAAGCTGTTCGATCAAGCTGATATCCCTTGGTCCGAGCTGGCTTTCCGCACGGTCGGGCGTACCTTAGAATGCTTTTTCGCTGACCGTCGCCAACAGGTGTACCCGGTGCGCAGCGAGTCGGTCCCGCCGATGACACGCCCAACCAAATAACCTTCCAGGCAGCACCTTTATCAGGGATACCGTTTCAATGCGTTGGTTGCTTGCTCTTATCTGCCTGTCGTTTGCCACGCTGTCCCCAGCCTCTACGGTGGAAACTCTCGGCGGTAAAACCGTCGAAAAAGTCCTGGTACTCAAGTCCGCCCACCAACTGCAACTGATCAACGACGGCAAGCCCCTCAAGACCTATCGCATTTCCCTGGGCAAGAACCCCAAGGGCCACAAGCTGATCGAAGGCGACCGCCGTACCCCCGAGGGTTTCTACTGGATCGACTGGCGCAAGACCAGCGACCGCTTCAACCTGGCCATGCACATCTCCTACCCGAATATCAGCGACGCTGCCCGCGCCCGCCGCGAAGGGGTAAAACCGGGCAGCATGATCATGATCCACGGCACGCCCGACACCGAAGACTACCCGGAACAGTGGTTTCACACCCTGGACTGGACCGACGGCTGCATCGGCATGCGCAACGTGGACATGCGCGAAGTCTGGAGCCTGGTCAAAGACGGCACCATGATCGAGATTCGGCCGTAATCTCGTACCGTTCGTAAATTAATTCGAAAATAATTCCTGCCTCCAGCAGCGCCTGCCGGTGAATACCAGTTCACCGCGCGGGACAGTGCACTTGTGCGCGACACAAAGACCTCTCTAATACCACTTGATACCAAGCCCTATTAAAGCCCCCTGAAACCGGGGTTCGCACCGTTTTGGCAGCATTGACATGGTATTTAAGTGGTATTAATTTCCGGCCATTACCGGGCGACAACACTCCAATAACGCATCGGAAATCTGACAGATGAATCCCATCCTGGCCCTGCGCCCCGACGACAAGCAATCCACGCCGCTGTACCTGCAACTGGCTCGCAGCCTTGAAGCCGCGATCCATGCCGGCCAGTGGAAATCCGAGCAGGCCCTGCCCTCGGAGCGTGCGCTCAGCGAGCAGTTGAGCATCTCGCGGGTCACTGCCCGTAAAGCGCTGGAAGTGTTGCTTGCCCAGGGCCTGATCCGCCGCAGCCAGGGCTCCGGCACCTTTATCACGCCGCGCCTGGAACAACCCTTGTCGCGCTTGTCGGGGTTCAGCGAAATGCTGCGGCTCAAGGGCTTTGTGCCCACCTCCCAGTGGCTGGAGCGCGACATCACCCCGCCGACCCACGAAGAGCTGATCCGCCTGTGCCTGTCACCCACCGACAAAGTGGCGCGCCTCAAGCGTCTGCGCAAAGCCGATGACACGGTCATGGCAATTGAAATGACCACCATGCCCGCCTCCGTACTGCCCCAACCGCAAGCCATCGGCAATTCGCTGTACGAATACCTGGAAGGCATCGGCAAGCCCATCGTGCGCGCCCTGCAGCATATCCAGGCGATCAACGCCTCGGACGAGTTCGCCAAGCTGGTGGGCATCGCCCCCGGCACCGCCATGCTGCTGATGACCCGCGTGGGCTACACCGCCGACAACACGCCGATTGAAATCACCGACACCTACTGCCGCAACGACTACTACGACTTTGTCGCAGAGCTGCGCCGTCATGACTACTCCGCCGAATTGCGAATTTAGAGAACTGCCCATGTCAGAAGACAATATCCTCACGCCCAGCGGCTGGATGCGCGGCCGCCTGGTGCACGAACACGGCAAGGTGGTCGCCATTGAAGGCACGCCGTGTGACCCGGCCGACAACGACCTGCCCTACTTGCTGCCAGGCTTTATCGACCTGCATGTGCATGGTGGCGGCGGCGCCGACATCATGGAAGGTGCGCACGCCTTCGAGACCATCACCCGTACCCACGTGCGGTTCGGCACCACCTCGCTATTGGCCACCACCATGACGGCGCCGGTGGAAGAAATCACCAGCGTCCTCGGTGAACTCGGCAGGTTCTGCGAGCAACGCCCGACAGGCAGCGCCCGGGTACTGGGCGTGCACCTGGAAGGCCCCTACATCAACCCGGGCAAACTCGGCGCCCAACCCAACTTCGCCCACACCGCATTGATGGCCGAAGTCGAAGACTACCTGCGCCTGGCGCCGATCCGAGTGATCACCATCGCCCCGGAAATCGCCGGCCACGACGGCCTGATCCGCGCCCTCAGCCAACGCGGCGTGCGCATGCAGATCGGCCACACCCTGGGCAGCTATGAAGAAGGCGTCGCCGCCCTCGCCGCCGGCGCCACCAGCTTTACCCATTTGTACAACGCCATGAGCCCACTGCATCACCGTGAGCCCGGCATCGTCGGCGCCGCGCTGGCCCACGCCCAATACGCCGAGCTGATCCCGGATCTGCTCCATGTGCATCCCGGTGCCATGCGCGTGGCCCTGCGCTCGATCCCATGCCTGTACTGCGTGACCGATTCCACCGCCGCCGCCGGTATGCCCGATGGCGAATACAAGCTGGGCAGCCACACCGTGACCAAATGCCTGGGTGGCGTACGCCTGGCCGACGGCACCCTGGCCGGCAGCACGCTGACCATGGACCAGGCGCTGCGCAACCTGGTGAAAATCGGCCTGCCCATCAGCGAAGCCTCACAACGCCTGTCGCAATTTCCTGCGGACTATCTGGGCCTGGAAGAACGCGGCCGCCTGCAACCCGGCAGCTTTGCCGACTGCGTGCGCCTGGACCGCTCCCTGACACTCACCGACGTAATGGTCGAAGGAGAAACCATTGACTTCAAAAATGCTTGAAGAGGCCCTGGCCTCCTGCGACGCCGTCGCGGCACAACTGCAACGCCTGAACCCGCTGCTGGAAGAAGTTGCCGGTCGCCTGCGTCGCCAGCCGCCGCAAGTGGCGATGACCATTGCCCGCGGCAGCTCCGACCACGCCGCCAGCTACTTCGCCTACCTGGCCATGCAGCATGTGGGCATCCCGGTGGCGTCGTTGCCGATGTCGGTGGTGACCCTGTTGCAGGCGCCGATGAAAGTCAGCGGCCAGGTGGCGTTTGGGTTCTCCCAGTCGGGGCAGAGCCCGGACCTGGTCAACAGCCTGCGACTGCTGCGCAAGCGCGGCGCCCTGAGCATCTCGCTGGTGAACGCCGAAGACTCGCCGCTGGAAGCCGCCTGTGAATTCCACGTGCCACTGTGCGCCGGCCCGGAACAAAGCGTGGCCGCAACCAAGAGCTTTATCGCCACCCTCAGCGCCAGCGCGCAATTGATCGGCCACTGGAACCAGGAAACCGAGTTGCTCCAAGCCCGCCAGGCGCTGCCCGACGGTTTGCGTGAAGCCGCCCGGCAAGATTGGACCCAAGCCATCGAGGCCCTGCGCGACTGCCAGCAATTAATGGTAATCGGCCGCGGCGCCGGGTTTGCCATCGCCCAGGAAGCAGCGCTCAAGCTCAAGGAAACCTCGGCGATCCAGGCCGAAGCCTTCAGCAGCGCCGAGGTACGCCACGGGCCGATGGCCTTGATCGACGAAAACTACCCGCTACTGGTGTTCGCCCCACGCGGCGCCGAGCAGCCCGGCCTGTTGAGCCTGGCCGCCGATATGCGCCAACGCGGCGCCCGCGTGCTGCTGGCCGCACCGGACGATATCGCCGAACGCGACCTGACCCTTAGTCGCGCCGAACACCCGAGCCTGGACCCGATCCTGGCGATCCAGAGCTTCTACGTGATGGCCGCCGGCCTGGCTGAGGCACGGGGCATGGACCCGGACCAGCCGCGCCACCTGAGCAAAGTCACCCGTACGCACTAAAGCGGCGTTTTCCTGATGAGTACCGTGCCCATGCCCAACAACAATAATCCATTGACCTTAAGCGCCCCCTTGAGTGGGCCGGTGCTGGCCCTGAACAGCGTCCCCGACGAAGTGTTCGCCAGCGGCGCCATGGGGGACGGGATTGCCATCGACCCGTTGAACGATTGCCTGCACGCGCCCTGTGACGGCGTGATCATCCATGTCGCCCGCACCGGTCATGCATTGACCATCCGCGCCGACAACGGTGCCGAAGTGCTGATGCACGTGGGCATCGACACCGTGGAGCTCAATGGCGAAGGCTTTGCCTTGCTGGTGAAGGATGGCGCACGGGTGAGCGAGGGCCAGCCGTTGGTGCAGTTTGACCTGGACCGCATTGCGCGCCAGTGCAAAAGCCTGGTGAGCCTGATCATCCTGACCAACAGTGACCGCTTCGAACTGCAACCCATCGCGAGCAAGACCGTGAAGCTCGGTGAATCACTGATGCGGATTGCCCTGCGTACATCCGCACCGGTTCAAACCGCTGTGGATAACTCGGTCGCGCAAGTGAGCGCCACGGTGCGCATCAGCCACCGTGGCGGCTTGCATGCGCGCCCTGCCGCGCTGATCCGCAAGACTGCCCAGGGCTTCAGCAGCCAATCGCAGCTGCACTTCGGTGATAAGACCGCGGCTTGCGACAGCCTGATCGGCCTGATGGGGCTGGGTATTGGCGAAGGTGACGAGGTACGGGTGACCTCTCGCGGCAAAGATTGCGAGGCGGCGTTGCAGGCCCTGGTCGCCGCGTTGTCGGTGGCGGTTTACGAGGAACACCACGCACCAGTCGCCGCCACGCCACGCCGGGCGAATACCGAAGCCAATGTGCTGCAAGGCGTATGCGCGGCACCCGGTCTGGTATGTGGGCCATTGTTCCGCCTGACGGGCATCGAACTGCCGCAAGACAGCGGCAATCATAGCGTCGACGAACAACTGCAACGCCTGGATGCCGCCCTTGAGCAAGTGCGCGGCGAAATCCGCAGTACGCTGGGCCAGGCGCGCCAACGCAAGAACGTCGAAGAAGAAGAGATCTTCGCCGCCCACCTCGCCCTGCTGGAAGACCCGGCATTACTCGACGCAGCCACCGCTGCCATCGAACAAGGCAGCGCCGCCACCCATGCCTGGCGTGATGCGATCCAGGCCCAATGCGCCGTGCTGCTGGCGTTGGGCAAACCACTGTTTGCCGAGCGCGCCAATGACCTGCGAGACCTTCAACAACGGGTGCTGCGTGCGTTGCTGGGTGAAGCCTGGCATTTCGAATTGCCGGCGGGGGCGATTGTCAGTGCCCATGAGCTGACACCTTCGGACTTGCTGCAACTGAGCGCGCAACACGCCGCTGGCATCTGCATGGCCGAAGGCGGTGCGACCTCCCATGTGGCGATTTTGGCCCGGGGCAAAGGCCTGCCGTGTCTCGTCGCCCTGGGCAATGAAGTGCTTGATGTGCCCCAAGGCCAACGGGTAGTGCTCGATGCCGCCAACGGCCGCCTGGAACTGGCCCCCAGTGAAGCGCGCCACGCCGAAGTTCACCAGATTCGCGAAACACAGAAATTACGACGCCAGCAACAACAGGCCCAAGCCCGGCAACCGGCACTCACCACCGACGGCGTGACGGTTGAAGTGGCGGCGAATGTCGCCTCCAGCGCCGAAGCCCAGGTGGCGTTTGACAACGGCGCCGATGGCGTCGGCCTGCTGCGCACTGAATTTCTGTTCGTCGACCGCCGTACCGCGCCGGATGAGCAGGAGCAACGCCAAGCTTATCAGGCCGTGCTGGATGCCATGGGTGACAAGTCGGTGATCATCCGCACCATCGATGTGGGTGGCGACAAGCAGCTCGATTACCTGCCGCTGCCCGTCGAGGCGAACCCGGTGCTGGGCCTGCGCGGTATTCGCATGGCCCAGGTGCGCCCTGAACTGCTCGACCAGCAACTGCGCGCCCTGCTGCAAGTCTCGCCGTTGGCGCGCTGCCGCATCCTGTTGCCGATGGTCAGCGAGGTGGATGAACTGCTACAGATTCGCCAGCGCCTGGATGAACTGTGCGTGGAGCTGGAGCTGACGCAGCGCCCCGAGCTGGGCGTGATGATCGAAGTGCCCGCCGCCGCGCTGATGGCCGAGCAGTTGGCCGAACACGCGGACTTTTTATCCATCGGCACCAATGACCTGTCCCAGTACACCCTGGCGATGGACCGCGACCACGCAGGCTTGGCCGCCCGCGTTGATGCGCTGCATCCTGCCTTGCTGCGGCTGATCGCCCAAACCTGCACCGGTGCGGCGAAACACGGGCGTTGGGTCGGCGTGTGCGGTGCCTTGGCGTCTGACCCACTGGCCACGCCAGTACTGGTCGGCCTGGGGGTCAGTGAGCTGTCGGTAAGCCCGCCGCAGATCGGCGAAATCAAGGACCGCGTCCGCCACCTGGACGCGGCGCAATGCCGGCAACTGAGCCTTGAGCTGCTCGACCTGAGCAGTGCCAAGGCCGTTCGCCAAGCCTGTCAACACCACTGGCCGCTGAGCTGAAAACAACAAGAATAGGGAGACACGCCATGTACCAACACTTTATCGAAGGCCTGCAACGCCTGGGCCGCGCCCTGATGCTGCCGATTGCGATCCTGCCAATCGCCGGCCTCTTGCTGCGCCTGGGCGACACCGACTTGCTCAACATCGCGGTGATGCACGATGCCGGGCAGGCGATCTTCGCCAACCTGGCGCTGATCTTCGCCATCGGCATCGCCGTGGGCTTTGCCCGCGACAACAACGGCACCGCCGGCCTGGCCGGGGCGATTGGCTACCTGGTGATGATCTCGACCCTCAAGGTGATGGATACCACCATCAACATGGGCATGCTCGCCGGTATCGCCAGTGGCCTGATGGCGGGCGGGCTGTATAACCGCTTCAAGGACATCAAGCTGCCGGAGTACCTGGCGTTCTTTGGTGGGCGACGCTTTGTGCCGATTGTCACCGGTTTTTCGGCGGTGGGCCTGGGCGTGATCTTCGGTCTGATCTGGCCGCCGATCCAGCACGGCATCAACAGCTTTGGCGTGTTGTTGATGGAAAGCGGCAGCCTGGGTGCGTTCGTGTTTGGCGTGTTCAACCGCCTGCTGATCGTCACCGGGTTGCATCACATCCTCAACAATATGGCGTGGTTCGTGTTCGGCACGTTTACCGACCCGGCAACCGGCGCGGTGGTGACCGGCGACCTGACCCGCTACTTTGCCGGCGACCCGAAAGGCGGCCAGTTCATGACCGGCATGTTCCCGGTGATGCTGTTCGGCCTGCCGGCTGCGTGCCTGGCGATGTACCGCAATGCGTTGCCAGAGCGCCGTAAAGTCATGGGCGGGATCTTTCTGTCGATGGCGCTGACTTCGTTTTTGACCGGGGTGACTGAACCAATTGAATTTGCCTTCATGTTCCTGGCACCGTTCCTGTACCTGATCCATGCCGTGCTGACGGGCCTGTCGATGGCAGTCACCAATATGTTGAATATCCACCTCGGGTTTACCTTCTCCGGTGGGTTTATCGACATGGTGCTGGGTTGGGGCAAGTCCACCAATGGCTGGCTGGTGGTACCGGTGGGCCTGGCCTACTCGGTGATCTACTACACGGTGTTCAGCTACTGCATCCGCCGCTTTAACCTCAAGACACCGGGGCGTGAAGATATCCAGGTGGTGCAGGCTGAAGCGATGAGTGATAACCAGCGTGCCACGGCATATATCCAGGCGCTGGGTGGTGCAGAGAACTTGCTGAGTGTGGGTGCATGCACCACGCGGCTGCGGTTGGACATGGTTGATCGCAACAAGGCGGTGGATGCTGAACTGAAAGCACTGGGCGCCATGGCTGTAGTGCGCCCGGGTAACGGCGGGAGTTTGCAGGTGGTGGTTGGGCCGATGGCCGATAGCATTGCTGATGAAATTCGTTTGGCCATGCCAGGGTTTGTTGCAGCGCCTGTAGCGGTTGCACCTGTGGATAAGCCCCTGACGGTGAATGTGCAAGAGGCCGAGCAATGGCTGAATGCGCTGGGTGGCCGAGGGAATTTGCGCCAGCTGGAAGCTGTGGCGATGACCCGGTTGCGGGTGGAGTTGGGGGATGATTCGGGGTTGTCTGAAGCTCAGCTCACTGCGCTCGGTTGCCAAGGTGTGAGTCAGCTTGAGAGCGGTGTTTGGCACTTGTTGGTTGGTGACAAGGCCTCTGGCTTGGGTGAGGCGTTGGAGCGGTTGGTCAGTGGCCGTGAGGTCGGCGCCAGGGTTTAGAGCTGTAGTGGCTTTTCTGGCCTCATCGGGGGCAAGTCGAATCGTCGCACCGCCCCTCCCACATTTGAAATGTGTTCGCCATTCAAAATGTGGGAGGGGCGGTGCGACGATTCGACTTGCTCCCGATTGGCCCTCACAGGCGCCTGATTACTTCTGCTCAGGCACCTCAACTAAATCCAGCACCCGATCCACCATCAACTGAATACCCTCCACCATCCGATGAATCCCCAGCACGGCATCACGCTGCGGACCGTCGACATCAAAAGCCAGATGACCCGCCAGTGCCTGCACGGATGCCAGGTCTTGGGAAGCATTGGCGAGCAGGGTTTCGCTGTTCAGACTGGGTATTACGGTGAAGATCTGGTCGGACGGTAAATCACCAGCTTGGCGGGACTCGGCTTGAGATGAGATTGAACCAGTTAGCAAGTTGTCGCTGATCATCATTAAACTCCATATGGAATAGGCTCCTAGTGATTTTTCAGGCTTGCAGTCCCGGTCACTGAATTGGCAGCGACTCGAGAAGGTTAGTTGTGCGAGTTCCGACGGACAACCTGAAAGGCTTGTCGGAAAGGTCTGAGGCGCTTGCACCGACGCCATCGCAGGCAAGCCAGCTCCCACATGGGATTGATGTACGGTCTGACAACGGGGTCAAATGTGGGAGCTGGCTTGCCTGCGATTGGCACTTACAGCCAACAAAAAACCCGCTGACCAAACTAGCCCAGCGGGTTTCTTGTTTATGCAGCCAGCCGATCAAAAATCCGCCAACTGCCACACCTCATACGCCGGTGTCTCATACGGATGACTGAGTTTCAAGGCAGCCACAACAGCCACAATCAACTCATCCGCCACCACCAGCTCAACCTTCCATTCCTCAACCACTTCAACCTGGCCGACCTGCCCGATAAACGGCTGACTGCCGTCCAACGCGCGGAATTGGCCCTGGCCCAGCACTTGCCAGGCGCAGCTGTCGTAGTCGCCGATGCGCCCGCCGCCGGCTGCGAAGACGGCGGTTTTCACCGTCTCCACATGGCTGTCGGGCACGAAGAAGGCGAGCTTGTACACGGCCTTAGTTCACCCACACACGCGCGTTGCGGAACATGCGCATCCAGGCGCCGTCTTCGTTCCACTCTTCCGGGCGCCACGAGTTCTGCACGGCGCGGAATACGCGCTCCGGGTGCGGCATCATGATGGTCACGCGGCCGTCGCGGCTGGTGAGGCCGGTAATGCCGCGTGGCGAGCCGTTCGGGTTGGCCGGGTAGCTTTCGGTGACCTTGCCGTGGTTGTCGACGAAACGCAGGGCCACGGTGCCGGACAGGTCGGCTTCAAGCAGCGCTTCTTCGCTGGCGAACTCGGCATGGCCTTCACCGTGGGCGATGGCGATTGGCATACGCGAACCGGCCATGCCTTGCAGGAAGATCGAGTTGGACTCCTGCACCTGCACCATGGCGACACGGGCTTCGAACTGCTCGGAACGGTTGCGCACAAAGTGCGGCCAGAACTCGCTGCCCGGGATCAGTTCGCTGAGGTTGGACATCATCTGGCAACCGTTGCACACACCCAGGGTGAAGCTGTCGTTGCGTTCGAAGAAGCCTTGGAACGCATCGCGAGCACGGCTGTTGAACAGGGCCGACTTGGCCCAGCCTTCACCGGCACCCAGCACGTCGCCGTAGGAGAAACCACCGCAGGCCACCAGGCCTTTGAACTCGTTGAGATCAACGCGACCGGCGAGGATATCGCTCATGTGCACGTCAATCGCATTGAAACCGGCGCGATCGAACGCCGCGGCCATTTCCACCTGACCGTTGACGCCCTGCTCACGCAGTACGGCAACCTGTGGGCGAATGCCCTTCTTGATGTAAGGCGCGGCGATGTCCTGGTTGACGTCGAAGCTGAGCATGGTGCTCAGGCCCGGGTTGTCTTCTTCCAGGATCACGTCGAATTCCTGCTCGGCGCAGTCGGCGTTGTCGCGCAGGCGCTGGATCTGGTAGCTGGTCTCGGCCCACTGGCGTTGCAGCAAGCGGCGCTGACCGGTAAAGACCGTGTCGCCGTTGAACGAGATATTGACTTCGCCGTTGTTGATCGGCTGGCCAATCACCGCCACGCATTCGGCAAGGCCGGCAGCGCTGAATTGTGCGAGTACGTCCGGAGTCGCGTCCTGGCGAACCTGGATCACGGCGCCCAACTCTTCGTTGAACAGGATGCCGTTGATTTCGGCAGCATCCTCGGCAACGCTGTCGAGCACGATATTCAGGCCGCAGTGACCGGCGAAGGCCATTTCGACAACGCTGGTCAGCAAACCACCGTCGGAACGGTCGTGGTAAGCCAGCAGGTGACCGTCGGCGTTGAGGCCCTGGATCACGGCGAAGAAGGCTTTCAGGTCTTCGGCGTCATCGACGTCCGGTGCCTGTTTGCCCAACTTGCCATGGGTCTGCGCCAGGATCGAGGCACCCATGCGGTTCTGGCCACGTCCCAGGTCGATCAGGATCAGGTCGGTGGTGCCCTTGTCCATGCGCAGTTGCGGGGTCAGGGTCTGGCGGATGTCGGTGACCGGTGCGAAACCGGTGACGATCAGCGACAGTGGCGAGGTGACGCTCTTGTCGGTGCCTTCATCATTCCAACGAGTGGCCATGGACATGGAGTCCTTGCCCACCGGAATGGTGATACCCAGTTCCGGGCACAGCTCCATGCCGACAGCCTTGACGGTGTCGTACAGGCGCGCATCTTCACCGGGGTGGCCGGCAGCGGACATCCAGTTGGCCGACAGTTTGATGTCGGACAGCTTGCCGATACGCGAGGCGGCGATGTTGGTGAGGGTTTCACCAATGGCCATGCGGCCCGACGCCGGTGCGTCCAGCAGGGCCAGCGGCGTGCGCTCGCCCATGGCCATGGCTTCACCGGTATACACGTCGAAGCTGGTGGCGGTGACGGCAACGTCGGCCACCGGCACCTGCCATGGGCCAACCATTTGGTCACGGGCAACCAGGCCAGTGATGGTGCGGTCGCCGATGGTGATCAAAAAGCTTTTGCTCGCCACGGCCGGGTGGTGCAGCACGCGCTCAATGCTGTCGGCCAGCTCCAGCGTGCTTGGGTCGAAATCATCGCCCAGTTCGTTTTCACGTACCGCCGAACGGTGCATGCGCGGGGCTTTGCCCAGCAGCACTTCCAGCGGCATGTCTACCGGGCTGTTGCCGAAGTGGCTATCGGTAACCGTCAGCTGCGGCTCGGCAGTGGCTTCGCCGACCACGGCAAACGGGCAACGCTCACGTTCGCAGATGGCCTGGAAGCGTGCGAAGTCTTCAGGACCGACCGCCAACACGTAGCGTTCCTGGGATTCGTTGCTCCAGATTTCGTGCGGGGCCATGCCCGGCTCGTCGTTTGGAATGTTGCGCAGTTCGAAACGGCCACCGCGGTCGCCATCGTTGACCAGTTCCGGGAAGGCGTTGGACAAACCGCCGGCGCCGACGTCGTGGATGAAGCTGATCGGGTTCTTGTCGCCCAATTGCCAGCAACGGTCGATGACTTCCTGGCAGCGGCGTTCCATCTCAGGGTTTTCGCGCTGTACGGAAGCAAAGTCCAGGTCTGCCGAGCTGGTGCCGGTGGCCATGGAGGAAGCCGCGCCGCCGCCCAGGCCGATCAACATCGCCGGGCCGCCGAGCACGATCAGCTTGGAGCCGACCAGGATCTCGCCTTTCTTGACGTGTTCTTCACGGATGTTGCCCATGCCGCCGGCCAACATGATCGGCTTGTGGTAACCGCGCACTTCATCGCCACGCGGGGTGGTGATGGATTGTTCGAAGGTACGGAAGTAACCGGTCAGCGCCGGACGCCCGAATTCGTTGTTGAACGCGGCGCCGCCCAGGGGGCCTTCGATCATGATGTCCAGCGCGGTGACGATGCGCTCAGGCTTGCCGTACGGCACTTCCCACGGCTGTTCGAAGCCCGGGATCTGCAGGTTGGACACGGTAAAACCGGTGAGGCCCGCCTTGGGCTTGGCGCCACGGCCGGTGGCGCCTTCGTCACGGATTTCGCCGCCGGAACCGGTGGCTGCGCCCGGGAACGGGGCAATCGCGGTCGGGTGGTTGTGGGTTTCAACCTTCATCAGGATGTGCACCGGCTCCTGCACCGCGCCGTACTGGCGGGTTTCCGGGTCCGGGAAGAAGCGACCGGCGACGGAGCCGACGATGACCGAGGCGTTGTCCTTGTAAGCCGACAGAACGCCTTCGCTGTGCATCACGTAGGTGTTCTTGATCATGCCGAAGAGGCTTTTTTCCTGGCTTTGGCCGTCGATATCCCAACTGGCGTTGAAGATCTTGTGACGGCAGTGCTCGGAGTTGGCCTGGGCGAACATCATCAGTTCGATGTCGTGGGGGTTGCGCTTCAAGCCGGTGAAGGCGTTGACCAGGTAGTCGATCTCGTCTTCGGCCAGGGCCAGGCCCAGCTCGGTGTTGGCCTTCTCGAGGGCGGCGCGGCCGCCGCCGAGCACGTCAATCGCGGTCAGCGGCTTGGGCTCAGCGTGGCTGAACAGGCCGGCAGCCTGCTCCAGCTGGCTGACGATGATCTGGGTCATGCGGTCATGCAGGCTGCTGGCGATCAGCTCGGCTTCGGCATCGCTGAACTGGCCAGCGACGTAAAAGGCGATCCCACGCTCCAGGCGCTGGATTTTATCCAGGCCGCAGTTGCGGGCGATGTCACTGGCCTTGCTCGACCAGGGCGAGATGGTGCCGAACCGCGGCAGAACCAGGAACAAGCGGCCAGTCGGCTCTTGAACGGGAACGCTTGGGCCGTACTTCAGAAGGCGTGCCAGCACTTGCTGTTCGTCGGCGGTCAAGACGCCGGTAACGTCGGCGAAGTGAGCAAATTCAGCGTACAGGCCTGTAACAGCTGGAACCTTCTGGCTCAGTTGCTCAAGGAGTTTGCTGTGGCGAAAGGCAGAAAGGGCAGGAGCGCCGCGCAGGATCAACATCTTCGGGACAGCCTCGGGAAGGGGTGTGCTTTGAGGCCGTGCATTCTAGCGTAAACCTTCGCCAACGGCACCCGAAACGGCACCGGTGGCCGCTGCCGAACGTCAGTTGGCAGGGTTTGCACGGCATCGGCAGGAAATCCGCGGTGTCGAGGGCAGTTATTTTAACCGTCACAATGGCGCTCCAGGCCGCGTTTCTGCGGGCTGCAGCACAGTTTTAACCGCGCTAGCAGACAAGTGCAGCGCTGTCGAGATATGGCGCCACGGGCCGTTTGCGTATACTGCGCAGATGTTCTCCCCAACTGTTTTGCGCCCGCGATGGGTCAAATGGCTCATCGCCACCCTGCTCTTCCTGACGCTCAGTGCCTGTGTTGATAAGCCCAGCACGCTTGAGCGAATCAAGGAGGATGGCGTATTGCGGGTGGTCACCCGGAACAGTCCGGCCACGTATTTCCAGGACCGTAACGGTGAGACCGGGTTCGAATATGAACTGGTCAAGCGTTTTGCCGACGAGTTGGGCGTGAAGCTGGAAATCGAGACCGCCGACAACCTCGATGACCTGTTCGGTCAGCTGGGCAAACCCAACGGCCCGGTTCTGGCCGCCGCCGGCCTGGTCAGCAGCGAACAGCGCCAGCAGCAGGTGCGTTTTTCCCACCCGTACCTGGAAGTGACCCCGCAGATCATCTATCGCAACGGCCAATCACGCCCCACCAATGCAGCCGATCTGGCGGGCAAGAAGATCATGGTGCTCAAGGGCAGCACCCACGCCGAACAGCTTGCGGCGCTGAAGAAACAGAATCCTGCAATCGAATACGAAGAGTCCGACGCCGTTGAAGTAGTCGATCTGCTGCGCATGGTCGACGAGGGGCAGATCGACCTGACCCTGGTGGACTCCAACGAAGTCGCCATGAACCAGGTGTACTTTCCCAATGTGCGCGTGGCGTTCGACCTCGGCAATGCCAGCAACCAAAGCTGGGCCGTGGCGGCAGGCGACGACAACAGCCTGCTCAACGAAATCAACAGCTACCTGGACAAGGTCGAGAAGAACGGCACGTTGCAGCGTCTGAAAGACCGCTATTACGGACATGTCGACGTACTCGGCTATGTGGGCGCCTATACCTTTGCCCAGCATCTGCAACAACGCCTGCCCAAGTACGAGAAGCACTTTCGTGCCTATGCCAAGGCAGAGAAAGTCGATTGGCGGCTGCTGGCAGCCATCGGCTACCAGGAATCGCTGTGGCAACCGACGGTCACCTCCAAGACCGGCGTGCGCGGCCTGATGATGCTGACCCAGAACACCGCCCAAGCCATGGGCGTGTCCAACCGCCTGGACCCCAAGCAGAGCATCATGGGCGGCGCCAAGTACCTGGCCAGGATCAAGGATGAGCTGGACGACAAGATCGCCGAGCCCGACCGCACCTGGTTTGCCCTCGCCGCCTATAACGTCGGCACCGGTCATCTGGACGATGCACGTATCCTGGCCAAGAAAGAAGGCCTGAACCCGAACAAGTGGCTGGACGTGAAGAAGATGCTGCCGCGCTTGTCGCAGAAGCAGTGGTACAGCAAGACCCGCTATGGTTATGCGCGTGGCGGGGAGCCGGTACATTTTGTAGCGAACATCCGGCGTTACTACGACATTCTTACCTGGGTGACCCAGCCGCAGCTGGAAGGCAACCAGGTGGTGGAAGGCAACCTGCATGTGCCGGGTGTGGACAAGACCAAGCCGCCGCAGGACAGCCCGCAGTTGTAAAGGCGATTTTCCCCAAACACCACAAGGGGGCTTGCTCCCGATAGCATGGTGTCAGTCACTACTACAGTGACTGATCCACCGCTATCGGGAGCAAGCCCCCTCCCACATTTTGATCTGCGCTTGGCTTAGAGGCCGGTGAGCAGATGGACCACGCCGCCCGGCAGTACCATTACTGCGGGTACACCCGCAGCCTTCAACGCCGACTCATCCAACCCACCCACCTCCTTCAATTGCACCCTCACACGCGTCAGCGCCACGCGCTGCTGTGACGTAACGTTCCCCTCCCCGCCCAATGCACTCAGCACCTCGGCCGACAACAGGCTCGGTGTCGGTGTGGCAACCGTCTCCGCCACCAAATCAGGCGTCAGGGCTTTCCAGAACGCCCGCTGCAATTTCTCGAACATGCTCAGTGCTCCACGACAGATGAGGTTTCAACGGTGGCCGCGTGGTACAGGCGCAGGGCCTCACGCACTTGATTGGCTTCTTCCAGGCCCAGCACCTGGCGGGCGATGATCTGGCAATCGTGCAGGTCCAGCTCACGCACGGTGGCCTTGATGGTCGGGATCAGCGGCACGCTCACCGACAGCTCATCCACACCGAGCCCGATCAATACCGGCACTGCCACTGTTTCGGAGGCCAGCGCACCACATACCCCCACCCACTTGCCGTGGGCATGGGCCGCTTTGACCGTGATGTCGATCAGGCGCAGTACCGCCGGGTGGAAACTGTCGGCCTGGCTGGCCAGACGCGGGTGGTCGCGGTCCATGGCGAGGGTGTATTGGGTCAGGTCGTTGGTGCCGATGGAGAAGAAATCCACATGGGGCGCAAACACATCCGCCATCAGCGCTGCGCTGGGGACTTCGATCATGATGCCCAGCTTCGGTAACTCGGTCAGCCCAAGCGCCAATGCCTCTTCTTCGAGCATCTTGCGCGCCAGGTGCAGCTCCGACAGCAGGCTGACCATCGGCAACATGATATGCAGTCGCGCCAAGCCTGCACTGGCAAGGATCGAGCGCAGCTGTTCACGCAGCAGTTCGGGGCGCTCCAGGCACAGGCGAATACCGCGCAGGCCAAGGAACGGGTTGGTCTCGCTCTCCATCGGCACATAGGCCAAGGGTTTGTCGCCGCCCACATCCAGGGTGCGCACCACCAGATTGCGCTCGGTGCCCAGGGCGCGAGCGATGGCGCTGTAAGTGCCAGCCTGTTCTTCGGCGCTCGGGGCGCGGTTACGGTCCAGGTAGAGGAACTCCGAACGCAGCAGGCCCACGCCTTCCCCGCCCAGGGTCAGGGACTGCTCCACTTCCTGCAACGAGGCGACATTGGCGGTGACTTCAACGTGATGCCCATCGCGGGTGACCGCCGCCCGTGAGGCCTGTGCCACCTCACGTTGCAGTCGCAGCTTTTGCTGTTGGCGAACCGCCTGCAATTGTTCGATTTCAGCCAGGTCCGGCTCCAGATGCAGCTCGCCTTTGTCGGCATTGAGCAGTACCCGTTTGCCGTTGGCCAAGGCCAATACCTGGCTCGGCACCCCGCAAACAGAGGGCAGGCCCAGCGCGCGGGCAAGGATTGCCACATGACTGGTAGCGCCACCGGCGACCGTGACGAAGCCCAGGACTTTACCGGTATCCAGGCCGGCGGTTTGTGAGGGTGTCAGTTGCTCGGCGACCAGGATGGCGCACTCCGGCAGCTCCATGGATCGCTCGGGCATGCCCAGGATCAACTTGAGTACGCGCTGACCAACATCGGCCAAGTCCGCTGCACGTTCAGCGAGCAGTGCCTTACCCAAGCCCTCGAAGAGTTGGGCGGTCGCCACTGTGGCGCGGTTCCAGGCAAAGGCGGCACTCTTGCCCTCGGCCAGCAGGCTATAGGCTTGTTCCAGCAGGGTTGGATCTTCAAGCAATTCCTGATGAGCGCGGAAAATTTCGGCTTGGGCACTGCCGGCCGCCTTGGCTTGCAAGTCTTGCAGCGCCTCGCTTGCCGCCCGTAGGCCGCGCGCCAATGCGGCCCGCTCAAAGGCTTCTCCGACGCCAGCTTCGGGAATATCGAGCGCCGTCTCAGCCACTTGGACGACCTGGCCGAACGCCGAGCCCGGCGATGCGCAGACACCTCGTAACACGGTGGCCGAGGACGCCGGCGCGGCGGGCGTGTTGATTTTCTCGACCGCTACCGGCAAGGTCTCGCCACAGCCGTCGAGCAATAACGCCACCAGGGCCTGGATCGCCGCCTCGGCATCTTCGCCCGCCGCGCTCACCTGCACGCTGTCGCCCTGGCAGGTCTGCAGCGCCATGATCGCCACCAGGGACTTGGCATTCGCACTCTGGGTTTGCTTGTGCAGGTAAATGCTCGAGTTGAACCCTTTCGCCGCCTGGGCAAGCACCGCCGCAGGCCGGGCGTGCAAGCCATGAGCGTTGGGCACAGTCAGTGGCTTGGAGAACAGCGCGTTACCCTCCTCCTCATCCAGCTCGGCAGATACCTGCCCGGGCGATACTCGCAACAGTGGCTGGCCGGCCTCGACCAACGCCCGGTCTGCCACCAACAGCTCAAACGGCTCGCCGCTCACCACCAGCATCAAGGTCAGCAGACTGCGTGCATGGAGCGCCACATAGTCGGCATCGAACTCTATCAGCGGCTGCCCAGCCTCCACCCGCTGGCCTTCCTCGACCAGACGGGTGAAGCCCTGGCCAGCCAGGTTCACGGTGTCCAGACCGATATGCAGCAACACCTGCACGCCGTTGTCGTCGGTGACACTGACCGCATGACCGCTGTCCTGAATGTTGCTGATCACCCCGGCCAACGGCGCGCAGAGCGTCTGCGAGATCGGGTCGATGCACAGCCCGTCGCCGATCACGCGACCGGAAAATACCGGGTCGGGTACCTGATCCAGCGCCAGCAGGACCCCGGACAGGGGCGCCAGCAGTGTCAGGGGTTTAGATGGGGTCATGACTTCACCTGTTGTTGTGTTTTTTAAAGATCATTGGGAGCTACCGAATTACTTCCACCAGTACTCGACTTGTACACCCATGTTCGAGCCATGCCGCGCAGTGCCATAGGCACCGGTATCAGATAATGCCGAACCCGCCGCCAGCTCATTGGCCGCACGCTTGGCCGCCTGGTTCCAGGACGCATAGGTGTAATACAACCGCACTTCCGGCCGAGCCCAGAACTCAGGACCTTTGGGCGACCAGGTCGGAGCGAACGTGAATTTGCTCAACTTGCGCGTGCCCCCCGTGGCGTCAACCTGATCGTGACCCAGCTCAGCGACCAGTTTGAATTGCTCGCTGATGGCATACGCCGGGCGCACGCCGAGGGAGATCCAATTCTGGTCCTGGCGCCCTGGGCGCACGTCTTTCTGGTACACCGCTTCAACTTGCCCGCCGAAACGCGGGGTCACCTGCCAGTCGAAGAACTCCACTACCCGGTAGCTTTTGCTGCTCCTGTCCAACGCGGTATTGCCGGTATAGCCCAGGCCGGTACCTGGGCCTTCGCCGTACTGGAGGGCAAACTTGTTCTTGCCCCCCAGGAATGCAGCTTGTACATGCTGCGCGGTCAGCGCCCATCCGCTGTTGGCGTCACGCCCGCCAGCCTTGGCGATGTAGCTCAAGCCAAGCTCCAGCTCGCCGCCAGGGTTGGTATTGAAACCTGCGACGTTGAAGTCGTGACGGGTGGCGTATTCCTTCTGGTACAGGTTGTCCTTGCGTGACAGCGCGTAGCTGTATTTCAAGCCGCCGATCAGCACGTCCTCGATTCCGCCTCCGGTGGCGCTCTGGTTCCAGTAGTAGAAGTCGGAAATATGGATGTCGTTACGCTTGTAGTAACGCCGCCCGGCCCACAGCGAACCGCCATTGAGGCTGGGCAGGTTGGACCATTGCGCGTACATCTGCGGCATACGCGCCGAACCGTTGTTTTCGCCCTGGAATTTCAGGGCGCGGTCGTACTGGTTGTAGAGGGAAGCCATGGCATCGACGCTGAACACCGACCCGTCATCGAGGGTCAGCAGGTCCTGGCGCAATTCCAGCTCAGCGTATTGCTCGCATTCGTTGCCCAAGCGGTACTTGGTTTGCGCCCCCGGTAGTTGGAAGCATTGCTGCTTGCCACTGCCCGTCGATGTGCCTGCGCCGCTGCGCAAGTAACCGGCGAATTCCAGAGCCTGGGCGCCAAACGGCGCAGCGAGGCAAGAGGCGATAAGACCCAGCTTTATTTTTGTTTTCATGAAGCGCTCCTTTTATTTTTATTGTTATTTCTTACTGTCTTGCGTGACGCGATCGCCCGTAGGGCGGCTTAGCCCTTGAGGTGCAGCACAAACGATTCGTAAGGGCGCAACACCACCGTGCTCGTGCGCACCGGGCAGTCGGGGTAGTTGCTGATCAGCAAACGTTGTTCGCACGCCGCGTTGATCACCTGATCGGGCAATTGGATTTCGCACGGCGTGCCGTAGAAGTTGTTGAGCACCAGCAGGCGCTCGCCCTGGCCTTCACGCAGGTAGGCCCAAACCTTGGAATGGTCTTGCAGCAGCGGGCGATAAACGCCTTGCTGGATCAGAGGTTCGCGGCGCCGCAGGGCGATCAATGCTCGGTAGTGATGCAGCACCGAGTCCGGGTCATCCAGCTGACTTTCGACATTGATGCGCGCGGCGTTGTCCGGGATGCCAATCCAGGGCTCGCCACGACTGAAACCGGCATTGGCCTGGCTGTTCCACTGCATCGGCGTACGCCCGTTGTCGCGGGACTTCTGCATGATCGCCGCCATGCTCGATGCTTCGGACTCTCCCGCATCGCGCTTGAGTCGGAAGATATTCAGGGTTTCTACATCGCGGTATTGTTCGATCCTGTCAAAGCCCGGGTTGGTCATCCCCAGTTCTTCGCCCTGGTACACATAGGGTGTGCCCTGGAGGAAGTGCAGCGCGGTGGCAAGCATCTTGGCCGAGACCACGCGATATTCGCCGTCATCACCAAATCGCGAAACCACCCGTGGCTGGTCGTGGTTACACCAGAACAGCGCGTTCCAACCGCCACCGGCCTGCATGCCTGTCTGCCAATCAGAGAGAATCTGCTTGAGTTGCAGGAAATCGAAATCGGCCTTTACCCACTTTTGCAGGTTGGGGTAATCGACTTTCAGGTGATGGAAGTTGAAGGTCATCGACAGCTCTTTCGAGGCCGGATTCGAGTAGCGAATGCAGTGTTCCAGGCGGGTGGACGACATCTCGCCCACGTTGATCAGGTCATGGCCGTCGAAGACTTCGCGGTGCATTTGCTGCAGGTACTCGTGCACATGCGGGCCGTCGGTGTAGAAGCGGCGGCCGTCGCTGGTGTCTTCGGGGAAATCGGCGGGCTTGGAGATCAGGTTGATCACGTCCAGGCGGAACCCACCCACGCCTTTGTCACGCCAGAAGCGCATCATCTTGAACACTTCGGCGCGCACCTTGGGGTTGTCCCAATTGAGGTCGGCCTGGGTGTGGTCGAACAGATGCAGGTAGTACTGGCCAGTCTGCGCTTCGTATTCCCAGGCCGAGCCGCCGAACTTGGACTCCCAGTTGTTCGGCTGGTCGCGCCAGATGTAGAAGTCGCGGTAAGGGTTGTCGAGGCTGCTGCGTGCCTGCTGGAACCACTCGTGCTCGACGGAGGTGTGGTTGACCACGATGTCGAGCATCAGCCTGATGCCGCGCTTGGCCGCTTCGCTGATCAGCAAGTCGCAGTCGGCCATGGTCCCGTAGCTGGGGTCGATGGCGTAGTAATCGCTGATGTCGTAGCCGTTGTCGCGCTGGGGTGAGCGCAAAAACGGGGTGACCCACAGGCAATCCACGCCCAGCCAGTGCAAGTAGTCGAGCTTGTCGACGATGCCCAGCAGGTCACCGGTAGCGTTACCCGCGTGGCTGTGGAAGCTTTTGGGGTAGATCTGGTAGATCACCGAGTGTTGCCAGGTTTGCATGGTGGGTTCCTTCAGTAGAGTTGGGTGCTGGCCCGTCTGGCCTCATCGCAGGCAAGCCAGCTCCCACAGTTGAAATGCGTTCAACCTGTGGGAGCTGGCTTGCCCCCGGTGGCGATTGATCAGGCGACCCGGTAACCAGGCCGAATGATCTTCATGCTCAACAGGCAAGTCAGCGCAAACGGCACGACCATCGCCACGATCATGCCGATCACAAACATCGGAATCGCACTCGGCACGATCGAGATAAACCCGGGCAAGCCACCGACGCCGATGGCCGAAGCCGTCACCTTGTTCAGCGACAGGAAAATGCTGCCCAGCGCCGAGCCCAGCAGAGCGGCGTAGAACGGGAACTTGAAGCGCAGATTCACCCCGAACATCGCCGGCTCGGTGATGCCGAAATAAGCCGAAATTGCCGAGGTGGACGCCATGCTTTTGTCCCGCGCATTGCGGGTCATGTAGAACACGCCCAATGCGGCGCTGCCCTGTGCCAGGTTGGACATGACGATCATTGGCCAGATAAAGGTGCCGCCCTGGGTCGAAATAAGCTGCAGGTCGACGGCCAGGAACATGTGGTGCATACCGGTGATCACCAATGGCGCATACAGCAGGCCGAAAATCGCCCCGCCAATCATGGGTGCAATCTCAAACAGGGTGACCAGGCCTTCGGTAATCAGGATGCCTAGGTGGCGGGTGACCGGGCCGATGATCGCCAGGGCCAGCACGCCGGTGACAACGATGGTGGTGATCGGCACGACCAGCAATTGAATGGCATTCGGTACCCGCGCCCTTAGCCACTTTTCGATCACGCTCATGACGAAGGCGGCCATCAGGATCGGTAGGATCTGCCCTTGATAACCCACCTTCTCGATCTGGAACCAGCCGAAGATATCGAAGTATGGCAGGCTCTGGCCGTCGAGGCCGGCGACCGCCTTGCCGTAGTTCCAGGCGTTGAGCAGGTCGGGGTGCACCAGCATCAGGCCCAGCACAATGCCGAGGATTTCACTGCCGCCAAAACGCTTGGCTGCCGACCAGCCCACCAACGCCGGCAGGAACACGAACGAGGTGTTTGCCATCAGGTTGATCAGGCTCCACAGGCCATCCAGGTTCGGGTAGGCCTCCAGCAGCGTCTTGCCTTCGATGAACATGCCCTTGGCGCCCATCAGGTTGTTCACGCCCATCAACAGGCCGGCGATGATCAGCGCGGGCAGGATCGGCATGAACACATCGGAAAACACCCGCACCAGACGCTGCATGGGGTTGGTCTTGTCGCCGCCGGCTTTCTTCACGTCGGCAATGGTTGAGGCGGCCAGGCCGGTCAGTTCGCGCAGGGCGGCATAGACCTTCTCCACTTCGCCGGGGCCGATCACCACCTGGAACAGGCCGCCGGTAAAGAACGAGCCCTTGACCAGATCGACCTGGTTCAACGCATTGCCGTTGACCAGGCTTGGGTCCTTGAGCGCCAGGCGCAGGCGGGTCACGCAATGGGCAGCTTGCTCAAGGTTATCGCGGCCCCCGAGGTGCTCGAGAATCTCGCGGGCAGTAGACGAATAGTCGTGGCTCATGCTCGTTTTCCACTGTGATTGTTTTTATGGGTGGCAGTCATTGGCAGCACGCCGAGGAGGGAAAAGTACTCGTCTGTACGAGTTAAATCAACAACTCGTCTGTACGAGTTACACTTTTGTTTATATGTGGGAGCTTACTGTCAGATTTTTCCCTCGCCTGCACGGCTATCCAATGGACAAACCCCACCTCTGCCACTAAGGTTCCTGCCTTGAATGCAAGCCAGGCACAGAGCCATCTCATGAGCAAATACAACCAGATCTATACGGATCTGCTTGCCAGCATCACCACCGAACGCCTGCAACGCGGTACGCGCCTTCCCTCCGAAACCGAACTGATGGACGCCTACCAGGCCAGCCGTGGCACCGTGCGACGCGCTATCGAGCAGTTGCAGGAGCGTGGCTTTGCGCAAAAAATCCATGGCAAGGGCACCTTTGTGTTGTCGCCCAACCCGATCGAGTTCCAGTTGGGCGGCATCGTCAGCTTTCACGAGACCCACGCCGACCTGGGCGATGACGTACGCACTGACGTCGTCGAGTTCACCCAAATCCCGCTGGAAGGTTCTTTGCTGCAACACATCGAAGCCGAGCCCGGCACGCTGATCACCCGCGTCAAACGCGTACGACGTATCGGTGGCAAGCGCGTGATCCTGGACATCAACCACTTCGTTGCCGACCTGATCCCCGGCCTGGACCACTCGATTGCCGAGCAGTCGATCTACGCGTTTATCGAGCAAACGCTGGGGCTGCAGATCAGCTATGCACAGCGCACCATCGAAGCCCTGCCGCGCAGCAAGGACGACCAGGCGCATCTGGATCTCGATGGGCAAAGCCATGTGATCGTGGTGAGTAACCAGACGTTTTTGCAGGACGGGAGGCAGTTCGAGTACACCGAGTCACGGCATACGCTGGATAAGTTTTACTTTTCGGATATTGCGCGGCGCTGAGCGTAATCCGGGAAGATCATCTTCTCCCCTACCGCCTCGAACTCTGGGTGAGTGCCTCGGTATTCGGAAAGCTCCGACATCGCGCGAGTCATGCCTCGCGTGCATCCTGGCCAACCATAGGCTGCTTGATCAGGCACTGACATCCCCAAAAACACAAAACCCCGGCACCAGGCCGGGGTTCTGTTATTCAGCACTCACCTGCTATTGCAGGATCATTCCCACTCAATCGTCGCCGGCGGCTTGCTCGACACGTCATACGTCACGCGCGAAATGCCTTCGATTTCATTGATGATACGGCCGCTGACCGTCTCCAGCAGTTCGTAAGGCAGGTGTGCCCAACGCGCTGTCATGAAGTCGATCGTCTCTACGGCACGCAGCGCAACAACCCAGGCGTAACGACGACCATCGCCTACAACGCCAACCGATTTCACCGGCTGGAACACCACGAACGCCTGGCTGACCTTGTGGTACCAGTCGGCCTTGCGCAGTTCTTCAATGAAGATGTGGTCGGCGCGGCGCAGCAGGTCGGCGTATTCCTTTTTCACTTCACCGAGGATACGCACGCCCAGGCCCGGGCCTGGGAATGGGTGGCGGTAGACCATGTCGTACGGCAGGCCCAGTTCCAGGCCCAGACGGCGGACTTCGTCCTTGAACAGTTCGCGCAGCGGTTCTACCAGCTTGAGGTTCATTTCCTCAGGCAGGCCACCCACGTTGTGGTGGGACTTGATCACGTGGGCCTTGCCGCTCTTGGCGCCGGCCGACTCGATCACGTCGGGGTAGATGGTGCCCTGGGCGAGGTACTTGATGTTGTCCAGTTTGTTGGACTGGGCATCGAATACGTCGATGAAGGTACGGCCGATGATCTTGCGCTTCTTCTCCGGGTCGGACTCGCCGGCCAGGTTGTTGAGGAACTGCTCCTCGGCGTTGGCGCGGATCACCTTGACGCCCATGTTCTCGGCGAACATG
The DNA here is from genome assembly GCF_023127795.1 of Pseudomonas sp. W2Jun17. NCBI lineage: Bacteria > Pseudomonadati > Pseudomonadota > Gammaproteobacteria > Pseudomonadales > Pseudomonadaceae > Pseudomonas > Pseudomonas sp. W2Jun17. Next base: position 152,515 of record NZ_SPKO01000040.1, on the reverse strand, counting down.
GCCATCACTTGCTCGCCTTCGTGCAGGCGCAGCAGGCCGTTGTCGACAAATACGCAGGTCAGCTGGTCGCCGATGGCCTTGTGCAGCAAGGCAGCAACTACCGAGGAGTCCACGCCGCCGGACAGGCCGAGCAACACGTTGTCGGTACCGACCTGGGCGCGCACCTGAGCGATGGCGTCTTCAGCGATTTTCGACGGGGTCCACAGGGCTTCACACTCGCAGATGTCGAGAATGAAGCGCGACAGGATGCGCCCGCCTTGCTTGGTGTGGGTCACTTCCGGGTGGAACTGCACGCCGTAGTAACGACGCTCGTCGCTGAACATGCCGGCGATCGGGCAGCTCGGGGTGCTGGCCAGGATGTGGAAGTCTTCCGGCATCTTGGTGACCTTGTCACCGTGGCTCATCCAGACGTCGAGGCCGAACAGGCCGTCGGCGTCGATGTGGTCTTCGATGCCGTCCAGCAGGCGGCTCTTGCCGACCACGTCCACACGGGCATAACCGAATTCACGCAGCTCGGAGCCTTCCACCTTGCCGCCCAGTTGTTCGGCCATGGTTTGCATGCCGTAGCAGATACCGAACACCGGTACGCCCAGGTCGAATACCGCTTGCGGGCAACGCGGGCTGTTGGCTTCGTGCACGGACTCGGGGCCACCGGCGAGGATGACGCCTTTAGGGGCGAATTCGCGGATCGCTGCGTCATCCATGTCGAACGGGTGCAGTTCGCAGTACACGCCGATTTCACGCACGCGGCGGGCGATCAGCTGGGTGTACTGGGAACCGAAATCGAGGATCAGGATGCGATGGGCGTGAATGTCGAGGGCCATGAAGTCAGTCTCGTCTAATGAATCAGAAACAACTCGGGGCTGAAAGAACAGCCCCGGTTACTTAACATTTTGCTGGAAGGCTCAACCTACACGGTAGTTTGGCGCTTCCTTGGTGATCTGCACGTCGTGGACATGGGATTCAGCCATGCCTGCGCCGGTGATCCGTACGAACTCAGGCTTGGTGCGCATTTCTTCGATGTCGGCGCTGCCGGTGTAGCCCATCGAGGAACGCAGGCCGCCCATCAGTTGATGGATGATCGCGCTCAGGGTGCCTTTGTACGGCACACGGCCTTCGATACCTTCCGGTACGAGCTTCTCGGCGCCTGCCGAGGAGTCCTGGAAGTAACGATCGGAAGAACCTTGCGCCTGGGACATGGCGCCCAGCGAACCCATGCCACGGTAAGCCTTGTACGAACGGCCCTGGAACAGTTCGATCTCGCCCGGCGCTTCTTCGGTACCGGCGAACATCGAGCCCATCATCACGCAGGAAGCACCGGCCACGATGGCCTTGGACAGGTCACCGGAGAAACGGATGCCGCCGTCGGCGATCAACGGTACGCCAGTGCCTTCAAGGGCAGCGGCGACGTTGGCGATGGCGCTGATCTGCGGCACGCCCACACCGGCGACGATACGCGTGGTGCAGATCGAGCCAGGGCCGATACCGACCTTGACAGCGTCAGCGCCAGCTTCGGCCAGAGCCTTGGCGGCAGCGCCGGTGGCGATGTTGCCGCCGATCACTTGCACGTCAGGGAAGTTCTGCTTGACCCAGCGCACGCGGTCGATCACGCCTTTGGAGTGACCGTGGGCGGTGTCGACCACCACCACGTCAACACCGGCAGCAACCAGCGCCGAAACGCGGTCGCCAGTGTCTTTACCGGTGCCGACTGCCGCGCCAACACGCAGACGACCCTGGTCATCCTTGCTGGCCAGCGGGTAAGCCTTGGCTTTTTCGATGTCGTTGACGGTCATCATGCCCTTGAGGGCGAATTTGTCATCGACGATCAGCACGCGCTCGATGCGGTGCTTGTGCAGCAGTTCGCGCACATCGTTCTTGTCGGCGCCTTCCTTGACAGTAACGAGGCGCTCTTTAGGCGTCATCACTTCACGGACGGTGACTTCAAGGCGGTTCTCGAAACGCACGTCACGGGAAGTGACGATGCCGACCAGGTCGCCATCGTGCAGCACCGGGACGCCGGAGATGTTGTGCATGCGAGTGAGTTCGAACAGGTCACGCACGGTGGCGTCGGCTTCGATGGTGATTGGATCTTTCACCACACCGGCTTCGTAACGCTTGACCTTGCGCACTTCGGCAGCTTGCTGCTCGATAGTCATGTTCTTGTGGATGATGCCGATGCCGCCTTCCTGAGCCATGGCAATGGCCAGACGGGCTTCGGTGACGGTGTCCATGGCAGCGGAAACCAGGGGAATATTCAGCTCGATGCCACGGGTTAGGCGGGTCTTGAGACTGACTTCGTTAGGAAGCACCTCGGAATAACCGGGCACTAGGAGAATGTCGTCGAATGTCAGAGCTTCTTGGCTGATACGCAGCATCGCGGGGGCTCCCGAGCGGGAAAATGGAAGCGCGCCATTATATACATGCACCCTGCCCGGCTCAATGTAAAACTCTGACAAACTTGGTAATACTGATAGAAGGATTAAAGCTCGACTTTGACCCAGCTCATTTTCTGGTCCAACCAATCGGCAAATTCGTCGATAAAGCTCTGCTTGAACCCCGCCTCCGCCCAGTTGTTGAAGATGAACCCCAGGTTGGAAAACCCGCATTCCTGCAGGAACAGGAAGCCGTTGATGTCATCTTCATGCCCACACAGCGGGCAGGTGAAGTTGTCGGTGTGACCAGGCATCCAGTCTTCCAGGCTTTCGAACAGCGCCTCGCCAACTTCCTTCAGGCATTCCGGGCAGCCGGCTTCTTCAAGGAACCCCTTGGCCGGCGTGTAGATGCAACGCTTGTAGATGATCTCCAGGCCATTGACCGGCTCGTTGAACGGCAGCGCTTCAGGGTGCAGCACCACGGCGCGGGCACCATCGGCCAGGGCGTAGCCCATGCGGTTGCCGGTGCGCCCGCAGGTAGTGAGTTCTTCCTTGATGATGTTCTTGCGCACCAGCCAACGCACGATCGCCCGGGCGCGGGGTTCGTGGACGGGCAAGGTGGAGATTTTCGGGACAAGGATGCTTTGGGAATTCATGGGAGTCCTGCGGTGTGGCTATTGGCGCCATCGCGGGCAAGCCCGGCTCCCACAGTTGATCGCATTCCAATGTGGGAGCCGGGCTTGCCCGCGATGACGCCCGGGAGGACGGCAGCTTAATCCCTGAAAAAATCAGGTCAAGTACTCACATACCGCCCGATCAACGCAATACCACTGGCCAATACCAACCAGGTCACCAACCGCACGAACGCCTCACGGGACAGCCGCATCGTCAGCCTGCGTCCACACCACAGCCCCAGGGCCATCGCCGGCAACAGGCAAACCGCCAACATCAATAACGGCAAATCTGCATACACGCCGGCAATCAGGAACAGACTCAAACGCACGACCGTGCTGCAACTGATCAGCGCGCTTTGCGTGGCCCGCGCCGCGTCCTTGGGCAAACGGCTGTTCAGGTAAATCGCATATAAAAAGCCGCCACTGCCGAATAGCGCACCAAACAGCCCCCCAACAGTGCCCATGGGAATCGACCAGCCCGCTGCCAGCTCAGTCGGCCGCGCCTTCACCGCCAGGCTGTAAATCGCGTAGGCGCTGATAAACAGGCCCATCAACAGCAGCAACAGGTCCGAATGCAGGTTGAGCAAAAACAACACGCCCAGGCTGCAGCCGACGGCCATGCAGGGCAGCAACCGCAACAGTTCTGGTTTGTTCACATCGCGCCGCGTTTGCAGCAAGCCGCCAAACGCCGCGACAAAGTCGAGAAGCACCAGCAACGGGATGATCTTCGACAGCGGCATAAACACAATCAGGATCGGCCCGGCGACCAAGGCCGTCCCGAACCCGGCAATGCCAAACACCACATAGGCCAGCACCACACCCAGGCCGATCACCAGCCAATCCACAGCCCCGAACGACCACTGACTCATCAACTCAACCAGGCTCATGGGTTATCCCTTGTTGGACATGGCCTTCACTTTAGCCATTGTCGACTGTTGCGACTAATATCTTCAAAGCTAGCCACTCATCTCAAAAAGGCATGACTCGTGATCTCCACGCGGCAACTGCGTTACTTCGTCGAAATCGCCGAGAGCGGCAGCTTCAGTGCCGCGGCCGAACGCCTGTTTGTGGCGCAGTCGGCCTTGAGCCGGCAGATCAAGGAACTGGAAAATCAACTGCAAACCCCATTGTTCGAACGCACCGCACGCCAACCGCGGCTCACAGCGGCCGGTGAAGCGTTCTACCCACGGGCGCGCAATTTGCTGAGTGAGTTGCTCAAGGCCAGCGAAGTGGCGACCCTAGTAGGCAATGGCCAGCTTGGCACGCTGCGCCTGAGTCACTCGAGCACAGTGCCGATGAGCGGCGCGTTGTTGCACGGCATCAGCACCTGGCTAGAGCGCTGCCCTGGAGTATCGGTGGATATCGCCAAGCTCTCCTCCGAAGCCCAGTTGGAGGACATCGCCGAGGGTCGCCTGGACGTCGGCCTGCTGCGCTTGCCCGTACTGCGCCAGCGCGACGGCGTGCGTGTGCTGCCGTTGTACACGGAGCCGTTGGTGCTGGCGGTGCCGCCGAATCATCCGTTGGCGCGCAGCGACGCGCCGGTGGAGTTGGCGCAGCTAAAGGACCAAGCGTTTATCTCGATCCCCCATCCCCAACGCGGCGGGCTGAGTTATCTGTCGGCCGAACTGTGCATGCGTGCAGGATTTTTCCCCAGGGCCGCACGGGTGATGTCGCGCAAGACCACGCAGTTGCAATTGATCCAGGCCGGTTTCGGCATTGCCTTGTTACCAAAATCCATGCAGTACATCGCCCCCGCCAACCTGCACTTTTTACCCCTGGCCGACCCGGACTGCCATAGCACCGTGGCCCTCGCCTGCGCGCAGGCGCCGAACGCGCTGGTAGAGCAGTTCTGTCAAACCCTGCACGAATGCCTATAAACTGCCGCCCATGATTAAAGATCCTTTTGCCCGTCTGGGCCTGGACCGCGAAGTCCTGACTGTCAGCCAGCTCAACGGCCGCGCGCGGGTGTTGCTGGAAGACGTGTTCACCAATATCTGGGTCGAAGGCGAAATCTCCAACCTCGCCCGCCCGGCTTCCGGCCATGTGTATTTCACCCTCAAGGACAGCGGGGCCCAGGTGCGTTGCGCGCTGTTTCGCAACAACGCTGCACGCGTGCGCCAGGCGTTGAAGGACGGCCTGGCGGTCAAAGTGCGTGGCAAGGTCTCGTTGTTCGAGGGGCGTGGCGACTATCAACTGATCCTCGACACCGTGGAACCTGCCGGCGATGGCGCGCTGCGCCTGGCCTTCGATGCCTTGAAGGAAAAGCTCAGCGCCGAAGGCCTGTTCAGCGCCGAGCGCAAGGTGCCGCTGCCCGCGCACCCGCGGCGTATCGGCATCATCAGTTCGCCGACCGGCGCGGTGATTCGCGACATCATCAGTGTGTTCCGCCGCCGGGCGCCGAACATTGAACTGACACTGATCCCGACCGCTGTGCAGGGCCGCGAGGCGATCCCGCAGATCGTGCGGGCGCTCAAACTCGCCGATGCCCGCGGCTTCGACGCGCTGATCCTGGCCCGTGGCGGCGGCTCACTGGAAGATCTCTGGTGCTTCAACGAAGAAGCCGTGGCCCGAGCGGTGGACGCCTGCGTCACGCCCATCGTCAGCGCCGTCGGCCATGAAACCGATGTGTCGATCAGCGACTTCGTGGCGGACGTGCGCGCTCCGACGCCCTCCGCCGCCGCCGAGTTGCTGGCACCGGACGCCAGCCATCTGGTGCGCCAGGTAGACAACCTGCATCGGCGCCTGGTGATGCTGATGCGTAACCGCCTGAGCCACAGCCGCCTGCGCCTGGAAGGCATGGCCCGGCGCCTGCGTCACCCGGGCGAGCGCTTGCGCCAGCAGGCACAACGTCTGGATGACCTGGACATGCGTATGCGCCGCGCCTTCGAGCGCGGCCTCAATACCCGTCGCGAGCGCTTGATTCGCCTGGAGACCCGCCTCGCCGGCCAGCATCCGGGCCGCCAATTGGCGCTGTTGCGCCAGCGCCTGGACAGCCTCGCCGAACGCCTGCCCCGAGCCATGCGCGAAGGTCTCAAGGCCCGACGCCTGCAACTGCAAAGCCAGGTGCAGACGTTGCAGGTGGTCAGCCCGCAGGCGACCCTGGGCCGTGGCTACAGCATCCTGCTGGATGAACGCGGCCAGGCGATTCGCAATGCCGCACAAACCCACACCGGCCAGCGCCTGACCGCGCGCCTGGGTGAAGGTCAACTGCAAGTGCGGGTGGAAGACAATCACCTGACCCCCGTCACCCTTTCGCTACTGGATTGATTGATGCCACGTCTACTGAGTTTGTTGCTGCTGTGCCTGTCCATGAATACCTACGCGGACAGCTATATCACCCGCACCTTGAACAAACCGGTGCCCGGTGGTGTGGCCGTGGTCGAACTGGGACCGGCCGCCACGGCGCCCAAAGCCACATACCAAGGCAAACCGGTGCTGGTGGTCAAAGAACAGGACAACTGGCTAGCCATCGTCGGTATCCCGTTGACGGTCAAGCCTGGTAACGAGCGCATCAGCAGCGGCGGGCGCAATTTGCCGTTTATCGTCGGTTACAAGAAGTACCCGGAACAGCGCATCACGCTGAAGAATAAAAGCCAGGTCAACCCTGACCCAGCCCAGCTCAAGCGCATCGAAGGCGAGTTGGCGGTACAGCTCAAGGCTTACCGCAGTTTCAGCCCCACCCTGCCGAGCAACCTGGTGCTGGACAAACCGGTGAACGGCCCGTTGTCGAGCAAGTTCGGGGTGCGGCGCTTCTTCAACGGTGAAGAGCGCAACCCGCATTCGGGCCTCGACTTCGCCGTGCCGGCCGGTACGCCGATCAAGACGCCCGCGAACGGCAAGGTGATTCTGGTTGGCAATTACTTCTTCAATGGCAACACGGTATTCGTCGACCATGGCCAGGGCTTTATCAGCATGTTCTGCCATATGTCGAAGATCGACGTGAAGGTGGGCCAGCAACTGGTGCGCGGTGCGGTCGTGGGCAAGGTGGGCTCGACCGGACGGGCGACGGGGCCGCACATGCACTGGAACGTCAGCCTGAACGATGCACGGGTTGACCCGGCTATCTTTATCGGCGCATTCCAACCCTGAAACACGCGATTGCGCGCCCCATCACCGGCGCGCAACTAAAACCAGATATCAACTTCAAAACCAGCATAAAATCTCGTTTATTCTGCGCAGAGCAGAACTTATCTCAATTTTTATCGACTGCTTGCCATCTTTCACCCCTGCGGTTAGGGTTGAGCTTATGAAAACCTCTCACACCCTCATTCAGCTTCGCCAGCACCGCAGCCTGTGCCTCGTCAGCGCACGACTGCCAGGCTGAATCGATCTGCCTCGTCCCAAGCTTTCTCCCCAAAAACAGTTTCACGGCAGGCCGCCTTTTCTCGGCCCCAACAACAAAGGATTTCCCGATGAGCATGCTCAAAGACCCGTCGTCGAAGTACCGCGCGTTCCCGACCATTGATATTCAGGACCGCACCTGGCCATCGAAGACCATCACCACCGCGCCGATCTGGTGCAGCTCTGACCTGCGTGATGGCAACCAGTCGCTGATCGAGCCGATGGACGCCGCGAAAAAGCTGCGTTTCTGGAAGACCCTGGTATCTGTAGGCGTGAAGGAAATCGAAGCCTCGTTCCCGGCCGCCTCGCAAACCGACTTCGACTTCGTGCGCACCCTGATCGAAGACAACCACATCCCCGAGGACACCACCATCCAGGTGCTGACCCAGGGCCGTGAAGACTTGATCGCACGCACCTTCGAATCCCTGCGCGGCGCCAAGAAGGCCATCGTGCACTTGTACAACGCCACGTCGCCGTCGTTCCGCCGCATCGTGTTCAACCAGGACAAGGATGGCATCAAGGCTATCGCCGTCAACGCGGCCAAACTGTTCGTCAAATACGCCGCCCAACAGCCTGAAACCCAGTGGACCTTCGAATACTCCCCGGAAACGTTCAGCGCCACTGAGTTGGAGTTCGCCAAGGAAGTCTGCGACGCAGTGATCGAGGTGTGGAACCCGACGCCCGAGCACAAGATGATCCTCAACCTGCCGGCCACCGTTGAATGCGCCACACCGAACATCTATGCCGACCAGATCGAGTGGTTCGGTCGCCATATCAACCGTCGTGACAGTGTGATCATCAGCCTGCACACCCATAACGATCGCGGCACCGGTGTCGCCGCCACCGAACTGGGCCTGATGGCCGGCGCCGACCGCGTCGAAGGCTGCCTGTTCGGCAACGGCGAGCGTACCGGCAACGTCGACCTGGTGACCGTGGCCCTGAACATGTACACCCAGGGCCTGGACCCGCAACTGGACTTCTCCGATATCGACGGTGTGCGCAAAGTCGTTGAAGAGTGCAACCAGATCCAGGTGCACCCGCGTCATCCTTATGTGGGCGACCTGGTACACACCGCATTTTCCGGCTCCCACCAGGACGCGATCCGCAAAGGCTTCTCCCAGCAGAAAGACGATGCGCTGTGGGAAGTGCCGTACTTGCCGATCGACCCGGCGGACATTGGCCGCAGCTACGAAGCGGTGATTCGTGTAAACAGCCAGTCGGGCAAAGGTGGCATCGCCTACCTGCTGGAACAGGAATACGACATCAGCTTGCCGCGTCGTATGCAGATCGAGTTCAGCCAGGTTGTGCAGGCCGAAACCGACCGCGTGGGCCTTGAGATGACTGCGCCGCAGATCTACGCCTTGCTGCAGCGTGAATACCTGCAAGCCAACACCCCGTACGCGCTGGTCAGCCATCGCCTGCAGGAAGAGAACGGCAACAGCTTTGTCGAGGTGGAAGTTTCCGGCAAGGGCCAGGGCGAAACCAACCTGCACTGGAAAGGCAAAGGCAACGGCGCGCTGGAAGCCTTGGTGGCCGGCCTGCCGATTGGCGTGGAGATCATGGACTACAACGAACATGCCATCGGTGCGGGCACCAATGCCAAGGCGGCCGCCTACATTGAACTGCGCGTGAACGGCGAACGTCCGGTGCATGGTGTGGGCATTGATGAAAACATCACCACCGCCAGCTTCAAGGCGCTGTTCAGTGCGCTGAACCGCTCGCTGAGCCAGTTGGAAGCCAAAGCGGCGTAATCGGCTGCTGAAATGTGAAAGGCCCCTGGGTGTGAATCCAGGGGCCTTTTTGCTTTGGGGTTATGGTGGCGCTGATGGCCCTATCGGGAGCAAGCCCCCTCCCACATTTGAATGTATTCGCAAATCAAAGTGGGAGGGGGCTTGCTCCCGATAGCGGTTTATCAGACAAACTGAAAGCTATCGGCATCCAGGTTCGCTGGAAACCTGGTGCGATAAGCAGCCAACTCCGCCGCATCCAGAATCACCTGGAACACCCCGTCCGCCTCCCCTGCACTCAGCAAGGTTTCACCCTGGAAATCCAGCACCTGGCTGTCGCCTGTATAGGCAAATCCTTTGCCATCCGTGCCTACCCGATTCACGGCAGCCACATAGCACAGGTTTTCAATCGCCCGCGCCGGCAACAAGCGGTTCCAATGCTGACGACGTGCACCGGGCCAATTGGCGGTGTACAGCAGCAAGTCGGTGTCCTGGGCATCGCGACTCCATACCGGGAAGCGCAGGTCGTAGCAAATCAGTGGGCGAATGCGCCAGCCCTTTAACTCAAACTGCACCTGGCGTTCGCCGGGGGTGTAGTGATCGTGCTCACCGGCCATGCGGAACAGGTGACGCTTGTCGTAATGCAGCACCTCGCCATCCGGCCTTGCCCACAACAGGCGGTTGCGGTGGCTACCGTCGGCGGCCTGGATAATCACGCTGCCAGTGATCACCGCGTTGTATTTGGTTGCCTGCGCCTGGAGCCAGTGATGGGTCGGCCCCTTTTCCGGCTCGGCGAGGGTGGCTGACTCCATGGAGAAACCGGTGGTGAACATCTCCGGCAGTATGATCAGGTCCGCACCATTGGCCTGCTCCAGCAGCAGCTCAAAATGCTCAAGGTTAGCCTGACGGTCATGCCACACCAGGCTGGTCTGAATCAGGGCGATGTTCAGATTGGGCAGTGCACTCAGATCACGCATAGCTTTTCGGCTGCTTGTTGCAGCGTCTCCTCGCGTTTGGCAAAGCACAGACGCACCAGGCGCTGGCCTTGGGGTGGGTTCTGGTAGAACACCGAGACCGGTATGGTCGCCACGCCGTGTTCGCGGGTCATCCACAAGGACATGGCAATGTCATCCAGGTCTGGGCGAATCTGTGAGTAATCCACCAGTTGGAAATAAGTGCCGCTCACCCGGGTAAAACTGAAGCGGGATGGCCCCAGCAGGTCGCAAAACATGTCGCGCTTGGCCTGGTAAAAGGCCGGCAGTTCTTCGACATGCTCCGGGTGATCAGCCATGAAGTCAGCCAAAGCGTACTGCAAAGGGGTCACGCCGCAAAAGTTGACATATTGATGCACCTTGCGCAGTTCGGCAGTCAGAGCCGGCGGCGCGACCACGTAACCGGTTTTCCAGCCGGTCACGTGATAGGTCTTGCCGAAGGAGCTGACCACGAAGGCGCGCTGATACAGCTCCTGATGGGCCAATATGCTGACGTGGGGCACACCGTCGAACACCAGGTGTTCGTAGACCTCATCGCTGACCAGGTAGATATCGCGGTCGCGGATCAGTTCGGCCAACTGGTCCAGCTCGGCGCGGCTGATCAGCGCACCAGTGGGGTTATGTGGCGAGTTGATGATGATCATGCGGGTGCGCGGCGACAGCGCCGCCTTGATCTGCTCGAAGTCGAGGGCAAAACCGTCCAGGCTCAGTTGCACATGCATGCAACGACCACCGGCCAGCTCCACCGAGGGCTCATAGCTGTCGTAGCTGGGGTCGAACACGATGACTTCATCGCCACTGTGAATCACCGCCTGGATCGCGCAGAAGATCGCCTCGGTGGCGCCAGGAGTGATGGTCACCTCGCTGTCGGCATCGACTGCGGCGCCATAACTGCGAGCAATCTTGGCGGCCACCTGCTGACGCAACACGGGCAAGCCGGTCATGGGCGCGTACTGGTTGTGACCCAGAGCGATATGCTTGCCCACTGCATCGAGTAAACCTTGCGGGCCATTGAAATCCGGGAAACCCTGGGACAGGTTGAGCGCGCCGGTTTCAGCCGCAAGTTGCGACATAGTGGTGAAAATGGTCGTGCCGACATTCGGCAGCTTGCTGGTGATCATCGGAGGCCCCTGCAGGTGAGCCCCAAGTTTTAAGCTGCCAATTGCACCGGGTCAAGGCACAAACGGCCGCGCACAAAAAAGGGCTCCAAAGGAGCCCTCTCTTGCAGCGTGTCGCTTACAACGCAAAGCTGCCGTTATTTCTTGTCACGGCGCTTCTTGTCGGCCTTCTTGTGGTGAGTCATCAAACGACGCTTCTTGTTCACCTGACGGTCGGTCAGTGTGTTCTTGTTGCCTTCGTATGGGTTCTCGCCACCCTTGAACTCGATACGGATCGGCGTACCGACCAGTTTCAAGACTCGGCGGTAAGTGTTTTCCAGGTAACGCACGTAGGACTTGGGCACCTTCTCGATCTGGTTACCGTGGATCACGATAATCGGCGGGTTGGCACCACCCAAGTGGGCGTAACGCAGTTTGATCCGACGGTTGTTGACCATCGGCGGTGCGTGCTCGCCCACGGCGTCTTCGAGGATCTGGGTCAGACGGTTGGTCGGCCAGCGGGTGACCGCGGACTTGAACGAGTTCTGTACCGAGGCGTAGAGGTTACCCACGCCAGTACCGTGCAGTGCCGAGATAAAGTGGATATCGGCGAACTCGACGAAGAACAACCGACGCTGCAGTTCGATCTTGACGTAATCGCGCTCGCTCGGCGTCATGCCGTCCCACTTGTTGATCGCGATCACCAGGGCCCGACCGGCTTCCAGGGCAAAGCCCAGCAAGTTGAGGTCGTGGTCCACCACGCCTTCGCGGGCGTCCATCACGAAGATCACCACGTTGGCGTCTTTGATCGCTTGCAGGGTTTTGACCACGGAGAACTTTTCAACTTCTTCGTGGATCTTGCCGCGCTTGCGCACACCGGCGGTGTCGATCAGCGTGTACTTCTCGTCGTTACGCTCGAACGGGATGTAGATACTGTCGCGAGTGGTGCCGGGCTGGTCGTAGACGATAACGCGGTCTTCACCGAGCATACGGTTGACCAGGGTCGACTTGCCGACGTTCGGGCGGCCGATGATAGCGATCTTGATACCGTCTTTTTCGCTCGGGCCAGGAATGCGCTTGGCTTCCTCGCCTTCAGCGACGATCTCTTCCTCGCCCTCTTCTTCCTCGACATCATCCTTGGGGAAGTCGCGCAGGGCGATTTCCAGCATCTGGGTGATGCCACGGCCGTGGGCACCCGCGACCGGGATCGCATCACCCAGGCCCATCGGGCTGAATTCGGCACGGGCCGCCTCAGGATCGATGTTGTCGATCTTGTTGGCGACCAGATAGGAACGCTTGTTGCGCTTGCGCAGGTGCTCGCCAATCATCTGGTCAGCGGCGGTATAGCCCGCGCGGGCGTCCACCAGAAACAACACGACATCGGCTTCTTCAATGGCCAGCAGCGACTGCTCGGCCATTTTTTCGTCCATGCCATGCTCGTCACCGGAGATACCACCGGTGTCGACAATAATGTAGGAGCGCCCTTGCCACTTTGCCTCACCGTATTGGCGATCACGGGTCAGACCGGACAGGTCGCCGACAATGGCGTCGCGAGTCCTGGTCAGGCGGTTGAACAAGGTGGACTTGCCGACGTTAGGTCGGCCCACCAGGGCGATTACGGGAACCATGCGGCTCTCCACTTCGTTATTTCAGAAAATACAAAAGCCGCTGCAGGGCAGCGGCTGGTGCTCGGGGCAGCATCGTCAGATGCCGCATGCCCCGCAAAAGCAGGGCCGCCTGGGGGTTACCCCAAGCATGGTTCTTACTTGATGGTCAGGGCTTCCAGCTTGCCGCCGTTGCCATACACATAAAGCATGTTACCTACCACCAGCGGACGCGCACGCAGGCCGTCGCTGTCGATACGTTGGCGACCGACAAAGCGACCATCCACCTGGCTCAGCAGGTGCAGGTAACCTTCAAAGTCACCGACTGCTACGTAGCTGGAGAAGACTTCCGGTGCCGACAGTTGGCGGCGAGCCAGCGAGTCGTTGCTCCACAGTGCAGTGGTGGAACGCTCATCGACACTTTCAACGGTGCCGGAGGCCAGGCTCACGTAGACGCTGCCAAACCCTTGGGCGACACCCGCATAGCTGGAAGCATCACGCTGCCAGTTGATGCGGCCGCTTTGCAGGTCCAGCGCGGCAACACGGCCCTGATAGGTGGCCACGTAGAGGGTTTCACCCGACAGCAGCAGGCCACCGTCGATGTCCACGACGCGGTCCAGCTCGGAACGGCCTTGCGGGATAGCCACACGGGTTTCCCACGCCGGCACGCCGTTCTGGGTATCCAGGGCGACTACTTTACCGGTCGACAGGCCAGCCACAGCGAGATTGTTGGTCACAATCGGACCACTGGTACCACGCAGGGTCAACACCGCCGGGGTGCTGTCGTACAACCAGCGTTGGTCGCCAGTGGAGGCATCCAGACCGATTACGCGGTCATCCTGGGTCTGCACCACGACGATATCGCCGTTGGTCGCTGGCGCCGAGAGCACTTCACTGGTCACGCGAGCGCGCCATTTCTCTTCGCCGGTGCTGGAGTCGAGTGCGACCACATCACCTTTGAGCGTACCGATCAGCACCATGCCGTAGCCGACACCCACACCACCGGAAACCGGCAGTTCGAGGTCTTTCTTCCACTTGACGTCGCCGTTCATGCGATCCATGGCAACCACGACGCCAGTGGAATCAGTGGCCACGATGTTGTCGCCGTCGATCGCCGGCTGCAACAGGTTGTAGAGGTCGCCCTGCCCGTCACCAATGGATTGGCTCCATTGTTTTTGCAGGACCACTTCTTCCTTGAAGCTGGTCAGCTCGGCAGGCGGCAGTTCTTTTTTGCTGTTGCTGCTGCAACCCGCGGCCAAAACGGCCAGAGCCAGCAATGCTGCATGTTTCCAACGGATCACGTCACGCATCCCCTTTGGCCAAGTCGTCGAGCTTGATTTGTAAGCCACCGACCGCCGCTTCATCAGACAGCGCCGCCTTGGCTTTTTGGTACGCAGCATGGGCTTCGTCGGTACGACCCAATTGGACCAACAGGTCGCCCTTGAGCTCTTCGCGAGTGGCCACGAATGCCTTGTCAGCATCGCCGTCGAGCAGTTTGAGTGCTTCGTCAGCCTTGTTCTGTGCCGCCAATACCTGTGCCAGGCGCTGACGTGCGATTTCACCCAGGGTCGGGTTGGTCGGCTTGTCGGCAATGGCCTTCAGCTCGGTGGCTGCGTCATCCAGCTTGCCGGTATCGACCGCGACCTTCGCGACGAACAGGCTGCCGTACTGGGCGTAGGTGCTACCGCCGAATTCGTTTTTCAGCTTGCCAGCCAGGTCTGCCACCTGTGCAGGGTCAGGCTTGCCGTCCGGCGTCAGGGTAGTTTCCAGCAATTGCTGGTAAACGATCGAGGCGCCCTGGGATTGGTTGGCCTGATACTTGGTCCAGGCTTGCCAGCCGAACACCACCACTAAAGCCAGCAGGCCGCCAGTGACCAGGGGCTTGCCGTTACGCTGCCACCAGTCCTTGAACTCGGCCAGTTGCTCATCATCAGTACTCGACACCCCAATACTCCTTAATCGCTAAATTCGGCTGTTCGACAGCTTCAACCCTGCACGACGCAGGTGGCCAAGTGCGCAGCGAGCGCATCAAAGGCAACGTTCTGTTGTTCACCCTGGCCACGCAGGGGTTTGAAACCTATCACTTGCTGGGCCAATTCGTCATCGCCAAGGATCAGTGCGTACAGCGCACCGCTCTTGTCAGCCTTCTTGAACTGGCTCTTGAAGCTGCCGGCGCCGGCATTGATCTGCAGGCGCAGGTTCGGCAGTTGGTCGCGCACCTTCTCGCTCAAGGCCAGGGCGGCCAGTTCGGCAGCCTCGCCAAAAGCGCACAGGTACACGTCCACCTGACGGGAAATTTCTTCGGGAACCTGTTCAAGGGTTTCCAGCAACAGGATCAGTCGCTCGATACCCATGGCAAGGCCCACGCCCGTAGTCGGCTTGCCGCCCATTTGCTCGACCAGGCCGTCGTAGCGACCACCGGCACACACGGTGCCTTGGGCGCCGAGCTTGTCGGTGACCCACTCGAATACGGTCTTGCTGTAGTAGTCGAGGCCACGCACCAGCTTGGGGTTGATCACGTAGGGAATCCCCGCGGCATCCAGGCGAGCCTTGAGGCCCTCGAAGTGCAAGCGGGATTCGTCGTCCAGGTAATCGGCCATTTTCGGTGCATTGACCAATACGGCCTGGGTGTCGGCGTTCTTGGTATCCAGAACGCGCAACGGGTTGGTTTTCAGACGGCGCTGGCTGTCTTCGTCCAATTTATCCAGGTGAGCCGACAGGTATTCGACCAGGGCTTCGCGATAGCGGCCCCGGGACTCGCTGGTACCCAGGCTGTTGAGTTCGAGCTTGACCGCATCGCGGATGCCCAGTTGGCCCCACAGACGCCAGGTCAGCACGATCAGCTCGGCGTCGATGTCCGGGCCGTCAAGGTTGAAGACTTCGCAACCGATCTGGTGGAACTGGCGATAGCGGCCTTTCTGCGGGCGCTCGTGGCGGAACATCGGGCCGATGTACCAGAGCTTCTGGGTTTGGCCACCACCGGTGATGCCATGTTCCAGTACGGCGCGCACGCACGCGGCAGTGCCTTCCGGACGCAGGGTCAGGGAGTCGCCGTTGCGGTCTTCGAAGGTGTACATCTCTTTTTCGACGATGTCGGTCACTTCACCGATGGAGCGTTTGAACAGCTCGGTGAACTCGACGATCGGCATGCGGATCTGCTTGTAACCGTAGTTATCCAGCAGGCGCGCGACAGTGCTTTCGAAGTAGCGCCACAGTGGCGTCTGCTCCGGCAGGATGTCGTTCATGCCACGAATGGCTTGCAGAGACTTGCTCACATCAAATCCTTAAATTCGTTCAATCAGCCGCGAGCGATCAGCGCTGCGTCAGCGGCGACCTTCTCGGCCGCTTTCTCGCGGATCAGCTTTTCCAGCTCATCCACCAGATTGTCATTCGTTAGCTTCTGCGACGGCTTGCCGTCGATGTAAATCAAATTCGGCGTACCACCGGTCAGGCCCACATGAGCCTCTTTGGCCTCACCCGGCCCGTTGACTACACAACCGATGACTGCGACATCCAGCGGCACCAGCAGGTCTTCGAGGCGCAGCTCCAGGTCGTTCATGGTTTTCACCACGTCGAAGTTCTGCCGCGAGCAGCTCGGGCAGGCAATGAAGTTGATACCACGGGAACGCAAACGCAGGGATTTGAGAATGTCGTAGCCGACCTTCACTTCCTCTACGGGGTCTGCCGCCAGGGAGATGCGGATAGTATCGCCAATCCCTTCGGCGAGCAGCATACCGAGACCCACCGCAGATTTCACTGTGCCTGAGCGCAAACCGCCAGCTTCAGTGATACCCAAGTGCAGTGGTTGCACGATTTCCTTGGCCAGCAGGCGGTAGGCTTCTACCGCCATGAACACATCGGAGGCCTTTACGCTGACCTTGAAGTCCTGGAAATTCAGGCGCTCCAGGTGCTCAACGTGGCGCAGTGCCGACTCGACCAGCGCCGCCGGGGTAGGCTCGCCGTATTTTTTTTGCAGGTCTTTTTCCAGGGAGCCGGCGTTCACGCCAATGCGGATCGGAATCCCACGATCACGGGCAGCGTCCACCACGGCGCGCACGCGGTCTTCGCGACCGATGTTGCCCGGGTTGATACGCAGGCAGTCCACACCCAGCTCGGCCACGCGCAGTGCAATCTTGTAGTCGAAGTGAATATCGGCAACCAGCGGCACCTTGACCAACTGCTTGATGCGGCCGAAAGCCTCGGCGGCATCCATGTCCGGTACGGAAACCCGCACGATGTCTACGCCGGCCGCTTCCAGGCGATTGATCTGGGCGACGGTGGCGGCCACATCGTTAGTGTCGCTGTTGGTCATGCTTTGCACTGCAATGGGGGCATCGCCCCCCACCGGCACCGAGCCGACCCAGATCTTGCGCGATACGCGACGTTTGATTGGAGATTCGCCGTGCATGACTATTGTCCCAACTTGAGGCGAGCGGTCTCGCCACTGGTGAACGGCGCCACGTCTACAGGCTGGCCGTTGTAGGCCACTTGCGCGCCACGGGCAAAGCCCAGACGCAGCGTCAAAGGAGGCTTGCCGCCCTGGTCAAGCGTATCTCCCTTACGCTTCAAACCGCTGAACAGCACTTTGCCGTTGCCATCGGTGACCTGCGTCCAGCAGTCAGCGATGAAGGTGATCTGTACGCGCCCGTCACCGGCGATCAACGCAGGGGTGGTCGGAGGCGACATTGCTGGCGCTGCCGGTGCGGCTGGCGCAGGCGTCGCGGGTGCGGGTGCGGGTGCCGCAGGAGCTTGAACCACGGGTGCTGCCGGGGTCACCGGCGCCTGTACCGCCGCAGTGTCAGCAGGCGTGGTGCCCACTTGCGGCGCCGGCTGCTCAGCCGTAGCCGGCACTTGCGGTGCGGCCTGCCCTTCGGCAACTGCCTGGTCTTCCGGCTCGTCCAGCGGATGAATCTGGGTGGTGCCATCGGCGCTTTCGACTTCGACGTGCTCCATGGCGTTGCTGGTCAGGTCTTTGTTGCGCTGGGAGGCCTGGTCTTGCCACCAGACGAAACCGCCGCCGACCACGGCAACCAGCAGCAACAGGCTGACAATCCGCAAAATCGTGTGGGAAACCCGCGTTGGCTCTTCGATGCGCCCAAGGCCATGGACATTGCTGCCCTGGGCATCGGTACCGGTGAACTGGTCGAATTCCTGCACCAGCACCGCCTGGTCAATACCCAGCAATTTGGCGTAGGCGCGAATATAGCCACGGGCAAAGGTGTGCCCAGGCAGCTTGTCGAACGCGCCGGCTTCCAGATTGGCCAGGGACGTGCTGGTCAAATTGAGCTTGAGGGCCACTTCCGCCAGCGACCAACCATTGCTTTCGCGGGCCTGACGCAAGGTTTCGCCTGGGTTTACGCGATTAGCTGCTACATCTTCCGGGTGCGCGGCTTTCATCATTGCTCCGACAGGTATTGCTGATATTCCGGCGTACCGGGATAGAGTCGTTCGAGTTGCTGGCCAAAACGTGCGGCCGTGTCGTGTTCTTCATGAACCGTCGCCAGGCGCACACCGAGCAATAGACTACGTGCATTTTGCCCGCTGAGCAGGCTAAAACGCTCGTAATAGTCTCGTGCCGGCACATAATGCCTGTCTTCGTAAGACAACTCAGCCATTTCGAGCAAAGCCCGTGGCTGGCGACTGTTCAGATGCAGGGCTTTTTCCAGCTGCTGACGCGCGCTGTCGCGCTGACCCAGGCGCATCGAGGTCACCCCGAGGTTCTCGAACACCCGCGAACGCTCAGGATAAAGAGTATCGGCGCTGGCTTGCTGGAAATAAGCGGCGGCTTGGTCATACCGTTTCTGCTCGAACAGGAAACTGCCATAGTTGTTCAGCAACCTGGGATCGGCAGGACGGGAAGCCAGGGCCTTGCTGAAATAGCGGTCGGCCAGCTCAGGCTCTGCCTGGGCCTGAAACACCAGAGCCAGTGCGGCGTTGGCATCGGCATCCGCGCTGTCCAGTTCAAGGGCCTTTTTCAGCGGCACCTTGGCTTGCTCGCTCATACCTTGACGCAAATACCCCAAGCCCAATTGCACATAGGCAACCCGCGCCTCATCACGGCCTTTAGTGGTGTGCAAAGGGCTGTCATGGCCCGATGAAACACAACCGGCAACGAGGCCGGTAAGCAGTAAAAGCAGCGCAAGGCGCAAGGGCATAGAGATCCTCTCTCAGATTCGATTCACAGCAATTTGCGGCAAATCTTCGGCGGCGTTAAGTTCGCGCACGGCGATATAACGTTCGCTGCGGCGGGTGCGGTCCATCACCTGCCCTACCAATTGGCCACAGGCGGCGTCGATGTCTTCACCACGGGTGGTGCGTACGGTGACGTTGTAGCCGGCCTGGTGCAGTTGATCCTGGAAACGGCGGATGGCGTTGTTGCTCGGCCGCTCGTAGCCAGAATGTGGAAACGGGTTGAACGGGATCAGGTTGATCTTGCACGGCGTGTTCTTGAGCAACTCGATCATCTCGACCGCGTGCTCGACCTTGTCGTTGATGTCCTTGAGCATGGTGTACTCAATGGTCAGCACACGCTTCTCACCCAAGGTCGCCATGTAACGCTGGCAAGATTCGAGCAGCATCTTAAGCGGATACTTCTTGTTGATCGGCACCAATTGGTTACGCAATGCGTCATTCGGTGCGTGCAACGACAACGCCAGGGAGACGTCGATGTGCTTGGCCAGCTCATCGATCATCGGCACCACGCCGGAGGTCGACAGGGTCACACGGCGCTTGGAGATGCCGTAGCCCAGGTCGTCCATCATCAGGTGCATGGCCGCAATCACGTTGCCGAAGTTCAGCAGCGGCTCACCCATGCCCATCATCACCACGTTGGTGATGGCACGGTCGACGGTCGCCGGGACGCTGCCAAAGGATTTGTTGGCAATCCACACCTGGCCGATGACTTCGGCGGCGGTGAGGTTGCTATTGAAGCCTTGCTTGCCGGTGGAGCAGAAACTGCAATCCAGGGCACAGCCTGCCTGGGACGAAACGCACAAGGTGCCGCGTTTGCCCTGGGGAATGTACACGGTCTCGACGCAGCTGCCGGACGCCACGCGCACCACCCATTTACGGGTGCCGTCGCTGGAGATGTCCTCGCTGACAACCTCGGGACCACGCACCTCGGCAATGGCCTTGAGCTTGTCGCGCAGGGCCTTGCTGACGTTCGTCATGGCGTCGAAATCGTCGACGCCAAAGTGGTGAATCCACTTCATTACCTGACCGGCACGGAAACGCTTCTCCCCGATTGAGTCGAAGAATTTCTCCATTTCCGGCTGAGTCAGACCCAG
Source organism: Pseudomonas sp. W2Jun17 (assembly GCF_023127795.1). Taxonomy (NCBI): domain Bacteria; kingdom Pseudomonadati; phylum Pseudomonadota; class Gammaproteobacteria; order Pseudomonadales; family Pseudomonadaceae; genus Pseudomonas; species Pseudomonas sp. W2Jun17. The sequence goes on along the minus strand of NZ_SPKO01000040.1, from coordinate 132,422 downwards.
CAGGTTGGTTTTAACAGTCGATGTAGTCATGGATTCACCCTCACTCTTTAAGCCGATGCTTAGCGAGCGGTTACTTCAGTAGCAGCGAAAAAGTACGAGATTTCGCGAGCAGCAGCGGCTTCGGAGTCCGAACCATGAACAGCGTTGGCATCGATGGACTCAGCGAAGTCAGCACGAATGGTGCCGGCAGCCGCTTCTTTAGGGTTGGTAGCGCCCATCAGCTCACGGTTCAGAGCGATAGCGTTTTCGCCTTCCAGAACCTGAACAACAACAGGACCGGAGATCATGAAGGCAACCAGGTCGCCGAAGAAGCCACGAGCGCTGTGCTCAGCGTAGAAGCCTTCAGCTTCAGCCTTGGACAGTTGCTTGAGTTTCGAAGCTACAACCTTCAGGCCGGCTTTTTCGAAACGAGTGGTGATCTCGCCGATGACGTTTTTTGCAACAGCGTCAGGCTTGATGATGGAGAAAGTACGTTGAACAGCCATGGTGTAACTCCAGAAACGGTAATTTACGAAAAATTAAACCCGCGAATTATACGCGGGTTATTGGGTATTGCCTAACTGCGTAAAAAGGCGGCTCAGTCTGCTTCTTCGATCCACAGGCCTTGAATCGCCTCCAGGACCTTTTCGCCACCCCGGTCAGGGATGTCGTCAAAATCCGGCAGCGCCATTACGAGGTTGCGCAGCTTGACGAAGTTCACGGTAAGAGGATTGACCTCAGGGTGAGCTTCGGCAAGTTGTATAGCGATTTCTTGTACATCAACCCATTTCAGGCTCATGACATTTCCTTGAATCAATGCGGCGCTTCGGCCGCATGGTTGAGCGAATATTTCGGAATTTCAACGGTGAGGTCTTCAGTCCCCACTTTCGCCTGGCAACTCAGACGCGACGTCGGCTCCAGCCCCCACGCCCTATCAAGATAGTCTTCTTCCAGGTCGTCAGCCTCATTAAGGCTGTCGAAACCTTTACGAATGATGCAGTGGCAAGTGGTGCAGGCATTGACGCCACCACACGCACTTTCAATCTCGATATGGTTGTCGTGCGCGACGTCAAGCAGGGACTTGCCGGTCTCTGCCTCCACGACCATGCCATCCGGGCAGTGTTCGGCGTGCGGTAGAAAAGTGACCTGCGGCATCAGTTATTCCTCGATTTCATTCAGGTTGCGGCCCGCCAGTGCGGCTTTCACCGTCTGATCCATACGACGGGCGGCAAAGGCATCAGTCACTTGCGACAGGCGCTTGGTCTGTTGCTCGATGGCGTAACCATCGTTGCCTTTCATCAGTTCGGCCAATTCCTGCATCTGCAGGTCGATGACCATGCGCTCTTCGGCATCCAGCAGGCGCTCGCCGTCGGCTTCAAGGGCGCCCTGCACCGCTTCGAGCAGGCGCTGGGCATCCACTTGCTGCTCACGCAGTACGCGGGCAACCTTGTCGTCACCGGCATACTGGAACGAGTCCTTGAGCATCTTGGCGATTTCGCCGTCGGTCAGGCCGTAGGACGGTTTGACCTGGATGCTGGCCTCAACGCCCGAGGCCAGTTCACGCGCAGCCACGCTGAGCAGGCCATCGGCGTCGACCTGATAGGTGACGCGAATCTTCGCTGCACCAGCCACCATCGCCGGGATGCCGCGCAGTTCAAAGCGCGCCAGGGAGCGGCAGTCGCTGATCAGCTCGCGCTCGCCTTGCAGCACATGAATCATCATGGCCGTCTGGCCGTCTTTGTAGGTGGTGAAATCCTGGGCGCGCGCGACGGGGATGGTGGTGTTGCGTGGAATCACCTTCTCCATCAGGCCGCCCATGGTTTCCAGGCCCAGGGACAAAGGAATCACGTCGAGCAGCAGCAGTTCGCCACCGTCGCGCTTGTTGCCGGCCAGGGTGTCGGCCTGGATCGCAGCACCGATGGCGACCACTTGATCCGGGTCGATTTCAGTCAGCGGCTGGCGACCAAAGGCTTCGGCGACGGCTTCGCGCACGCGCGGCACACGGGTCGAACCGCCAACCATGACCACGGCCGCCACATCTTCCAGTTCAACACCGGAGTCACGTACGGCACGGCGGCAAGCCCTGAGGCTGCGAGCGACCATCGGCTCGATCAGCGCATCGAAGGCCTCACGGGTCAGTTGAGCCGACCATGAGCCGTAGCAAACCTCTACAGAGTTGGCGTCCGTCAGTGCTTCTTTGGCCGCACAGGCAGTTTGCAGCAAATTACGCTGCGCGCCCGGGTCCAGGTCGGCAGACAAACCGGCGCTGGTGATGATCCAGCCGGCGATGGCGTGGTCGAAGTCATCGCCGCCCAGGGCACTGTCGCCACCGGTGGCCAGCACTTCGAAAACACCGCCGGTCAGGCGCAGGATCGAAATATCGAAGGTGCCGCCGCCCAGATCATAAATGGCAACCAGGCCTTCAGCGTGCTGATCGAGGCCGTAGGCCACAGCCGCAGCGGTCGGCTCGTTGAGCAGGCGCAGTACATTCAGGCCCGCCAGTTTCGCCGCGTCCTTGGTGGCTTGGCGCTGGGCGTCATCGAAATACGCCGGAACGGTGATCACCGCCCCGACCAGCTCGCCGCCCAAGGTTTTTTCCGCACGCTGGCGCAGCACCTTGAGGATATCAGCCGACACTTCGACCGGGCTTTTCGGGCCCTGGACGGTGTCGATAAACGGCATATGGGACTCACCGCCGACAAAGCGGTACGGCAACTGGTCGCCCAACTGCTTGACGTCGGACAGCCCACGACCCATCAAGCGCTTGACCGACAGCACAGTGTTCAGGGGGTCCGAGGACGCGGCCAACTTGGCCGACTCACCCACTTCGGTACGATCAGGGTGGTAACGCACGGCGGACGGCAGGATCACCTGCCCATCGGCATCGGGCAGAGGCTCGGACAGGCCACTGCGCAAGGCAGCAACCAGGGAATTGGTGGTGCCCAGGTCAATCCCGACCGCCAGGCGACGCTGGTGCGGTTGAGGGCTTTGGCCGGGTTCGGCGATTTGCAGTAGGGCCATGGTAATCAGGTCTTATCTGTCTATCAGGCGTGCATCACGGGCAGCACTGGGTTAATCGTCGAGGCGCTCTTCTAGCTGGCGCACTTCGTAGGTGAGCTTGTCGAGGAACTGCATACGCCGCATCAGGCGCTCGGCCTGTTCACGTTGCGCAGCATCATCCCAACAGGCCGCAAAGCTTTCGTTGAGCTCGTCCTGGGCAGTTTTCAGACGACGTTTGAAGACCGCGACACCCGCCACATCGGCTTCGTCCTGCAGATCTTCGAGCTCTTCACGCCATTGCATCTGCTGCATCAGGAAGTCCGGGTCATGCACGGTGACTTCCATCGGCAACTCACCGCCCTTCATCGCCAGCAAATAGCGCGCGCGTTTGGGGGGGCTTTTGAGCGTCTGATAGGCTTCGTTGAGGCTGGCCGATTGCTCCAGGGCCAGGCGTTGCTCACGCTCGGAAGCGTCGGCAAAGCGGTCCGGATGCACCCCACGCGCCAGTTCTCGATAGCGCGTGGCAAGCTGCTCGAGGTCCAGCCGAAAGCTCGGCTGCAGCTCGAATAAAGCGAAATGACAAGGAGTACCCACGAGTAGCCTCAGATGTTGAAGCTTTCGCCGCAGCCACATTCACCGCGCACGTTGGGGTTGTTGAACTTGAAGCCTTCGTTCAACCCTTCCTTGACGAAATCGAGCTCGGTGCCGTCCAGGTAGGTCAGGCTCTTGGGGTCGATGATCACTTTCTCGCCGTGACTTTCGAACACCTGGTCCTCTTCAACCACCTCGTCGACAAACTCCAGCACGTAGGCAAGGCCGGAACAGCCCGTGGTGCGTACACCCAGACGAATCCCCTCACCTTTACCGCGCCCATTCAGGGAGCGGCGAATGTGCTGCGCAGCCGCTTCTGTCATGCTGATAGCCATCGTTGACTCCTTACTCGTCGCCAAATGCTTAGATCAAGCCTTTCTTCTGCTTGTAGTCGCGAACCGCCGCCTTGATGGCGTCTTCAGCGAGTACGGAGCAGTGGATTTTCACTGGCGGCAGGGCCAGTTCTTCGGCCAGCTGGGTGTTGCTGATGGTGACAGCCTCATCCAGGGACTTGCCTTTCATCCACTCGGTCGCAAGGGAACTGGAGGCGATGGCCGAACCGCAGCCATAGGTCTTGAACTTGGCATCTTCGATAATGCCCTGTTCGTTGACCTTGATCTGCAGGCGCATCACATCGCCGCACGCCGGAGCGCCGACCATGCCGGTGCCGACATCAGGATCTTCCGCGTTCATCTTGCCGACGTTGCGCGGGTTTTCGTAGTGGTCGATGACCTTTTCGCTGTAAGCCATGGTACTGAATCCTCACTCATCAGGGCCGCTCTGGAACCCTGTAGAAACGCCTGCGTTTACCGCCACGTTCCTACAGAGCTTGGGTGGCGGCTTCTATATTTAGTGTGCCGCCCACTCGATCTTGGAAATATCGACACCGTCTTTGTACATGTCCCACAGCGGCGACAGAACGCGCAGCTTGTTGACGGCTTCGCAGACCTTCTGCGCGGCATAGTCGACTTGCTCTTCAGTGGTGAAGCGGCCGAACGTAAAGCGGATCGAGCTGTGTGCCAGTTCGTCGTTGCGGCCCAGGGCGCGCAATACATACGAAGGCTCAAGGGATGCCGAGGTACAGGCCGAACCGGACGAGACCGCCAGGTCCTTGAGCGCCATGATCAGCGACTCGCCTTCGACATAGTTGAAGCTCAAATTCAGGTTGTGCGGTACACGGGCAGTCATGCTGCCGTTGATGTACAGCTCTTCAAGGTTCTCGACCTGCTTGTAGAAGCGATCACTCAGGGCCTTGATACGTACGTTTTCGGCAGCCATGTCTTCCTTGGCTACGCGGAAGGCTTCACCCATGCCGACGATCTGGTGGGTCGCCAGGGTGCCCGAACGCATGCCGCGTTCGTGGCCGCCACCGTGCATGGTCGCTTCGATGCGCACGCGTGGCTTGCGGCTGACGTAGAGAGCGCCGATGCCTTTAGGGCCGTAAGTCTTGTGGGCCGAGAACGACATCAGGTCGACTTTCAGCTTGGACAGGTCGATATCGACCTTGCCGGTAGACTGAGCAGCGTCGACGTGTAGCAACACACCCTTGGAGCGCGTCAGCTCGCCGATGGCGGCGATGTCGTTGATGGTACCGATTTCGTTGTTCACGTGGATCACGGAAACCAGGATGGTGTCTTCACGCATCGCGGCTTCGATCATCGCAGGGGTGACGATACCGTCGGTGGTGGGCTCAAGGTAAGTCACCTCGAAACCTTCACGCTCCAGTTGGCGCATGGTGTCGAGGACAGCCTTGTGCTCAATCTTGGTGGTGATCAGGTGCTTGCCCTTGGTTGCGTAGAAATGCGCCGCACCCTTGATAGCCAGGTTGTCGGACTCGGTAGCACCGGACGTCCAGACGATTTCACGCGGGTCGGCGTTGACCAGATCGGCGACCTGGCGACGCGCGTTCTCGACCGCTTCCTCGGCCTTCCAGCCGAATACGTGGGAACGGGAGGCCGGGTTGCCGAAGTTTCCGTCAACCAGCAGGCATTCGCTCATTTTTTGCGCAACACGCGGATCAACCGGGGTGGTCGCTGAGTAATCAAGGTAAATCGGCAATTTCATGGACTTTCTCCTAAATCAGGCTGGCTGGCACGCCGTTAGCTCTTCGGCTGTCACTCGACGGCGGACGCTTCGATCTTGTCCAGACGCGGCGCCTTGGTATTGCAACGGCGCTGGTCCTGACGCTGGGCTACTTCTTGCACCTCACGGCGAGTCACAAGATCAGCCAAGCTGATACCACTCAAAAACTCATGGATCTGCAGGCTCAAGTCACACCACAAGTGGTGTGTCAGGCAGGTGTCGCCGGCGTGGCAATCACCCAAACCCTGGCATTTGGTGGCATCGACGGATTCGTTGACCGCGTCGATCACCTGGGCCACCTGAATGCCCTGCATGTCGCGGGACAATTGATAGCCACCACCTGGACCACGAACGCTGGAAACCAGATTGCTGCGGCGCAATTTGGCGAACAGCTGCTCGAGATAGGACAGGGAAATGCCTTGGCGCTCGGAGATATCGGCCAGGGACACCGGCCCAGTTTGCGCGTGCAGGGCCAGGTCAAGCATGGCGGTCACCGCGTATCGGCCTTTTGTAGTCAGTCTCATGGACAAGTACCAAGGTGTTTCAGAATGGGAGCAAGTATGCGATTCCCGAGTATTTAAGTCAACTATAAGACCTAGTACTTTAGTCAGGAATACCCGTAAAAAGGGCGCGCGAATCATAGCAGGATGGGGTGGGATGGACCAGCGGGAACAGGGCCTGGCAGAGATCTCGAGACCAATGGAGATCAAAATGTGGGAGGGGGGGCTTGCTCCCGATGACTGAATGTCAGTCACTTATCAGTTAGCTGACCCACCGTTATCGGGAGCAAGCCCCCTCCCACAGGGATCTCTGGCGGCCTTGGGACTTCAGCTTGCCTTGGTGGCGGCCTCGTCCTTGATCTCGGCGAAGTCCTCTTCGCGCAACTCAGGCAGATCCTTCGCACAGTATGGGCTGCCCAGATCCTTCAGCGCACCACACATACCGTCCAGCTTGCCGTCCACTGCTTGCAGATGATCAAGCAGCTGACCAATGGCGCGAGCCACCGGATCGGGCATGTCTTCGCTGACGCCATAGGCGTCAAAACCGATCTTCTCGGCCATGGCCTTGCGCTTGGCCTCCTGCTCGTCGCCGACCTCTGGTTTGACGATGATGCGACCCGGAATACCCACCACGGTGGCGCCAGCAGGTACAGCCTTGGTCACCACGGCGTTGGAACCTACCTTGGCACCGGCACCCACGGTAAAGGGCCCCAGCACCTTGGCGCCCGCCCCCACCACCACACCATTTTCCAGGGTCGGGTGACGCTTGCCTTTATTCCATGTAGTACCGCCCAGGGTCACACCTTGGTAAAGCGTCACGTCATCACCGATCTCGGCGGTCTCGCCTATGACAATACCCATGCCATGGTCGATAAAGAAGCGACGGCCCACCTTGGCGCCCGGATGAATCTCGATGCCGGTCAACCAGCGACCGAAGTTCGACACCAGCCGGGCCAGCCATTTCCAGCCCATGCCCCACAAGGCGCCGGACAGACGGTGAATCCAGATCGCGTGCAGGCCCGGATAGCAGGTCAGCACTTCAAAGGCGTTGCGCGCCGCCGGGTCACGATGGAAAACACTCTGGATATCTTCTCGCAAACGCTCGAACATTTTTAATCCTTCCGCTTAAGAAGCTCACCACGGGCCGCTTTCTGGGTTTCCGTGAGGATGCCACGCAATATATTCATCTCCGCCCGGCTCACCGAGCTGCGACCGTACAAACGACGCAGGCGCGCCATCAAGTGCCGTGGCTTTTCAGGATCGAGGAATTCGATGGCCACCAGGGTTTGCTCCAGGTGCTCATAGAACCGCTCCAGCTCGTCCATGGTGGCCAGCTCACCACTTTTGGTCGACGCCACTTCGTCCTTTTCCACTTTGCTCGGCTGGCCGGCAGCAGCTAGCCAGGCCATGCGCACTTCGTACGTCAACACTTGCACCGCCGCCCCGAGGTTCAGCGAGCTGAACTCAGGGTCTGAGGGGATATGCACGTGATAATGACATCGCTGCAGCTCTTCGTTGGTGAGGCCGGAATCTTCACGGCCAAATACCAAGGCAATTTCGGCACCGCCGATGGCCTCTTCCACCACTTTGGTGCCGCACTCACGCGGATCCAGCAGCGGCCAGGGGATACGCCGATCGCGAGCGCTGGTGCCGAGCACCAGGTTGCAGCCGACCAGAGCCTCTTCCAGGGTGGCGACGATCTGGGCGTTTGCCAGCAGGTCATTGGCGCCGGATGCACGGGCATCGGCCTCGTGGTGCGGGAACACCCGCGGTTCGACCAGCACCAGGCGCGTCAGCCCCATGTTTTTCATGGCTCGCGCCACCCCGCCGATATTGCCGGGATGACTGGTATTGACCAAGACGACACGAATGTTTTGCAGCAAGGGAGGCGCTCTCGGACACGGGAAAGGGGAGCAAATCTTACAGAACAGCCTAAGGTTATGCCATGAAAGCTAACGTCGTCCTTCACCTGAGGAAAGTTTCTGCTAGAATGCCCGGCTTTCTTTAACAACCTTAGGTGACACATCCATGCAGCCCATGCTGAATATCGCGCTGCGCGCCGCCCGCAGCGCCAGTGAATTGATCTTCCGCTCCATCGAGCGCCTGGATACCATCAAGGTCGACGAAAAAGACGCCAAGGATTATGTATCCGAGGTGGATCGCGCCGCCGAACAGAAGATCATCGACGCCCTGCGCAAGGCCTACCCTACCCACGGCATCCTCGGCGAAGAAACCGGCCTGCACAAAGGTAGCGGCGAAGGCGAAGACTACCTGTGGATCATCGACCCACTGGATGGCACCACCAACTTCCTGCGCGGCATCCCGCACTTTGCCGTGAGCATCGCCTGCAAATACCGTGGCCGCCTGGAACACGCTGTTGTGCTGGATCCGGTGCGCCAGGAAGAGTTCACCGCCAGCCGTGGCCGTGGCGCCCAGCTCAATGGTCGTCGCTTGCGCGTCAGCGGTCGCACCAGCCTGGAAGGCGCCCTGCTGGGCACCGGCTTCCCGTTCCGTGACGACCAGATGGACAACCTGGAAAACTACCTGGGCATGTTCCGCGCCCTGGTTGGCCAGACCGCCGGTATCCGCCGCGCCGGTGCAGCCAGCCTGGACCTGGCCTATGTCGCCGCCGGTCGTTTTGATGCATTCTGGGAATCGGGCCTGTCCGAGTGGGACATGGCAGCAGGCGCTCTGCTGATCCAGGAAGCAGGCGGCCTGGTGAGCGATTTCACCGGCGGTCACGACTTCCTGGAGAAAGGCCACGTGGTTGCCGGCAACACCAAATGCTTCAAGGCCGTACTGACGGCGATCCAGCCGCACCTGCCGGCTTCGCTGAAGCGTTAAGCGAGCGAGCACAAAAAAGCACCCCTAGGGGTGCTTTTTTTATGCGTGGGATTTAGCAAAAAACCAATTCCAACTGCTCAATACAATCCAATGTGGGAGCTGGCTTGCCTGCGATGACGGGCTGCCAACCAACTGATTAGTTGCTCACCCACCGCTATCGCAGGCAAGCCAGCTCCCACATTTGGATCGAAGCCAGGCCTGGGGATTACTGCTGGTTCTGACCCAGGATCAGACGACCTTCTTTGTCGACTGGAATCTGGCCGCCTGGATCACGCTCCATACGCACAGTCCCTTCCTTGCCATCCAGGTTGTAACGCACGTCATAACCGACAACCTTGTCGCTGATGTCGTTAACAGTGTTACAGCGGGTTTGCGTGGTGGTGTAGGTATCACGGTTCTGCATGCCTTCCTGAACCTTGTTACCGGCGTAACCGCCACCAACCGCACCGGCCACGGTGGCCAGCTTCTTACCATTACCGCCACCGATCTGGTTGCCCAACAGGCCACCTGCAAGGGCGCCGACCACGGTACCGGCGATTTGATGTTGATCCTGCACCGGACGTTGCCGGGTCACAGTGACGTCCTTGCAGACCTCACGCGGGGTTTTGATCTGGGTTTTAACCGGCTGTACCGCCAGTACTTGCGCATACTCAGGGCCGCTTTTTACCAGGCTGTAGGTGGCAACAGCACCCCCGGCAGTCACACCGACAGCACCCAATACCGCACCAACCAGCAACGACTTGTTCACGTTGAACCTCCTGACCATCACAAACGGATCGAAAGATCCGCGCTATACCCAGCCTTGGAGCAAAAAAAAAGGCGCGAGTTCAATACTCGCGCCCTTCTTGTAACAGCCGATCAACTAACGCCCATCAAGGGCGGTCGTCGACCTCCTTGCCAGTAGCAGCAGGAGGGATCAAGTCTTCGCTGTTGAGGTTGAGCCAGATCAGCACCACGTTGGCAATGTAGATCGACGAGTAGGTACCCGCCAGAACACCGATGAACAGCGCCAGCGAGAAGCCCCACAGGTTGTCGCCCCCGAAGATCATCAGCGCGGCGATCGCCAGCAAGGTGGAGATCGACGTCGCCATGGTCCGCAGCAGCGTCTGGGTGGTGGAGATGTTGATATTCTCGATCAACGTCGCCTTGCGCAGCACCCGGAAGTTCTCACGAACCCGGTCGAATACCACGATGGTGTCGTTGAGCGAGTAACCAATGATCGCCAGCACAGCCGCCAATACGGTCAGGTCGAAGGTGATCTGGAAGTAGGCCAGGATCCCCACGGTCACGATCACGTCGTGGATCAGCGACACAATGGCGCCGACACCGAACTTCCACTGAAAGCGGAAGGCCAGGTAGATCATGATGCCGACCAGCGCCATCAGCATGCCGAGGCCGCCCTGGTCGCGCAGCTCTTCACCGACCTGCGGGCCGACGAACTCGACGCGCTTGACCGATGCCGGGTTGTCGCCGCCGACCTTCTGCAAGGCCTCCGCTACCTGGTGACCCAGTTGCGGGTCTTCGCCAGGCATACGCACCAGCAGGTCAGTAGTGGCGCCGAAGCTCTGCACCACCGCCTCGTGATAGCCGGCCTTGACCAGCTCATTGCGCACCAGGGTGACATCGGCCGGCTTCTCGTAGGTCAGCTCGATGAGCGTACCGCCGGTGAAGTCCAGCCCGTAGTTCAGGCCCTTATGGAACCAGCTGAACAACGCCAGAACGGTAAGGAGCACGGTGACGCCGAACGCAACGTTGCGAACGCCCATGAAGTTGATTGTACGTAACATGGCAGCCCCTTAAATCCACAACTTCTTGAAGTCACGCCCGCCAAAGATCAGGTTGACCATTGCGCGGGTCACCATGATGGCCGTGAACATCGAGGTAAAGATACCCAGGGACATGGTCACCGCAAAACCTTTGACGGGGCCGGTGCCCATGGCAAAGAGAATCCCGCCGACCAGCAAAGTGGTCAAGTTGGAGTCGAGAATCGCGGTAAATGCCCGGCCGAAGCCTTCGTTGATAGCACGCTGCACGGTCATGCCGGCGGCGATCTCTTCACGGATACGCGAGAAGATCAGCACGTTGGCGTCAACCGCCATACCCATGGTCAGCACGATACCGGCGATACCCGGCAAGGTCAGCGTCGCGCCCAGCAGCGACATCAGCGCCAGCAGCATCACCATGTTGCCCGCCAGTGCGACGGTGGCGATAACGCCGAAGAAGCGGTAGATGGCGATGATGAACAGCGACACGAACAACATGCCCCACAGCGCCGCATCCACACCCTTGGTGATGTTGTCGGCACCCAGGCTCGGGCCGATGGTACGTTCTTCAGCGAAGTACATCGGCGCCGCCAGGCCACCAGCACGCAGCAGCAGCGCCAGCTCGGAGGACTCACCCTGGCCGTTCAGGCCAGTGATGCGGAACTGCGCACCCAGCGGCGACTGGATGGTCGCCAGGCTGATGATCTTTTTCTCTTCCTTGAAGGTCTGCACCGGCACGTCTTTCTCGACGCCGTTGACCATCTGCTTGGTATAGGTGGTAACGGGGCGCTGCTCGATGAAGATCACCGCCATGCTGCGACCGACGTTGCTGCGCGTGGCGCGGCTCATCAGTTCGCCACCGTGGCCATCCAGGCGGATGTTCACTTCGGGCGTACCGTGCTGCGAGTCGAAACCGGCCTTGGCATCGGTCACCTGGTCACCAGTGATGATCAAGCCACGCTCGATCAACGCAGGAGGACGATTGCCCTCGCGGAACTCGAACTCTTCGGAGGTCGCACGAGTGGCACCCGGCTCAGCTGCAAGGCGGAATTCCAGGTTGGCGGTTTTACCAAGGATACGCTTGGCTTCAGCAGTGTCCTGTACACCCGGCAACTCAACCACGATACGGTTGGCGCCCTGGCGCTGCACGATCGGCTCGGCCACACCCAGCTCGTTGACGCGGTTACGTACCGTGGTCAAGTTCTGCTTGATGGAGTACTCGCGGATCTCGGCGATCTTGGCCGGGCTCATCGCCAGGCGCAACACAGCCTGACCATTCAAGTCGGCCGGCACGATGTCGAAGTCATTGAAATTCTTGCGGATCAGCGCACGGGCCTGCTCGCGGGAAGCTTCGTCAGCAAAACCCAGCTGGATGGCACCGTTGAGCTGCGGCAAGCTGCGATAACGCAGTTTCTCTTTGCGCAGCAGGCTCTTCACGTCGCCTTCATAGACTTTCAGACGCGCGTCGAGGGCCTTGTCCATGTCGACTTCCAGCAGGAAGTGCACGCCACCGGACAAGTCCAGGCCCAGCTTCATCGGGTGCGCGCCAATGCTGCGCAGCCATTGAGGCGTGGTCTGTGCCAGGTTCAATGCAACGACGTAGTCGTCACCCATGACCTTGCGTACAACGTCCTTGGCCGGCAATTGGTCTTCTTGCTTGGTCAGGCGCAACAAGCCGCCTTTGGAACCAGCTGCCAAGGTTGCCGCTTTAACCTGGATGCCCGCGTCAGTCAGCGCTTTGCTAGCGCGTTCCAGATCAGCCTGATTGACCTGCAGCGAAGTGCTGGCGCCAGAGATCTGGATCGCCGGGTCATCAGGATAGAGATTGGGAGCGGAATAAATAAAACCGATCGCCAGCACCGCCAGGATCAGTACGTATTTCCACAGAGGGTATTTGTTCAGCATCACGCCGCCCGCTTATAACGCGGGGCGCCTTGCGCGCCCCGTCGATTGGTAAAGGTTGTTACTTAGATCGCTTTGAGCGTGCCCTTAGGCAGCGTGGCGGCGATGGCGCCCTTCTGGAACTTCATTTCTACGGTGTCGGAGACTTCCAGTACCACGAAAGCATCGGAAACCTTGGTGATCTTGCCGGCGATGCCGCCAGTGGTCACGACTTCGTCGCCTTTTTGCAGGCTGCCCAGCAGGTTTTTCTGCTCTTTGGCGCGCTTGGCCTGTGGACGCCAGATCATCAGGTAGAAGATGACCAGGAAGCCGACCAGGAAAATCCACTCGAAACCACCGCCCATAGGGCCGGCAGCAGCAGGCGCAGCGGCGTCAGCCATGGCGTTAGAGATAAAAAAGCTCATTTAGCACTCCAGTTGCAAATAGTGAATCTTAGGGTCGGAAAACTCAGTCCAAGGGCGGCACAGGGAGCCCGCGCTTGGCATAGAAGGCATCGACGAAGGCGGCCAATGTACCCTGTTGAATAGCCTCGCGCAAACCAGCCATCAGGACTTGGTAGTGACGCAAATTGTGGATGGTATTCAACATGCTACCCAGCATTTCCCCGCACTTGTCCAGATGATGCAGATAGGCACGGGAGAAGTTCTGGCAGGTGTAGCAGTCACAGGTGGGATCCAGCGGCGAATCATCATGGCGATGGAACGCGTTACGGATCTTGAGCACGCCTGTATCGATGAACAGATGCCCATTGCGGGCATTACGGGTTGGCATCACGCAATCGAACATGTCCACACCGCGGCGCACACCCTCTACGAGATCTTCCGGTTTGCCAACGCCCATAAGGTAACGAGGTTTGTCAGCGGGCATCAGGCCCGGCAGGTAGTCGAGCACCTTGATCATTTCGTGCTTGGGCTCGCCCACCGACAAACCGCCGATGGCCAGGCCGTCGAAGCCGATCTTGTCGAGGCCTTCCAGCGAGCGTTTACGCAGGCTTTCGTGCATCCCGCCCTGGACAATCCCGAACAGCGCCGCGGTGTTGTCACCATGGGCGTTCTTCGAGCGCTGGGCCCAACGCAGGGACAGCTCCATGGAGATGCGCGCTACATCTTCGTCAGCCGGGTAAGGCGTGCACTCGTCGAAAATCATCACGATGTCGGAACCCAGGTCGCGCTGGACCTGCATCGACTCTTCCGGCCCCATGAACACCTTGGCACCGTCCACCGGCGAGGCGAAGGTCACGCCCTCTTCCTTGATCTTGCGCATGGCGCCCAGGCTGAATACCTGGAAACCACCGGAGTCGGTGAGGATCGGGCCTTGCCATTTCATGAAGTCATGCAGATCGCCGTGCTTTTTGATCACTTCCGTGCCCGGGCGCAGCCACAGGTGGAAGGTGTTGCCGAGGATAATCTCGGCACCGGTAGCGACAATGTCGCGCGGCAACATGCCCTTGACGGTGCCGTAGGTGCCGACCGGCATGAACGCCGGGGTCTCCACGGTGCCGCGCGGGAAGGTCAGGCGACCGCGACGGGCCTTACCGTCGGTGGCCAACAATTCAAACGACATACGACTCATAGTTGTTCCTCTGGGCCGCGTGGCGCCGGGTTACGGGTGATAAACATCGCATCACCGTAGCTGAAAAAACGGTACTCGTTGGCAATGGCGGTCTGGTAAGCAGCCATGGTTTGCGGGTAACCGGCAAATGCCGACACCAGCATCAAGAGCGTGGATTCGGGCAAATGGAAATTGGTGACCAGGCAATCGACCACATGGAATGGCCGGCCCGGGAAAATAAAGATATCGGTGTCACCACTGAACGGCTTGAGCACACCATCACGCGCCGCACTTTCAAGTGATCGTACGCTGGTGGTGCCCACGGCCACCACTCGCCCGCCGCGCGCCTTGCACGCATTGACCGCGTCCACGACGTCCTGGCTGACCTCCAGCCATTCGCTGTGCATGTGGTGGTCTTCGATGTTCTCCACACGCACCGGCTGAAACGTACCGGCCCCCACGTGCAGGGTCACATAGGCCGTCTCGACGCCCTTGGCGGCAATCGCATCCAGCAGCGGCTGGTCGAAATGCAGCCCGGCAGTCGGCGCCGCTACAGCGCCGAGGCGCTGTGAGTACACCGTCTGATAGCGCTCGCGGTCCGCGTCTTCGTCGGGGCGGTCTATATAAGGAGGCAACGGCATATGGCCGACGCGATCCAGCAACGGCAGCACTTCTTCGGCAAACTTGAGCTCGAACAAGGCATCGTGGCGCGCAACCATCTCGGCTTCGCCACCGCCATCAATGAGGATGCTCGAACCCGGTTTGGGCGACTTGCTGGAGCGCACATGGGCCAGCACACGATGGCTGTCCAGCACCCGCTCCACCAGAATTTCCAGCTTGCCGCCGGAAGCTTTCTGGCCGAACAGCCGCGCCGGAATCACCCGGGTGTTGTTGAAAACCATCAAATCGCCCGGGCGCAAATGCTCAAGCAAATCAGTGAATTGACGGTGTGCGAGGGCACCGCTGACCCCGTCCAGGGTCAGCAGTCGACTGGCGCGACGCTCGGCCAAAGGGTGGCGAGCGATCAGCGAATCAGGGAGCTCAAAAGTAAAGTCAGCAACGCGCATGATGGGGTTCGTCTAGCAGGGTCGGGAAGTCTAGCGGAAATAGTGAAAATAGACCATGAAACGTGATTGACCAACGGTAATCTCATCTCTATACTTCGCCGCCATTGAGCCCTGATGGCGGAATTGGTAGACGCGGCGGATTCAAAATCCGTTTTCGAAAGGAGTGGGAGTTCGAGTCTCCCTCGGGGCACCATCTTAAAGAAAGACCTTGAAATTCAAGGTCTTTTTTTTCGCCTGTGAAAAAGTGCCGGGCGTGGCAGTGGGGGGTTAGTGAGACCATGGAATTGATGCTTGAAGCGGTTGCACTGTTCGCCCTGAAGCTGGCGCATGAAACCGAGGACGGCAGCCCGCTGCTGCGCGATGATCCTGCAATGGATGGCTATGAACGCGAAGTGTTTGGGTTGTTGGTGCGCCAGGGAAACCTGGCTGAGATCCAGTTGAAGCTCGATGAGTGCATCACCCAGGCGTTGATTGCATTGGGTGGAGCGGACAGCGTGCTCGGGCGTGAATTGCTAAAGCTATCCACCCCTGTGCAAAACATCTCTCACCTTGATGAGTTGATATGCCCGCTGACCGTTCTAAAGGGCTATCTGAAAGATGTGCAATGAATCGGTGATCAGCATAACGGCCAGGTACACCATCAATACCGCCACCCCTGCATCCAGCCAACGCCAGACCGCTGGCTTGCGAAACAATACTGTCAACCGCTGACAGCACAGCGCCAACACCACAAACCACACGAGTGATGCCGTCATGGCGCCTGTCGCGAACAGTGCCTGTTGGCCCGCAGGTTTCGTGGCCCCGATAGAACCAATCAGCACCACGGTATCCAGCCATGCATTAGGGTTGGCAAAGCCGAGTATGACCGCCGAGCGCAACAGCCCTCTTTGCGAATTGCCGCCTTGAGCATCCGGCATGGACTGATCCCGGATACAAGCCAACAGACGCTGGCCACCAAACCAAAGCAGATAGGCCGCTCCGGACAATAGCAATAGCGCCATCACCTCAGGCCGACTTCCCAATAACGACCCTAAACCCGTGACCCCGAAAGCAATCAGGAAAATATCGGCCAATACGCAAATGGCGACAACGCCCCAGATCGGCCCGCGACCGACACCTTGGCGGATCACCAGGGTGTCTTTCGGGCCTGGGGCGGCGAACAGTCCGATGCCCAAGAGCAAACCTTCGATGTAAAGGGCATTGAAGTGAGGAAACATGAACTGTTCGAGCCCTCCAGGACTATTTAGCGCAGTTGAATCGGCTGATTACCGAAACCGGTATGACGAGCATTCACCGTGCTGCCCAGGTCAATGGGTTTCTGGCGGTAAAAGGTCGTCAGCAACTGGTCCGGATTGGGGTTTGCAAAGTAAATCAATGAGCTTCTGGCGACCGGTTTGCTGGGCGCAAGTACAGCATGGTAGGCGGCAGGCACGGCATGATCGGAGAGCTCTGTCAGCAAGGAGCCGGCCAGCACCGCGACCTCGTTCTCCAGAAGGCGTACAGGTTCCAACGATCGTCCCTTCATCAAGACCAGCCCTTCGCGGGTAGGCTTGATAAACGAAAGCATATGCCCGTCTTCATGAGGATCCTGAGCAAATTTACGAGAATGGTCTTTGGCCTGTGGACCGTAGACACACAACTGGATATACGATGCCGCGCGAAAGGGGGCCAAGGGTGCCACGCCAAATTCCTCGCAAATGCCATCCATCACCCCCTGGGCCAACTCGCTCATCTGTCGTTCAAAACTGCCGACTGCGGCAACGAAAGTACTTCGGGTGAATTCGAAAGCGGTTCTTTTTGAAGCGTGCGCGGGCCAGTAACAAAACCGCTCGCACAGGTCAGGGTGATCCTCGACAAGGGAGTACTCGGCGCCAAAAGGGAAAAACCCATCCGTGTCCTGGGCAAAGGAAAATTCATCCTTGATGGCCTGGGGAATGGCCGAATACCCATCGATGATCTTTTTGTAGTCCTGCAACATCGCATCAGGAATTTGCAGAATGCCAAAGCCTGATCGGGCTATGGATTCGCAGCATGCTTTTAATCGAGACATAGCTATACCCAAAGATAGTTGTAAAGGAATGCAACACACACTAGGTTCGCAAGCATGCGAGAAACCGCGACACTGGATATAGCCAAACAGAAAGGGACCGATCCATGTCCTTCACAACGGCGCTAGCAGGTTGCGAGTGTGCAGGGCTCACTACACGCAACGGCGAGCAAGTTGTCCTTTTTGGCGAACAAGATGATGATTTTTCAAGGACGGGGATCAACGTACGGATATGAGCATCAAAACCCGCGACACACTCCGAGCACTGGTCGTAAGACGCAGCCGGGAACTGGGCAAATCCATGACAACCCTGGCCAAGGAAGCCGGTATTTCGCGTACCTATCTTTACGGATTAGCGGGTGGCATTTCACAGGATCCCTCGGTACGCACCCTGATCAAACTGGCCAAGGCGCTGCAGGTGTCCCCGTTATTGCTGTTCCGCTACTTCGCCGATTTGGCAGGCGCACCGGTCGATACCCATTCAATGGCAACCACCAACCGAGCCATCGGCCTGCATGATCTTGGCGACATTGTGGTGTTTAACGCCGACGTCACCACGCCCGACCAAACCGTCGTGCTGCCTGGCGAAACGTTTCAGAAAACCTGGGAGATCCAGAACGTCGGTACCCGGCCCTGGCGCGGTCGACGATTGGTTCGAGTGGACGGTGAATACGTCATCGCCCGTCGCACGGCTACAGGCGAGCCCCTGGAAGTGGTGATGGACAGCCACCTGCGCAGCCTTAACAACGAGGTACCGATTGCCGAAACCCTGCCCGGCCAACCGGTGCATATCACCGTAGAGTTTGGAGCGCCGAAAGAGACCTGCACGGTCACTTCGATATGGCGTATCGAAGATGAACACGGGCGCCCCTGCTATGGACCTGCATTCATCCTGCATGTGATTGTCAACGTCATGGCACGCTGAAAGCAGCCTTATTTGCGCCCTTCCACCGCCATCCGTACTGCCAACCCCATCAACACTGACCCCATCACCCAGCGCTGCACCACCTGCCACCCCGGCCGAGTCACGAAGAACACCGCGATGGAGCCGGCCATACAAGCAATCACCGCATTGACGCTGACGCTGATGAAAATCTGCAGAGAGCCCAACACCAACGATTGCAACAGCACGCTGCCATGGCCGTTCGGTTCAATGAACTGGGGCAGCAGCGACAGATACATCACCGCCACCTTGGGATTGAGCAGGTTGGTCACCACGCCCATGGTGAACAACTTGCGCGGGCTGTCCTTGGGCAAGTCCCGCACCTGAAACGGTGAACGCCCGCCCGGCTTGACCGCCTGCCACGCCAGGTACACCAGATACAGCGCACCGCCGAACCGCAGCACGTCGTAGGCAAGCGGCACCGCCATCACCAGCGCGGTGATACCCAGCGCCGCGCACACCATATAGATCAAAAAGCCCAGCGCCACCCCGCCAAGTGAGATCAGCCCTGCGGTGCGCCCCTGGCAGATCGAGCGGGAAATCAGGTAAATCATATTCGGCCCGGGCGTGAGCACCATGCCGAGTGAAATCAGGCCGTAGGCAAGCAAGCTGGATATATCGGGCATTGTTTAGCTCCTGGATTTTTATGCTGCCGGCGTAAAATCCTTCGCCAGCACTGTAGTGTTACGCGCCATGCTAGAGCCTTGCAGGCTCAGCCGTTAGATACAGATCCGCGAGCAAAACGCCATACACCAGCGGCACCCTTCAACCAGGACAGGCACATGATCGACTTCAACAACAAAGGCTTCTTCAAGCTCAAACAAAACAACGAATACGCCGAACGCGTATCGGCCCTGCTGCTGGACGGCGAAGAAGTGGTCGACGCGTACAAGGCCATGCGCGACGGCGTGGTCTTCACCACCAAGCGCATCATCGCAGTGAACGTGCAGGGGATTACCGGCAGCAAGAAGGACTTCACTTCGCTGCCTTACAAAAACATCGTGGCGTATTCGGTGGAAACGTCAGGGACGTTTGATCTGGATTCGGAGCTGGAGATTTACTTTTCGTCGCTGGGGAAGGTGAAGTTCGAGTTCACTGGGAAAACCTCGATTGTGGAGATCTCGCGGCTGATTTCAAAGCATCTGCTGACCTGAACCTTGGGCAAAAAAAGACCTTGGCGCACCAAGGCCTTTTTTTGCCTACACGATTCAACAGATGTACCAGATCATAATGTGGGAGGGGGCTTGCTCCCGATTGCGCCCTCCCATGAATACATGATCCGCCGAACACTTGAAAACTCACACCCCACGCCTGCGCAAATATCTGCGATACCAACCCACTCCCAGCAACACCGTAGCCAGCATCACAACCCCATTACCCACCAACCAAAATCCAAAATTTCGATTCTGTTGCGCATCCCCCTCATAAAACGGCCCGAAATAAGCCGACACTGCCACAACCAATCCGTTAAACACCGTCAGCGCCACCACAACCATCCCGATCACAAAGAGCACGCCCTTAACCACCTTCATATGACTTTCCGAAACCATATCTCCCTGGACTCGTGATAGTCCGAGAACGTCCCCTCAATCGAAAGCCCCAACTGAATACGCGGATAACTCAGCCAATTCGTCAACCGCCGCCCATTCCAAAGGTCAATGTGGTCACCACTGCGATTGCCAGACGTCTCATTCCCTCGGCGCCAAAAGTCTTTGAAAAAGATAATGCCTTGCTGCCCCGCCAACACCTCTTCGAAATCCTCAGGTTTTATCTTCTTCGGGCGCTGCAAACCGGGGATATTCGCGTCACTTAGAGCTTTGGCCATCTCCTCAGCTGCCAACACATGGCCCTCACTCTTGGCATGCTGCCAACAATAGCGCACACCTCTCAACCTGCTCAGGTCGGCGCCTGACCTGCGCAGTGCTACGCCCAGGTTAATGGCGCATTGGTCACTGAAATTTTTGGCGCCGTTGGTTCTACAAGGGACGGCGTCTCCGAAGATTTCCGGATGGTTTTTCCATAGGGAGTTGAACGTCAGCATTAAGCGCTTCCATCGCGTATTTTTCACACGAACGTAGCAAACGCTTTGCCGCTAATACTGAGGTCAGGCGCAAATCAGAACGGTCCTACTTGCGTGTAGGCTTTGGATGCAGGCCAAGGCTCATAATGTTAATGAAAGGCCTAAAATCACGTGCTGTGAAACATGAGGACGGGTGCATTTGTCCTGGTTATATTCAAGGCGCCTGTAAATCAGCAAATGGTGCACAAGTGACCCGATCATCCATCATCAAAATAGACCTGAGCCGCATCCAAAACCCCAAAGAGCTTCACGCCACACTGTGCACTTCACTCAACTTCCCCAACTGGTATGGCCGAAACTGGGATGCCTTTTGGGACGCCATCAGCGGCTTGGTAGAAATGCCGGAGACGCTTGAGTTTTCTGGTTGGGATATTTTTTCAGAGCACCTACCCCACGATGCCAAGATGCTGCGGCAGTGCTTGGCTGAGCTTGCGACCCATTACCCGGAGCTTGCGTCGCGGGTTCGCTATTGATGCTTGAGCCTAATGACAACCGACGGCGATACCTTAAGCCGAACCCAGTTCAATGTGGGAGCCTGCGCTTGACTGACTGGCATGACGGCAAGCCCCGCCACCTTCTGATCGCGTTGTGCCCGGTGGTAGCCGTCAGCCTGGGCAGCTCACTTGGGCTGGAATGTATCTAAGTACGCCAGGATATTTTCAATCTTCTGCGGATCACTGATCCCCCAGAAAATCATCCGCGTCCCACTTACCACCGATTTCGGGTCTTCGATGTAGGCCGTTAGTTTGTCCCGCGTCCAAACCACTCCCGAATTCTTCATCGCATCCGAATACTGATAGTCCGGGGTCGTACCGGCAGGTCGGCCGATAATGCCGTTCAGCTGCGGCCCAAAACCGCCGCGCGCACCTTCACCGATGCTGTGGCAGCCGCCGCAGGTCTTGGTGAAGAGTTTGCCGCCCGCTTCGGCGTCGCCAGCTGCAAACGCGGGTGCAGCGACAACGGTGAGGGCGAGAGTCAATAACACGTACTTCATCAGGGTCTCCCTATGGGTTATTGCCGTCAATTATGCCTGCTTGAACGGCCGCTCCCCCAGCCGTTCCACCAGGCGCACCAGATAACCGTCCGGGTCTTGCACGATGAACTGGCGCTGCCCGGCCTCTACGTCGCCCGCGCGGTACCAGGCATCCTCGACGTTACGGAACAACGGGCGGCCGATCTCCGACAGGCGCCGCAAGATAGGCGCTATGGCAGGCACGTCGATTTGCAAGTTGATGCCACGCCCGAAAGGCTGCTGCAAGGGCGCGGTCAACCACTGCCCGGCGTGCGGCTCGTATTGTTCCAGCATGATTTGCGCACCGTGCAGGTCGAGGTAGGCAAAGCCTTCTTCAGCGCGCTGATAGGCGATGCCGAAACCCAACTGGTCAACCCAGAATGCCAGGCTGGCACCGAGGTGGGTAACGATGAGTTCTGGCACGAGGGGATTACGCTTAAACATGTCATTCCTTGGACGTCGCAGTGGCGCTTACCTTAACGGATTATCGTGCTGACGGCGTGGGGCAAGACCACATGCTGGAACCAGCCGAATGACCACCCATCGTTTAAAAAACATCCAATCGAACCTATATACCCAACCCCCACTCCACCTTACTGAACCCCTGATGGTGGAGTAAGGATCATGGCTCAGCCATCGATTTTAGTATTGGAAGACGACGAGATCATTCGGGCGTTAATGGTGGATGTGCTGGAGGATTTCGGTGCGGTGGTGACTTCATTCCCTTCGGCGGATGAAGGGATGATTTATCTGGAGCGGGGCGACGACCCTGTGGACTTGATTGTCAGTGATATTCAAATGCCCGGCCTGCTCAATGGCTACGACTTGAGCCGCGTAGTGGCTCATCGCTGGCCTGAGGTTCAGGTGGTGCTGACTTCCGGCAATACGAAGATCGCCACTCAATTGGGCAGCTCGGTGCGGTTTCTGCCTAAACCATGGAGCACCGATCACTTGCTTGAGTGCGTGCAAACGGCGTTGACCCAGCAGGGACCGCCCATGCATTGATAGCGTCGCGATATCATCCGGACCGAACTCGTGGCGTGCCGTGGGGTCATTTGGAATACAGGGAGCGACTTTTCTGATCCACTGGTCAGCCTTTTCGCTTCTTGCGCTCAGCTGACGACAACGAGTTGTGTAGAATTGTCGCCCATTTTCATGCGTCATTCCTGGCCGACAGGCCCACAGTTCGAGCTCATTGAATGCACTCACAGGCCCATGACGTTGGTGCGCCATCCTTGCTGGAAACGTTACGCACGGGTACCGGCCTGTTGCATGTCGCGTTGGAAAAGCGTTTGCCGTTTTTTTCCGAACGCCTGGATGCCCAGTGGTATCGGCGATTGCTGCAGGCGTACTACGGTTTTTATCAACCCATGGAGGCGGCGCTGTACGACGGTGGCCTGATTCCAGATGGAATTGACATTGCATCACGTGTGAAAACGCCGACGCTGGTCAACGATCTGCGCGCCCTGGGCCTGGATAGTCCCACCCTCGATGCCCTTCCCCGCTGCACCCAACTCCCCGCGCTGGACACTCCTGCCGCTTGCCTCGGCGCCCTGTATGTACTGGAAGGTGCAACGCTCGGCGGCCAGGTATTACGCCGGGAGATGGCGTCACGCCTGGCGATCGAAGCCGACAACGGCGGTGCGTTTCTCGATGTCTACGGTGCCGAGACCGGCCGGCGCTGGAAAGACTTTCTCGACTACCTGGCTCATCAGCCACTGGATGCGAGCGCTCGAGCGCGCGCAGTGATGGCTGCCCGGTCCACTTTCAGCGGCTTTGAGCAATGGCTCGAACGCCAGGAGGTACTGCTATGAAACCCGAAGATTTTGAAGAGCTGCTTGCCAACTGTGCCGACGAGCCCATCCGCTTCCCCGGGGCAATCCAGCCTCATGGCGTGTTGCTGACGCTGTCGGAGCCTGAGCTGAACATCATTCAGGTCAGTGCCAACGTCGGCACCTTGTTCGGCCACACGCCCGAGGCCTTGTTGAATCAACCGTTGCACACGTTGATTGGCAGTGAACACGCTCAGGTGGTGCAGTCGATGGCCGAGCACAATACCTTTATCGACGCCCCACCCCTGCATGTCACGCTCAACGGTGCTCAGTTCGAAGGTTTGCTGCATCGTCATCAGAACGTGCTGGTGTTGGAATTCGAACCCTTGCTCGCGGATTTCAAACCCCAGGTACGCAATGGTCTCACCAGCAACCTGAGCAAAATGCTGCAACGCCTGCAATCGGCCAAGACACTGCAAGCGCTGTACGCCATCAGCGTGGATGAAATCCAGGCCATGACCGGTTATGACCGAGTGCTGATCTATCGCTTCGAAGACGAAGGCCATGGTCAGGTAATCGCTGAAGCCTCGGCGCCGGCCATGGAATTATTCAACGGCCTGTTCTTCCCCGCGTCCGACATCCCCGAACAAGCCCGTGAGCTGTATCGCACCAACTGGCTTCGGATCATCCCGAATGCGTCCTACGAACCCGTACCGCTATTGCCAAAATTGCGCCCGGACACCGGCCAACCGCTGGACCTGAGCTTCGCTACCCTGCGCAGCGTGTCGCCGATTCACTGCCAATACATGCAGAACATGGGCGTGTTGTCGTCCATGAGTATTTCGCTGATGAAGGGCGACAAACTCTGGGGCCTGATCAGCTGCGGCAACCGCGAGCCGCTGCTGGTGCCGAACGATCTGCGTATGACCTGCCAGACCATCGGTCAGGTGCTGTCGTTGCAGATCAGTGCCATGGAAGCCTTGGAGTTAAGCCGCCAGCGAGAGGAGAAAGTCGAAACCCTGGCGTTGCTTGATCGGGCGATGAAAGCCAGCGACGACAATGTGTTCGACAGCCTGGCCCACCACGGTAAAAAACTGATGGACCTGACCTTGTCGGGCGGTGTGGCGATCATCGAAGACAAGCAGTTGCACCGTTACGGCAACTGCCCGGAACCAGCGCAAATCCGGGCGCTGCACAAGTGGCTGCAAACGCTGGGCCAGCCGGTATTTTCCAACCACAACCTGGCTTCGGTGTACCCACCGGCCGCCGAGTATCAGGCGGTGGCCAGTGGTGTGCTCGCCATGAGCCTGCCCAAGCCTGTGGATAACGGTGTGTTGTGGTTTCGCCCGGAAGTCAAAGAGAACATCAATTGGAGCGGTGACCCGAGCAAGCCGCTAAATCTGGAAACTTCTGACACTGGCCTACGCCTTCGCCCACGCACGTCGTTTGAAATCTGGAAAGTGGAAATGGCCGGCATTTCCACCAAGTGGAGCCACGGCGACCTGTTTGCCGCCAATGACCTGCGCCGCTCGGCCCTGGAAAATGACTTGGCCCGCCAGGTGCTGCGCGAACAACAAGCGGTGCGTGCCCGTGACGAGCTGGTCGCAGTGGTTTCCCACGACCTGCGCAACCCGATGACAGTTATTTCCATGCTCTGCGGCATGATGCAGAAAGCCTTCAGCTCCGACGGCCCACACACCTCACGGCGGATTTCCTCGGCCATCGACACCATGCAACAGGCCGCCGGGCGCATGAATGTGCTGCTGGAGGACTTGCTCGACACCTCGAAAATCGAAGCCGGACGCTATGTGGTCAAGCCGGTTGCGCTGGACGTCAGCCAGATATTTGAAGAGGCATATTCGCTGCTGTCGCCACTGGCCTCGGAAAAAGGTATCGACCTGTCGTTCAACGCCGAGCCTGGCCTGCAGATCAGCGCCGACCCGGAGCGCTTGTTCCAAGTGCTGTCGAACCTGATCGGCAACGCCATCAAATTCACCCCCCGCCAGGGCAACATCGGTATCAGCGCCATGAGCAACGGCGAAGAGATCGTGTTTTCGGTACGCGATTCCGGTGAAGGCATTGCGCCGGATCATTTGCCCCATGTGTTCGACCGCTATTGGACCCAGTCCGAGAACAATCCCACCGGCAGCGGGCTGGGGCTGTATATCACCCAGGGGATTGTCCAGGCCCATGGTGGTCGGATCGGAGCCGACAGTGAATTGGGGCGCGGCAGTGAATTCAGGTTTACGGTGCCTAAGCCTGCTTGAGACACACCAAATTCCTACTAGCCAAACATATGGTTACCTATGGCCGGGAACGAAAAACCCGGCCAGCCTCACTCAATCAGTGCGCACTCAAAGGGAGTATTGATGCGACAACAGTCCTCCAATTGAGTAAGGGGTTTTACCATGTTCATCGGCAATTCGTTTCACAGCTTCAGCTATAACATCCAGCAAGGCTTAAAAGATAACCAGCCTCCAGCCAATCCCGCACCAACTTCTTCGCCGCTTGACGGCCCCCCACAGGGGCAGGACACGCAACCAAAACCCAAAGGTTCGGGTATGACCTCTCTCGGAGGAGGCAAACTGACTTAAACCGTTACGGGTCACCGGCAACAAGTGCAGTGCAGCGCACCGCGCTGCACTTGCGTTAACAAAACACTGACATCCTCTGCGTTATCCTCTCCAGTCCCACTTGGTATGAGCTGCATTTTTCATGCGTCAACCCGACATCCTGCCTGCCGTCATCGCAGGTCCCCTGCTAAGGCGCCTTGAACCGCAGCGCCTGGTTATCTGGTTGGTGGGCAGTCGCGCCCTGCCACTGTGCTTGAGGCTGCAATTACCCCAGGGCGAGACGCTGAATATCCCGCTCGATGCAACGCACTGCCAAGTCGTGCCCGTCGGGCGCCATGCCGTTATCCACTTGATCGACGTAGCGCTGAGCGACGCTCTGCCCCAGGACGAGGTCATCGGTTACGACCTGATCGTCGACGGCATTGGCATTGCACAATGGGCGCCGCACTTGCTGTATGCCGACGCCACAACGCCGAGCTTCGTGCTGCATAGCCGCATCAACCACTTGGTACATGGCTCCTGCCGTAAACCCCATCACCGTGCAGATGAAGGTTTGTTGTGCGTCGACCGCCTGTTGGCGCAGGCCCGCACCCCGCTCGAACGCCCCGCCTTGCTGATGATGAGCGGCGACCAGGTCTACGCCGACGATGTCGCCGGGCCCATGCTGCGGGCCATCCATGCGCTGATCGCGCACCTGGGCCTGTTCGACGAGTTCCTGGAGGGCGCCGTGGTAGACGACAGCGTCAGCCTCTATGGGCATCGCGCCAGCTATTACCACCGCGCCGACCTGCTTCCGGCGCTGGACAGTAACGAGACCCTGCGCGAACGATTTTTCGGCGGCGTGAAGAAGCCGATCTTCACCAGCAGCACCGCTGACAATCACCTGGTGACGTTCGCCGAAGTCATCGCGATGTACCTGCTGGTCTGGTCGCCCACCCCGTGGACGCTGATCACACCACAACCGCCGCAACTGAGCGCGCCAGAACAACTGCGTTATGCCCGCGAACAAGTGCAGATCGATCAATTGCGCACCGGCCTGCCGGGGGTGGCCCGAGTGTTCGCCCACCTGTCGACGCTGATGATCTTCGATGATCACGACATCACCGACGATTGGAACCTCAGCGCTCAGTGGGAGCAAACTGCCTACGGCCATCCCTTCTCCAAACGCATCATCGGCAATGCCTTGCTGGCGTACCTGTTATGCCAGGGCTGGGGCAACCAACCCCAGGTGTTCGGCGAACTGCTGACCCAGACCCAGGCACTGACTGGCCAGGCGCAGGGCAATCATCTGGACGCTGCTGCCCAGGATGACCTGCTGGAGGTGCTGCTGAAATTCCAGCAATGGCATTACGTTTTGCCCACCACCCCTGCCCTGGTGGTACTCGATACCCGTACTCGGCGCTGGCGCAGCGAATTTACCCTCAAGCAACCTTCCGGCCTGCTGGACTGGGAAGCCTTGAGCGAACTGCAACAGGAGCTGCTCGACCATCCGTCGGCCATTATCGTCTCGCCTGCGCCGATCTTTGGCGTCAAGCTGATCGAAACGGTGCAAAAGGTCTTCAGTTGGTGCGGCTTCCCACTGCTGGTGGACGCCGAAAACTGGATGGCTCATCGCGGCGCCGCCCAAGTGATCCTGAACATCTTCCGCCACTCGCGCACGCCCGGTAACTACGTGATCCTCTCCGGCGATGTGCATTACTCGTTTGTCTACCAGGTGCTGATCCGTCACCGCAACGGCGGCCCGAGGATCTGGCAAATCACCAGCAGCGGCATCAAGAATGAGTTCCCGCCGCGCCTGCTGGAATGGTTCGACCGTCTCAACCGCTGGCTGTATTCCCCACGCTCGCCGCTCAACTGGTTTACCCGCCGCCGTACCATGCAGGTAGTCCCGTATATTCCGGACCATGCCGAGGCGGGTGAGCGGCTGTGGAATAGCGCGGGAATTGGCCAGGTGTTTTTCAATGAACAGGGCCAGCCGGATGAGATTTACCAACACAACGCGGATGGAAAGCCTCGAACAAAGATGCTGGCGCCCGAACCATAGCCAAACGCCACTATCCGAAAGCAGCACATCCGCCCTATTCAAACCGTGCAAGCAGCGAGGTAGAGTAGCGCCAGCCACGGAGTATCGGCGTCACCAATAATAACTGGCCCCTAGGGGGCGTTCTCAATTAGTTTCCCCGCCGCGTTGTCGCCTTAAAGCGGGCCAGGCAAGGCGCAGGCCGCAGGGAATGGTTGTTCCCTTTCCAAGGCCTGCAACGCAGGCTGGCCCGCTTTAAGGCACAACCCGAAGGGCCGGGCCTGCTGTTGTGCAGGGCTGCGTTGCTCGAAGCTTATTTGGAATGACCAAACCACGCTTCTCGCGCCTTGCCCTGCACAACAGCAGACCCGGCGCGACGGGGAAACTAATTGAGAACGCCCCCTAGAAGCCAGCCCTTGCAGGGAGCGCGCTGATGGACGATACACCCGGCAACGAGCCACTACGCAATGACTTTTCCGAACTCAACGCCGACCTGCTGCACGCCATCATGGAACTGGTCAGTGACGGGATCTGGGACTGGAACGCCACGACTGGCTACGTCTACCGCAACCCCGGCTGGTACGAAATGCTCGGTTACTCCCGAGACTCGCTGGAAAACAACGTGTTCACCTGGGAAAGCGTGATCCATAGCGAGGATTACCCGCGCGTGATGGCGTTGTTTGATGACTACATCAGTCAACGTTCGCCCCTTTACCGCGCCGAATACCGCTGCCGGAAAGAAGACGGCACTTACCTGTGGATCGAGGATCGTGGCTACATCATTGCACGCAACCCCGACGGCTCAGTGGCGCGCATGGTGGGCGCGCACCGCGACATTCATACGCGTAAATGCTCCATTGAACGCTTGCAAAAGCGCAACCAATCCCTTGAAGCACTGGTGGCAGAACGTACCCTTGAGCTATCGCGGGTCAATCAACAATTGCAGATACAGCTGGACGAAAACCGCTCCCTGGCCGAGCGCGACGCGCTGACACGCATCGCCAACCGTTATCGCCTGGAAAAATGCCTGCTGGAAGAATGCGACCGCGCCGAACGCTTTCGTGTGCCCCTGGCGCTGGTGGCGATGGACATCGATGACTTCAAGCCGGTCAATGACCGATACGGTCACGGCGTCGGTGATCAGACGCTGATAGGGGTGGCGGAACGTCTGGAAAGCTGCGTACGCACAACTGACCTGCTGGCTCGCTGGGGCGGCGATGAGTTCATGGTGGTGCTGCCTGCAAGCAACCTGGACACGGCGAAGGAATTGGCCGAAAGGATTCGCCGTGCAATCAAACAGTCGCCTATCGTCAACGACCTCAACGTCACCCTGAGCCTGGGGATTGTAGAGCGGCGCATGGGTGAGTCTCCCGCCGCGCTGGTGGCAAGGGCTGACCGAGCGCTATATCGGTCCAAGGCGGCTGGCAAAGATGGGGTGTCGGATTAATGCAGACAAGCGCTCCTTCCGATTTGGAATGACCCGGCGACTTTATTTCGTTTGCGGCAAGGCCCGGTGCGCGGCTTAGATAAACCACGCCCAGCCTTGTCGAGTACGCGATTCATGAGCCACGCCAGCATCAGCCAATCGATTTCCATCGTCCATCCCATCAGCCTCAGCCACGGTAAAAACGCTGAGGTGTGGGACACCGCGGGCAAACGCTACATCGATTTTGTCGGCGGTATCGGCGTGCTCAACCTGGGCCATTGCCATCCGGGCGTAGTGGCGGCGATTCGCGAGCAAGCAACCAGGCTTACCCACTACGCATTCAACGCCGCACCGCATACGCCCTACATCGAGTTGATGCAACGCCTGACGGCGTTTATCCCGGTGCACTACCCGGTCAGTGGCATGCTCACCAACAGTGGCGCGGAAGCGGCGGAAAATGCGTTGAAGATCGTCCGCGGCGCCACCGGGCGATCGGCGGTGATCGCCTTTGATGGAGCCTTCCACGGCCGAACCCTGGCGACCCTCAACCTCAATGGCAAGGTGGCGCCCTACAAGCAGAAGGTCGGCGTACTGCCTGGCCCGGTGTATCACCTGCCGTACCCCAGTGTCGATAACGGCGTGACCTGCGCCGAAGCGTTGAAGGCGATGGACCGTCTGTTCAGCGTGGAAGTCGACGTAAACGATGTGGCCTGTTTCATCATCGAGCCGGTGCAGGGCGAAGCCGGTTTCCTCGCTCTCGATATCGAGTTTGCCCAAGCCCTGCGGCGCTTTTGCGACGAGCACAACATTCTGCTGATTGTCGATGAGATCCAGTCCGGCTTTGGTCGCACGGGGCAGCGCTTTGCCTTTTCGCGCCTGGGCATCGAACCGGATCTGTTGCTGCTCGGCAAAAGCATCGCTGGCGGCGTGCCGTTGGGTGCTGTGGTGGGGCGCAAGGCGCTGATGGACAACCTGCCCAAGGGCGGCCTCGGCGGCACCTACTCCGGCAACCCCATCGCCTGCGCGGCGGCACTGGCTACCCTTGAGGCGATGACCGATGAACATCTGCAAGCTTGGGGGGCACAGCAGGAGGCGGCCATTGTCAGCCGCCATGAAAGCTGGCGCTCACAACAACTGTCGCCCTACCTGGGCCGCCTCACCGGCGTCGGCGCCATGCGTGGTATTGAACTGGTGAATGTCGATGGCACTCCGGCCTCCAGGCAACTCACTCAGTTGCTGGGCCTGGCGCGAGACGCCGGCTTGCTGTTGATGCCCAGCGGCAAGTCGCGGCACATTGTGCGCTTGCTGGCACCGTTGACCATCGAGCCTTGGGTGCTGGAGGAGGGCCTGGATATTCTCCAGGCGTGCTTCGCGCAACTGGACCAATAACGTCACCTGCCCGAACCTGTCTTGACCTGATCCCCCACCCCGCCGAAAATGCCCGACGTTTTTGTCTCCCCGTTTACTACGCAGTGAAATTTTAATGCCTGATTCCTACACCGCAGAATCCGCCGAAGAATCCGTAACCGCCTTGCATGCCAAAGCCGAATACGAAAACGCCATCAATCTTTCACAGCATGTGCCAGCGGCCAAGATCATCAGCGAGATGGTGCTGGACGCGTTTCATACCTCCAAGGAAAGCGACCAGATCCGCGAGCTGCGCATCGCCATCCGCCAGGCCCATGACGCCTTCGACGATGACAAAGCCTACGACCTGATGGGCCAGCTCAAACAATTGAAGGACGCCGAAGCCGCCGATAACGCCGCCCTCGAAGACCTGAGCAGCAAGTTCTCGATCAGCCGCATCCTGTCCAGCTTCAAGGACGATCCCCAGTTTCAGGAACTGGTCTATGGCCTGGCCCTCAAGGTGCTGAACCAGTCGCACCAGGCCATCAGCAACCCAAGTGCCGGCAAGGGCAAGGCAGCACGTGCCAAGAAAGAAGCCGAGGTGTTCGTGATCAGCAAGGATGGCATCAGCGTCACCCTGCCGCTGCGCACACCGCGCTCCAGGCTCAGCGTGGACCGCGAAGCATTCGAGTTCCTGGGGTTCAACTTCGTAGGTGAAGGCGACGAGGCCGAACTGGAAGTGGAAAGCTTTGTGGATAACGCCGGTAATGAACAGCCGTTGAGCCGCAAAAGTGTGATTACTGCGCTGCAGCAGCAGACAGCGTTTGCCGGCTACAGCATTGCCCAGCAGTAACGCGGCAACACCGCTGGACTAAACATCACTTTCAAGAGATAGCACACTGTGGCGAGGGAGCTTGCTCCCTCGCCACAGTCATGGCTGGCTGCAGGTAATGTTTCAGCCAACAGGCGCGATCTGCGCGGCAAACACCTCGCGAAAGCGTTCCATCTCCTGCTGGTTGCCCACTGTCACCCGCACCCATTGCGGCCAGTTCTGCCATACGCGCCCCACCAGCACATTCTGTGCGGCCAGCCGCTCAACCACCAGCTCAGCTGGTTGCTTTACATCGATCATGAAGCAATTGCTCTGGGAAGCCGTGCAGCTAAAGCCCCGGCCTTTGAGCCAGGCGACTGTCTCATCACGCAACCTGGCATTGAGCGCTTTGCGTTGGCCCACCAACGTGGTGTCCTCCAGGCTGGCACGTGCGCCCAATAGGCTGGCAGCGGCCGGGACGTTGTCACCGCCGAACACCGCCAGCCGCTCCAGCAGCGCCGGATGACCGATTGCCAGCCCCAGACGCGCTCCGGCCATGCCGTAGATTTTCGAGAACGTGCGCAGCACCAACAGATCGTCGTGGTCTTTGACCCAACTCACACAGCTGGGTGCATCGCAGAAGTCGATATACGCCTCGTCCACCACCAGCACGCTGCCTTTGGGTTTGTTCGCCAGGGCTTGGCGGATGGCCTCGGTAGGGGTCAGGGTGCCGGTGGGGTTGTTGGGGTTGCACAGGTACAACATGCCGGCCTGTGGGTCTGCCGCGAGCATGGCCGGTACATCATGGGCATGACCGGCGTCGAGGTTCACTTCATGCACCGGTGCCTTGATCGACTCGGCCGCCTGACGCACAAGTTCATAGGACGGTGTCGCCATGACCAGGCCACGGGTTTGGTTGGTAAACGCCAGCACCGCAAAACGCAGGGCCGCCATCGAGCCGGCAAACACCGCGACGTTTTCTTCGGCAACCCCCTGCTGGTGGGCAAACTGCGCGGCCAAGGCGTACATGTCCGGGTAGGGATAGCGCCCAGACGCTGCAATCGCTCGCTGCATCGCCTCACGGGCGGCGTCTGAAGGGCCGTAGGGGCTTTCGTTGTAGTTGAGCCGTACCTTGTCGGATTGAGCCGGCACCGGGCTGGCAACCGCTCAATCCAGCTGGCCAAGTACAGGTAACGCCGCCCCAAGCGCGAGAAGGGACCTACGGCTGAAGCTGACCATGGTGACTACTCCTTGTCGAAGTGCGAGGGATTCGCACAGGTCGGATATAACGGTATGACGAGAAAGCAGTTGCCTGATTTAGCGGCGGGACGTATCCCTGCACTCAGTACTTTATTGTCAACGCGAGCCCATGCAACACTTGCGCTGCCGCGGGCCTGGAACTAGACGTTCTGCCGGGTATGGACTGATGACTAAATGGAAGTGGTGAGCACTTGATACACAGACGAGAAAAAACCGAGCACTTGAAGAGCAATATCAAGTACTTGATCAAAAGTCGTGGCGAAACCCAGCTTTCGTTAAGCAATGCCGCCGGCGTGACCAGGACGACCATCTACAACATCCTGGAAGGCAAGGTCATCAAAGTGCAACAGTCGACCATTCGCAAGATCTCTGATTTCTTCGGCGTTTCGTACGAAGAAATCGAGACCGTCAACTTTGAAGCCAAGGAAGTCATCGAAAGCAATGTTTCCCCCCTGGGCAACAAGAACCCGGCGGCAGTGCCTGTGCTCAAGGAAAGCCTGCTGATGCAGAACCTGGGCAAGCGCATCGGCGAACTGGCCACGCTTTACCCACTGACTTACTACTTCGGCAACTCCTGCAACTTGATCGGCGTTCGCCTGGAGCATGCGATTCCCGGCATCAATGAGCCGGGGGACTTGCTGATCGTGCAGAAAGGCGCATCGAGCGACGATAAAGAAAAGCTGGTGTACGACCGCGCCACCAAGAAGCTGTTCATCACCCTTGAACCCTGCGGCAACTCAGACCGCTTGTGCGTCATCGGCGATATTCTTGAGGAGCGCTTCAATGACAACCTTTGAAGGCGCCGTGGAAAACAGCAAATACAAGTTGCTGGGCTTTGAAAATGACAAGCGCCTGGCAGTGATCATGGTGATCGCCACGGGCAAGGTCGTCAAAATCAAGCTCAGTGAGGTGCTCAACAGCGAAATGATGGACAACTTCAACAAGCTGGAAATCAAGAACCTCTACAAGAAGTTCTATTCACAAGCAGGAGCACTCACCGCCTACGACATTAACGACCGCAATGAAAACTCGTGGATGATCTACATCATCCTGAACCTGTTGCTGTTCACGTTTTACATCTTCACCAGCATCGCCGCGACCAAACCGATCTACCTGGAATCCATGGGCATCATTGTGACGCCGGGCACTTTTTTGTACCCGCTGACCTTCTTGATTGTGGATCTGCTGAACGAGAACTTCGGCCTGCGCCTGGCCCGGCGAGCCATTATGTTTGCGTTTGCCAGCAATGCGATGATCATCATCCTGTTGTATGGCTCAACGTTCCTGCCGGGGCTGCCGGGCTGGAAACTCGATGGGCCGTATAACGACGTGATCCTGCAAGTGTCGTCGGTGCTGGTGGCCTCTTCGGTGTCGTTCCTGGTCTCGGAGAATATAAACTCCTACCTGCTGTGCAAGATCAAAGAACTGACCAACTCCAGGTACCTGTACCTGCGGATTTTCTTCAGCACCTTCTTTGCGGTGATCATCGACAGTTTTCTGTTCTGCTTTATTGCCTTCTACGGCGCCATGCAGACCAGCGATATCCTGAGCATGATCTATGTGCAGATTGCGATCAAAGTCGGTTTTGCGTTCTTCAACATCCTGCCTGCCTATGGGGCGCGCTCGTTGTTCAAGCGCTACCTGACCACTGCCAACACATGAAACCTATGTGGGAGGGGGCTTGCTCCCGATGGTGGTGGGTCAGCTAAGAATGTATTTGCCTCGACACCGCTATCGGGAGCAAGCCCCCTCCCACATTTGGACTTCATACATCAGGTAGAGCCTGGCGGGCCTTGGATGCGGTTACTTCAGTTGCAACTTGTGCTTCAGGCTCTGCATGACATCCGCCTTGTTTTGCAGGTAGTCATTCAAGCCCCGGGCACGCAGGTTGCACGCATCGCAGTTGCCGCAGCCGGAGCCAATGACGCCGTTGTAGCAGGTCAGCGTCTGCTCGCGCACCAGTTCCAGTTGGTTGTGGTAATCGGCCAGGGCCCAGGTTTCGGCCTTGTTCAGCCACATCAACGGGGTGTCGAGGCTCACGTCGTATTCCATGCCCAGCTTGAGGGCCTGGTTCAATGCCTTGACGAACTCGTCACGGCAATCGGGGTAGCCCGAGAAGTCGGTTTCGCACACACCGGTAATCACGGCCTCGGCCTTGACCTGGTAGGCGTAGATCGCAGCCAGGGTCAAGAACAGGATATTGCGGCCCGGCACGAAAGTGCTCGGCAGGCTTTCGCCTGAGCTGTTAACGGTCGGTACCGGAATGTTGTCACGGGTGAGGCTGCTGATCGCCAGCTCATTGAGCAGCGACACATCCATCACTTTGTGCACGGTGGCGCCCAATTGCTTGGCCAACTTGCGGGCCACTTCGATTTCCGCCACATGGCGCTGACCATAATCGAAGGTGATGCAGTGCACTTCGTCATACTGCTTCAATGCCTGGATCAGGCAGGTGGTCGAGTCCTGCCCGCCACTGAAGACCATCACGGCTTTTTTACTCATTGCATTGCTTCCTGCATTTGTAGAATTGGGGTGTAGGAGCGAGGCGGGCGGCTAGCCCTTGCTCACGAAAAACGTCAACGATAACGCAGCGTATCCGGTTTAGCGCAGCGCTCAATAAAAAACCCCGCGCGTCTTTCGAAGGCGGGGCTTTTTTACTGCAAGACCACTCAGTGCGCGTAGGTCAGCAACAGCTCTTTCGGTACCTGGAAATCCAGGGACATCATCACGCTGAGCGCGGTGATGGTGAAGATCGAGAACACGAAGAGCTTGCGCGCCCAGACGGTGTCGTCCACCGCCTTGTAACCGGTCCAGGCCATGTACAACCAGTACATGCCCATGGCGGCGGCTACGGCGAGGTAGCTCATGCCGGCGTAGCCACTGAAGGTCAACATCAAGGTCGCCACGAGGAACGCCAGGATGTAGAGCAGGATGTGTTTCTTGGCCACCTGAATGCCACGCTTGACCGGCAGAACCGGAATCGACGCAGCCAGGTAGTCATTGAAGCGGAAAATCGCGATGGCGTAGGAATGCGGCATCTGCCACAGGCTGAACATCACCAGCAGCACCAGCGCGGCCATGTCGAAGCTATTGGTTACAGCCACATAACCAATCACCGGCGGCATCGCCCCCGACAGGCTGCCCACCAGCGTGCCGTGAACCGACTTGCGCTTGAGGTACAGGCTGTAGAGGCCGACATAGATGACAAAACCGATCACGGCAAACAGCGCCGCCAACGGGTTGGCCACCTTGTACAACAACACTACGCCCGCAACACCCAGGATGGTCGCGAAGATCAGCGCCAGCTTCAGGGAAATAAGCCCCTGGACCAGCACTCGATTCTTGGTGCGTTCCATCTTGATGTCGATGTCACGGTCGATGCAGTTGTTGAACACGCATCCGGAAGCAACCACCAGGGACGTACCGATCATCGCAGCCAGGAAGATGGCCAGATCGACATGTCCCTTGGAGGCCAGGAAGAAACCGCCCGCCACAGAAAGCACGTTACCGAAAATGATCCCCGGTTTGGTGATTTGGATAAAGTGCTTAAGCGACATCGGGTCTTACCTCACTTCGCCATCATGTAGGTGTGGATGCTGAACATGATCCACAGCGACAGACCAACCAGCAGAACGATCACCAGGCCTGCGAACACAAACGCGATCACATTCTCGCGCTGCTCTTTGGAGCGATCCAGGTGCAGGAAGTACACCAGGTGCACCAGGACCTGAATCACCGCGAACGCCAGGACGATCATCAAGGTGATCGACTTCGGCAAGGTTGGGTACATCACCAGGCCGAACGGGATCAGGGTCAGGATGACCGACAGGATGAAGCCGATGGCGTAAGACTTTACGCTGCCGTGGCTCGAATCGTGGCTGTCATGGGAGTGTGCATTAGCCATTACAGAGTCCCCATCAAGTAAACGACGGTGAATACGCAGATCCAGACCACGTCCAGGAAGTGCCAGAACAGGCTCAGGCAGCTCAGGCGGGTCTTGTTGGTGTTGGTCAGGCCGTGCTTGTTGACCTGATAGATCATCACCGCCATCCACAGCAAACCTGCGGTTACGTGCAGACCGTGGGTGCCGACCAGCGTGAAGAACGCCGACAGGAAACCGGAACGGCTAGGACCGTAGCCTTCGGAGATCAGCAGGTGGAACTCGTTGATCTCCATGCCGATAAAGCCCAGGCCGAACAGGAAGGTCAGGCCCAGCCAGGTCATCACGCCCTTCTTGTTGCCTTTGTAGAAGGCCAACATGGCGAAGCCGTAGGTGATCGAACTGAACAACAGCAAGGCGGTTTCGCCGAGCACGTAAGGCAGTTCGAAGATGTCGTGGCCCGACGGGCCACCCGCTACGTTGTTTACCAGTACCGCGTACACCGCGAAGATCGACGCAAACAAGATGCAGTCGGTCATCAGGTAGAGCCAGAAACCGTAGACGGTTATTGGCCCCGAGTCGTGGTGATGGTCATCGTGCCCATGGTCATCGACATGGGCGTGTCCAGCATTGGTCACTAAGTTCGACATGGTTTAAGCCTGTTCCAACGAGGTTTCTACACGGTTGGCCGGAATCTTCTTCTCGGCTACCAGGCGAGCGTGCTGCTCGGCTTCGATGCGTTCGATCGTTTCGACCGGCACCATGTAGCCTTGATCATCACGGGCAGCGTGAATGATGAAGTAACCGATAGTGCCCACCAGGCTCGCGATTGCCAGCCACCAGATGTGCCAGATCATCGCGAAACCGAACACGGTCAACAGCGCACCCATCACCACGCCAGTGGCGGTGTTGTTTGGCATGTGGATCGGCTCGTAGTGCTTGGGCTTCTGGTACGCAGTACCGTCTTCCTTGGCTTCGGTGAAGGCATCAATGGTGTTCGCAGTCGGGATCACAGCGAAGTTGTAGAACGGTGGTGGCGACGAGGTCGACCATTCCAGGGTGTGGCCGTTCCATGGGTCGCCGGACTCGCACATGTTCTTCTTGCGATCACGCACACTGACGTACAGCTGGATCAACTGGCAGGCGATGCCCACAGCGATCATCACCGCACCGAACATGGCAACGTACAGGTACGGTACCCACTCAGGGTTGGTGGTGGCGTTCAGACGACGGGTCATGCCCATGAAGCCCAGTGCATAGAGCGGCATGAACGCGACGAAGAAGCCCGAGATCCAGAACCAGAATGCAGCCTTGCCCCAGCCTTCGTGCAGCTTGAAGCCGAACGCTTTCGGGAAGTAGAAGCTGAAACCAGCGATGTAGCCAAATACCGCACCACCGATGATCACGTTGTGGAAGTGCGCGATCACGAACAGGCTGTTGTGCAGCACGAAGTCAGCACCCGGGATGGCCAGCAGTACGCCGGTCATGCCGCCAATGGCGAAGGTCACCATGAAGCCCAGGGTCCACAGGACCTGGCTGGTCATGCGCAGACGACCGTGGTAGATGGTGAACAGCCAGTTGAATAGCTTCACCCCCGTCGGGATGGAAATCAGCATCGTCGCCAGGCCGAAGAAGGCGTTGACGCTGGCCCCCGAGCCCATGGTGAAGAAGTGGTGCAGCCACACCATGAAGCCCAGTACGGAGATCGCGCCCGATGCGTAGACCATCGAGTGGTGACCGAACAGGCGCTTGCCGGTAAAGGTCGAGATCACTTCGGAGAAGATACCGAACGCTGGCAGGATCAGGATGTACACCTCAGGGTGACCCCATGCCCAGAACAGGTTCACGTACATCATTGGATTGCCACCAAGCTCATTGGTGAAAATGTGGAAATCCAGGTAACGGTCAAGCGACAGCAGCGCCATGGTAGCGGCAAGGATCGGGAACGAAGCCACGATCAGCACGTTTGCCCAGGTGCAGGTCCAGGTGAAGATCGGCATGTCCATCAGTTTCATGCCAGGGGCGCGCATTTTCAGGACGGTGGCCAGGAAGTTGACCCCCGTCAATGTCGTCCCGAGTCCTGATAACTGTAGGGCCCAGATGTAGTAGTCCACACCCACGCCCGGACTGTATTGCAAGCCCGACAATGGCGGATACGCAACCCAACCGGTCTTGGCAAATTCGCCGACGCCCAGGGAAACGTTGATCAGCACCACGCCGGAAACCAGCAGCCAGAAGCTCAGGGAGTTCAGGAACGGGTAGGCAACGTCACGCGCACCAATCTGCAGCGGCAAGGCAAGGTTCATCAAGCCGGTGAAGAATGGCATCGCCATGAAGATGATCATGATCACACCGTGGGCGGTGAAGATCTGGTCATAGTGTTCAGGTGGCAGGTAGCCAGGCGAACCCTCGGTGGCCATGGCCAACTGGGTACGCATCATGATGGCGTCGGCAAAACCACGCAGCAGCATGACCATGGCAACGATGACGTACATGACGCCGATTTTCTTGTGGTCGACCGAGGTCAGCCACTCGGTCCACAGGTAGGACCACTTCTTGAAGTACGTAATACCCGCAACCAGTGCCAGACCACCCAGCGCGATCATGGCGATGGTCACCATCACGATCGGCTCGTGGAATGGGACCGCGTCCCAACTTAATTTACCAAACATCGTTTACTCCTCTGCCCCAGCAGTTGAATGCGCGCCTGTATCAGAACCTTCAACCGCGGCCACTTCTTTCTTCTCGTGCTTGACCGGCTTGCCTGGCTTCATACCTTCGTACTTGTCGACGATTTTCTGAAACAGGTCCGGCTCATACGCGGAGTACAAGGCGACAGGGTTGTTCTGGCTTGGTTTGGTCAGGGCGTCGTATTCAGCTTGATCAAGCTGTTTAGGTGCGGCCTTGACTGCAGCTACCCAGGCGTCGAAATCTTCCTGGCTTGTCGAGATCGCTTTGAATTTCATGCCGGTGAAGCCAGCGCCGCTGTAGTTGGCGGAGATGCCTTCCATTTCAGCTTTCTGGTTGGCGATCAGGTGCAGGCGGGTCTGCATGCCTGCCATCGCGTAAATCTGGCCACCCAGTGCAGGGATGAAGAACGAGTTCATCACGGCGTCGGAGGTGATCCGGAAGTTAAGCGGGGTGTGCTCCGGGAAGCGGATCTCGTTGACGGTGGCGATACCCAGGTCCGGGTAGATGAACAGCCACTTCCAATCCAGCGCGACCACTTGGATGTTCACAGGCTTCACGTCGGATTCCAGTGGACGGTACGGGTCCAGAGCGTGGGTCGACTTATAGGTGATGTAACCCAGGGCGATAATGATGAGGATCGGGACCAGCCACACCGCGATTTCGATCTTGGTGGAGTGCGACCACTTCGGCGCGTAGGTGGCGCTGGTGTTGGACGCGCGGTATTTCCAGGCGAAGGCGAAGGTCATCACGATCACAGGAACCACAACCAGCAACATCAGCAGGGTAGCGGTGATGATCAGGTTTCGTTCATCCAGACCGACCTGTCCTTTTGGGTCGAGCAAGGTCCACTTGCAGCCTCCCAGCATTAAAAACATGCCAAGCAGCGGCAAAAAGCCTAGTAATCGGGGGTACCTGTTTTTACTCATCTCACGACCTCTAAAGCAGCTTGCGCAATGCAGTTGGGTTTTGATCGCCAACACTTCACCCTGCCAAGGGTTGGCATTTCTCTTCGATTGAATAAGAGCCTGCCCGACACGTCATAACTGTACGTTTCACGGACCTGCAGTGAGTTCTTATTCGATTTCGTGGCTAAAGGCCTTGTTACAGACCAATTCCATTTGGTGCGGATAGTTGAAAGGCTGCCGGAACCTGGGGTCGCACAGAGCCTTCCATCTGCTCCTCGACCGCTCCAATGCTCAAATATTGAACAGCACCGGACATTCAGTGCGGGCGATTGTAGTTAGCTAGCGATGTATAAACCATGTCTTATAAAGAAATAATTTTTATCGATTCCAGCAACAATCCTTCACCAAAGTTGCAAAGATTCGCGATCTTATCGCGTTCGATTCTCAACAAAAACCACAAAAATTGCCGTGTTATTGGGCAGATTGCCACTTCCCTTACAGCCTGTAAGGGCATGACCAATGGATGCAAGTGCCCATAAACCAAGGGATTCGCAGATCCATCAAGCTCTCCAGACTCGCGCCCGTCACGGCACGGCCAGGCCCACGAACTGACAGCACAATTTGTGCGCCGGGTGCAAATTTAAGGGTCGATTCGGCGGGTCAGAAACGTCCTGCGACAGCGTCCGTGTGACAACATGTCGCACGCTGCGCGCACCTTAAGTTGCCCCTCGTCACAGCGCTTTCACAAATCCCTACAAACCAAAACGCTCCGGCCTACTCAAGAAGGCCGGAGCGTTTTGTCGCTGCGAGGGGTCAGGCTTTGGGATGACGGTTGCGGTAGATACACAGGGGTACCAGGACCACTGTCAGCACGAACGCCACCAGCGCCCATTGGGCCAGGGACAGGCCGAGGATCGGCGGGTAAGGGGTGCTGCAGAAACCATCGACCTGGAACCCCAGGGGAAACACTTTGGCCAGGGGCAGATCATCGACGATCGGTTGCAACACATCGATGCCGCAGCTGACCTGAGGAAAGAACTGGGTGTACACATGGTGGCCGGCGGCGGCCACGCCGCCCAAGGCGCTGAGCACCACCAACCCTTCAAAGAAGGTCACCGCGCCTTTGGTGCGCATGGCGGCACCGATAAACGCGAAGACCGCAATCAGCAGCAAGGCATAGCGTTGCAGGATACACAGCGGGCACGGCGCTTCGCCCAGCACCACTTGCATGTACAGCGCGCCGCCAATCAGCGCCAGGCAGATAATGCCCAGCAACACCAGAAAGCGCCGCTCCCTGCCCAAACGCATGTCGTCAATCATCCCCGTCTTTCCCTTTCTCTGATTATGGTTGTGCCTGATGGCAACAAGTTTACACACAGGCAGTGGTTAAAACAGAGAGGGGTTAACAGCGGATTAATCATGGTAAATGTAGTGATTATGCGGACGCCACCGCGGGCAAGCCCGGCTCCCACAGAGAACGCATTCCAATGTGGGAGCCGGGCTTGCCCGGGATGATGCCGATACGGTCAATGGGCTAAAATCTATTCAAGCGCCGCCGCCGGGCCGAAGAACTCATAGCGAGCCTGCTTATCCGGCACACCCAGGGCCTTGAGGTGACGCTTGATCGCCGCCATGAAGCCCTTGGGCCCCAGGAAGTACGCATCGATATCACGGTCTTCGGGCAACCAGGCCGCCAGTTGCTCCTGATTGAGCATCCCGATCTTGTCCGCCGCCGGGCTGATACCGTCATCCTCGGCGTAGCAGTAGAAGCGCTTGAGCTGCGGGTGCTTGGCCGCCAGGGTGTCCACCCAGTCACGGAACGCATGCACCCCGCCATTACGCGCACAGTGAATAAAGTGCACCGGCCGCTCGCTCGCCAGGGCTGCTTCGAGCATCGGCAGGGTTGGCGTAATGCCCACCCCGCCGCTGATCAGCACCAGCGGCTTATCGCTGGCAGCCAGGGTGAACTCGCCCGACGGTGGAAACAGGTCAACCGTCGCGCCAACGTGCATCTGGTCATGCAGGTAGTTGGACACTCGCCCGCCGGCTTCGCGCTTGACGCTGATGCGGTACATGCCGGTATCGGTGAGGGCCGACAGGGAATAGTTGCGACGCACCTCTTCGCCGTCGAGGACCAACTTCAGGCCGATGTACTGGCCGGGCTCGGCAGCCAGGATCGGGCCATTGTCCACTGGGGCGAAATAGAAGGAGATGATCTCGTCACTCTCCTCCACGCGCTTGACCAACAGGAATGGTCGCGCCCCCCGCCAGCCGCCGGGCGCCTGGGCTTTTTCGTCGTAGATGGCCGCTTCGGCACCGATCAAAATGTCCGCCAACTGGCCGTAGGCCGCGCCCCAGGCACTCATCACCTCAGGGGTGGCAATCTCGCTGCCCAGCACTTCGGAAATAGCCCGCAGCAAGCAGGCACCCACAATCGGGTAATGCTCCGGCAGGATCTGCAAGGCCACGTGCTTGTTGATGATCTTGGCCACCAGGTCACCCAACTGGTCCAACTGGTCGATATGCCGCGCATACATCAGCACGCCATTGGCCAAGGCCCGGGGCTGGTCGCCGCTGGCCTGGTGGGCCTGGTTGAACAGCGGGCGGACTTCGGGATACTCGGACAGCATCATGCGGTAGAAGTGGGTAATCAGTGCTTCGCCGCCGCTTTCCAGCAGGGGCACAGTGGATTTGACGATGGCACGGTCTTGGGCACTTAGCA
The DNA here is from genome assembly GCF_023127795.1 of Pseudomonas sp. W2Jun17. Taxonomy (NCBI): domain Bacteria; kingdom Pseudomonadati; phylum Pseudomonadota; class Gammaproteobacteria; order Pseudomonadales; family Pseudomonadaceae; genus Pseudomonas; species Pseudomonas sp. W2Jun17. The sequence goes on along the minus strand of NZ_SPKO01000040.1, from coordinate 89,654 downwards.
TGGCAGACTCCTGGGTCTTTTTACTCATTACCTTTAGGTAGTCAGTATTCGTGCCAACTAATAAATTCTTAATTTTCAACAGCTTAGATATTTTGTAGTCAATATGACTTCTTACGCTTTATAGTCATATCGACTACAAGGAGTCATTATGACTGCAAAATCGCTGCTCACCGCCCTGCTGCCGCTAGTCGCCGACGTGTCCCGCGAATTGCCCGAAGGCGAGCGCTACCGCCGCCTGCTGCAAGCCATGCGCGCCCTGCTGCCGTGTGATGCCGCCGCGCTGCTGCGCCTGGATGGCGAATGGCTGGTGCCGCTGGCGGTGGATGGCTTGAGCGCCGATACCCTGGGCCGCCGTTTCAAGATCAGCGAACACCCGCGCTTTGAAATATTGCTCAGCAGCCCCGGCCCTACCCGCTTCGACAGCGACAGCCAATTGCCCGACCCCTATGACGGCTTGGTCGCCGGTTTGCACGGCCACCTTGAAGTCCACGACTGCATGGGCTGCCCGCTGTTTATCGACGACCAGCCATGGGGCCTGCTGACCCTTGACGCCCTCGACAACGAACGCTTTGAACGGGTCGAACTGGACGCGCTGCAAGCCTTCGCCAGCCTGGCCGCGGCCACGGTCAATGTGGCTGAACGCATTGAGCGCCTGGCGCTACGGGCCGAGGACGAGCACCAGCGCGCCGAAATCTATCGCCAGGCCAGCGGTCAGCAGCACAAGGAAATGATCGGCCAGAGCAAAGCGCACAAACGGCTGGTCGAGGAAATCAAGCTGGTGGGCGGCAGCGACCTGACCGTGCTGATCACCGGCGAAACCGGGGTCGGCAAGGAACTGGTGGCCCAGGCGATCCATGCCGCGTCATCGCGTGCCGACAAGCCGATGATCAGCCTCAATTGCGCCGCGCTACCGGAAACCCTGGTAGAGAGCGAGCTGTTCGGCCATGTGCGCGGTGCTTTCACCGGCGCGTTGAATGAGCGACGGGGCAAATTCGAACTGGCCAACGGCGGCACGTTGTTTCTGGACGAAGTGGGTGAACTGTCATTGAGCGTGCAGGCCAAGCTGCTGCGCGTATTGCAAAGCGGCCAGTTGCAGCGCCTGGGCTCGGACAAGGAACACCAGGTGGACGTGCGCCTGATTGCCGCCACCAACCGCGACCTTGCCGAAGAGGTGCGCAATGGCCGCTACCGCGCCGATTTCTACCATCGCCTGAGCGTGTACCCGCTGCAAGTGCCGGCGCTGCGTGAGCGCGGACGGGATGTGCTGCTATTGGCAGGCTTTTTCCTCGAACAGAACCGGTCGCGCATGGGCCTGGGTAGCTTGCGCCTGACCAGTGACGCCCAGGCGGCGCTGCTGGCTTACAACTGGCCGGGCAATGTGCGCGAACTGGAACACCTGATCGGACGTAGCGCGCTCAAAGCCTTGGGCAACTGTCGCGAACGCCCGAAGATTCTCAGCCTGAGCGCCCAGGACCTGGACTTGCCTGACATCAGTGCAGCGGTGATTGATGTACCAGTGCAAGCCGCGCCCATCGCCACTGGCGACCTGCGCCAGGCCACCGAGCACTATCAGCGCCAGATCATCAGCGCCTGTCTGGAACGTCATCAGCACAACTGGGCCGGCGCCGCCCGCGAACTGGGCCTGGACCGCGCCAACCTTGGGCGCATGGCCAAGCGCCTGGGCCTGAAATAGACCAGGCAACTCGGTTAAATGTGTTTCGCTTGGAAAACCGGGTTTACCGGTTTGGGTTTACGAAACACCAATACATTCCCCAACATCACCAGCACCAGCCCCACCAACGCCGGCGCCGTCCACTGGTAGCCCTCGGCGAATGCGGACACATTCAACGCCACCACCGGAAACAGCACGGTGCAATATGCCGCTTTTTCCGGCCCCATGCGGCCGACCAGGGTGAGGTAGGCGGTAAACCCAATCACCGAGCCCGGGATCACCAGGTACCACAGCGCACCGATATACCGTGCGCTCCAGTCCATCTCGAAGGGAATGCCACGCACTGCGCAATAGGTCGCCAACATGGCTGCCCCATAGGCCATGCCCCAGGCATTGGTGGTCAACGGTTTGAGCCCGGCCTTCTGTTGCAGGCTCGACAGCATATTGCCCGCCGAAAAACACAGCGTTCCCAGCAGCGCCAGGCCCAGCCCGAGTAAGGTCTGCGGGCTGGCGGTATGCCCGGCCAGTTCCGGCCAGAACAGAAAGCCCAGGCCCAGCAGCCCCAGCGCGCCGCCCGTCAATACGTTACGAGCAACCCGCTGGCCGAAAAACACCCGGGCATTCAGGGCATTCCACAAGGTCGCCGTGGAAAACACCACGGCGACCAGGCCACTGGGGATCCACTGGCTGGCGGTGAGAAAGCACATGAAGTTGACGCAGAAAAGGCACAGCCCTTGGGCCAGGCAAATCAGGTGCCCGCGGCGGTTCATCACCTGCAATTTGCGGCTGAGCAGCAACAGCGCGAACAGCACCAGCGCCGCCAGGCCGAAGCGATAGACAATCGACACGGGAATCGCCACCACGCCCAGTTGCCATTTGAGCGCGATCCAGGTGGTACCCCAAATCAGCACCGTGAGTAAGTACAAGAAGAGGTTCATAGCAGGCTCCGACGATTGAGCCACAGTGTTGCGGTTAATCGCCCTGAGGTTCTTGCACATTCTTGCGCTTTTGTCGGGTGACGGGCTCACAGCGCTCGCCGCCGGGAGTAGGATGCAAGGCGTCGGAGAACACACCATGCCAGAGCTGGAATCGCTGCACGTCTTTCAATCCCTCAACCGCTCGCCCCACGCACGCCTGGAAGCCTGCGCCGAGCTCGGTGACGGTTTGTCTGCGGCCGTGTGGAGCAACCACCACGATGCCCAGGACTATCAGGCGCCCAGCCATCACACCTTGTCCTGCTATATCGGCGGCGGCACTGGCACCTTTCGTCGCGACCGACCGGGTACCAAGGGCGGCCCCGACAAATTGTGCATTCTGCCGGCCGAGCACCAGTCGGCGTGGGTGATCAATGGCGAGATTCGCCTGGCCCACGTGTATTTCAGCCCGGAGCAATTTGCCCTCGGCTGCGTCACCCTGCTGGACCGCGAGCCGCGGGAATTGCAGTTGCGTGAGACGACCTTCCTTGAAGACGCCCGCCAGGCCCGGCGCTTTCACCAGCTGATTAGCCTCAACTGGCTCGAACCCGCAGAGCGCTTGCTGACCAGCAGCCTGGCCCATGAGTTGCTCAGCCACACCCTGCTCAACCAGGTCGGCGTACGCGAGGGCCTGCGCCTCAAAGGCGGGCTGGCGGCGCACCAACGGCGGCGTCTGGTGGAGTACATCGACCACCATGTCGAAGACCCCATCAGCCTCGGCCAGTTGGCATCGATGTGCGCGCTGTCGGAATACCATTTCGCCCGGATGTTCCGTCAGAGTTTCGGCGTGCCGCCCCATCAATACCTGCTGGCACGCCGTCTGGCGCGGGCGAAGACCCTGCTGCGCAGCAGCACGCTGCCCCTGGGTGAGGTGGCTTTGAGGTGCGGTTTTTCCAGCGCCAGCCATTTCAACCAGCGCTTTCGCCAAGCCTTGGGGGCCACCCCGGGCGAATACCGCCAGGCATTACGCGCCTAGGCCATCAAGCCCAGCGTCGTCGCCTTGGCCACCGCCTGTGGCGTGAAGATGGCGCATGAATGGGGTGGATAGAGGGTTATCAGAAGAGTCGATGAACGCAGCACAACTGTTGCGTAATTGGTAACAGTCCTTGTCCTGAACTGCTATTACTCATTTTGTTACAAGCGACTATTCTTACCTCGCTTTCAGGGCAAATGGCCCGCTCCCTGCTTGGGGAGAACAGCAGATTTACAACGGATTGATCCCGTATTCAGTCTGTTACCGGTGTTCACTGACGTTGATTTGTCGCTCCTTGATCCAACGTCTTACTTCGGCCGCTGCTTATGCAGCGGCCTTTTTTATGCCTGAAATAAAACGGGGCGTCATCGACGCCCCGCGAGATTCAATGATGTTCCGGCAATGATCAGAGGCTGAACTTCTGCAAGTTGGCCATCATCTCCTTCAATGCCTCAATGTTGTCCTTGGGATGTGCAGCCCCTTCGAAATCACAGATCTGCTGCCAATGCGCCGCCACTTCGTCCGGCGAGAAGCCCGCTTCGGGATCAAACCCCACCCCCAGGCTGCGCTCCCAACGGGTCTTGCCGATCCAGCCGCCACCCACTTCGAACAACCCTGAAGTTTCCTGGCAGGCTTCACTGCCCAAATACACCACCAACGGGCTGACCAGTTCCGGCTTGAGCCGCTCGAATACCTGGGGCGGGATCAGCCCTTCGGTCATGCGCGTACCGCCGGTAGGGGCGATGGCGTTGACCAGGATATTGTTCTTGCGCCCTTCCAGCGCCAGGGTGCGGGTCAACCCATACAGGCCCAACTTGGCCATGCCGTAATTGGACTGGCCGAAGTTGCCGTAGATGCCTGACGTGGAGGCGGTGAAGATCACCCGGCCATAACCTTGCTCGCGCAGATGGGGCCAGGCGGCACGCGTAACCTTGTAGGCGCCTTCGACATGCACCCGGTAAACCAGATCCCAGTCGCTGTCGTCCATCTTGTGGAAAGTCTTGTCGCGCAGGATCCCGGCGTTGTTGACTACCACGTCGATCCGGCCGAAGACATCCAGAGCGTTCTGTACGATCTTGTCACCGTCGGTGACCGAATCATGGTTGGCCTCGGCAATGCCGCCTGCCGCGCGAATCTCTGCTACCACCCGGTCGGCCGCCGAGGCGTTGGCGCCCTCGCCCTGGGTGGAGCCACCCAGGTCATTGACCAGCACTTTGGCTCCGTGCCTGGCGAACAGCAGTGCATGAGCACGGCCCAGGCCACCGCCGGCACCGGTGACGATCACGACCTTATCCTGGAACTGCACTGATTCACTCATACCGAACTCCGCTGGCGACAATGGGAATAGGCAGAGTGTCACGCACAGCGCCTTTGGTCACAATAAAGACGGCCGAGGCTGAATGGTGCTCGATAAGGCAGCAGGATGATACCCGCTGGAGAAGCCAGGCTCAGGAATAGACCGCTTGCGGCGAAGGCTGGCCGATGCGATCACGAAAGGCCTGGTAATGCCTGAGCACCTGCACCGGCGCCTCGATCTGCGGGTAATGGCCGATATCGGCCAGCAATACCGTGTCGGCGTGGGGCACCAGTTGCTCAAAGCGCTCGACCATATGGCCGCCGGAAATCGGGTCCACCTCGCCGTCGATCACCCGCATCGGCACGCTGCCGTGCTGCATGGCGGCCACCCAGCGATCACGCAGGCGTCGACGCTGGGGAATGTAGGCGATCAGTTTGTGCAGGATACGCGGCCCGTCATTGCAACTGATCAAACTCCAGAAATCATCCAGAGCGCTTTCACTGGGCCGCGTTCGCGGGCCGAATATCTGGCTGAAACTGCTGGCCAGGGCATTGCGCCCGTAAGCCCGGCCGATCATCCAGCCCAACGGGCTGAGCAATAACTTTTGCACCAGGGTGGGACGGTGGGTTTCCGGGAACAGCCCGCCGTTGAGAAAGACGCAACTGGCCATCTGGAACCGGCCTTCGTAATGCCGGGCAAGTAACTCCTGGGCGACGCTGTCGCCGTAGTCATGGGCCAATACATGCACCGGCTGCTCCACTCCCAGGTGTTCAAGCAACGCCTGTTGCAAGTCGGCTTGCTCCAACAGGCAATAGTCGTGGTTCAGGGGCTTGGCCGAGTCACCAAAACCGAGCATGTCGCAGGCAATCACCAGATTGCGCTGGGCCAGGGGCTGCCACAGGTAATGCCAATCCCAACTGGCGGTGGGGAAGCCATGAATAAGCAGCAGAGGCGTGCCCTGCCCGGCCACCCAGTAACGCAGGGTACGGCCACGAAAGACGAAGTCCTGGCCGCGTTTGCGCCAGGCTCTGAGCGGTATCTCGGCGAGTGGCATCAGCTTTTATACCCGGGGTTCTGGTGGTCCAATTTGCGCAGCAGCGCCGGCCAGGCCAGCGCACCTCCCATACCTTGGGCGCTTTTTGTGACAGCCGCCACCATCGCCTTGGCGCCAGCCAGGATTTGCGGCTCGATGGCAATCAGCTGCGCTGCGCCGTTTTGCGCCAGCACCTGGATCTCGCAGGCGCGCTGGAAGGTGAACATCATCAGGAAGGTATCGGCGATGGTGCCAGCACAGGTCAGCAAGCCGTGGTTATGCAGCATGAGGAAATTGTTTTGCCCAAGGTCCGCCTGCAAACGGGCTTTTTCCTCATGGTTCAGCGCTACGCCTTCGTAGGCGTGATAGCCGAGGCTGGACAGCACAAACAGCGACTGCTGACTGATGGGCAATACGCCTTGCTTTTGTGCGCAAACCGCCACACCGGCAGCGGTGTGGGTATGCAACACGCAGGTCACGTCATGACGCACTTCGTGGATGGCGCTGTGGATGGTATAGCCCGCGGGGTTGATCTCGTAGGGGCTGTCCATTTGCTTGTTGCCGGCCTGGTCAACCTTGACCAGGCTTGAGGCCGTGATTTCGTGGAACATCAGCCCATAAGGGTTGATCAGGAAATCTTCCGTGCCCGGCACCTTGGCCGAAATATGCGTGAAGATCAGATCATCCCAACCATGCATCGCCACCAGGCGATAACAGGCCGCCAGGTCAACGCGGGTTTGCCATTCGGCAGCACTGACCTGGGCTTTGATGTTTTCTGGCGATGATGCAGGGGCTAGGCTCACGGCAACGTCCTCCTTGGCGCACTTGTTATTGTGTCTAAGTGAGAGCCAGTCTAGTCAGACGCCGTGGCACAAGGAGTTGCCTTCGCAGCCAGCTTGATGACTGAGCGAGTCAGCCAAGAGAATAGTACAACGGCCGCCCCTTCGCTCAACCGCGCAGCGCGACGACCAGTTCAGCCAGCCAAGGCTCGGCGTCGGCTTCCGGGGTCACGCTTTCGCTGGCGTCCAGGCGCAGCATCGGCAGCACTTCACGCACGCCCAACTCGCCGAACAGTTCGCGCATTTGCTCGCCGCCACCGCAGAACGTATCGCCATAGCTGGCGTCACCCAGGCCGATGACCGCGCCCGGCAGCCCGCGCCAGGCGGCGGGGAGTTGGTCGCGAATGCTTGAGTACAGCAGTTGCAGATTATCGGGCAACTCGCCCATGCCGGTGGTCGAGGTCACCGCAAGGAACGCATCGGGAGCAAACGCCTGCACCTCGCCCAGGCTGGCGCGAGGGTTGTGCCAGGCTTCAAAACCGGCGTCCTTGAGGATTTTTTCCGCATGGCGAGCGACTTCTTCAGCCGTACCGTAGACCGAGCCGGAAAGGATGGCGACTTTCATCAATCTGATCCTGTAGTTGAGTCAAAGCCTGGGATATTAGCAGTCTGTGCCGATAATTCAGCGCGCAGCGTGCAAGAATCAAGACTTGCCTTAAACTTGCACCGTCAAACACAAGCCATGGACCGCTCAATGATTAACGCCAAGCTGCTGCAAATGGTCGTCAATGCCTCAAACGATGGGATCGTCGTTGCCGAGCGTGAGGGCAAGGACAAACCGCTGATCTACGTCAACCCTGCGTTCGAACGCCTGACCGGCTACACCCTGGACGAGATCCTTTATCAGGACTGCCGCTTCCTCCAGTCCGGTGACCGTGACCAGCCGGCACTGATGGCCATTCGTGAAGCCCTCGACAACGGCGGCGCATGTCGCGAGATCCTGCGTAACTACCGCAAGGACGGCACTCACTTCTGGAATGAGCTGTCACTTTCGACGGTGTACAACGAGGCGGACAGGCAAACGTATTTCGTCGGTGTGCAAAAAGACGTCACCACTCAAGTCAAGGCGCAGCAACGCGTCGCCCAGTTGGAAACGCAGTTGGCCGAGCTTAAAAACGAGCTCGCGGCGCTCAAGGCGACGAGTGGAATTAACAAACTGTAAAAAACCCAGTCTTTAGAGCGATAATGGCTTTTTAATGCCTCAGCCTTGAGCTAGATCAATGCACCGCGACACGCTTTTGACGCAGGACGAACTGGACTTTATCCAGGACATGCAGCACAACCCGCAGCTCAATCTGCGGGATGCGTGGTCGAGCCTGACGGTTAATGGCGGCGCGCAGATTCGTGATTTGCTCACGCGGCTGGCCGCTCACGACCAAGTCACCATCCAGGCCCAGTTCGACAACCAGCAGCTCACCTTCCCCCTGCGCTTGGTGGAAGATGAGTTTCATGCGGTGCATCTGCGCCTGGGCGTGCCGAGCATTTTCGAAGACGGGCCGATGATCCGCCCGTGGCGCCTGGCCCTTGAAGCGCCCGTGGCGTTGGAAAACGTCAAGGGCTACCCCAGTGCATTGTGGGTGCACGAAGTATCATTCAAGGGTGTACTGGTAGAAGTGCGCGGCCGGGCGAAACCGCCCAAGACCTTTTCCCTGTGGTTCAGCCCTTCCGGCTACGAACGTATCGCGCTTCGCGGCACGCTGGAGCGGGAAACTGCCCGAGGCCTGTTCGCTTACCGCCTGAGCCAGAGTGATGCAGATGAGACCGAGCGCCTGCGCCAGTTCATTCTGCACCAGCACCGCCTGGTTCATCCCCACGTGCACGCCTGAGTTCAGGTATCCAGGTGACCACTGAGAAACTGCTGCAAGCGGCGCTGCATCAAACGTCCGTCATTGCCCAGGCAACCTATCGATGAGCCTGCCAGGCTGTGCTCGGCGAGGTCCGAGGCATCGCCAGCCAACAGCAACGGGCAATTGAGCGTCAATGCCAGGCGACTGAGCCGCGAAGGCAGTTCTGCACCGGGAGAATGGTTGGAAAACAGCACCAGGGCTTGTGGCCGAGTTCTCTCGCAGACCAGCGTCAACTCATCGAGCGGTTGGCCAACACCCAGGACTTTTACCGCGAGCTTGTCGCTGGATATCAATAAACCCGCGACCAATAGTTCCAGCTCACGACACTCGCCGGCAATGGCGGCCAGCAACACCCTCGGTGCCGGTGAAGCACACGCCAATTGCAGCCGTTGAGCGGTGCGCGAACGCAGGAAGTTGTCGAAAAACAGCCATTCGCTGGCTTGGCCAAAACGCCCCTGGTGACGCAGCAGTTGCTGCCAGAGGGGCATCATGATGTCCTGAAATACGACGGTGGTTGAATAAGCGCTGAAGATTTGTCCGTACAACTGCCCCAGTTCACGATCATCAAAAGCGCTGATGGCCACCCGCAGTTGCGCCTGCCACTGCTGCCATTCCAGTTCGATATCGCTGCGTGACGCCGTGGCCAGCTCGCCGGGCCGTTGATCACGCGCCAGGATCTTGCCCACTTTGCTCACCGCTACGCCGCGTTCGATCCAGTCAAGAATGCGATGAACCGTGTCGATATCGGTGCTTGAGTACAGCCGATGCCCACTTTCGGTGCGAACGGGCTGAATCAAGCCATAGCGACGCTCCCAGGCACGTAAAGTCACCGGGTTAACGCCTGTAAGTCTTGCCACTTCACGAATTGGAAACAGCACTTCGGGGTCAGCGTGACTATCAGGTGATGCTTCAAGAGACGGAGCAATGATTTGGGGCATCAGCTGTCAGCAATATCCATATGGATTTGTATCTTATTTAACGCCCATTGATGCCCATGATTCAAGATCTACGGCGATCCATCCGAAGTTTCTGGCGTATTTCGGCAAAACAGGAATAATCCTTGCCTGTTTTTTACGTCGCTGCAGCACCCCGCAGCCTCGTTCGTGCGCCGCTTACCCGGCCCAGCGCACTCGATACCTGGAGATACACCATGTCTACCTCACCCGTCACGTTGATGGTTGCGCGCCGCGTCGCCAAAGGTCGCTACGAAGAATTGATGGCTTGGCTGCGCGAAGGCGAGCAATTGGCCACTGACTTCCCGGGTTACCTGGGTTCCGGCGTACTCGCCCCGCCACCCCATGATGATGAGTTCCAGATCATCTTCCGCTTCGCCGATGAGAAAACCCTGCACGCCTGGGAATTTTCCGCCTCGCGCAGCGCCTGGCTGAGTCGCGGAAGCGAGCTGTTTGCCAACCCTTGCGAGCGTCGTGTCAGCGGTATCGATGGCTGGTTTGGTGCCGTAGGGGCACGCCCGCCGCGCTGGAAACAGGCGGTCGCGATTTGGCTGGCGTTCTTCCCGGTGTCATTGTTGTTCAACTTCGGTCTCGGCCCGCTGCTTGGCGAGTTGGACCTGTTCAGCCGTGTACTGGTCAGCACCGCCGCCCTGACGCCGCTGATGGTTTACCTCTTTATTCCGCTCTCGACGCATCTGTTGGCGAACTGGCTGCACCCCTCGCCACCGCGCAAAGTCACCGAAGCCGCCGTATGAGCACAGGGGCCGGGTCGCTGGTATAGTTTGCGTCTGCCAGCGACTTGAGCCTCCCATGATTGCAACCCACGCACCGATCCTGATCACCGGTGCCGGCCAGCGCGTCGGCCTGCATTGTGCTGAGCGCCTGTTGGATGATGGCTACTCGGTGATTTTCAGTTACCGCAGCGAACGCCCAGGTGTGCAGGCGCTACGTGAACGAGGGGCCATCGGCGTATTTGCCGACTTTTCCAGCGAAGCCGGGATTCTTGCCTTCATCGCGCAGCTGCAAACCCATACCCAAAGCCTGCGTGCGATCATCCACAATGCTTCGGCCTGGGTCGCAGAAACACCGGGCGACGAAAGCCGCGCGTTTATCGATATGTTCAGCGTACACATGCTTGCGCCGTACCTGATCAACCTGCATTGTTCACCCTTGCTGCAACGCTCGACACCTGCCGATATCGTGCACATCAGCGATGACGTGGTGCGCAAGGGCAGCCGTCAGCACATCGCCTATTGCGCCACCAAGGCCGGCCTCGACAGCCTCACGCTATCGTTTGCCGCGCAGTTCGCGCCGCTGATCAAGGTCAACGGTATCGCGCCGGCCATGGTGATGTTCAACGAAGGCGACGACGCGGCCTATCGCGCCAAGGTCCTGGCCAAGTCGGCCCTGGGCATCGAGCCCGGGCCTGAGGTGATCTACCAGAGCGTGCGTTACCTGCTGGACAACCCCTATGTCACCGGTACCACCCTGACCGTCAACGGCGGGCGGCATATCAAGTAAGCCGTTTGCGAGGATGTTGTATGACCCTTTCCCTGCCCCACCACTACCGCGAAATCCTCAAGGGCCTGGGCGAAGACCCAGAGCGCGAGGGCCTGCTCGACACGCCCAAGCGTGCCGCCAAGGCCATGCAGTACCTGTGTCATGGCTACGCGCAGAACCTGGAAGAAATCGTCAACGGCGCGCTGTTCGCCTCCGACAATGACGAGATGGTGATCCTCAAGGACATCGAGTTGTACTCGTTGTGCGAGCATCACCTGCTGCCTTTTATCGGCAAGGCGCACGTGGCCTATATTCCGACCGGCAAGGTGCTGGGCCTGTCTAAACTGGCGCGCATCGTCGACATGTTTGCCCGGCGCCTGCAGATCCAGGAAAACCTTACGCGGCAAATCGCCGACGCCATCCAGGACGTGACCCAGGCTGCCGGCGTGGCGGTGGTGATCGAAGCCAAGCACATGTGCATGATGATGCGCGGCGTGGAGAAACAGAATTCAACCATGAACACCTCAGTGATGCTCGGCGCCTTCCGCGAATCGAACACCACGCGCATGGAGTTCCTGCAATTGATTGGACGGAGCAAGTAGCAATGCCACAACTTCAACCAGGCATGGCGCGCATCCGGGTCAAAGACCTGTGCCTGCGCACTTTTATTGGCATCAACGAGGACGAAATCCTCAACAAGCAGGATGTGCTGATCAACCTGACCATCCTGTATGCCGCCCAGGACGCCGTGCGCGACAACGATATCGACCACGCCTTGAACTACCGCACCATCACCAAGGCGATCATCGCCCATGTGGAAGGCAACCGCTTCGCCCTGCTGGAGCGCCTGACCCAGGAATTGCTGGACCTGGTGATGAGCAACGAATCGGTGTTGTACGCCGAGGTGGAAGTCGACAAGCCCCACGCGCTGCGCTTTGCCGAGTCGGTTTCGATCACTCTAGCCGCCAGCCGCTGATACTAAGTGAGCCCTATGAACGACCAACAACGCCTCGAACTTGAAGCCGCCGCCTTTCGCCGATTGGTGGCCCATCTGGACAGCCGCAAGGATGTGCAGAATATCGACCTGATGAACCTGGCCGGCTTTTGCCGCAACTGCCTGTCCAAGTGGTACAAGGCCGAGGCCGATGAGCGCCAGATCCAGGTCAGCCTCGATGACGCCCGTGAAGTGGTGTACGGCATGCCGTACGCCGAGTGGAAAGCCCAATACCAGCAAGAAGCCAACGCCGACCAACAGGCCGCGTTCGCCAAAGGAAAGCCCCATGACTGATCTGAACACTCTGCGCGCCAGCCTCAACAGTGGCGAACACGTCTTTGCCGACACCCTGGCCTTTATCGCCGACGGTTACGACTACCAGCCACAAGCGTTCACCAATGGCGATGTGGAAAACGCTGCTGGGCAGAACGAAGGTTCGTGCAAGACCCTGGGTTTGGCGTTGCTGGAAGGCTTGAGCGATCAGGAAGCGTTGCTGGCGTTTGGCGAGCATTACCGGTCGGTGGTGGCGACGCCTGAGGGCAGTGACCATGGCAATATTCGGGCGTTGATTGCCCATGGGTTGGATGGGGTAAAATTTGCCGCGCAGCCCCTGGCTCGCAAATCCTGAGTCAAATACATATCCAAATGTGGGAGGGGGCTTGCTCCCGATAGCAGGTTTCAGCCAAGTATTAGTTGGCTGACACACCGCTATCGGGAGCAAGCCCCCTCCCACATTTTTTTGCAGCGTTGTTTAGAACGAAGCGTCCTTCAAACCATCGAGGTAGCGCTCGGCATCCAGGGCCGCCATGCAACCGGCGCCGGCCGAGGTGATGGCCTGGCGGTAGACGTGGTCAGCCACGTCGCCGGCAGCGAAAATGCCTTCGATGTTGGTCGCGGTAGCATTGCCTTCGCGGCCGCCCTGCACCACCAGGTAGCCATCTTTGGCTTCCAGCACGCCTTCGAACAGCGAGGTGTTCGGGGTGTGGCCGATGGCGATGAATACACCGTCGACTTTCAATTCGTCGAAGCTGCCATCGTTGTTCTTCAGGCGCGCACCGGTCACGCCCATGTTGTCGCCCAGGACTTCATCCAGGGTGGCGTTGAGCTTGAGGATGATCTTGCCTTCTGCCACACGGGCATGCAGCTTGTCGATCAGGATCTTCTCGGCGCGGAAGGTCTCGCGACGGTGAACCAGGGTCACAGTGCTGGCGATGTTGGCCAGGTACAGCGCCTCCTCCACAGCGGTGTTACCACCACCGACCACAGCGACCGGCTTGTTGCGGTAGAAGAAACCGTCGCAGGTAGCGCAGGCCGAAACCCCCTTGCCCATGAACGCTTCTTCCGATGGCAGGCCCAGGTAACGAGCACTGGCACCGGTGGCGATGATCAGGGCGTCACAAGTGTAGACGCCACTGTCGCCGGTCAGGCTGTAAGGCTTCTTGGAGAAGTCGACCTTGTTGATGTGATCAAACACGATCTCGGTTTCAAAGCGCTCGGCGTGCTCTTTCATACGCTCCATCAGCACCGGGCCGGTCAGTCCGTGGACATCGCCCGGCCAGTTGTCGACTTCGGTGGTGGTGGTCAACTGACCGCCCGCCTGCATGCCGGTGATCAGCAGCGGCTTGAGGTTGGCCCGGGCAGCATAGACGGCAGCGCTGTAACCGGCAGGGCCGGAACCGAGAATAATCACTCGCGAATGGCGGGTATCAGACATGACTCGCTCCTATCGACCGCCCGGACTACAAGGCGGCTGGAATAAAAAAGGGACCACGAAGCACTTGGGGAAGGCTTGAACTCGCAGGCCCTGAAAATAATGGGTGCAGCGTATCGAGGGGGGCAAGATTAAGGAAATACGGAATAACAATCCAGCTCATAGGTGGTCTCTATGCAGTCGGCCCGATTAATCGACGCCATTGCTCCCCCTAATGTTACTGATGATGTCGCCGCTTTCGCCCACGATACAAAGCCGGTAAGGTCGGCGCGTTCGTCATCCTGCTCGGAGTTCACCATGCCCGCCCCCGCTCTTTCCGGTCCGCAATACCTGCGTGAAGGCCTCAAACTGGTGTTGAGCCCCGGCTTGCGCTTGTTTGTGCTGCTGCCGCTGGCGATCAACCTGGTGCTGTTCGTCGGCTTGATCTATTTCGCCGGCCATCAGTTCAGCCTGTGGGTCGACCATCTGATGCCGACGCTGCCCAGTTGGCTGAGTTTTCTGAATTACCTGTTGTGGCCATTGTTTGTGGTGTTGGTGGTGCTGATGGTGTTTTTCACCTTCACCATGCTCGCCAATATCATCGCAGCGCCGTTCAACGGCTTTCTCTCGGAGAAGGTTGAAGTGGTGGTGCGCGGCACCGATGACTTTCCGGCGTTCAGTTGGGGTGAGTTGATCGCCATGGTGCCGCGTACCCTGGCCCGGGAAATGCGCAAGCTGGGCTACTTCCTGCCACGAGCTATCGGACTGTTTATCCTGTCGTTCATTCCAGTGGTCAACCTGATCGCTGCGCCGCTGTGGTTGCTCTTTGGCGTATGGATGATGGCAATCCAGTACATCGACTACCCGGCCGACAACCACAAACTGGGCTGGAACGAGATGCTCGCCTGGCTGCGCCAGAAGCGCTGGCAGAGCATGAGCTTCGGCGGTGTTGTCTATCTGGTGCTGCTGGTGCCGGTGGTCAACCTGCTGATGATGCCGGCGGCAGTCGCCGGGGCGACGTTGTTCTGGGTGCGTGAGCAAGGTGCCGAGGCGATGACGCAGCAGGCCGTGACCCCGTCATAAATCCATCATCACTCAGACACAATGGCGACATGGCCCGCGGTGACACTGTGGGTCATGACGACAGCCTCGCTTCACATCACCCTCATTACCGAAACCTTCCCGCCGGAAATCAACGGCGTGGCCAATACCCTTGGCCGCCTGTGCGAGGGTTTGCGCTCGCGTGGTCATCAGGTCGAACTGGTGCGTCCACGCCAGGGCGCTGATCAGAGCCGACCGAGTGACAATCAACTGCTGCTGTGCCGCGGCTGGCCATTACCCGGTTACCCAGGGCTGCAATGGGGCCAATCGTCGATGCGCAAACTGCTCAGACGCTGGAGCCGCCAGCGCCCGGACGTGTTGTATATCGCCACCGAAGGGCCGTTGGGTTTATCCGCTCTGCGTGCGGCGCGGCGTTTGGGAATCAGTGTTGTCAGCGGCTTTCATACCAACTTCCAGCAGTATTCGAACCAGTACGGCTTGAGCCTGCTCAGTCGCATGGTCACCCATTACCTGCGCTGGTTTCACAACCGATCGAGCCTGACCCTGGTACCAAGCGCCAGTCAGCGCCTGGAACTGGAGCGTCGGCATTTTGAGCGCCTGGGGATGTTGGCCAGAGGCGTCGACAGCCAATTGTTCCACCCCGCCAAACGCGACAGCGCTCTGCGGGAAAGCTGGGCATTGAATAATGAGCAAATCGCAGTGCTGCATGTAGGGCGGCTGGCCCAGGAAAAGAACCTGGGCCTGCTCAAGCGCTGTTTCGAGACCTTGCAGAACAGATACCCCTTGCGTCAGATGAAACTGATCATCGTCGGTGATGGACCACAACGAGCAATGCTGGAAAAGGACCTTCCCGAAGCAATTTTCTGCGGTGCCTTGCGCGGTGAAGAACTGGCTCGTCATTACGCGTCCGGCGATGTGTTCCTGTTCCCCAGCCTGACCGAAACCTTTGGCAATGTGGTACTGGAGGCCATGGCGTCAGGGTTGGGGGTGGTGGCCTACGACCAGGCTGCCGCCACACAGCATATTCGTCACGGCTACAACGGGGTGCTGGCGATGCCGGGTGACGAAAATGCGTTTTGCGACGCCGCCAATTGGCTGCTGGAGGACGCGGAAAGTTTACGCCGTATGCGCCTCAATGCGCGTCAACACGCGAGCCGCCAGGGCTGGCCAGCGATTGTCGAACAGTTCGAGCAGCAGTTACGAGGTGTGTGTGGGGAACATTTTATCGTCCCAACACAGCCGCACGCAGGCTGAAGACTCAGCAATGACTGTAAGTCACTTCACCTGCCTGACAGACGAGCCCCCGAGTAATGGCCCAGGCGTTAGGCTTTTTCGCGCCAGAGCGCCTGAATAAGCGCCCCCACACAGGATATTTCTGGAACGCTGCAGGATTTATCACCACCCACATGACACCTGTCTTACCAGGGGTGTCTTTTACAGATCGCACCCAAGAGGCAGGCATTCATGATGGAAACTTAAGAGATAACTATGTCGACACTGATAAACGAATCCATGGTTCCACGGTACCCGACTACCGATATCTTCAGCCAGAGGCCTACGGGGCCCGACAATGGCTGGTACCGCCCGCAGCAACCCCCACGTCCCGACTACGGCTGGCATCGCCCGCAGCAACCTACACGTCCCGACTACGGCTCGCATCGCCCGCAGCAACCTACACGTCCCGACTACGGCTCGCATCGCCCGCAGCAACCTACACGTCCCGACTATGGCTGGCATCGTCCGCAGCAACCCACACAACCCGACTATGGCTGGCATCGTCCGCAGCAACCCACACAACCCGATTATGGCTGGCATCGTCCGCAGCAACCCTCACAACCCGATTACGGCTGGCATCGTCCACATCAGCCCACACGCCCCGACTACGGCTCGCATCGTCCACAGCAACCGACATACGACCAAACCCTGACGCAGCCAGTACGCCCCTATTGATCAGCCAACCCCAGGAGATACGGAACATGTCAATTTATGGAATGGGTGTACGCAATGGTGTCAACATGCCAACCGCGCAATGGACCCAGCAGCAACAATGGCTGGATCAAGCCCGTGCTGAACCGCCAATCTACGGCCAGCCTGGCCATAAAGACACGCTCAAGACTGATCACAGTAAAGAGTTGAATAAGCGACCAGAGTATTAATCGCTAAAGAGAAGAAACTCCCTGTGACGCTCACAGGGAGTCCAGCCTTTTACACCAGAGTGGTCAACGCGTCGCGACTGAAGGGCAAGATGTCCCCTTCACGCCCTTCGCGCACCTTCACGGCCCAATCAGGATCCACCAGCAGCGCACGCCCTACGGCCACCAGGTCGAACTCATCGTTATTCAGGCGCTCCAGCAGCTTTTCGAGGCTGGCAGGTTGCGCGACCTTGTCGGTGTTGACCATAAATTGCAGGAACTCGCCATCCAGGCCAACACTGCCCACGGTGATAGTCGGCTTACCCGTGAGCTGACGCGTCCAGCCAGCCAGGTTGAGGTCGGAGCCTTCAAACTCCGGCTCCCAGAAACGGCGAGTGGAGCAGTGGAAAATATCTACGCCGGCCTCAGCCAATGGCTTGAGGAACTCACCCAGCGCCTCAGGGGTTTGCACCAGGCGTGCGGTGTAGTCCTGCTGCTTCCACTGCGAGAAACGCAGGATGATCGGAAAATTCGGCCCTACAGCAGCACGGGTGGCCTCGATCAGCTCAATGGCAAAGCGCGAACGGTTGGCCAGGCTGCCACCGTATTCGTCGGTGCGCTGGTTGCTGCCCTCCCAGAAGAATTGATCCACCAGGTAACCGTGGGCGCCATGGATTTCTACACCGTCCATGCCGATCGCCTGGGCGTCACTGGCAGCTTGGGCGAAGGCGTTGATCACGTCCCTGATGTCCTGTTGCGTCATACCGTGCACAACCACGTTGCCGTCCTTGAGCTTTTCCATCGGGCCATAAGCAGGCACGCTGGCATCAGGCTCGGTGCCAATACGGCGCACGCTACCCACATGCCACAACTGCGGGACAATCTTGCCGCCTTCGGCGTGTACCGCGTCGACCACTTTCTTCCAGCCGGCCAGCGCGGCCTCACCGTAGAAATGCGGGACGTTGGGGTAGCCGTTGGACGCCCGGTGATCGACCACGGTGCCTTCAGTGATGATCAGGCCCACACCGGCCGCCGCACGACGACGGTAGTACTCGATGACCTTGGAGTTGGGTACACCACCCGGAGAGAACGAACGGGTCATGGGCGCCATGACCACGCGGGTCGACAGTTGCAGTCCACCGAGTTGGAAGGGTTTGAACAAGGCTTGGACAGGCATGGAGCACTCCACCAGGACGGGATTTATGACGCGGATAATATGGCGAGTGTGCAGCGCTTAGTAGCACTATTGATCTGGGTGATTAAAGGGGTAGAAGTAGCCGAATACCTGTAGGAGCGAGCTTGTTCGCGAAGAATCCGGGAACACGCGTTAAGTCAGGATCAACGCGTTATCGTTGGCGATCTTCGCGAGCAAGCTCGCTCCTACAGTGGGTGTGTTTCAGCTCAGGGCTTTTTCGATGGCCTGCATGATAGTCGGGTCGTCCGGGGACGTACGCGGCGAGAAGCGCGCGAGTACCCGGCCATCTTTACCCAACAGGAATTTCTCGAAGTTCCAGGTGATGTCCCCTGGAAACTCGGCGCCCTCACCTGCCAGCAAGCGGTACAGCTGATGACGATCCGGGCCGTTGACCTCGAGCTTGCTGCCCAGGGGAAAACTCACCCCGTAGTTCAGGCTGCAGAACTCGCGGATCTCTTGTTCGGTCCCCGGTTCCTGGCCTGCAAACTGATTGCACGGCAAGCCGAGCACCGTGAATCCCTGGTCCCTGTATTGCTGGTAGAGGTTTTCCAACGCCGCGTATTGCGGGGTCAAACCACATTTGGACGCCACATTGACCACCAGCACAACCTGGCCCTTGAAGGGCGCCAGCGGTAGCTCTTGTCCGTCCAGGGCTTTGAGTTTCAGATCGTGGAAAGCACTCATGACGAACTCCAGATATCCCATATTCTTTGCATTGCAGCTCTCGGAGCTTACAACCGGCGAGTCTTCAATCATAGACGCCGGTGACAAAACTCGCCTGCAGGTTACTGAGCGGTCGGCCAGGGCAGAATCGGAATCGCCGTCACCGCGTTCTGCGGGCTGCCTTCGATCAGGCGGTCGCTGTAGACCAGATACACCAGGGTATTGCGCTTCTTGTCGAGGAAACGCACCACCTGCATGGTCTTGAACACCAGGGAGGTGCGTTCCTTGAAGACTTCGTCCCCGTCCTTGAGTTCGCCCTTGAAATGGATCGGGCCAACCTGGCGGCAGGCAATCGAGGCCTCAGCGCGGTCTTCGGCCAGGCCCAGGCCGCCTTTGACGCCGCCGGTCTTGGCACGCGACAGGTAGCAGGTCACGCCGTCAACCTTGGGGTCGTCAAACGCCTCGACCACAATCCGGTCGTTAGGGCCGACAAACTTGAACACCGTCGAGACCTGGGCGATTTCTTCGGCCGAGGCCAGCAGTGGCATGAGCAATAACAGGCCGAGTAATCCCTTCATTACACGCATCGGGTATTCCTTTCGTTTAAACCAGGATGAGGTTATCGCGGTGCACCAGTTCCGGTTCCGCCATGTAACCCAAGAGTCCGACAATCGCGTCAGACGATTGTCCAATTATCTTCTGTGCTTCAAGGGCGCTGTAGTTGGCCAGGCCACGGGCAATCTCACGACCGTCCGGCGCGACGCACACCACCATTTCGCCACGGCGGAAGCTGCCCTGCACCAGCTTGACGCCCACCGGCAGCAAGCTCTTGTTGCCTTGGGACAACGCCGACACCGCGCCCTCGTCCAGCACCAGGGTGCCACGGGTTTGCAGATGCCCGGCCAACCACTGCTTGCGCGCTGCCAGCATGCCGCGTTCCGGTGATAGCAGCGTACCGATGCGCTCACCGGCCTTGAGGCGATCCAGCACACGCTCCAGGCGCCCACCAACGATGATGGTATGGGCACCGGAACGCGCAGCTAGGCGAGCGGCGCGCAGTTTGGTCTGCATACCGCCACGGCCCAGAGCACCGCCGACACTGCCGGCGACCGCATCCAGTGCCGGGTCATCGGCGCGGGCTTCGTAGATCAACTGGGCATCGGGGTTGTTGCGCGGGTCGGCGTCGAACATGCCGTCGCGGTCGGTGAGGATCACCAACAGGTCGGCTTCCACCAGGTTGGCCACCAGCGCAGCCAGGGTGTCGTTGTCGCCGAAACGGATTTCGTCTGTGACCACGGTGTCGTTTTCATTGATGACCGGGATGACCTTGAGCTCCACCAAGGCGCGCAAGGTGCTGCGGGCATTGAGGTAGCGCTTGCGGTCGGACAGGTCGTCGTGGGTCAGCAGGATCTGCGCCGTGTGGCGGCCGTGCTCGGCAAAGCTGGACTCCCAGGCTTGCACCAGGCCCATCTGGCCGATGGCCGCGGCGGCTTGCAGTTCGTGCATCGCGCTGGGTCGCGCGGTCCAGCCGAGGCGGCTCATCCCGGCGGCAACCGCCCCGGACGACACCAGCACCAACTCGACACCGGCCTCATGCAAGGCCACCATCTGCTCGACCCAGACGCTCATGGCTGCGCGATCCAGCCCCTTGCCATCGGCCGTCAGCAACGCACTGCCGATCTTCACGACCCAGCGCTGCGCACCTGTCACTTTGCTCCGCATCATCTTCAACCTTAGAGTGAGGGCCGCGCGACCCAGCGCCGCCCATAACGTTATACCCGGATACCAAAACGCCGCTCCAGGGAGCGGCGTTCAAGTTTATCGCAACGAATCAATCGCGCACGTAAATGATTTCCGGACCGTCTTCATCATCCACGTCTTCTTCGTCCCAATCATCGTCGCCGATGTCATGGACCGACTTCACGCCGCTGCGGCGCAGGGCACGCTGGTCGTCCAGGGCCTGCAACTGGGCACGGGCTTCGTCTTCGATCTGCTGGTCAAGCTCGGCAAGCTCGGCCTTGAATACCGGGTCGGCCGCCAGGCGGTCGGCTCGGTCTTCCAGGTAACGCATGATGTCGCGGGTCAGGCGTTCGGTGCCTTCTTTGGCAATGGCCGAGATCACATAGACCGGGCCTTCCCATTCCAGGCGATCGACGATTTCCTTGACGCGCTCTTCGTGCTCTTCCTCAAGGATCTGGTCGCACTTGTTCAGGACCAGCCAGCGATCACGCTCGGCCAGGGCCGGGCTGAACTTGGTCAGCTCGCTGACGATCACTTCGGCGGCATCCGCAGCGCTGGTGTCATCCAGCGGCGCCATGTCGACGAGGTGCAGCAGCAAACGGGTGCGGGACAAGTGCTTGAGGAAGCGAATGCCCAGACCAGCACCGTCGGAAGCCCCTTCGATCAGGCCAGGAATGTCGGCAACCACGAAGCTCTTCCAGCGGTCGACGCTGACCACGCCCAGGTTTGGCACCAGGGTGGTGAACGGGTAGTCGGCGACCTTCGGCTTGGCGGCCGATACCGAGCGGATGAAGGTACTTTTGCCGGCGTTCGGCAGGCCCAACAGGCCCACGTCGGCGAGTACTTTCATTTCCAGCTTCAGGTCACGCTGTTCGCCCGGCTTGCCCGGCGTGGTCTGGCGCGGCGCACGGTTGGTACTGGACTTGAATCGGGTGTTACCCAGGCCGTGCCAGCCGCCCTGCACAACCATCAGTTTCTGGCCGGCCTTGGTCAGGTCGCCAATCACTTCCTGTGTCGCGGAATCGATGATCGTGGTGCCGACCGGTACGCGCAGTATCAGGTCTTCACCTTTTTTGCCGGTGCAGTCGGTGCTGCCGCCGTTGGAGCCACGCTCGGCATCGAAGTGCCGGGTGTAACGGTAGTCGACCAGGGTGTTGAGGTTTTCGTCGGCCATCATGTAGATGGAGCCACCGTCACCGCCGTCACCGCCGTTCGGACCACCGTTTTCGATGAATTTTTCGCGACGGAAACTCATGCAACCGTTACCGCCGTCGCCTGCTTTTACTCGGATGGAAACTTCATCAACGAACTTCATAACAAAACGCCTCTCGCCGCATGGACGAGCTTAAGAAACCAAGACATAAGACTCTTGCAAAAATGAGCGCAGCGACCTCAATCAGCGACCGCAAACTTGCGCCTGAGCTCATCACAAACAGCTTTGCAAGAGACTCACTCCACAAACGAAAAAGCCCCGTCGCAAGACAGGGCTTTTCCAGCGATCTCGCAATTAAGCTGCGACAACGCTCACGTAACGGCGGTTGAACGCGCCCTTTACTTCGAACTTGATCACGCCTTCGATTTTAGCGAAGAGGGTGTGATCTTTACCCATGCCAACACCGTAACCGGCGTGGAATTGGGTGCCGCGCTGACGCACGATGATGTTGCCCGGAATGATTTTCTGGCCGCCATACATCTTCACGCCAAGGCGTTTGGCTTCTGAGTCGCGACCGTTACGGGTACTACCACCAGCTTTTTTGTGTGCCATGAGTCAATTCTCCTAGTGAGGAATTAGGCTGAAATTAAGCCTGAATACCGGTGATTTTGATCTCGGTGTACCACTGGCGGTGGCCCATACGCTTCATGTGGTGCTTACGACGACGGAACTTGATGATGCGGACTTTATCGTGACGACCTTGGGAGATCACTTCAGCCACAACGGTAGCGCCAGCAACAACTGGAGCGCCGATGTTCACGTCATCGCCATTGGCGACCAACAGAACGCGATCAAAAGTAACAGATTCGCCAGTAGCGATTTCCAGTTTTTCGATCTTCAGGTATTCACCTGGGGCGACTTTGTATTGCTTGCCACCAGTAACAATTACTGCGTACGACATGGTATTTCTCCGATAATCCTGCTCACCCAGCGCTTTATAAGAAGAGGTATTGGCTGGCATGGCTGCATGGGATGGACGTCCCGAATGCAATTGCGTAAGGCAGGTGCTGCCCAGGAAGTTCAGGGTGCGCGATTGTACGCAAGCTATGGGAGGCTTGCAAGGGGCCGTCTATCGCGCCTTGACACTGCGGGGTCAGGGTCCTAGCATGCCGCGCAACCCTTCTGGAGCGACTGTCGCTGATGCAACCCCAAGCTTTCTACCGCGCGGTCGCGGACGATTTTAGCGCCGTCGACGGCATCATCAAGCAGCAGCTGACGTCTAAAGTGCCGCTGGTCTCCAAAATTGGCGACTATATTACGTCGGCGGGCGGTAAACGCCTGCGTCCTTTATTAGTACTGCTGTGTGGCAAGGCGCTGGGCCGCGAAGGCGATGACCTGCGCTTGCTGGCCGCGACCATCGAGTTCCTGCACACCGCCACCCTGCTGCATGACGACGTGGTCGACATGTCCGGTATGCGGCGTGGCCGCGAGACCGCCAATGCCATGTGGGGCAACGCACCCAGCGTGTTGGTGGGCGACTTCCTGTACTCGCGCTCGTTCGAAATGATGGTCGAACTGGGCTCGATGCCGGTGATGAAGATTCTTTCACAGGCCACGCGCATCATCGCCGAAGGCGAAGTGTTGCAGCTGTCCAAGGTCCGCGACGCCAGCACCACCGAAGAAACCTATATGGAAGTGATTCGCGGCAAAACCGCGATGCTCTTCGAAGCGTCCACCCACAGCGCTGCCGCGCTGTGTGGCGCCACCGCCGAACAGGCCGAAGCCCTGCGTACCTTTGGCGATCACCTGGGCGTGGCGTTCCAACTGGTGGATGACCTGCTCGACTACAAGGGCGACGCCGAAACCCTGGGCAAGAACGTCGGTGACGACCTGGCCGAGGGCAAGCCAACCTTGCCGCTGATCTACACCATGCGCGAAGGCACGCCGGAACAGGCCGCCCTGGTGCGCAAGGCCATCCAGAAAGGCGGGATCGAAGACCTGGAGGCCATCCGTGCCGCCGTCGAAGCCTCCGGTTCCCTGGAGTACACCGCGCAACTGGCGCGTGACTACGTGGCGCGGGCGATCCAGTGCCTGGAAGCCTTGCCGGCCAGTGAATACCGGGATGCATTGGTGGAACTGAGTGAGTTCGCTGTGGCCCGTACTCACTGATTCCGCGTTGATTAATGTGGGAGCTGGCTTGCCTGCGATGACGGTAGTGAACTCACCATCGCTATCGCAGGCAAGCCAGCTCCCACATTTAGATCGCATTCACCACTGACCTCCCCGCTCCCGCCGCAAAACCCTATATAATGTGCGACTTTTAGTCATCCCTGAATCTCAAGGAGCTTTAGTGAGCACGTTGCCACCCTGCCCGAAATGCAATTCCGAATACACCTACGAAGACGGCACCCAACTGGTCTGCCCGGAATGCGCCCATGAGTGGTCCGCCAATGGCGAGGCCGAAGTGGCCGGCGATGAGACCGTGAAGAAAGACTCTGTGGGCAACGTCCTGCAGGACGGCGACACCATCACCGTGATCAAGGACCTCAAGGTCAAGGGCACCTCACTGGTGGTCAAGGTCGGCACCAAGGTCAAGAACATCCGCCTGTGCGACGGAGACCACGATATCGACTGCAAGATCGACGGTATCGGCCCGATGAAACTCAAGTCCGAGTTCGTGCGCAAGGTCTGAAGCTGCTGCATCCATCCCGCGCCCGCCGCGGGATGGCGTTTCGCCCTCCTGATTGATCGAAAACAATATCCACACAAAAAAACCCGGAAACCGCCAATAGATACTTGCTATTCTACGAATAAGAATTATTCTCATTGAAACTCATCAAGGAGAACGACCATGACTTATTTGATAGATGCCTGGCTGGATCGCCCCCACCCTTACCTGCGAATCCTGCATCGGGAAACCGGCGAAGTCTGTGCGGTGCTTGAGGAAGAAGCGCTGAACGAACTACAGGACCAGGGTGACCTGGACGTCAATGGCCTGAGTTCCAGTGAGCCTGGAGTACTGAAAGAAGTGGTGAGGAATTTGTTTCTGTTCTGCTATGCCCGAGCATTGCGCCCGGCGACCGACTTGAATGGCAAGTTCCATCCATGAAGAAACTGGCAAATGCCTGTTGGGGCGAACGCGTTCGTCCCAACAGGTAACCAGCAGGTCTTACAGAACGTCGAGCAGCTCGACGTCGAATACCAGAACGCTGTGCGGCGGGATGCTGCCAACGCCTTGAGCGCCGTAAGCCAGTTCGCTCGGCACGTACAGACGCCATTTGCTGCCGGCATTCATCAGTTGCAGGGCCTCGGTCCAGCCGGCGATCACGCCGCCAACCGGGAATTCTGCAGGCTGGCCGCGCTCGTAGGAGCTGTCGAACACAGTGCCGTCGATCAAGGTGCCGTGGTAGTGGGTACGCACTTGATCTTCACGGGTCGGCTTGGCGCCGGTGCCGGCAGTCAGCACTTCAAATTGCAGGCCGGAAGCCAGGGTGGTGATGCCATCACGCTTGGCGTTTTCAGCCAGGAAAGCCAGGCCGGCACCCGCGGCGGCTTCAGCCTTGGCAGCGGCTTCGGCTTGCATGATCTCGCGGATCACTTTGAAGCTGGCAGCCATTTGCTCCTGGTCAACACGGCTCGGCTGGCCTGCAAATGCGTCGGTCAGGCCGGCCAGGATTGCGTCCAGGCTCACGCCCGGCGGCGGGTTGTCGCGCAGTTGGTCGCCCAACTGACGGCCGATACCGTAGCTGACGCGGGTTTCGTCGGTGGACAGATTAACTTCGGACATGAAGAGGCTCCGCTGTAGGACAACAGGGTTTCCCGCGCTGCCCAGAACTAAAAGGGCCCGCAGACTAGCACACAAGAGCAGCCCATGATCAGCCCCCTCCCCGGCTACCAGAGCGCCAGGTCGTAGGTCAGGTACACCCGGTAGTTGTCCCGATCACTGGCATAAGTCGAGCGGTAAGTGGCCTTGCGCAACTCCACGCCCAGTCCTTTGAACGTGCTGTCCTGGACCACATAGCGCAGATTCGTGTCGGACTCCCACTCACGCGCCTCGCGCCCTTTGAACTCGCCGTTTTGCCCTTTGTAGTAGCGGGTCATGAAACTCAAGCCCGGCAGTACCGCCGTCAAGTCATAGTCGTAGCGCAGCATCCATGTCTGCTCACCAGCCTGGATGAACTTGCCAACACCGGCGTTACTGAAGGAATACACCGTCGACACGCTGGCATACGGCAACGCTGTGTCGCCGCTGACTTTCTGATAACCAACACCCAGCGCCTGCGGGCCCAGCTGGTAAGTGAACAGACCGCTGAACATGTCACTGTCGACCTCGCCGTTACGCGCCTCACCCGCTTCGTTACTAATGAAGTAGCGCAAGTCGCTGGTCAGTGTGCCGCTGCCCAACGGCTGCTTATGCACCAGGCCAAAGAATTGCTGGCGATAGAATTGGCGCATTTCACCGTAGTACCAGGTGCCGCTGAGCTTCGGCGTAAACGCGTAGCTAGCGCCGGCAAAATCGAAATCACTACCCTTTTTTCCGCTGTAGCCCTGGGGATAAATATCCACACTGTCAGTGGAGTTACGCAACTTGAATTTGTCCAGGTGCCCAGCGTGCAGGTACAGGTCACGAATACCACTGTATTCCACTTGTGTGCCCTGGAAGGTCTGCGGTAACAAGCGGCCATCGTTGTGCACCAGCACCGGGATTTTCGGCAGCAACGTGCCGGTTTTCACCACTGCATCGCCCCAGCGCATCTTGGCCGTGACGCCCAGGCTGGAAAACTCACTGGCCGCATGACCATCGTCGTGCACAGGTAACAAGCCCGTCCCGGCGTGCGTCGGGCTGGAGTCGAGACGCAGGCCCGCCAGCCCCAGGGCATCCAGGCCAAAACCCACGGTGCCCTCGGTATAACCAGACTGAAGATTAAGCAGAAAACCCTGAGCCCATTCCTTGCGGTCTTCACCACCGTCGCGGTAACCGTCGTTGAAGTAGAAGTTGCGCAAGGTCAATCGGCCGTGGGAATCCTCCCAGAAACCCTGGGCCATCAATGTCGGTGACAGGCTCGCCAGCAGCCCCGCCGAGACCATTCCCCCTTTCGTGAAAAACTCACGCATAAACCATTCCTCAATGCCGTGTTGTGTTTTTTATGGGCAGTTGCACCGCGCGGCAGGCTGGACGGCATGTCGCGTTGGAGCGGACACTAACGGCTCGTCGACAGCCCCACAACGTTATGCGAGAAGCGCATCAGGCTATGCGTGAAGTACCGGCCGCCCTTCCCAACCGACAGGAAAAACACGGTGAACCTCAAGCAACTCGAAGCCTTCAAAGCGATCATGGCCACCGGCTCGACCATCGGCGCAGCAACGCGCATGGGCCTGTCGCAATCGGCGGTCAGCCGCCTGCTGAGCCAGTTGGAAGAGCACTTGGGTTTTGCCTTGTTCCTGCGCAAGAAGGGCCGCCTGATGGCGACGCCCGAAGCCGAGGAACTGCTCGCCGAAGTCGCCGGACTGGTGGATGGCATGCAACGAATCCAGCGCCTGGCCGACGAAATGCGCGTGGGCCGCTCACGCAAGAGCCTGCTCAAGGTCGGGGTGCCCACCAGCATGACCCAGGAGCTGTTGCCGCGCATCGTGGCGCAGTTTCTCAAGGAGCATGACGACATTGTCGTGGAACTGCTGACCGGTTCTTACGACACGATCGAGCGTGCGGTGCTGGACCGTTCCGCCGACCTGGGCTTTGTACGCCTGCCCACGGAAATACCTGACTTCGATGTCGAGCCGGTGCTGCAAACCGAAGGCGTCTGCGTGATGCCCGCCGACCATCCGCTGACCCGTCACGCCTGCATCGAAGTGCAGCATCTGCGCGATGTGCCGTTGGTGATGCTCGGCCGGCAACGGGCATTGCGGGCCGAGCTGAACCAGGTGTTTCGTGCCGCCAACCTCACGCCGCAGGTGCGGGTCGAGGTGCACTCGGTCGGGGCTGCGTGCAGCTTCGTTGCCGAGGGGCTGGGGGTGTCGATCGTCAATGGTCTGCTGGCCAGCCACTTCCGGCACTTGCCCATCGTCACCCGCCCGTTTCGCCCGGCGCTGCCCTACGCATTCGGCCTGGCGTTTCGCGCCAATGAGCCCAGGTCGCAGCTGGTGAACGCGTTTGCCGAGCATCTCAAGCAGCGTCTGGCCGCACAAAACGCATAGCCCAACCCAACCCAACCCACGCATAACGTTGTCGCCGCGAAAACTTTGCCCTAGTGTCCGCCCCACACGTGTCACCCCTATAACAATAACGGCGCAAGCCGGGGCCACTAGCATGAGCGAATCCCAGAGCATCCCCACCCAAGCAGCGGTGGGAAATACCACGCAACGCAAGCAGATCAATCCCGCCATCATCCTGCTGAGTATCGTCCTGCTCGCAGTGGCGTTTACCTACGCCGTGAACTCGGGCACGTTCCAGCGCCAGAATGGCCTGGTGATCCCGGGCTCTTACCAGGTGCTGGAAAAACACGACTCCCTGAGCCAACTGTTCGCACTGGAACCACGCAAAGCCGGCGACACCGTGGCGCGCCCGGTGTCCCTGGTGGAAGGCTTCATGGCGATTCCCCAGGGCATCGAGAAGCGTGCGGCACTGATTTTCATGGTGCTGTTCATCGGTGGCATGTTCGGTGTGCTGAACAAGGCCGGGGTGATCGACGCCGGGCTGGAGCGCATGCTGGGTCTGACACGGGGCAATATCTATGTGCTGGTGCCGTGCCTGATGCTGGTGTTTTCCGCCGGCAGTACCTTCATGGGGCTGGCCAAGGAATTTATTCTCATCGTGCCGTTGATGGTTGCCATGGCTAATCGGCTGGGGCTGTCGAACCTGATCGGGCTGGCCATCGTCACGATCTCAGTCAAGATCGGCTACCTGGCCTCGATATCCAATCCAGTGGCGCTGTCCGTGGCCCAGCCGATGGTCGGGCTGCCGATCTTCAGTGGCCTGAGCATGCGTGTGCTCGCCTACTGCAGCTTCCTGCTGGTGGGCATTGCCTTCGTGCTGTGGAGTATTCGCAAGCACGGTTACGATGCCACGGCGCAGATCACTTTCGAAAGTACGCCGTTGCCCCTGCGCCATCTGATCAACCTGATCGTACTGCTGACGGGCATCGCTTTCCTGGTCTACGCCTCCAACCGCTGGGGCTGGAAATACCACGAGCTGTCGGCGTTCTACCTGCTGCTGACGCTGGCCTTCAGCGTGATCGCCGGGCTCGGCGCCAGCGTTGCCGCCAGTGCCTTTGTCGATGGAATGAAGAAGGTGCTGATCGCCGGCGTGCTGATCGGTCTGGCTACCGCCGTGGAGATCATCCTCAGTACCGGCCAGGTCCTGGACACCATCGTCAACAGCCTGGCCAACCTGGTGGGCGACCATGGTCCGATCGTGTCGGCCTACGGCATGTTCTTCGCACAACTGGGGCTGGATGTGCTGATCCCATCCACCTCCGGCCAGGCGGCGGTAACCATGCCGATCTTCGGGCCCTTGGGTCAGTTGTCCGGCGTCAGCCCGCAGACCACGGTGTTCGCATTTCTGATGGGCAATGGCCTGACCAACATGATCACCCCCACGTCCAGCGGCCTGCTGGTGCTGTTGGCCACCGCCAATGTCGGTTGGGGCCAATGGGCGCGCTACATCCTGCCGCTGTTCCTGATCTACGCCGTGCTGGCGATGGTGTTGCTGGCCATTGCGGTAACGAGCGGGTACTGAATCGATGAGTGTTCTCCCCATGCATATTCTGCACAACCAAATGATCCGGATGCGTGACGGCATCCACCTGGCCACTGACATCTATGTGCCGGAGGACAGCAATGGGCCGTTTCCGGTGGTGATCGAGCGCACGCCCTACGACAAGAGCAAACCTTCCCGCTCGGAAAAACAGCTCGACGGCCAACACATCTCCCGTGAGCAAATGGCCGCACGGTTTACCGAGCAAGGCTTTGTCGCAATTTTCCAGGACTGCCGTGGACGGTACGCCTCCGAAGGCACATTCACCAAATACACCGCCGAGGGCGAAGACGGTTTCGACACCCTGGCCTGGATCATCCAACAGCCCTGGTGCAACGGCAAGATCGGCAGTATGGGCTTGTCTTATGCTGCCCACACACAACTGGCGATGGCTTGCCTGCCCCCGCCGGGCCTGAGCAGCATGGTGCTCGACAGCGGCGGCTTCGCCAACGCCTACCATTGCGGGATTCGCCAGGGCGGCGCCTTCGAACTCAAGCAGGCCACCTGGGCCTTTCGCCAGGCCAAGGAAAGCCCTGCTGCCCTGGCCGACCCGTTGGTTCGTGAAGCGCTGGAACAGGAAGATATTTATCAGTGGTTCACGCGTATGCCATGGCAACCCGGGCAATCGCCCCTGCGCCATGTGCCGGAATACGAAGCCTATGTGTTGGAGCAATGGGCTCAGGGCACCTTCGGTGAGTATTGGCAAAAGTCTGGCCTCTATGCCGAAGGTCACTACGCACAACTGCCCGATATCCCGGTGCTGTTCATGTCCAGTTGGTACGACGCCTACGTCAGTTCGACCCTGGCCAATTACCGCGCCTTCACACTCCAAGGTACGGCCAGCCAACGACTGGTGATGGGCCCGTGGCTGCACGGCGACCGTAATATCAGCCACAGCGGCGATGTGGAATTCGGCCCGCAAGCCGCCTTTGACGGCCAGGTCGATCAGGATTGGCTCAGTTGCCGACTGGCCTGGTTCGAGCAATCCCTCAAGCCGTCGCCGCGAACCACAACGGCCAGCGTACAGGTGTTTCTGATGGGGGGCGGCAGCGGTAACCGCGACGAAAACGGACGCCTGCACCATGGCGGCCGCTGGCTGCACACCACGCAATGGCCGCTGCCCGGCAGCCAAACACTGACCCTCTATCTGAATGCACACAGGCAGTTGAGCCACACGGCACCTGTCGAGGCTGACGCCCACTTGAGTTACCGCGCCGACCCGGCCCACCCGGTCCCGACCATCGGCGGCGCGCTAACCTCCGGTGCCCCCGTGTTTGTCGGCGGAGCCTTCGATCAACGGGAGCGCCTCGATTTTTTCGGCACCCAAGGGGACAACCGTCCCCTGGCCCAGCGCGATGACGTGCTGGTGTTCCAGACCGAGCCGCTCGACGACGACCTGATCGTCGCCGGTGACGTGCAGATCGAGCTGTGGATCGACAGCGATGCACCCGACACCGACTTCACCGCCAAACTGGTGGACGTGTACCCGCCCAGCGCCGACTACCCCGAGGGCTTTGCGATGAACATCACCGACGGCATCCGTCGCTGCCGTTATCGCGACTCATGGGAACAACCGACGGCCCTGACGCCGGGTGAGCGAGTGAAAGTGCTGATCGAGCCTTTCGCCACCTGCAACCTGTTCAAGCGCGGCCATCGGTTGCGCCTGGACATCGCCAGCAGCAATTTCCCGCGCTTTGACGTCAACCCCAACAGCGGCGAGCCTTCAGGCCAGGCCAGCCACCCTCGGGTTGCCCACAATAATGTGCACCTGAGCCACGCCGCCGCCTCCTGCCTCAGGCTTACCGTGGTGCCCAACACGGCGGAGTCCTGAGCGCATCGGATCGCCATTGCTGCACGGTAATGGCGACCCTTCGTCACCCCGCAAGAAAAGTACTTCAGAATCATCCTTTGCCGCCGATACAGCCCTACACATCTTGGCTGGCTCAAACAACAACACACCGTCCAGCAGACAGACATCACTCTTCAAGGAGCTTTCGATGAACAGCTGGTTCGGTAACATCAGCGTCAATCTCAAACTCGGCCTGGGCTTTGGCCTGGTGCTGGTCCTCACCTCGATCCTGGCGCTCACCGGCTGGACCAGCCTGGGCGGCCTGATCGACCGCAGCAACTGGATGAGCGACATCACCCAGCTCAACGCCTCGCTGACCAAGCTGCGGATCGTACGCCTGCAATACATGCTGGCCAATGGCGACGAAGCCGTGGCGCAGAATGTGCAGACCAGCCTGGATGCCTTCGCAGCTCAACAACAGAAATTGCTGGACAGCTTCAAGAGCCCGGAAAACCTCAAACTGCTCAATGACCAGAAAGCCGTCATCACTGCTTACCGCCAGTCCCTGAACAAAATGCGCGAGGCCTACCGCAATGGCAACGCTGCGCGCGACGTCATGGGCGCCAAAGCCGATGTCGCCAACGCACAAATCAATGCACTGGAAACCAGTGTGCAGCAGGCGCCCGATAGCCCGGAGCGCTTCACGCAATTTCTGGCCGTGACCCAAGCCAAGAATGAGTTCCAGCAAGCTCGCTACGAAGTGCGCGGCTATACCAATAGCCCCAACGCAGAAACCGAAGCCCGCGCTGCTGCGCAACTGGAAAAAGCCGTCGGCGGTTTGAAGGGCCTTAGCGCGGCGTTCGGTACCGGCCAGCAAAACGCATTGTCCGCACTGGAAGCCGCCCTCGGTGCCTATCGCAGCGCCGTGCAGAGCTACAAGGCAGCCAACGCCAACATCGTCACCGCCCGCGCCGAAATGACCACCCAGGGCGCCGATATCGTGACGATCAGCGACAAGCTGTACGACATCCAACTGGAACGTCGCGACGCTGAAAGCACCCAGGCCCGCAGCCTGCAATTGATCAGCACCTTGTTGGCACTGCTGGTCGGCGTGATTGCCGCCTGGGTCATCACCCGTCAGATCACCCGCCCGATCCAGGACACCCTGGCGGTGGTGGAGCGCATCGCTTCAGGCGACTTGAGCCACAACATCCAGGTGACCCGTCGTGATGAGCTGGGCGTATTGCAACAAGGCATCCAGCGCATGGGCACGACCCTGCGCGAGTTGATCAGCGGCATCCGCGATGGCGTGACCCAGATCGCCAGCGCCGCTGAGGAGCTATCAGCCGTGACCGAGCAAACCAGCGCCGGTGTGAACAGCCAGAAGATCGAGACCGATCAGGTGGCCACCGCCATGCATGAAATGACCGCTACCGTGCAGGAAGTTGCGCGCAATGCCGAGCAGGCGTCCCAAGCCGCCTCCGACGCCGACGGCCAGGCCCGCGAAGGCGACAAGGTGGTGGCCGAAGCTATCGCCCAGATCGAACGCCTGGCGGCCGAAGTCGCCCGCTCCACCGACGCCATGACGCACCTGCAACAAGAGAGCAACAAGATCGGCAGCGTGATGGACGTGATCAAGGCCGTGGCCGAACAGACCAACCTGCTGGCCCTCAACGCCGCCATTGAAGCCGCGCGTGCCGGTGAAGCCGGCCGTGGCTTTGCCGTGGTCGCCGACGAAGTACGCGGCCTGGCCCAGCGTACACAGAAATCCACCGAGGAAATCGAAGGCCTGGTGGCCGGCTTGCAGAACGGCACCCAACAAGTCGCCAGCGTGATGAACAACAGCCGCAGCCTCACCGACAGCAGCGTCGAACTGACGCGCAAGGCCGGGGTATCCCTGGAAAACATCACCCGTACGGTGTCGAATATCCAGTCGATGAACCAGCAGATTGCCGCGGCCGCCGAGCAGCAGAGCGCCGTAGCGGAAGAGATCAGCCGCAGTATCGTGAATGTGCGGGACGTGTCCGAGCAGACCGCGACTGCCAGTGATGAGACGGCCAAGTCGAGTGTGGAACTGGCTCGATTGGGTAGCCAGTTGCAGCAGATGGTCAGTCATTTCCGGGTGTAGACACCAAAAAGCCGCCTCGATCTAGACCGAGGCGGCTCCACCTCTCAGACCTTAACGGTCATCGAAGCTGTCCCGCAGGAACTTCCATACGTGATACGCACGCAGGCAGTTCACTACGAGGTTCCATGTACGTCGTGCAAACTTAGACATACTCGGCCCTCCGTGAGTTGGGCCTTACCTCCAGCGCACTTACCGGAACATGTGGGCCTTTGGATGCACACCAGTGCTCCTGTGAGGCGGCGGGGTTTATGGTCCTCCCGCGTGAATCCGGCACGGATTACTAGCCCGTGGCGGGCGGTCCAAAATTTGCGCGCGAACCCAGCCAACCTACTTCACGACGAACACAGAACGAGGGCGATACTAGCTCAGCACTCTGCTCCAAGGTGTAACGAACAACGGCCAGCTAGCCTTAAAATCTGTTGCTGTTTTTTGCAAAGTTAAACAACACAAAAGATCAATGCTGCCGTGAAAAACTCTTGTTCGTCTGGTGTTGCATAACGCCCTAAAGCAGCAGTAGTATTGTGACCACGCCAGTGCTCCTGTGAAGCCGCAACCCCAGCCACTAACTGGGTTTGCAAAAAAAACCGCCCTATCAAGGCGGTTTTTTATTGCCTGCCATTTGCCACTTAGCCCTCGCTGTCCTCGACAAACACCAAGCGATTCCCGAACGGATCCCGGATGCTCATTTCCCGCGATCCCCAAGGCGTTTCCTCGACCCCAGGCTTGGCATAGCGGTAATCCTTGCCGAGCAATTGCTGCTGGTACGCATCCACCCTTTGCGCCTGGATCCGCACCGCCGCGCCCGGCGAAGCATCGCCATGGTGCTCGGACAAATGCAACACGCACTCACCCAGCGACACTTGCAGGTACAACGGGAAATTCGCCTCGAACCGATGCTGCCAATCGACCTTGAACCCCAGGAAGTCGACGTAGAATTCCAACGCTTTGGTCTCGTCGAAAATCCGCAGGATGGGGGTGACTTTTCCTAAGTGCATGGCGACCGCTCCGTGTATGAGAACGCCCACTATAAAGACGAAAAGCCGCCACGCAAATCCCCACTGCGCGCCAGGAATCGCCCTGGCCGCTGGCCGTTGGCCTGCCCATTGCTGTAGCTCAGTACGCCGTTAACCCACACACCGTCGATCCCTTCCGCTGCACGTTGCGGTGTGTTGAAATCTGCCACATCACGCACCCGCAACGGGTCGAACAACACCAGGTCGGCCCAGTACCCTTCGCGGATTTCGCCACGCTCGGATAAGCCAAAGCGCGCTGCCGACAGACCAGTCATCTTGTGCACCGCCGTGTGCAACGGGAACAAGCCGACATCGCGGCTGAAGTGCCCCAGCACCCGCGGGAACGCCCCCCACAAGCGCGGGTGGGGAAACGGATCTTCGGGCAAACCATCGGAGCCCACCATCGACAACGGATGGGCGAGGATGCGCCGCACATCGTCTTCGTCCATCCCGTAGTACACCGCTCCCGCCGGTTGCAGGCGACGGGCAGCGTCCATTAGCGAAACGCCCCACTCGGCAGCGATAGCCTGCAGATCCCGCCCACCCATTTCGGGGTGCGGCGTCGACCAGGTGATGGTGATGCGAAACGCGTCGGTCACCTGCTTGAGATCCAGGGTCGAGGAGCTGGCGGCATAGGGATAGCAATCACAGCCCACCGGATGGTTTTTTGCCGCAGCTTCCAGGGCCGCCAACAACTGCGGACTACGCCCCCAGTTACCGGCACCAGCGCATTTAAGGTGGGAAATAATCACCGGCACCCTGGCATGTCGGCCGATCAGAAACGCCTCATCCATTGCCTCCAGCACCGGCTCGAACTCGCTGCGTAAATGCGTGGTGTACACCGCACCATAGGCCGTCAGTTCCTCAACGAGTTGCAACACTTCATCGGTCTCGGCGTTGAATGCGCTGGCGTAGGCCAGGCCTGTGGATAACCCCAGGGCACCGGCCTCCAGGCTCTCTTGCAACTGCACGCGCATGGCCGCGATTTCATACGGTGTGGCGGTGCGATGCAGGTCATCCATATGGTTGCTGCGCAGCGCGGTGTGGCCGATCAATGCCGCAACGTTCACTGCCGGATGGGCGCCTTGCACTGCGTTGCGATAATCGCTGAACCGCGGATAACAGAACTGCTCACGGCTGCCCAACAAGTTCATTGGGTCTGGCGGGTCACTGCGCAAACTCACCGGCGAAGCGCTGATGCCACAGTTGCCGACAATCACCGTGGTCACGCCCTGGCTGAGCTTGGGCAGCATCTGCGGCTGGCGGATCACCACCGTGTCATCGTGGGTGTGCACATCGATAAAGCCCGGCGCCAATACCCGGCCATGCGCATCGATGACATGCGCGGCCTCGTCGGCGGACAGGTCACCCATCGCCTGGATGCGCCCACCGCGCACGCCCACATCGGCGACAAACCCTTCGGTGTTGCTGCCATCAATGACCAGCGCCTGGCGAATCAGCGTGTCGTATTTCATATCAGTCTCCAAGCGGCAGGCTGTCAGGGCCGCCGCGGTAATCATCCAGGGCCAGCTTGATCCGGCGCAGGCGTTCCTGATTGTCGTCCGGCAAGGCCAGCGCCAGCTCGGTGGCAAGCAGGTCGATGGCCAGTAACATGCCGTATCGGGCGGCGGTGGGTTTGTAGATAAAGCTGGTCTCCGCCGGTTGCAGCGGCAGCAACACATCCGCCAGTTCGGCCAGGGGTGAGTCCGCGAGGGTGAGGGCAATAATCCGCGCGTCGTAGTTGCGCGCCAGCTTCACCACATCCAGTAATTCGGGCGTACGGCCGGTGAGGGAACAGACAAGCAAGGCATGTTGCGGGCCCAGGGTCGCGGCCGTGACGCGCATCATCACCGGGTCATGGCAGGCGGCAATCGGGTAGCCCAGACGCACCAGGCGCACTTGCAGTTCATCACTGCACAGGCTGGAGGGGCCGCCCATGCCGAACGCGTGAATCATCCGCGCCTTGCTCAGCAAAGTGACCGCGTCGGCAAAGCTGTGCTGGTTGAAACCTGACAAATGCTGGCGCAACGTCGCTTCGATATCGCCCAGGATTTGCCGATGAAAGGCCGACTGTTCCGGCAGCCCCGCCGGGTCCAGGAAGCGACTGCCCACGCCACTGGCCTGGGCCAGTTGCAGGCGCAAATCGCGCAAGTCACGGCAGCCGACGCTGCGGGCAAAACGCGACAAGGTCGCGGTGCTGACCTCGGCCCGCTGAGACAACGCCTCCAGGCTGGCCGAGGCGGCAAAGCCCACATCCTCAAGCATCAACTTGGCGATACGCCCTTCGCCGGCGCTGAACGAGTCCTGGCGGGCGCGGATCTGGTAGAGGATGTCCATGGAGGCTCCGGTTAGAGGGTCAGGCTCATAAAACCAGTGACAGGCCGTAGGTCAGACCGAAGGCGACCAGCGAAATCAGGGTCTCCAGTACGGTCCAGGTCTTGAAGGTCTGGATCACCGTCATATTGAAGTATTCCTTGATCAGCCAGAAGCCGCCGTCGTTAACGTGAGAAAAAATCACCGAGCCCGCGCCGGTCGCCAGCACCAGCAATTCGGGGTGTGGATAACCCAGGCCCAAAGCAACGGGCGCGACCACCCCGGATGCAGTGGTCATGGCAACGGTGGCCGAGCCCGTGGCGATGCGCATCAACGCAGCGAACAGCCAGCCCATCACCAGCGGCGACAAGTGGAACGCGTGGGCCAGGCCGAGGATTTCATTGGTCACACCGGCGTCCACCAGAATGCGATTCAAACCACCGCCCGCGCCCACCAGCAAGGTGATACTGGCGGTCGGCGCCAGGCATTCGTTGGTGAACTTGAGAATCGACTCCCGGTTGAAGCCCTGGGCCAGGCCCAGGGTCCAGAAACTCACCAGGGTCGCCACCAGCAGGGCGATCACCGAATTGCCGATAAACAGCAGGAACTGATTGAAACCACTGCCCGGGGTGGAAATCACATTGGCCCAGCCGCCGATCATCATCAGTACCACCGGCAACAGGATGGTGCCCATGGTCAGTGCAAAACTGGGCAGGCGAGTACGCGGTTCGCGCTCGATAAACTCGCGCTCCAGCGGGTTCTCGGCCGGCAGGTGAATATGCGGCACGATGAACTTGGCGTAGACGGGGCCGGCGATGATCGCCGTGGGGATACCGATCAAAATCGCATACAGCACCGTCTGTCCGACCGAGGCGTTGTAGGCCAGCACCGCCATCATCGCCGCCGGATGCGGTGGCACCAGCGCGTGCACCACCGACAAGCCGGCGACCATCGGCAGGCCGACCATCAGGATCGATACGCCCACGCGCCGCGCCACGGTAAAGGCAATCGGCACCAGCAGCACAAAGCCGACCTCGAAAAACAGCGGCAGCCCCACCAGGAACGCAATGCACACCATCGCCCAGTGGGCGTTGCGTTCACCGAAGCGGTTGATCAGCGTACGCGCCACCTGCTCGGCGCCACCCGACTCGGCCATCATCTTGCCGAGCATGGTGCCCAGCGCCACCACCAGGGCGATATGCCCCAGGGTTTTACCGACGCCCGCCTCATACGACCCCATGATCGTGTCCGCCGGCATTCCGGCCATCAGCGCGAGGCCGATGGACACCAGCGTAATGACGATAAACGGGTTGAGTCGGTAACGTGCAATCAGAACGATCAATGCAATGATGGCAATGGCAGCGTATGCCAGTAGCCCGAAGCCCGGTAATGCGGCCATGCGGTACTCCTCGGAAAGGGTCACGTCGAATTGGTTGTGAAACTCATAAATCATTACCGAGGAGTATTTTCAATTTTCATGAAAGTAATTTTCGCCCACGGACAAGCGTTGTCGCATGGAGATATGTCCAGCGCCAGCCCATGAAAATACGGGGGATGTTCTTACATGAAGATCAGGAATGCCGGAAACTCAAGCGCCGCCCTTGAGTCATAGAATGCGCATCCACTCATGCTCAGGAAACCGCCCATGATTCGCACCACACTCGCCGCCAGCGCCCTGCTTCTCTGCTTGGGCGGCACAGCGTATGCCGCCGACAATGCCGCGTTGAAAAAATGCATGGACAGCGCCAATACCACGGCAGACATGGTCAATTGCAACGCCAAACAAGCCAAGGTGCAGGACGAGCGCTTGAACCGCGCCTACAAGACCGCCCTCGCCGCCCAGGACGGCGCGCACAAGCAGCAACTGCAAGACGTGCAGCGCCTGTGGATCAAATACCGCGATGCCAACTGCGCCTTCGCCGGCAGCGCCACTGGCGGCACCATTGATCAGGTCAACGGCTCCGGCTGCGTGCTGGACATGACCCAGACCCGCGCCCAGGAGCTTGAAGACCTGGTAGGCCCCTGACTGCTGGAGCCGGTCTATTGTGGCGAGGGAGCTTGCTCAGTCATGGTGAACCCTGGCGCGCTTGAGCAGCTTCTTGCAGCGCTCGGATAAATGCAGCACCCGCAGATGCTTACCGGCCTTGGCATAGCGCTCGCGCAACGTCATCAGCGCAGCGATCGCCGAATAGTCGACAACACTCAGGTGGCGGCAATCCAGCGTCACCTGGGCCGGGTCATTGGCCGGGTCGAATTGGTTCAAGAACGGCGTGGTCGAGGCGAAGAACAAGGTGCCATGCACCCGGTAAAGCTTGCTGCCGTCGGCCTCCAGATGTTCATCGGCGTACAGCTCTCGCGCCTGCTGCCAGGCAAAATTCAACGCGGCGATGACGATACCGCACAGCACCGCGGTGGCCAGATCCGTGAACACGGTGATGATCGTCACCGCCATGATCACCAGCACATCATTGAGCGGCACCTTGTTGATCACCCGCAACGAGGCCCAGGCGAAGGTCTGCTGCGACACTACAAACATCACGCCCACCAGCGCCGCCAGCGGAATACGCTCAATCAGCGGTGACAGAAACAGAATGAACAGCAGGATCATCACACCGGCAAACACCCCTGAGAAACGCCCGCGCCCGCCGGAGCTGAGGTTGATCACGGTTTGCCCGATCATCGCGCAACCGCCCATGCCGCCAAACAGGCCCGAGACCATATTAGCTGCGCCCAGCGCCACGCTTTCGCGGTCGGGGTAGCCTCGGGTTTCGGTGATTTCGTCGGTGAGGTTGAGGGTCAGCAGGGTTTCCAGCAGGCCGACCATCGCCATCAGGAACGCGTAGGGCGCGATGATGCCGAGAGTGTCGAAGGTCCAGGGGATTTGCGGCAGGGCGAAGGTCGGCAAGCCACCGGCGATATGCGCCATATCGCCCAGCGTACGGGTCGGCAGACCAAGCAGGTACACCGCCAGACCAACGCCAAGGATCGCCACCAACGCGGGCGGCACAACTCGGGTCAGGCGTGGCAGCAGGTAGACAATCGCCATGGTCACCACAACCAGGCCCGCCATCACATATAAGGGCGTGCCGCTTAGCCAGCGTTGGCCGCTCTTGAA
Organism: Pseudomonas sp. W2Jun17; assembly: GCF_023127795.1. Classification (NCBI taxonomy): domain Bacteria; kingdom Pseudomonadati; phylum Pseudomonadota; class Gammaproteobacteria; order Pseudomonadales; family Pseudomonadaceae; genus Pseudomonas; species Pseudomonas sp. W2Jun17. The sequence goes on along the minus strand of NZ_SPKO01000040.1, from coordinate 49,826 downwards.
ATGTTCCAGTTGCGCCAGCGCAATGATGATCGCCAGGCCGTTGACGAAACCGAGCATCACCGAGTGCGGCACCATGCGCACCAGCTTGCCCAGGCGCAGCAGGCCGAAGGCGACCATGATCAACCCGCCCAACAGTACTGTCGCCAGCAAATACTCCACACCGTGTTGCACCACCAGCGCAACAATCACCACCGCCATCGAGCCGGCTGCGCCCGAGACCATGCCCGGGCGGCCACCGAACAAGGCTGTGAGGGTGCAGATGATAAAGGCGCCGTAGAGCCCCATCAGCGGGTTGAGGTGGGCCACCAGGGCAAAGGCGATGCATTCGGGCAGCAGCGCAAAAGACGTGGTGAGGCCGGCCAGGGCGTCGGCGCGCAGACGGGTGAGGTTCATGGAGTACCGGGGAATTGCGAGGGATGAGGCGAGGAATGGTACGGAATTGCGGCGAGTGGGGCTAGCCTCCAGAACTGAGTGGCCCCAATCGGGAGCAAGCCCCCTCCCACACTTGAATGCATTCCAAAGTTGGAATTCGGTCAAATGTGGGAGGGGGCTTGCTCCCGATAGCTACACCCAGGTCTCAAGCCAACATCAGACCATCTCGTTGCGAATCCACTCCACCACCGACGTACGCTTGGGCACCCAGCCCAGCAGTTCGCGAGCGTGCTTGCCGCGTACGCGACTGTTGGAGCCCAACCCGTAGTTGGCCATTTCATAGCCCCACTCGGCTTCAGCCTCGGCCAACGGCCAATCCTGCGGTTCGCCCAGGTTCAGCGTCTGGGCAATCGCCGTAGTCATGTCGATAAACGCCGCTTCGCTGCTTTCCACAAAGTAGAAAGTACCCGGGACGTTTTTGGTCAGTGCCAGCAGATACAGGGCGACCACATCCTCAATGTGCACGTTGGACCAGATGTTCTGCCCGCTGCCCACATGGCGCACTACACCGCTCTTGCGTGCCTGCTTGAGCAAGCGTGGCAATTGCACGCTGTCACGCTTCACGCCCAGGCTGTGGCCGTAGATCAGGGTGTTGCAGATCACCGCCGAATTCACACCGTCACTGGCCGCCGCGAGGATCAGGTTGTCGATCGCCACCCGCGCGGCTTTGTCGACGGTCGGCTCAGGCAGGTTGCCTTCGAAGTAGATGACTTCACTGGCCTTGCCGCCCGACGCATCACCGACAATGCTCGACCCGCTGGTATGCAGGAACGGCTTGTTCGAGCCTTTCAAGGCGGCCAGCAAGGTTTCCACGGCGGCGCGATGGTCGCTGCTGGCAGCGTTGATCACCGCATCGGCCTTCTGTGCCTGCTCGGTCAATACGGCTGCGTCGTCGAGGGTGCCGATCACCGGCGTAATGCCCAGGGCGGTCATTTCGGCGGCTTGTTCGGCGCTGCGCACCAGGCCGGTGACGTCATGGCCAGCGTTGACCAGGCCGGTGGCGATGGAACCGCCGATAAACCCTGCTGCACCGGTAACGAATACATTCATGGAGGTTGCTCCTGACTGGGTAAGTGATGCACCCAGTATCCAGCCCCCACTGCTGTCGAATAAGCCCGTACGGCCCAATTCACTCTTGCGTGCAAGTCACGAATCAGCGCGCATACCGCGCCAGCTTGGCCTGAATGAAGTCCAGGAAGCACTGAATGCGCAGCGCCAATTGCGAGTTGCGATAGAACACCGCGTGGATCGGCTGGCGATAACCGCTGTTGGACGCCTCCAGCATGGGCACCAGGCGGCCGGCATCGATATCGTCGACCGTCATGAAATTCGACAGGCAACAAATACCCTGCCCCTGCAGCGCCAACTGGCGCACAGTTTCGCCACTGGATGCGCTGACACTGGGCTGGATCAGCCAGCGGTCACCTTCGCCATGACGCAGCGGCCAGTGGTTGAGGGTCTCGGTGTGAGTGAAGCCCAGCAAGGTGTGATCGGCCAACTCGGCAACGGTCGTCGGCGTGCCGTATTGCTTGAGGTAGTCGGGGCTGGCCAGGATATGCAGCGGCGTGCTGCCCAGGGAGCGCGCATGAAGGGTCGAGTCGGCCAGGGTGCCAATGCGAATGGCGATGTCGGTACTTTGCTCAAGCAGGTCGATGATCAAGTCGTCGCTGTTGAGCTCCAACTGGATATCCGGGTACAAGCGGCGAAACTCGGCGATGTACGGCACGATCCCGTGCAGCATGAACGGTACTGCGGCATTGATACGCAGGCGGCCGGCCGGTTTTTTCTGGCGCGACGACAGGCGCTCTTCCAGCTCGTCCATCTGCGCCAGGATCACCTTGGCCTGCTCGAAGAAGTACTTGCCCTCTTCAGTCAGGTCCATGCGTCGCGTGGTGCGGTTGATCAGCGTGGTGTCGAGCTTGGCTTCCAGGCGCGACAGCGTGCGGCTGACCGCAGACGGCGTTTGCCCGACCTTTTCGGCGGCGGCAGAAATCGAGCCGCATTCAATCACGCTGACGAAGATCTGTAGCTCATCGGAACGGGCTTTCACGGGCGGTCCTTCATTTATCGGCTGACACAGGCACGGTCATTATTAACCAGCCAGCAACAAATGGCCTCCCAACAACGCCATGCCCGTGAAAAACCCACGCTTGAACCACAGCGCACTGATGCGTCGGCGAACCACTTGGCCCAGCCACATCCCCAGCAATGCCGGCACCAGCGCCAACACTGACGCACCGATTTCACCACCGCCCAGCGCTCCGCGCCAGGCCAGCCCGGCGGCCAGCGCCAGTGTCGACACCGTGAACGACAGCCCCAGCGCCTGCACCAACTGATCACGGCTCAAGCCCAGCGCTTGCAGATACGGCACCGCAGGGATCACGAAAACACCGGTGGCCGAGGTGATGATGCCGGTGATCAGCCCACACAAGGGCCCCAGCCAGCGCTCGGTCCGGGGCGCGACCTTGAAGGTCGGCAGGAACAAGCCGCTCAACGCATATACCAGCAACGCCGCACCCAACGCGCGGACCACCCACGGCCCACCGTCCATGCCCAGCCACACGGAGCCTAGCCCGGTGCCGCAGAAAATAAGCAACAGCATCGGCCACAGGCGTTTGAGCAAGGCACTCAAATGACCGCCAAACGTTAGCTGCCAGAGGTTGGTGATAGTCGAAGGAATGATCAGCAACGCCGCAGCCTGCGCCGGTAACATAGCCAGGCCGAGCATGCCCATGGCTACAGTGGGCAGGCCAAGGCCGATGATGCCTTTGACCGTACCGGCCAGCAGGAAGGTAGTGATGACCAACGCTGTCAGGGCTGGACCGAGGTTTTGGTAGAACGCTAGGAAGGTATTCATGCACCGATTGTGCAGGGCTGGAGAGAGGCTGAAAATTCGCCATATACTGAGGCAGCCTCTTGTTTTTTGTGAGGCTGATGCCGTCATCGCAGGCAAGCCAGCTCCCACATTTTGAACTGTGAATACATCCAAGTGTGGGAGCTGGCTTGCCTGCGATGACGCCCGCCCAGTCACCGGAAACCTGCAGCCATGCACTTTGACCTGATCGACCTGCGCCTCTATCTGCACATCCTCGACAGCGGCAATATCACTGCCGGTGCAGCCCGTAGTCATTTATCCCTGGCGGCCGCCAGCGCACGCATCCGGGCAATGGAGTCTTCACTGGGCATCGCGTTTCTTGAGCGTGGCCGCCGTGGCGTCACCACAACGCCGGCGGGCAAAGCCCTGGCTCGGCACGCTCGCCTGCTGTTGCAACAGGCCGAACACCTGCAACAGGACCTGGCCGAATACGCCAATGGCGTCAAAGGCCAGGTACGCTTGCTGTGCAATACCACTGCCCTTAGCGAGTACCTGCCTGAATTGCTCGCACACTTTTTGCGCGAGCACCCCAACCTCGATATCGACTTGCAAGAATTGCCCAGCCTGCGCATCACCCACGCCTTGCGCCAGGGCACTGCCGACCTGGGGATTATTTCCGATGCCGTGGACACCCACGGCTTGCAGACCCTGGCGTTTCGCGATGATCCGCTGGTGCTGATCATGCCCCTGGACCACCCGTTGACCCGCCCGAGTTTTATCGACAGCTTGCAATACGACTACGTGGGCCTGGCGGCCAACAGCGCGCTGGCGGTTTATCTGGAAGAGCAGGCACTGCACACAGGCTTTCGCTTGCAGACACGCATTCGCGCCGACGGTTTTAATGGGTTGATTCGCATGGTCGCCGGCGGCGCGGGTCTGGGCATCGTGCCGCAGGCAGCCTTGGAGCGCTGGCCGTCAGAACGCCGTTTCAAGGCCCACCCCCTGCAAGAGGAGTGGGCCTGTCGCTCGTTGCTGTTATGCGCACGCTCGTTCGAGCAACTGCCGGGTTACGCCAGGGCTTTGTTCGACGCCTTGGCCCTGCCCTTGCGGAAGAACCCGTAATACACCGCCGACAGAATCAACAGGAACGGCACGCCGAATACCAAGGTCATCTTGAACGCTTCGGTGAAATAGGTGGTGATCATTACCGCCCCCATCAGCACCAACCCCAGCAGCGTACTGTAGGGAAACAGGCGCAACTGGAACGACAACTTCGCCCCGCCATGGCGCTTGCGATAGCGGCGAAAGAACAGGTGCGTAAGGAAGATCATGAACCAGGTGAAGATCGCGCCAAACATCGAGATCGCCATCATCAGGGTGAATGAGCTTTCCGGGTACACCACATTCAAAAGAGTCGCCAGGGCAATGCCCGAGCTGGACAGCAACAGGGCGTTCAGCGGGATGCCATTCTTGCTCAAGGCGCCCATGGACTTGGGCGCAAAGCCTGCGCGAGACAGGCTGAACATCATGCGCGTGGTGATATAGAGCTGGCTGTTCATGGCCGACAGCGCCGCGATCAGGATCACGAAATTCATCACCCCGGTGGCGCCGGGAATGCCGATGGTCTGCATCACCGTGACAAACGGGCTCTGGGCCTGGCCGGCCTGGTTCCACGGCACGATGGCGAGCATCAGCGCCAGGGTCAGCAGGTAGAACACCACCAGCCGCACGATGGTAGCGCGGAAGGCTTTCTTCACCGCCTGCTCCGGGTCGGCGGCTTCACCGGCGGCCACGGCGATCATCTCGACGCTTAAGTAACTGAAGATCGACACGATCACCGCGATCCACATGCCACTCAAGCCATGGGGAAAAAAGCCCTCGTGGGCCGTGTAGTTCTGCACACCGTACTGCGGGTTGCCGGAACCGAACACCACATACACCGCCAGGATGATGAAGCCGACAATGGCGCTGATCTTGATGGTCGAGAACCAGTATTCGAAGTTGCCGAAGGTCTTCACGCTGATCGCATTGAGCACAATCAATACACTGGAAAACGATACGATCCATACCCATTCCGGCACATTGGCGAACCAGTACTTCATGTACATCGCCACCGCTGTGACCTCGGCCCCCACCGCCAGCACAATCGCCGCCCAATAGGCATACCGCACCAGGAACCCGGCCAGCGGGCTGATGTAGAACTCGGCATAGGCGCCAAAGGAGCCGGAGGTGGAATGGGCCACCGTCATCTCCGCCAGGCAGCCCATCAGCAGCAAGGTGATCAAGGCGCCGATGGCATAGCTCACCAGCACGCTGGGCCCGGCATAGCCGATGGCGTAGGCGCTGCCCATGAACAGCCCGGTGCCGATGGCGCCACCGATAGCGATCATGCTCATCTGGCCGGAAGTGAGCTGGCGCCTGAGGCCCAGTTCGCGGTGGGTGATTTCTGCAAAGCCGTTGTCTGGCGTGGTCACTGGAGTGCCCCTTTATTATTGTGATGGTTGCTGCTGGCGGTGAATCCTGTGGGAGGGGGCTTGCTCCCGATAGCAGTGTGTCAGTCACTGATATGTCAACTGACACACCGCTATCGGGAGCAAGCCCCCTCCCACATTGGGTGTGTGGTGCTATTAAGTAACGCTGTTTCGGACTTTGAATTGCGGCTGGTCCCAGGTGCGGTTGTCGAGAATTTCACCAAGGATTTCCACCGCGTCCCACACCTCGGTAAAGCTTGTGTACAGCGGCGTGAAACCAAAGCGCATGATCCGCGGCTCACGGTAATCGCCGATCACGCCTCGGGCGATCAGGGCCTGGATCACCGCGTAACCTTCGGGGTGTTCGAAGCTCACATGGCTGCCGCGCCGGGCGTGCTCACGCGGTGTGATCAGTTCCAGGCCATGGGCGGCGCAGCGGCTTTCGACCAACGCGATAAACAGGTCGGTCAATGCCAGGGATTTGCTGCGCAGGCTGGTCATGTCGGTCTGGGCGAAAATGTCCAGGCCGCATTCCACCATGGCCAACGAAGTGATCGGTTGGGTACCGCACAGGTAGCGCGCGATGCCGGCGCTGGGGGCGTAGCTCGACTCCATGGCGAATTGGCGGGTATGCCCGAACCAGCCTGACAACGGCTGGCGCACCACATCCACCAACGCCGGGTTGACCCACACAAATGCCTGGGAGCCCGGGCCGCCATTGAGGTATTTGTAGGTGCAGCCAATGGCATAATCAGCGCCGGCCTGGTGCAGGTCCACAGGCACCGCGCCCGCTGAGTGCGCCAGGTCCCAAAGGCTCAGCGCGCCACACTCGTGGCTCAGCGCAGTCAGCGCCGCCATGTCGTACATGTAGCCAGTCTTGTAGTTGACGTGGGTGAGCATCACCACCGCCACGTCTGCGTCGATGGCCTGGGGCAGTTCGGCCGGGCTGTTGACCAGGCGCAGGGAATAGCCTTGTTGCAGCAGTTCGGCCAGGCCCTCGGCGATATACAAATCGGTGGGAAAGTTATTCGCTTCGCTGACGATCACCTTGCGCGCCGGGGAGCGTTGACGCTGCACACTCAACGCCGCGCTCAGCACCTTGAACAGGTTGATCGAAGTGGTATCGGTGACCACCACTTCGCCCTCACGCGCACCGATCAACGGTGCGAGGCGATTGCCCAGGCGCTGGGACAAATCCGCCCAGCCTGCGCTGTTCCAGCTGCGAATCAAGCCATTGCCCCACTCTTGGGCGATCACCTGCTGTGCCCGCTCCAGCGCTGCCACCGGGCGCGCGCCGAGGGAGTTGCCGTCGAGGTAGATCACGCCCTCGGGCAGGGCGAATTGGGCACGCAGGGGTGCCAAAGGGTCCTGGGTGTCGAGGGCTTGGCAATGGCTTCGAGTGGTCATGGGTCGTCCTGGTTTTTATAAGTGAGGATGGACCAAATAATGAACGAACTTTTAGAGAATTTTCGTGCAAAGTGGTGGGCAAACGGCTATTTAAGCTGTAGGAAATTCGAATTTAATCTCAAAATACGCGGATATCTTCCAAGCATGATTCTCGACGCCACCGACCTGCGCCTCCTGCATTTTCTGCAACAGGATGGCCGTATCAGCAACCAGGAACTGGCGGAAAAAGTCGCGCTGTCACCCTCTGCCTGCCTGCGCCGTTTGCGTTTGTTGGAGAGCGAAGGAATCATCAGCGGCTATCGCGCGGTATTGAATGCCGAACAGTTGGGGATCGAACTCGAAGCCATCGTGCACCTGTCGCTGCGCCAGGATATCGAGGACTGGCATGAGACCTTTATCAAGAAGGTGCAAGGCTGGCCAGAGGTGGCGAGCGCCTATGTGATCACCGGTGCCAGCAACTATGTGCTGCGGGTGCAGGCACGCAACCTCAAGCACTTTTCGGACTTTATCGTGAACCACCTGAACCGCACGGCGGGGGTGATGGATATTCGCTCTGAAATTGTGCTGCAGAAGATCAAGGATCGGGATGAGGTGCTGGATCTGGTCCTGCGCAAGTAACCCATCACTACAGATCAAATGTGAACTAAATGTGGGAGGGGGCTTGCTCCCGATAGCGGAGGATCAGTTAGTAAATAAGTGACTGACACACTGCTATCGGGGGCAAGCCCCCTCCCACATTCTGCCCGCGCTCAGTCCTCGAGAGCCCGTGTGCGTTGCATGCGCTTTTGCTCCACCGGCGCATCAGCCACCTGCAACTCAAAGTCAAAATCAATCTGCGCAAACCGCCCTTCCACGCCAAATTCCCGCGCCAGTTGCGGATCGTCGCTGAAGCGGATCTCGGCAATCAGTTCATCGCGGGTGGCATAGGCAAAGTCATCATGCAGGTACGGGTCATCCGAGAGGTTGATCTGGGTGGTCAGGTGCCGATGCCCGGGCGCCGAGATGAAAAAGTGGATATGCGCTGGCCGTTGCCCGTGGCGCCCCAATTGATCGAGCAACTGCTGCGTCGGCCCGGTCGGCGGGCAGCCGTAGCCCGAGGGTACGATGCTGCGAAAACGGTAGTGGCCCTGGGCATCCGTCTCGATACGTCGGCGCAGGTTGAATTCAGACTGGTTCGGGTCGAACCACGAATAAGTACCGCCCGTATTGGCCTGCCACACATCGACAATCGCCCCCGCCAATGGCTTGCCCTCGGTATCGCGCACTTGCCCGCGCATGAACAACGGCACCGCGTCGTCCTTGCCATCATCCAGCCGTGCCTCGTATTTGGACAGCGGCGCGCCGGCCACGTACAGCGGGCCTTCGATGGTGCGCGGTGTACCGCCGGACTTGCCCGCCTGCTCATCGGCGGCGTCCATCAACAGGTCCAGGTAATGCTCCAGGCCCAGGCCAGCGGCGAGCAGGCCGGCTTCCTGGTTTTTACCCAGATCATTGAGGTAGTTGACCGCCTTCCAGAACTCCTCGGGGGTCACTTCCAGGTCTTCGATGATGTTCACAGTGTCGCGCAGGATCCGGTAGATCAGCGCCTTGGCGCGCGGGTTGCCGGCGTCATTGAGGTTGCCGCTGGCTTCTTCGAGAAAGCGTTGGGCGTGGGCAGTCTGGGACAGGCGGATGGACATGGTGCACTCCTCATCTTGTAATTATCAGGTTGAAACCGGCTTAGCGGTCGTCCGCATGGATGGACGACGGGTGCCGGCACAGCGCATTCACTTCGATAGCCATGTAAGGAAACAATGGCAGTTGCATCAGCAGGTCATGCAGGTCCTGCACGCTGTCGACATCGAACACGCTGTAGTTGGCGTAGTGCCCGGCGATGCGCCACAGGTGGCGCCACTTGCCCTCTTGTTGCAGGCGTTGCGCCAGGGCTTTCTCTTCGGCCTTGAGGCTGTCGGCACGCTCAGGGGGCATGTCGAGGGGCAGGTTCACAGTCATTTTTACGTGGAACAACATGGCAGGCGCCTCTTAGTATTTGTCACGGCTAAAGAACGCCAGACGCTCTTCATCGAGCGCCAGGCCCAGGCCCGGTGCGGTGGAAACATGCAGCTGGAAATCGCGGTACACCGGTGGCTCGGCAAGGATGTCTTCGGTGAGCAACAACGGGCCGAACAGCTCGGTGCCCCACGCCAGTGTGTTCAGCGTGAGGAAGGCATGGGCCGACGCCAGGGTGCCGATACCGCCTTCGAGCATGGTGCCGCCGTACAGGCCGATGCCTGCCGCCTCGCCGATCGCCGCCGTACGCAGCACGGCGCGGGGGCCGCCGTTCTTGGCGATCTTGAGGGCAAACACCGAGGCCGCGCCTTCACGCGCCAGGTTGAACGCATCTTCGACACACTCGATAGACTCATCGGCCATGATCGGCACCGGGCTCGACAGGTTGAGCCGGGCCATACCGCCACGGTTGTTGCGTGAGATGGGTTGCTCGATAAGGTCGATACCGTTGTCGCCGAGCACCTTGCACGCCCGCAGCGCCACGGCCTCATCCCAGGCCTGGTTGACGTCGACACGCACACTGGCGCGCTCGCCCAGGGCTTTTTTTATCGCGATCACATGGGCCAGGTCGCGGCTGACTTCACCGGCGCCGATCTTCAATTTGAAGATGCGGTGACGGCGCAGGTCGAGCATTTTCTCGGCCTCGCTGATGTCCTGTTCGGTATTGCCGCTGGCCAGGGTCCAGGCCACCGGCAACGCGTCACGCACGCGCCCGCCCAGCAGTTCGCTGACCGGTAGGCCCAGGCGTTTGCCGAGGGCGTCGAGCAAGGCGCTTTCGATGCCGGATTTGGCAAAGGTGTTGCCGCGAATACTGCGCTCCAGGCGCAACATGGCGGCGTTGATGTTGTTCGCATCCTGGCCGATCAACAGCGGCGCGAAATGGCGGTCGATGTTGACCTTGATGCTGTCGGGGCTTTCATTGCCATAGCTGAGGCCACCGATGGTGGTAGCTTCGCCGATGCCTTCAATGCCGTCCGTGCACCGCAGACGGATAATCACCAGGGTCTGGTTTTGCATGGTGTGCATCGCCAGCTTGTGCGGGCGAATGGTGGGGAGATCGACGATGAGGGTGTCGATCGACTCGATGGTGCAAATCGGCATGGCAATACCCGTTGGGTTCTTTATAGATTTGCGTCGATTCTGTTCCGCATTTTTTCGGGCTTCCAATATAGAATTGGTCTTATGCGATACCCTCAAGGTATGAAAGGAGTCGATATGGAACTGCGTCACTTGCGCTATTTCCAGGTGCTGGGCGAGACCCTCAATTTCACCCGGGCTGCCGAACGCCTGCACATCGCCCAGCCGCCCTTGAGCCGGCAAATCCAGCAGCTGGAGGATGAACTGGGGGTGCTGCTGCTGGAGCGTAGCCGACCGTTGCGCCTGACCGAAGCCGGGCGGTTTTTCTATGAACACGCCAATGTGCTGCTCGAACAGTTGGGCACGGTTTGCGACAACACACGGCGCATTGGCCTGGGGGAAAAGACGTGGCTGGGCATCGGCTTTGCACCCTCGACCTTGTACGGCGTGCTGCCGGAACTGATTCGCAGGCTGCGCAATCACGAGGCCCTGGAGCTGGAGTTGGGCTTGTCGGAGATGACTACGCTGCAACAGGTCGAAGCGCTCAAGGCCGGGCGCATCGATGTGGGTTTCGGGCGCATTCGCATCGACGACCCGGCCATCGTCCAGCGCGTATTGGTGGAGGATCGCCTGGTGGCCGTGCTGCCCAGCGGTCACCCCTTGCTGGGTGCCCCTGCCACCCTCGCCCAGTTGGCCACCGAGCCCTTTGTGCTCTACCCAGGCAACCCGCGCCCCAGTTATGCCGACCATGTGATCGCGCTGTTCGACGCCCACGGTTTGAGCCTGAAGGTGGCGCAGTGGACCAACGAGTTGCAGACCGCCATCGGCCTGGTAGGCGCCGGTATGGGTGTAACGCTGGTACCGGCGTCGGTGCAGGTGCTGCATCGGGCGGATATTGGCTATACGCCGGTGGTGGAGGCGACTGCGACCTCGCCGATCATTCTGAGCCGACGGGTGAATGACCAGTCGCCGGGGCTGACTCATTGCCTGCAACTGGTGGAAGAGTTGATCTGAGATTCCATATGCACCACAAATCCAATGTGGGAGGGGGCGTGCTCCCGATAGCTGTGGTTCAGTCAACTTTTCCAGTGCCTGACACACCGCTATCGGGAGCAAGCCCCCTCCCACATTTTGATCTTCATCAGGTTCAAGTAATGCGCATGCGCTTGCGCTGCTGTGTCTGACTGGGCGACTCATCAAACAACTTGCGGTACTCCGCCGAAAACCGCCCCAGGTGAGTAAAGCCCCAACCCAACGCAATTTCAGAGATAGTACGCACCGAGCCCTGTTCAAGAATCTCCTGACGCACCGCCCCCAACCGATGCTTCTTCAGATACGCCATGGGCGACAAGGCGAAGTACTTGCGAAACGCATCGAACAGCTTGAACCGCGACACCCCGGCCGCCGCTTCCAGGTCTTCCAGGTGCAGCGCTTCACGGGCGTTGTCGTGGATGTACTGGCGCGCACGAATCAGGTAGTGCGGCAGTTTTACCCCCAACACCTCGCGCAATTCTTCAGAATAGTTATTCGGCTGGGCCAGGATCAGCCCTTTGATCAGCGAGCTTTCCAGGTCCCGGGTAAATGCTGCCTGCTCGTACAACTCGCTGCTGCATTCCAGTTCGGCGATGAAGTATCGCGCCATGCGCCACCACGAAGCCGGGGCGCCGTCCACGGCATCCATCACCGGTTCAAAGCGCAGCGGCGCATCAATGGGCCGTTGCAGCAAACCTTCCAGCGACTCGCTCATCGCCGTACGGGTGATCACCACCTGCAACTTGCGACAGTCACCGGAAATCGCCAGCACCTGGTGCTCGTTGGGTGAAATGATCACGCCCTGGTCGCGGTTGGAACTGAGGCGTTCACCGTTCTTGCTCAGCTCCTGTTCGCCCACCAACGGCAGGCTCAGGCTGTAGCTGCTGAAATGCTCGGCGTCTTCGATGTCGATAGTCACGTCGGTGCCGTACTCAATCACACCCAGGGTGGTGGCGCGGGACTTGAACACGTTGGCGCTGTGATGAAATCGCAGGCGCTCGGGGGTAGCCGTCGCCAGGCGATGGGGCCCGCAGATGCCGGACATCCAGCTGCGGGCACCTTCGAGGTCAAAGCGTTGAATATGAATATCGTGTGTCTGGCTACTCATCGGGCTGCACCCACGGCGGTTAGGCGTTTGCGCGCTCTGGCGGCGCATCGTTGAACATCGACAGCAAGTTCCAAGCCACGTCGGCGCCGTTGCAACCACGTGGATAGCAACCGTCGACTATGTGGATAAATTCAGGTTTTCTGCGACCGTCACCTGCAATGACAGTAGCCCATTGCGTCACCGCGCCGCACCGTGTTGAGTATTTGCTGCCCAACTTTGCGGCCCATCTTCCCCCATTAAGCGGATAGCCCACCGCCCTTCTGCAGCGCCTTAATGGCTCACCCGTTTTAGCCATTATCAAAAGGTGCCTCCCATGAGTGGTGCAAGAACCGTCGAGCAGTGGAAAACCTTTATCGAAAGCTGCCTGGACTTTCGCCCGGCAGATGAAGTGTTCCGCATCGCCCGCGACATGTTCACCGAACCCGAGTTGTTCGACCTGGAGATGGAACTGATCTTCGAGAAAAACTGGATCTATGCCTGTCACGAAAGCGAACTGGCCAATAACCACGACTTCGTGACGATGCGCGCCGGGCGCCAGCCGATGATCATCACCCGCGACGGCGAAGGCCGGCTCAACGCGTTGATCAATGCCTGCCAGCACCGCGGCACCACCCTCACCCGGGTGGGCAAGGGCAACCAGTCCACCTTTACCTGCCCGTTCCACGCCTGGTGCTACAAAAGCGATGGCCGGCTGGTCAAGGTCAAGGCGCCGGGGGAATACCCGGAAGGGTTTGATAAAGCCACCCGCGGCCTGAAAAAGGCGCGCATCGACAGCTACAAAGGCTTTGTCTTTATCAGCCTCGACGTAAACGGCACCAACAGCCTGGAAGATTTCCTCGGCGACGCCAAAGTGTTCTTCGACATGATGGTCGCGCAATCGGCGACCGGTGAGCTGGAAGTGCTGCCGGGCAAGTCGGCCTACACCTACGACGGCAACTGGAAGCTGCAAAACGAAAACGGGCTGGACGGTTATCACGTCAGCACCGTGCACTACAACTACGTGGCCACGGTGCAGCATCGCCAGCAGGTCAATACCGAGAACGGCGCAGGCGCAAGCACAACGCTGGACTACAGCAAGCTCGGCGCCGGCGACGCGAATACCGATGACGGCTGGTTCGCCTTCAATAACGGCCACAGTGTGTTGTTCAGCGACATGCCCAACCCCAGCGTACGTTCCGGCTACGCCACCATCATGCCGCGCCTGGTGGCCGAACATGGCCAGCAAAAGGCCGAATGGATGATGCACCGCCTGCGCAACCTGAACATCTACCCTAGCCTGTTCTTTCTCGACCAGATCAGTTCGCAGCTGCGCATCATCCGCCCAGTGGCCTGGAACAAGACCGAGATCATCAGCCAATGCCTGGGGGTCAAGGGTGAGTCCGACGCGGATCGCGAAAACCGCATTCGCCAGTTCGAAGATTTCTTCAACGTCTCGGGCATGGGCACGCCGGACGACCTGGTGGAGTTTCGCGAAGCCCAGCGCGGTTTCCAGGGCCGCCTGGAACGCTGGAGCGATATATCACGGGGCAGCCACCGCTGGGAGACCGGACCCACGCCTAACAGTGAAGCCATCGGCATTCAACCGGCCATGACCGGCACTGAATTCACCCACGAAGGCTTGTACGTCAACCAGCACCGCAATTGGCAACAGTTTCTGCTCAAGGGTTTGGACCAGCGGGCCCTGAGCCTGCGGGAGGTGAAGTGATGAATGCGCAATTGCAGTACCGGGTCGAGCAGTTTTTTTACCGTAAATCCGAACTGTGCGACGCCCAGGACTGGGACGCCTACGTGCAGTTGTTCGACCCCCAGAGCGAATTCCATTTGCCGCAATGGGACTCGGAACACGTCTACACCAAAGACCCAAAACGTGAGATGTCGTTGATCTACTACGCCAACCGTTCGGGCCTGGAAGACCGCGTGTTCCGCCTGCGCACCGGCAAGGCAGCCTCGGCGACGCCAATGCCGCGCACCCTGCACCTGATCAATAACCTGCGCATTTCGGAGCAGGCTGACGGCACGTTGGAGGTGCGCTTGAACTGGCACACGTTGTTCTATCGCCTGGCCACGTCCGAGCAGTTCTACGGGCATGCCACGTACCACCTGAAGCCTGCGGGCGACAGCTGGCTGATCATGCGCAAGCACGCCTTGCTGCTCAACGACACCATCAACTCGGTGCTGGATTTCTATCACCTATAGGCACCGGGAGTTTTTCCAATGAATCACAAAGTGGCCTTCAGCTTTGCCGATGGCAAGACCTTGTTCTTCCCGGTGGGCGCCAATGAAATCCTGTTGGATGCAGCCCTGCGCAACGGTATCAAGATCCCGCTCGATTGCCGCGAAGGCGTGTGCGGCACTTGCCAGGGGCGTTGCGAATCCGGCGAGTACACCCAGGACTATGTCGACGAAGAAGCGCTCTCCAGCCTCGACCTGCAGCAACGCAAGATGCTCAGTTGCCAGACTCGGGTGCAGTCCGACGCCACCTTCTACTTCGACTTCGATTCAAGCCTGTGCAATGCATCCGGGCCAGTGCAGGTACGCGGTACGGTGAGCGACGTGCAGCAGGTCTCCACCAGTACGGCGATCTTGCAGGTGCAACTGGACCAGCCACTGGATTTCCTGCCCGGCCAGTACGCTCGTGTCGCGGTGCCCGGCACCGACAGTTGGCGCTCCTACTCCTTCGCCAATCGGCCGGGTAACCAACTGCAGTTCCTGGTGCGCCTGCTGCCGGATGGGGTGATGAGCAACTACCTGCGCGAACGCTGCCAGGCGGGCGACGCGATGCTGCTGGAGGCGCCATTGGGGGCGTTCTACCTCCGGCATGTCACCCGGCCGCTGGTGCTGGTGGCGGGTGGTACCGGGTTGTCGGCGTTGCTGGGTATGCTCGATGAACTGGCGGCCAACGGCTGCTCGCAACCGGTGCACCTCTACTACGGCGTGCGCGGTGCCGAGGATTTATGCGAAGCGGCGCGTATCCAGGACTACGCGAGGAAAATCCCGGGCTTTCGCTACACCGAAGTACTCAGCGATGCTTCATCCGAATGGCCCGGCAAGCGCGGCTACCTCACCGAACATTTTGACCTGGCCGAATTGCGGGACAGATCGGCGGATATGTACGTGTGCGGCCCCCCTCCAATGGTCGAATCCATTCAACAATGGCTGGTGGATCAGGCACTTGATGGCGTTCAGCTGTATTACGAAAAGTTTACGCAGAGTAATATCTGACCCTCAGCAGTTCTGAGGGGCCGATGCGGCGTGCAATCACCCTTGAGAAAAACAAGTAGAAGGGAATGTTAATGGCGGATGACATGGTTAACCCGGTGGGCCTCAAGCGTGGCCTGAAGAACCGGCACATTCAGCTGATCGCCTTGGGAGGCGCGATTGGTACAGGCTTGTTCCTCGGCTCGGCCGGGGTACTCAAGTCGGCGGGGCCGTCGATGATCCTGGGCTATGCGGTGGCCGGCTTTATCGCGTTCCTGATCATGCGCCAGCTCGGCGAGATGATCGTCGAAGAGCCGGTGGCCGGCTCCTTCAGCCACTTTGCGCACAAATACTGGGGCGGCTACGCGGGTTTTCTGGCCGGCTGGAACTACTGGGTGCTCTACGTGCTGGTGGGCATGGCCGAGTTAACCGCGGTGGGCAAGTACATCCAGTTCTGGTGGCCGGAGATTCCAACCTGGGTCAGCGCGTTGGTGTTCTTTGTTGCGGTGAACCTGATCAACACCCTGAACGTGAAGTTCTTCGGTGAAGCCGAGTTCTGGTTTGCGATCATCAAGGTGGTGGCGATTGTCGGCATGATCGTGCTCGGCTGCTACCTGCTGTTCAGCGGCACTGGCGGCCCGCAAGCGTCGGTCAGCAACCTGTGGAGCCACGGCGGTTTCTTCCCCAACGGCGGCATGGGGCTGCTGATGTCCATGGCCTTCATCATGTTCTCGTTCGGTGGCCTGGAACTGGTCGGCATCACCGCCGCCGAAGCCAGCGAACCGCGCAAGGTCATCCCCAAAGCGATCAATCAGGTGGTGTACCGCATCCTGATTTTCTACGTCGGCGCGCTGACCGTGCTGTTGTCGCTGTACCCGTGGGATCAATTGCTGCAAACCCTCGGCGCGTCGGGCGATGCCTACAGCGGCAGCCCGTTTGTGCAGATCTTCTCGTTGATCGGCAACGACACCGCCGCCCACATCCTCAACTTCGTGGTGCTGACCGCGGCGTTGTCGGTGTACAACAGCGGCGTGTACTGCAACAGCCGCATGTTGTTCGGCCTGGCCGAGCAGGGTGACGCGCCCAAGGCGCTGATGAAGCTCAACAAACAAGGCGTTCCGCTGCGGGCCCTGGCGATTTCGGCGTTGGTGACGATGCTGTGCGTGGTGGTCAACTACGTCGCGCCGCACAGTGCGCTGGAGTTGCTGTTCGCGCTGGTGGTTGCTTCGTTGATGATCAACTGGGCGCTGATCAGCCTGACCCACATCAAGTTCCGCAAGGCCATGGGCGAGCAAGGCGTGACACCGTCGTTCAAGACCTTCTGGTTCCCGTTCAGCAACTACCTGTGCCTGGCGTTCATGGTGATGATCATTGGCGTGATGCTGGCGATTCCGGGGATTCGCGAGTCGGTGTATGCGATGCCGGTGTGGGTGGGGATTATCTATGTTGCCTACCGGTTTCGGATCAGAAACGGGAAAGTTGCAGTAACCCAGTAACCTCTGTGGGAGCAAGCCCCCTCCCAAATTTTTAGCTGCATTCCAAATGAAAAGCCCCGCAGATGCGGGGCTTTTTTGTTTAGAGCGTGGAACGTACTCGCCAGAGTTCGGGAAACAGTACCGTGTCGAGCATCTTGCGCAGGTAACCCACGCCTTCGGTGCCGCCGGTACCCGGCTGAAAGCCGATGATGCGCTCCACCGTGGTGACATGTCGGAAGCGCCATTGGCGGAACGAATCTTCCAGGTCGATAAACTTCTCGGCCAATTGATACAAGTCCCAATACCGATTCGGGTCGCGATACACCTCGCGCCACGCCGCCTCCACGGAGGCGTCATGCACTGTGGCCGCCGTCGGGTCGCGCTCGGCGCGCTGAGGGTCAATCGCCAGTCCGGCCTTGACCATCAGGTTGACCGCCTCGTCATACAGCGACGGCGTGGCAATCGCTACCTGCAATTGCTGCAGCAATTGCGGGCGATGAGCATGGGGCCGCAGCAGCGCCGGGCTTTTGTTACCGAGGATGAATTCGATCTCGCGGTACTGGAACGACTGGAACCCCGACGACTGCCCCAGGAACGGGCGAATCGCCTTGTACTCCGACGGCGTCATGGTCGCCAGCACGGCCCAGGCGTGCACCAGTTGATCGAAGATCCGCGACACCCGCGCCAGCATCTTGAACGCCGGTGGCAGCTCACCCAGGCGCACATGTTCGCGGGCAGCCTTGAGTTCGTGAAGCATCAGCTTCATCCACAGCTCCGAGGTCTGGTGCTGGATGATGAAGAGCATTTCGTTGTGGTCTGGCGACAGCGGGTGCTGGGCGCTGAGGACTTTGCCCAGGTCCAGGTAATCGCCATAGCTCATGGACTCGGAAAAATTCAGTTCGGCGTTATGCCATTCTTCCGGCGGTTGGTAATCAGCTGAGAAAGGACATTGGCTCATCGCGTGGGCTCCTTGAGCGGGCGGAGAATGGCGCGGACCGGGCTGGCATCGAGATGGGCAAAACGTAGCGGCAGCGCGATCAGTTCATAGTCGCCCTCCGGCACTTCATCGAGCACGATGCCTTCGAGGATCGCCATGCCATGGCGCGCCACGGCGTTGTGGGAATCCATGGTCTTGGATTGTTGCGGGTCCAGGGACGGCGTATCGATACCGATCAGGCGCACACCCAGGCCGGCGAGCAGCTCAATGGTTTGCGGGGCGATGGCAGTGAAATTCGAATCCCATTCAGTCAGTGGCGCTTGTGGATAAGTACGCAATAGCACGCGCTCCGGCAGGTTATCCACACGCCCTTGCAACTGATGCGGCTGCACCAACGCGCCGCTGCCCAGGCAATGCAATACCCGGCACGGGCCCATATATACATCCAGCGATACCTCGCCAATCGGCGCGCCATCGGCGCTGTAATGCAGCGGTGCATCCACATGGGCGCCGGTGTGCGGCGACAGGGTTACGCGCCCCACATTTACCGGACACTCCGGGCCGAACTGCCACACGCGCTCTTCCTGGAACGGCGTATCGCCCGGCCAGGTCGGGGTCGCCGTGCTCAAGGGCGGGCTGATATCCCACCACGTTTTTATTGGGTTCATTGCAAGGCTCTCACTGGGTACTGGGGTGAATGATACGAGGGCCAGCTCTGAATTTTCTTGCGAATTCTGGCGTGAGATGGGAAATGTTTCGCACTTACTGCGAGAAAATGGTCAGTTACTGCACAAATCTTTCGTTTAGACATGCCCCTTGTGGGAGCCGGGCTTGCCCGCGATGACGATGGCGCAGCCAGCCTCTTCATTGCCTGACACTCCGCTATCGCGGGCAAGCCCGGCTCCCACAGGGATGGGGGTGATTTCCAGTTCATCACATGGCCTGCGCTTCTGGACATCCCGATGTCGAGTTCAGACCACTGGCGCAGCGCCCAAGGCCTTAGGGTTGAGCTTTCCCTTCCCTGCCTCGGAGTCATCATGTCCAAGCCCATCACCGTACTGCGCGACACCCACCCACTGCCGGTCCTGGATGCCTGCAAATGGGAAAAGCTTGAAGGCGACCCGCACACCGTCAACCTCAACGCTTACACCAGCGAAGACGGCAGCAAGATCATGGGCACCTGGATCTGCACACCGGGCAAGTGGTACGTGGAATACGTGAAGTGGGAATACTGCCATTTCCAGGAAGGCTACTGCGTGATCACGCCTGAAGGGATGGCGCCGATCCATCTGCGCGCTGGGGATATCTTCGTGGTGGAGCCAGGCATGAAAGGTACCTGGGAAGTAGTGGAGACCGTGCGCAAGTACTTCGTTTTTGCTTGATCCCGCCACCTGAAAAAGGGTCACCCTGGCCCTTTTTGCTTCAACGCCCCGGCGTCGTGCCAACTGCCCCGCTGCCCCCCCAAACCACAAAAAGTAAAAACAAACAACAGCCGTTTTTTCGAGTTGTATTTTTCGGCGAAACACTCCAAAAAAAACCGGCATAATGAAAAAAAGTCGCCTGCCTACATTATCAGCGCGCCCATACACTACTTTAGTTATAGATAGTATTAATTTTGACAGCTGCGCCTGCTTCGTATAATTTCATTGCAGCCTTGTTAGTATTCAGGCTCATTGGATTACAATCGCATGATAATAGGGATATAGGTAAAAGGTGCAGAAGCTCACATTATCTGAACTTTCAATCACCTTCTGTAGAAAATGCCAGGAGAGTTGAATTAGAATCCCGGCGTATTGACTGCACGGCTCTAAGCCTTCAACACTTCTCGTATCACGTGCTGCCCGCGGCAGTTGAGACCGCGCTTTTGTATGTAAAAGGACTAGAAAAATGCCTGATAAAACTACGCGCCTGACCATCCTCATCGACGCGCCGACCAAACAACGGCTGGAGTCCTTGTCCAACGACGTTGACCTTACTATCTCTCAGGTCATTCGCAAACTGATTCGCGATCACCTCCAACAGCACGAAAACCTCGTGGCTTCACCTGTCCGAGAGCCTGCAAAGGAAGACTCTTCGATGTATTCCTGATATATAAATTCGAACATCAGCCTACGTACGGACAATAACTTCTGCTGCGAGAAAGTTTGCATTTCTTGACGTACCCAGCGTCAATTAATAATAACCGTCGGCAAGTTATGATGCATGGAGAGTTTCGCCTGTGAAACAGCAACTGCTCGCTTGCTACACTCTTTTGAGCAAACACGCTAACGAGCTGACTGTCTCAACAGACGCCCCGCACACCTGCACTTTATTTTTTTCAATAAGTGATAGTACCTACCGTGCGGTGGTTTTTCATATTACCGCTGACAACTTCGAAACTGCCTGGCAATTGGGTGAGCTTGAATTCGAACGTCTCTGCTCCCACGCTGCACGCCAAGGGACTGATAAAACCGATCGTTCATGGATCCGCGTCGAACGTGCGTTCAACGTGACGCCAATAACCTGGGAAAAGTTCAGTGAACGCCTCAGGCGCCACAAGCGCAATTACTTCAGGCACGGCCTTGCATTCGATGCCGATATGCAGCTGGCAATCACCGAACAGGAATTGAATGCCAATGCCATCCTGTACGGCGGCAGCGACATTGCCCACGCGACCTTCAACACCAATAACTTCGTCACCTATGCCAAGCGGCGGTTCAGCGGCTCACAGGCCGCAGCCATCGTGGCAGCGCTTGCCCCCGAAACCCGCGTGTTCACCTTCAACACCACCGGTGTGTTCTGCGCCGAAGATGGCGTCGCCCACCCCCTTAACAGCAGCGGGCCGCAAACCGGCTGGCGTGCCCTGGGAGCGCTCGCACCTGATGATGTTCGGGCGTGTATAAACAGCGCATCCAGCTACCTGAGCACGCAGGTGCAAGACAGCGGGCAGTTTATCTACGGCTACTTCCCCTGCTTTGACCGAACCATCAAAAACTACAACACGCTACGCCACGCAAGCACCACTTACTCGATGATCGAGGCCTGGGCACTGACCGGCGATGAACAGCTCAAGGCAGCGATCGAGCGCTCGCTGACTCACCTCGCCGAGGTACTGATCAGGCCCTCCTTGCTGCCCAATGGCAGCGTGGCGGCGTTTCTCATCGACACCGACAACGAGATCAAGCTGGGCGGCAATGCGGTGTGCCTGCTGGCACTGGTCAAGTACAGCGAAGTCACCGGCACTCGCCGTTACCTGCCGCTTCTTGAAGCCCTCGCCAACGGCATGGCCTGGATGCAGGATCCTGTCAGCGGGGCGTTTGCGCACGTTTTGCATGCCCATGACCTGAGTGTCAAAGAGCCCTTCAGGATTATCTACTACGATGGCGAGGCCGCTTTCGGGTTGATCCGTCTCTATGGGCTGACCCGCAACGAGCGCTGGCTGGCCGTGGTGGAAAAAGCCTTCGACTATTTCATCGAGAAAGAGCACTGGCGCGAGCATGACCATTGGCTCAGCTACTGCGTGAACGAACTGACCCGCTACCGACCTGACGAAAAATATTTTCGCTTTGGCCTGAACAACGTCGCCGGCTATCTGGGGTTCGTCCAGCAACGCATCACCACCTTTCCGACGTTGCTGGAGTTGATGATGGCAGCGCAGCAGATGCTGACACGCATCGCCCAGCAACCATCACTGCGCCACCTGCTTGAAGAGATTGATCTGCACGCGTTCTACCGCGCGCTGCATCATCGCGCGCGCTACCTGCTCAATGGCTATTTCTGGCCGGAACTGGCGATGTATTTTGCCAACCCGGCGCGCATCGCCGGGGCCTTCTTTATTCGTCATCACGCGTTCCGGGTACGGATCGACGATGTAGAACACTATCTTTCCGGGCTGATCGCTTACCACCGTTATCTGCTTGATGGTGCCCCTCAGGTCAGTTGGGTCCAGGCCGCAACCGGCGTGGATCGAGCCTGGAACGCAGATACCCTGGCGCAAGTCACCCAGGGCACGTGGGCAACCCCACCGCCGCCCGGCTGGCGCGCAACGGGGCTGACGCCCTCCATGCAGTTCTTCAAGCCGCAGCGGATCCTCAGTCGCCATCCCAGCCGGGTCGGCCCCAATGAAGCGCAATCGGCGCAACGCTGGGCCCAGGCCAAACCCGAACGTCGACCGTCAGCCTTCCTGTGTGTAGACCCCACCCCCTACCTGAGCAGTGGGCTGCCGGTATTGCAGGTTGCCGACACCAGCGAGGCCATGTTGCAGATGGGCCGTCACGCCCGGCAGCACTTCAGTGGAACAGTGTTTGGCGTGACCGGCAGTTTCGGCAAGACCACTGTGGTGGCAATGCTTGCCCAGGCGTTGAAACCCTGGGGCAACGTGGGCCAGACCGAAGCCAACGCCAACCTGCCCCATGGCATTGCCTGGAACCTGGCGAGCATGACTGAGCCGGCAGAATTCTGGGTGCTGGAAATGGCCGTTGGGCGTATGCCGATCAACTCGGCGCTGGTTCGCCCGCAGATCGCCGTCGTCACCGGCATCGCACCGGCGCACTTGGAGTATCACGGAACCCTGGAAAACCTGGCGCGCAAAAAAAGCGCAATATTCGCCTCCATGGCCCCGGGCGGTCACGCGGTACTCTGTCGCGACATGCCTTACTACGAGCTGTTCGCCGAAGCCGCCGAGGTGGCCCAGTTGCACGTGATCAGCTTCGGCGAACACCCCGAAGCGGACCTGCGCTTGCTGGATTGGAACAGTGAAGTCCATCAAGTAAACGTCAACGCACTCCTTGCCGGGCAACCCTTGAATTTCAGTCTGAAGGCGCGCGGCAGGCATATGGTAATCAACGCGTTGGGAGTACTGGCGGCCCTGTCTGCACGCGGGCTTGCGGTCGAGCAGGCGCTGGAAACCCTGGGCGCGTTCATGCCCGTCGAAGGCCGCGGCAATACCCTGTCAATTACCTGCACAGGCGGCCATTTCCAACTGATCAACGATGCCTACAACGCCAACCCTGGCTCGATGAGTGCCGCGCTGCGCTCAATGACCGATCTGCCTGCCCCACCGCAGCACCGTGTGCTGGTGCTGGGGGATATGCTCGAACTCGGGCCCGACGCCCAACGTTATCACCTGGAGATGGCCGAGCCTTTGCGGGCGGTGGCGCCACGGCATGTGGTGCTGTGCGGCCCGTTGATGCACGCGCTGTACCTGTCGTTGCGTGACGAGCTGCCAGTGCAATGGTTTGAGAATGCCAAGGCGCTGAACCAGGCACTGGCGAACGACCCGCAACCGTGGTTTCAGCCTGGCGATTGGGTCATGGTCAAGAGCTCGGGCGGGACGGGGCTGTCGCAGCTGTGTGATTGGTTGACCTCACGCGAACAGGCGGTGCCGGTCTAGCCCGCGCACTGCACCGCCGTCTTCAGCCCGATGTCATGGCGCAACTGGTGAAAGGCCGTGGGCACGCCCAGCGCCTTGATCAAATGCGCCTGGTGCCCGGCCCGCATCAGTGCCTGGAAGAAAGCTTCCTGCAGGGCGAACGGTGCGACTTGATCGTCCGGGCTGCCAATCACATACAACTGCCGTGCGGGTGCGACGGCAATGCCATCGATGTGCCGGGCCGGATCATAAGGGTGCAGCAACCCATTGGTGTCACGCCCAGGCCTTGAAGGCAGGCCCTTGCTCTGGCGGATCATCTGCGCCCGCTGCACCAGCGAGAAAGCACCGGAGGTCATCACCGCGCATTTCACGTCGGTACGGCCCAGCGTCAACAGTGCAGCGGCAACCGTAGCGCCGCCACTGTGCCCGAGCAACACGAACTGCCCAATGCCATAGCGCTCGCGCAACTGATCCAGCGCCCCATTGAGCGCAATGAACTCCTGCGCCTGACGCCGTTGCCCGTGGTTGCCGCTGGAACCGTAGGTGCCGGGGCGCGCTACAATCACCAGGGGCACACCCGCGCGCTTGGTCAGCATCGTGGCCTGGCTGACTTTGGCGGCCAGGGTGTTGCCGGCAATCGCCTGCGGCGCACGATGCATCTCGCTCGTGCGATCACCGTGGAACATCACAATCACCACGGGCGCACGCTCCAGGGCGCCGCCAGCGAAGTAACGAATGCACGCATCGCCTCGGGCAATTTCGACCCACAGCGCCGAACCCGGCTCAGTGCAGGTGCCGCGGTCGGCGGGCGCATTCCAGCGCAGCGGGGTCGTCGCCTCATCGAACGCCTGCGCCCAGGACGTACAGGCCATCGTCAGGCCCAACAGCACACCGATGCCGAACGTTCTACCCATCCTGCCTCCTTAGCGTTCTCGCAACGCTTCGCGTGCCCGGTTCATCGGCTTGATCAGGTAGTCGAGCACGGTTTTCTGACCGGTCTTGATGTCTACCGAGGCGATCATGCCGGGCACGATCGAGAACGTCTTGCCGGCCTTGTTTTTCAAGGTGTCGGCATCGGTGCGGATAAACACCCGATAGTAAAAAACTTCCGGTTTGACTTCGTCCTGAATGGTGTCCGGCGAAATGGTCACTACCTTACCGTCCATGCCGCCGTAAATGGCATAGTCATAGGCCGTGATCTTGACCTTGGCCATCTGGTCGGGATGGATGAAGGCAATGTCCCTGGGCGAGACTCGCGCCTCGATCAGCAGCTGTTCATCCAGCGGCACAATCTGCATCAGCCGCCCATTGGGAGGGATGACGCCGCCGATGGTCGTGACCTCGATATCCTTGACGATACCGCGCACCGGCGAGCGCAAGGTCAGGCGGGTTACCGAATCCGAACGCCCGCGCATCACCGACGACAGCGTCTGCACATCCGCGTTGACCTTGGCCAGGTCCTCACCGGCGCGCACCAGGTAATCGGAGCGCGCCTGGCTGAGTTTCAATTCCAGCTCGGCCTTCTGGCGTTTGAGGCGCAACACCTCGACATTGCTGGCGGCCCCGACCTTGGCCAGGTTCTCGGTAATCTCCAGCTCACTGCGCACCAGCCCCAGGGAAGAGCGCACACCGGCCAGGGATTCCTCAAGACCTTTGCGTCGGGTGTTGAACAGATCGGTTTCAGCGCTGATCAGCGCCGGGTAACGTGACAGCTCCGCCGGGAATGCCAACGGCTTGCCGTTCACTTCCGCCTGCAACCGCGCCACGCTGGCCAGGGACGCACGGTACTTGGAAGCGCTTTCATCGAAGTTGGATTCGGTCTTGGTCGGATCAAGCCTGGCCAGGACCTGCCCCTGTTTGACGATATCGCCCTCCCCCACATTCAGCTCCGTGACGATCCCGCCTTCCAGGGACTGAATGATCTGCTCGCGGGAGGTGGGAATGACCTTGCCGCTGCCGGTGGACACCTCGTCCACTTCAAACACGTAGGCCCAGGCGCCAAACGCGACAAGCATGACGGCCACCCACGCCACCACCCGTGTAGCGCGCAGCACCGTACTGTCATCCACGCCCGCGTGGGGGCGGCCGATGTGTTCGTCTTCACTGGCAAGCAGGGGGATTGTTTTCAGCGCATGGGTTTTCACTGGTTTTTCCCCTTGGGTCTGGATAGCCGTGCAATGGCGTTGTCCTTGCTGTCATCGACGATGACCTGGCCGTTGTCGACCACAATGATGCGGTTGACCAGGCTCAATACACTCATGCGGTGGGTGGCGATGATCAGCGTGCGATGGGCCGCCCAGCGATCCAGGTTCTGAATCAATTGGCGCTCGGTAGCTTCATCCAGGGACGCGGTGGGCTCGTCGAGCAAGACAATATGCGGTTGGCGAATGATCAAGCGTGACAAGAGCAACGATTGGCGCTGGCCGCCAGAGAGGCCTAGCCCGCCTTCGAGGATCAGGTGGTCCATGCCGTCGGCGAATTTGCCGATGAAGTCGGCGGCGCCGGTTACCGCCAGGGCCTGGAGGATTTCCTCATCCGATGCATGCGGCGCCCCCATGATCAGGTTGTCACGCAGGGTGCCGTGGAACAGACGCGAGTTTTGCGTCATCAACCCCACATCCCGGCGCACGTCTGCCGGGTCGAGGTGGCCCAGGGCAACCCCGTCGAGGCTGATGTTGCCGCTCTTGAGGTTGAGCATCCCGGCCAGGGCCTGCAGCAAGGTCGATTTGCCCGCGCCGTTACGGCCGAGAATGGCGATGCGCTCGCCCGGCTGGATCTGCAGATCCGCCACCAATAACGCCGGCACCGGCGCTTCGTCGCAATACTGGAAGGCCGCCTGTTTGAGCACATAGTGACCGCGCACCAGCGGTAAATGCACGCGCTTGCTGCCTTCAGCGTGGTCCACCGGCAATTCCATGATGCGGTTCAAACTCTGCAATGCCACCTTGGCCTGCTGCCAGCGCGTGAGTACCTGAGTGATCTGCGACATCGGCGCCATCATGCGCGAGGCCAGGATCGAGGCGGCCACCAGGCTGCCGGTGGTCATATCGCTGGCCATGACCATGGGCGCCCCGAATACGACGACCACGGCAAACACCGAGCCCTGGACGTTGTTGCTCCATGCCACCAACTTATTGGTGAGCAGGCGCAGGCGCAGGCTGGCATCGCCACAAGTGGCGTTGTAATGGTTCCATTGCTGCGAAAAACGCTGCTCGGCTTGCAGGGCCTTGATGTCGTCGAGGCCTTGTACGGTTTCAACCAGCATCGCGCTGCGCAACGCGCCTTCGCGCATCGACTCAGTGGCCAACGCCGCGAGTTTTTTCTGCGCCAGCAGGCCCGGCACCACCAGAAACAGCACGGCCACCAGGGGCACAGCGACCAACGGACCGGCGATCAACCAATAGATCACCAGAAACAGCAGGAAAAACGGCAGGTCTGCCAGCGCGGTCGCCGTGCTTGAGGTGATCAGTTCACGCAGTTGTTCCAATTCCTTGAGTTGGGAAATGAACGAACCGGTGGACTTGGGTCGGGCGCTGTTGCGCAGGCGGATGGCGTGCCCGAACACCAGGTCCGAGACGCGCAGGTCGGCGCGTTTGCCGAGCATGTCAGTGATGCGCACGCGGGTGATGCGCATGATGAAATCAAAGACCAGCGCCAACATCACGCCGCCGAACAGCACATACAGGGTGGGCATGGACTCGGCGGGAATAACGCGGTCGTACACCTGCATCGAAAAGAGCACCCCGGCGAGGCCGAGTACGCTGGTGACCAGGGACGCCAGCATCACGTAGCCATACGGCCGCAGGTCGCGCAGCACGATGGCACTGAACCAGTTCTTTTGGTACGGCTTGATGTAATCATCGACGCGAGTGTCGCGCACCGCGCGCATTGGCCGCAGAATCACCGTCTTGCGTGCCTGCTCAAGCAATTCGCGGCGACCCAGACGGCTTTGCAAACCGCCATCACCGCTGTAGGCGATGCCGATGCTGTCATCCTCACCGATGAGCTCCAGCACACCGACCTGCCCATCCGCAAACTGCACCACCAGCGGCAACTGGCGTTGCATCAGGGTCGAGGCGCTAAAGTCGCCGATCACGCAATTCAACCCGGCCTGACGCGCCATACGCCGCACCACGTCTTCCACCGACGCGCTGTCGGTCCATTGGGCTGCCAGGCGCACGCTTTGCGCTGAACACTCCAGGCGGTAATGGCGGGCCACCCCAAGAATTGCTTCCAGCCATACCTCGTAATCAAAGGTCGGCGGCGGTGTGTGCTGTAGGGGCGCTGCACTCAAGTCGTCATCCAGTTTCACGGCTTCATTCATGGCCGAATCTCCACACCCTGCAGGGTGCTGTTGTCCAAATGGAACGCCGTGCGAAGCCCGCCCGTGTTGTAGAGGCAATCGATATTCAGGCGACGCAGGTCTGCCGCCGTGTTTTCCCGATCCATGCGCGCCTGGTGGATTTCCTGCTCGGCATTGAGCAAGTCGAGTAACGGACGCGTGCCCAGCTCAAGGTATTGCTGGCGATAAAGGTCACGGGTTTCGGAGATGCTGCGCTCACGAAAATCCAGGGTCGACAGACGTTGCGACAAGCTTGATATCTGGTCGCGGGCTTCGAGCAAACCCTGGCGAACCGCAAGCCGTGCGGCGTCGTTGGCCGCCTCGGCCGAGCGCAGCGCCTGCTGCGCCGCGGTTTTGCGCGCGGTGATTGCGCCGCCCTGGTACAGCGGCATCTTCACGTTGAGAAACACGCCGTAGCGGGTGCGATCGCGGCCGCCGGGCAGGTTGCTTTCATCGTTGTTGTCCAGGTAGTGCGTGATGGACGGGTCCAGCGACACCGTGGGCAAGGCTTCGGCACGCGCCTGTGCAATCAGTGCCAAGGCATCGACCCGCTGGGCCTGGGCGATCAGCAACGTCGGGGTGACGGCGGCATCGGGCACCACGCCCACGCAGGACTGTTCCAGGCTGGCAGGAAAGCCGCTGGCCACGTTCACCGGCGACTGGGCCCCCAGCAAACTGCTCAAGGCGCTGCGCCAGCGGTTGAATTGCGCGGTGAACTGCATTTGGGTGGCCATTGACGCCTCGACCCGCGAACGGGCCTGGATCAAATCGGAACGGGTGCTGGCGCCCATGTCGCTGCGTTTTTTGGCCAGTTCGGCAATCGCCGAAATCCCCTCGATCTGCTCGCGGGCCACAGTCACCAAACGTTGCGAGCGTTGCAGTTCGATCATTGCAAACGAGGTGTCGCGGGCCACTTGGTCAATCGACAACAAGATCGCCGCCTGGCTGCCGCTGACCCGCGCCAGTGCGCTGTCCACTGAGCTGGAAACCTTGCCGAAGTCATAAAGCATCTGCGACGCCGACAACGAAAACGCTCGGCTTTGGCCATTGCCACTCAAGCCGCTGTCATAGCCCGAATTGAAGCCACCGCTGACTTGCGGGTAATACCCGGACCGGGCGATGTTCACGTTCTCGTTTTGTTGGTACAGCTGGCCGATCGCCTCGGCAATCGCCGGGTGCCACTCTACGGCCAACTGAATGGCGCGCATGAGGTCGAGGTTGCTCGGTATGTTGCGCTGGGGTGCCACCGGTGCGCTGACGCCCGCTGGCCCTCCCGGTAAATTCGTGCCCAGGTTGCTGGGGCTGATGATGTTGACGGGTTCTTCATCGTCGAAAAGCGACGTGGCCATGACCGGCTCAATCCCTGGCGCGATCATTGCGACTGCCAGAACCGTGGCAGACAGTTGGTTGGCCAAACTCTTATGCCTCACTGCAAGTCACCTGACTGTTGTCAAACCGGAGGGGGACAACAACGAACCGTGACTGGCATCAGTCACGGCCCATCGCTGCAAGCTTGTTGGTAAGGAAAACCGGGCATTGCGGCCCGGTTATCGGGAAGTGGCGTTACACCACGTTGATGCCGCTTTGTACCCAAAGCTGATGGGCCTGATCTTCCGCACTGGTGTAGACCACGTACTCCAGACCGTTCTCTACTTGCGTCACACCGCCAGTCCAGTCGCCGGTCAGGTGCACGCTGTCCTGATCGTCGCCCTGAATCATCAAGCGATCCGACTCAGGCCCGGTGATGGACACCAGGTCTTCCAGGCTCAACGTCAGGTCCACTGCGCTGATATCGTTCAGGTCGATACTCTGCACATCGCTGACTTTGCCGATCAGGTCGGTGAGGTTGATGGCAGCATCCCCCCCTTCCCACAGCAACCCGTTTGCACCCGCGCCCGCATCGACGTGGGTGAAGTCGGTGTCATCAACCACCACCGCATCGTGGTGCTGAGCATCAACGCTGGCGGCGTCATCCGCGGCCTGATCCACCGCCCCCAGGGCTGCGGCAAAGCCGACACCCTCAGTGGCAGGCGCGCCCGGGTTGGCGTCGTCCCAGACAAGGTCACGGTCTGGCGAGTCGATGCGGATGTACACGTCTGCGGTCTCTTCCTGACCCGTCGGCGTGGTGAGTTTGTAGGTGAATTTATCCACCTGGCCAATCTCATCCAGCGTCAGGCCGGCATTCGGCGTGTAGACGTATTTGCCATCGGCAAAGACGGTCAACGTGCCGTGCTCACCGACGACTTGCGCCCCCGTCTGCCCAGGCACCACATAGGCCCCGGCTACCAGCACGCTCAACACCGTCAATGGCGAACCGAGCACATCCGGTCCGGCCAGGCTGCCAGCCAACAAGTCGCCGGTGGCGTTGGTCATTTCACCGGCCACAAATTGCGTGGTGAAGGTGGTAGTCAAGGTCTGAGCCACCGTGATGGTCGACAATGACAGCACCGAGCCTGTGGATGCGGTGACCCGATACGAACCGGCGTCCAGCCCGGTGAACGTATGCGACGACTGGGTGGTGGTCTGTTGCGTTTCCCATTGGCCTGCAATCAGTTTTTGCAGATTGACGGTGGTGGACGGCAACAGGGTCAAGCCGGAAGCGCTGACATCGACCTTCAATACAGCCGTAGAGTCGGCAGCCACGACGATGACTTCGCCCGTACCCGAGCCCGTGCCGATCGCCGGCAGGTTGTAGCTCAAGGCCGGCGCGTTGGCTTCTGTCACCAGGTTGACGATCGCTATCTGCGCCGAGCCCAGGTCATCGTTCGCTACCGGGCTGACCGTGCCTGGAGCCGATGGGTCTGTTGCGTTCCAGGTCACGTCGACACTTGGGCTGTCGATGCGCACATACAAGGTGGCGGCGGCAGAACCACCCGCACCATTGACCAAGTGGTATTCGAACGCATCCACTTTGCCGATGTTGGCGACATCGCCGTTCGGGGTGTACTTGTAGTCACCATTGGCAAAAATAGTCAGTTGACCATATTGGCCTTGCAGCACCGTGCCGGTAGTGGCGTCCGCATCGACGAATTCACCGCCGACCTCGACCTGCACCTTGACGGGCCCGCCGTTGCCCGGCACATCCGGAGTGCCTCCCACACCCGGGTCGGTGATGACGTTGCCGGAGACTTCGGGACCGGCTTCGCCAGTGAAATCAGTCAGGCTGTTGTTGGTGACGCTCAATACCGCCGTCGCCCCCGCACCGATGCTGACCAGGTTTGGGTCCAGCTGGAGGGTGAAGCGGTATTGCCCGGCCTGCAGCCCTTCGATCTCGGCAGTGGTGCTTTGACCGAACAGGCCCAACAGATCCAGCAAGCCCGAACCGTTACTGCCCTGTTGAACCGGCAACCAGCCACCCGCGCCGTCGCTCACCTCCAGGACCGCAGTGAAACCGCCTCCCAGCAGCGAAACCAGATCCGCCTGGGCAAACTGCAGGTTCAGCGTGCCGCTGGAACCTTCGGCAACCGTGAACTCCTGCGCCTTGGTGTGATCGCCCAGGATGATCCCGCCAACACCCAGCAGGGTGAAGACACGCATATCCGCCAGGTTGGTGTTGGATGTAACAGGTTTGATGGTCACTTCGCTTGTGGCGAGGTCGTCGAAGGCTTCTAGGTCGGCGTCGGCATCGGCGTCAGCGTCAGCGTCAGCGTCAGCATCGGCATCGGCATCGGCATCGGCATCAGCGTCGGCGTCGGCGTCGGCGTCGGCGTCGGCATCAGCATCGGCATCCGCATCGGCGTCGGCGTCCGCATCGGCGTCAGCATCAGCGTCGGCATCAGCATCAGCATCGGCATCGGCATCGGCATCGGCGTCAGCATCGGCGTCGGCATCCGCATCCGCA
>NZ_SPKO01000040.1:18041-18234 GCF_023127795.1 Pseudomonas sp. W2Jun17 | reverse complement strand
GCGTCGGCGTCGGCGTCGGCATCAGCGTCAGCATCGGCGTCGGCATCAGCATCCGCATCAGCATCGGCATCCGCGTCGGCGTCGGCGTCCGCATCGGCGTCGGCATCAGCATCAGCGTCGGCATCGGCATCGGCGTCCGCATCAGCGTCAGCATCGGCATCGGCGTCCGCATCAGCATCGGCATCCGCATCGG
>NZ_SPKO01000040.1:0-17923 GCF_023127795.1 Pseudomonas sp. W2Jun17 | reverse complement strand
TCGGCGTCGGCATCCGCATCGGCATCCGCATCGGCATCCGCATCCGCATCCGCATCCGCATCCGCATCCGCATCAGCATCAGCATCAGCATCAGCATCAGCATCAGCATCAGCATCAGCGTCGGCATCAGCATCCGCATCCGCATCGGCGTCGGCATCAGCATCAGCATCAGCATCAGCATCAGCATCAGCATCAGCGTCAGCATCGGCATCGGCATCGGCATCGGCATCGGCATCGGCATCGGCATCAGCATCAGCATCGGCGTCGGCGTCGGCGTCAGCATCAGCATCAGCATCGGCGTCGGCGTCAGCGTCGGCATCCGCATCTGCGTCCGCGTCGGTATCATCAATATCAACGGCGACCACGTTAGTCGGGACAGACTCATTCCCCGCAGGGTCCGTCAAGGTGACGGCAAGCGTTTCACCGTTAACCTGAGGCGTGTTCAAGGTCACTTGGAAGGTGCCATCATCTCCCACTGCCCCAGTGCCGATTACATTGCCATCGGTATCCTTTATGGTCACCGTGGCATTGGGTTCGCCTTTACCGCTGAGCGTTGCGCCGTCGGTGCTCAACGCCAGGTCGGTCGGTGCGGAAGGTGCGGTGGTATCACCCGCCACCACAGGGCTGGCAGGGGATTCATTGCCGGCAGCGTCTTTGAGAATGACGCTCAGCGTTTCGCCGTTAGTCTGCGGCGTGTTCAAGGTGACCTGGAAGCTGCCGTCATCCCCCACCGTGCCGGTGCCGATTACATTGCCATCGGCATCCTTTATGGTCACCGTGGCATTGGGTTCGCCCTTACCGCTGACGGTCAAACCGTCAGGGCTGACCTCCAACTCTGAAGCGGCGGCAGGTGCCGTGGTGTCACCGGCGACAACAGTTGCAGGCGGCGAGACTTGGCCCAAGGCATCCTTGAGGGTGACTTGCAGCGTTTCACCATTGGTTTGCGGTGTGCCCAGGCTGACCTGGAAATTACCGTCTGTGCCAACGGTGCTGGTACCGAGCACATTGCCCGCAGCATCTTTGACCGTTACCGTCGTGCCGCCCTGGCCTTTACCGGTGAGGAGCGTGCCCGCACTGTTGACGGCCAGACCGCTCGCGGCTCCTGGAGCGGCGGGTGGCGAATCGTTACCACCGCCTCCGCCGCCGCCACTCATTGCTGCGGCGGCGCCGCCCACGGCGAGGAGCCCCAGCCCCCACAGCACCCAGTTCGGAACGGAACTGTCTGCGGCGATGGCGGCCACACCCAGGTCGTCGAGGGTCGAAATCTCAGTGAAGGTGAAGCCCGAATAAGGCGTGGAATAGTTGCCGAGCAACAAAGTGCCGTCTGCACCTTCCAGCACCAGTTGGTTTTTCGCACCGTCGGCGCCCACCACAAAAAAGTTCTGAACCGTGACGGTCTCACCTGACTTCAGCGTGACTACCAGATTCTGCCCGGACTGTTGAAACGACTGAACGCTTTCCGGCCCGAAGGGCAACTTTACAATGCTGGTACCTTTGAGGCTGGTAGTTCCCAAGGCATGTTCCGTCGCCGTCCCCGTCGCCTTGTCGACAATTGTTATATTTTTCATCTCTCACCCGTTTCAATTTATGGACACACAAAGCTCAGCGCGAGCGAATGCCCACGACGGTGATTACCGTCGAGCGCTAAATTTGTTTTTGCGTTATTGGTGAACTGTTCGGACTAAGTGGCGATCACCCAACGCCCGTTTCTTCACGCAGTCGCGCGTTGATGGGCTCGGACTCGCGACTCACGGGCGGCAATTGATGTGACAGGCAGGTAAGCCTGGAAGGCGCCGCCACCGGCAATGAGTGGGTACGCCCGCAAGCCCACAACTCAAGCAATCGGGAGAGATGGAGAGCCATGAGACTGGCCTTGTCGAGTCCCTGACCGGTGTGGGCCAAAGCAGCTGATCGCTCGGCAACACTCGCTGTCCGCTTCCTTTCGCTAGCCATTTTTAAGGCACCTGCACAACTTGGAAAAAGTAAAACACTGCAGTGAAAACTGTGGAGGCATACCCAACTGAAAACGCCCTCCAGCCAGATACTAGCGAGGCAATAGCCGACATCAAAGGGAAAACTAAACAGGTATTAAGCACGCCTACTTAACGAACATGCCCATCACATATATGACGCCCATCAATTATTTTTTTATCATCACACCATGATAATTAATCACTCCCCACATGCGCTCTACATGATGAATCAATGATCAAAAACCGAGAAAAAACATCAAACCTTTCCAAGTTGTAATAATTTATTTCAAGGCGGTACACACCTCAAACAGGCTCATGCGAACCAGTTAGTTGATTAGTAATAAAAACGCATATAGCTGCGAAGCTCGCGTAATGCGAGGCAGCAAAAGTTGTTAGTCACGATGGGGACAGGTATTAGGGGATATATCGAGGGGGCAGGTGCACAAGGCGCCTGAAATGCTGCGAACGCATAGACAAGCCAACCTCCGAGAACCCACCCAAAGAGGGCTCTCGGAACTTGCCTTTATTGAGGTTTGCGATAGCTATTGATGATGGCCGAGAAGTCTTTACCCCCCTCCCCGCGCTGGCTCATCGACTGGTACAACTGCTGGGCCACTGCGCCGAGGATCACCGGCTGATGCGCCTGGCGTGCGGCTTCCGTGGCCAGGCCCAAATCCTTGAGCATCAGGTCGGCACCAAAGCCACCGGTATAGCCACGCGATGATGGCGCGGTTTCGATCACGCCCGGCCAGGGATTATAGGTATCGGAACTCCAGCAGCGCCCGGTGGAGCTGTTGATGATGCCGGCCAGCACTTGCGTATCAATGCCGAGCGCATCGCCCAGGGCCATGGCCTCACTGACGCCGACCATGCTGATACCCAGCAGCAGGTTGTTACAGATCTTGGCGATTTGCCCGGTGCCGACATCGCCGCAGTGCACGATGTTGCGGCCCATCTGCGCCAGCACCGGTTGCAGGGTAGCGAATAATTCCGGGTTGGCGCCGACCATAAAGGTCAGCGTCCCGGCCTGGGCACCGCCGGTGCCACCGGAGACCGGTGCATCGGCCACGGTCACGCCTTGTTTCGCTGCCGCTGCCGCTACATCACGGATGGTTTGCGGATCGATGGTGCTGCAATCCACCGCTGGGACGCCTTTGCCGATGCCCGCGAGCACACCGTCGTCATTGAGCCATACGCTGCGCACGTGAGCAGCGGCCGGCAGCATGGTAATCACCAGTTCCGCGCCCTGGGCCGCATCACGCGGTGAGCTGCTGATGGTGCCGCCCAGTTCGGCGAGTTCCTTGAGTACCGCCTGGTTCAGGTCGAACAGGTTAAGCGCGTGCCCAGCCTTGATCAGGTTGCGGGCCATGGGCGCGCCCATGTTGCCCAGGCCGATAAATGCAATCTTCATGGTCGTCTCCCAGGTTCAGCGCAGGTTGATGGTGGTGTTGACGCCATCGTTGACCGTGTCGTCATCGAACCAGCGGCTGGTGACGGTTTTGGTCTGGGTGTAGAACTGCACCACTTGCTTGCCGTACGGGCCCAGGTCGCCGAGCTTGGAACCGCGCGAGCCGGTGAAGCTGAAGAACGGCACTGGCACCGGAATCGGAATGTTGATGCCGACCTGGCCCACATCGATTTCGCTCTGGAATTTACGCGCCGCCGCACCACTTTGGGTGAACAGGCCCGTGCCATTGCCGAACGGGTTGGCGTTAACCAGGGCGATGGCTTGGTCGAGGGTGTCGACTTCCAGCACCACCAGCACCGGGCCGAAGATTTCCTCGGTGTAGATGCGCATGTCGGTGGTCACGCCCGAGAACAGAGTCGGGCCGACAAAGTTACCTTGTTCGAAGCCCGGCACCTTGATATCGCGGCCATCCAGCTCCAGCTTGGCGCCTTCTTTCACGCCGCTTTCGATCAGTTCAAGGATGCGTGCCTTGGCGCGCTTGGAGATCACCGGGCCGACATCCGTGCCGGCTTCGCTGCCAGCATTGACCTTGAGCTTTTGTGCCAGGGCCTTGAGATCCGGCAGCCACTGCTTGGACGCGCCCACCAGCACCACCACCGAGGTGGCCATGCAACGCTGGCCCGCCGCGCCGAAACCGGCGCCGACCAGGGCATTGAGGGTGTGTTCACGGTTGGCATCCGGCAGCACCACGGCGTGGTTCTTGGCGCCCATCATCGACTGCACGCGCTTGCCGTGTTTGCCGGCCAGGTCGTAGACATGGGTGCCGACGGCGGTGGAACCGACGAAGGACACGGCCTTGATATCTTTATGAGTACAGAGTGCATCCACCACGTCCTTACCGCCATGCACCACGTTGAGCACACCGGCCGGCACACCGGCTTCCAGCGCCAGCTCCACCAGCAGCATGGTCGACAACGGGTCTTGCTCGGAAGGCTTGAGGACGAAGGTATTACCGCAGGCAATCGCCATCGGGAACATCCACAGCGGAATCATCGCCGGGAAGTTGAACGGAGTGATGCCGGCGCACACACCGATAGGTTGGCGCAGGGTGTAGGTGTCCACGCCACCGGCCACGTTTTCGGCGAATTCGCCCATTTGCAGGGTGCCGATGGAACAGGCGTGTTCGACCACCTCCAGACCACGAAAAATATCGCCCTCGGCATCGGCAATGGTCTTGCCCTGCTCGGCGCTGAGGACCACGGCGATACGCTTGGAGTGTTCACGGATCAGGGCTTGCAGCTTGAGCATGATGCGCATCCGCGCACCGATCGGCGTCAGCTTCCAGGTCTGAAAGGCGCGATGGGCGGCGTCGATGGCAGCGTTGACTTCATCGGCAGTGGCAAACGGGACCTTGGCCAGCACTTGTTGGGTGGCCGGGTTGACGATGTCTTGCCACTCGGTGGTCTTGGATTCGACCCACTCGCCGTTGATCAGCAACTTGACCTGTTGCACGGAAATATCGGCAGATGCGTTCATGTGGTCTCCAGAATCTTGTAGTTATGCAGAGAACCAAGGCGTTGAATCGCCTTGAAGAATGAGGCGTTCGGACTGTTTTTGGAGTATAGATGTGCAAACTTCTAATAAGAACGCACATAAAAGCCGGTCCAATATGCAAAAAAACATCACCTCTCTAGGCGCCCTGAACTGGGATGACCTGAAGTTTTTCCTCGAAGTGGCGCGCACCCGCAAGGCCAGCGTGGCCGCCAAGCGCCTGGCGGTGGACTACACCACCGTGTCGCGGCGCATCAGTTCACTGGAAGTGTCGCTCGGTACGTTGCTGTTCGAAAAATCCCGGACCAACGGCTTCGTGCTCACCACCGAGGGCCAGCGTTTGCTCGGCTACGCGGAGTCCATCGAAAGCACCCTGCACATGGCCTGCGAACAAGTCTCCGGCTCCGGCGTGGCGCTGTCCGGCCATGTGCGCATGGGCTGCACCGAAGGGTTCGGTAGCTTCTTCGTCACCCCGCAGTTGAGCCATTTCGTCGACACTTATCCCGCGATCTCGGTAGACATCCTGCCCCTGCCCCACTTCATCAGCCTGTCCAAGCGCGAAGCCGACATCGTCATCGCCCTGGAGCGCCCGGAACACGGGCCGTATGTGTGCTGCAAACTGTGCGACTACAAACTGCAGCTGTACGCCACCCAGGACTACCTCGACCAACACCCGCCAATCCGCAAACCTGCGGATTTGGCCGAGCATCCGTTTATCAGCTACGTGGATGACCTGGCCTTCAGCTCGGAGCTGCTGTACCTGGCCAACGTGGTGCCCGGCGCCAGCGCCAGCCTGCGCAGTACCAGCGTGATCGCGCAGTACGTGGCGGCGCAGCAGGGCCGGTCGATGGCGATATTGCCGTGTTTTCTGGCGGCGCAGGATCCGCGCTTGTTGCCGGTGCTGGGAGAGCAGATTGCGATTACGCGGCAGTTCTGGATGTATTGCCGGGAGGATTTGAGGAAGTTGAAACGGATTACGTTGTTGTGGGATTACATCAGGGAGGTGACTGAGCAGAATCAAGGGTTGTTGATGGGGCAGACGCGGGAGATGCGGTTTGCAGGCTGAATGTGGGAGCTGGCTTGCCTGCGATAGCGGTGTATCAGCAAAAGCTATATCTACCGATCAACCGCCATCGCAGGCAAGCCAGCTCCCACATATTGAATGCATTTCAGCTGGGGGAAGGTGAACCCGCTTAGTCTGCGATCACAACAATCGACACCCGGCGATTCTCGGTGCGGCCTGCTGTGGTCGTATTCGGCGCCACCGGCTCGCTGCTGCCCAAACCGCGCAGTTGGATGTTTTCTTCTTTCATACCCACGCGGGTCAGCACCTTGCCCACGCTCTTGGCGCGGCGCA
This sequence comes from Pseudomonas sp. W2Jun17, assembly GCF_023127795.1. Lineage (NCBI taxonomy): Bacteria > Pseudomonadati > Pseudomonadota > Gammaproteobacteria > Pseudomonadales > Pseudomonadaceae > Pseudomonas > Pseudomonas sp. W2Jun17. Next base: position 11,634 of record NZ_SPKO01000040.1, on the reverse strand, counting down.
GGGACAGCGCCACGTTGTAGGGTTCTTTGCCCGAGGCGTCGGTGTGGCCGTCGACACGTACGCGCTCGATGCCCGCGCCTACCAGGGCCTGGCCGATGCGTTCGACGATGTCGGTGCTGGGTTTATTGAGGGTTTCGATGTCGCTGCCAAACAGGACCTTGCCGGACAGGCCGAAGGCCCAGCCCTCGTCGGTCAGCTCGAAGCCTTGCTGCTTGAGTACGGCGACTTGCGCCGGGGTGAGCCCCTTGGGCGGGGGCGTCTGGCAGCCGCTGAGGGCCAGGAAGGCAACGAGTAAGGAAATAAATAAAACGCGTGTGTTAGCGAACAAGGGAATCAACTCCTGTGTTGAACGTTGACGACGGGATGCTCCGACTCCGCCGTTTGCTGGCCGCCTGAAGACAGGCGTTTGGCCTGGTACATCGCCGCATCGGCGGCGTTGAGCAAGGTGCCGGGAGTGGCGCCATGATCGGGATAAATGGCAATGCCGATACTGAGGGAGGTCAACACCTGAGTACCCCCTGGCAGCGAAATCGGCACGTCCATGCTGGCAATGATTTTATCGGCGATGCGATGGGCGTCTTCGGCCTTGTGCAGCGGCGCCAGCAATACCGCAAATTCATCGCCGCCCAGGCGTGCCACCAGGTCATCCTCGCGCAGTTGCGCACGCACGCGATCGGCAACAGCCACCAACACGGCATCGCCAGCAGCGTGACCGAAGCTGTCGTTGATGTCTTTGAAGCGGTCGCTGTCGAGAAACAGCACCGCCACCCGCTCGTTGACCTTGGCGGCACTACGCAAGGCGCGAATAAGCCGGCCTTCGAAGAACGCGCGGTTGGGCAGGCCAGTGAGGCTGTCATGGCTGGCCTGGTGGGCCAGGGTTTCGTTTTCGCTTTGCAGGTGGCTCTGCCAGGCCTCCATCTCGCCGAGCAGGGCGTTGAAGTCGCTGCCCAGGCTGTCGAGTTCGGCGATCTGCGCCGAGGGTACGCGGCGGTCAAAGTCTCGCTCGCTGCGCGCGGCGTGAGCGACGGCGGCCAGGCGTTGCAGTGGCACGGTGATGCCATTTAACAGACGCCGCGACAAGTGCAAGGCCACCCAGGCGCTGAGGGCGGTGCAGATCAGAATCCCGATCAGGCCGCTGAGCAAGAAGCGCAACAGGCTGCCACCGTGGCCGACCAGATGGATGCTGCCGACGGTTTGCCCTTGGCGCAGAATCGGCTGGCTGATGGGCTGTTCGAGCAGGGCGTGCGCTATTTGCAACTCGACCCGTGACAACATGCCGGTTTCCGGGCGAACCCAGCGCGCCAGCAGCTTGCCGTTGATATCGAATACTTCTGCCTGGGCCACTTCTTCGGTGGAGGCGATCAGGCTCAGGGCTTCGGTGGCCGCCGCGCTGTCGTTGAACACTACAGCCGCTTCCACGGTGTAGTTGATGGAGCGGGCGATCAGGTGCAGGTTGTGCTCGGCGTAAACCCGCAGGGCAAGTACGCCGAGCAGGGTCAGGGACACACTGGCCAGGGTGACCGCCACCAGCGCCAGAATCATATGCCCGCGGGCAATCACCGAGCGCAGGGTCGGCCGCACTTTATCGCGGCTCATGAGCCAGGCGCTCGACGGCGAGACAACTGCAACACACTGGGATGGATACGCACGCCGCTGCGGGCGACGGAATCCAGGTTGACCTCGAACGACACCTGCTCATCGCTGACGCGCAGGCAGAACAGGCTGCCCACCGTGCACTGGTCGCCCCCTTCGCTAATGCTGAGTACAGGGTGGCCAATCAATGAGGTAAACAGGCGGTTGCGTTCGTCGGGGGTGATTTTGCCGATGTAGACGGCATCGCAGGCATTGACGATATCCGGATGATCGACCAGCAGGCGCCGTACCAGCACTGGACGACCGGTGGCCTGGGTGGTGCCTTTGACCAGGTCATCGGTGTACTGAGTCGGCCCCACAACACACAGCCGCAATTGCGCAGGCTCCACCGGCCATCGCGCATAACTGAGAATGCCCAGGACGACCTGGGTGACCGCCTGGGCGCGCTGCTCGGCGAGGCTCGGCGTCTGCGCCCAGACGCGCGGTGCGAGCAGGCACAGAACCGCCACCAGCAACATCCGTCTCCAGCTCAAACTGCGCTCTGTGGGCGAGACAGCCACGTTCATGCAGCACTTCTCTCAGGTATTTTCCAGGGTGATGCCGCAACGATAGCACAGCGGCGGGAAACCCCATGCCGCACGGCTGACACGAGGCCTACTATTTTTTCAGAAAAATCAGACATCTGAATCAGAAATATTTCATGACCTATCAGTCAGTTTTTCAGGCACGGCGTCCAACTCCAGCATCAACCCGCTCAAACGCTTGACCTTGCGCCGTACCGCCTCCTCAAACACCCCACCGCGGGGCTCGATCAAGCTGAACCAGCGCTTGGCGCGGGTAATACCGGTATAGATCAACTCCTTGGTCAACACCGGGTTCAAAGCGTCCGGAAGGATCAGCGCCGTATGGGTGAACTCCGAGCCCTGGGATTTGTGCACGGTCATCGCATACACGGTTTCAACATCATTCAAGCGGCTGGGCAGCACAAAACGTACGCCGCCCTGGCCATCGTTACGTGGGAAGGCCACCCGCAGCACGTGGGAGCCGCCCTCGTTTTCGGGCAACTTCAACGCGATACCGATGTCGCCGTTCATCAGGCCCAGGCCGTAATCGTTACGGGTCATCAGTACCGGACGACCTTCGTACCACTGCTCGTCGCCTTCGATCAGGCGTACTTTGCGCAGGGCCGCGGTGATGCGCTGATTCAACCCTTCAACGCCCCAAGGGCCTTTGCGCACGGCGCAGAGCAGTTGGAACGCATCGAAGGCTTGCAGCAACTGTTGCGCCCAATGCGTCCAGGCCGCGTCATCACGTGGCGTATCCAAGGGTGGACGTGCCGATTGCAGCAGATTCAGGTAGTAGCGATAGCCTTGGGCGCCGTCGTCCTGGCCGTCCAGCACCAGGCGCTCAAGGGCATAGTCATGCTCGCCCTTGAGGCTGACGCAAAACAGGTCGTCATGACGACCTGCGGCCAACAGCTGACGTGCCTGTTCGGCATTTTGCTGGTTGACCCAGCGCGCCAGCTGGCCGATGCCGCTGCCTTCGCCGAAACGACGTGAATAGCGCAGCATCACCACCTGCTGGGCCAGGGGATGGCTACCGTCGAGGTCTTCTTGCAGGCCGCTGGCACTGAGGTCTTCGCCGCTGACGGCTTGCAGCCATTGCCGAGTGTGCGGGCTGTACCAGCCGTCTTCGGCATCACGACACAAATCACCGAGTACCGCACCCGCTTCCACCGACGCCAATTGGTCCTTGTCGCCCAGCAATACCAGACGCGCATGGGATGGCAAGGCGTCGAGCAGGTTGGCCATCATTTCCAGGTCGATCATCGAGGCTTCATCCACCACCAGCACGTCCAACGGCAATGGATTACCGAGGTGATGCCGGAAGTGGCGAGTACCGGGACGACTGCCCAGCAGGCGGTGAACCGTGGTGACCTGCGTCGGGATTTTTTCCCGCACGCTGTCGGGCACTGTCAGCGACAGCACTTGCTGGCTGATGGATTCGGTCAGGCGCGCAGCGGCTTTACCGGTGGGCGCGGCCAGGCGAATGCGCAACGGGCTGCCGGACTCCACGGCGGGCGCCTGCAGCAACGCAAGCAGGCGCACTACGGTGGTGGTCTTGCCGGTGCCGGGGCCGCCGGTGACGATACTGAATGCGCCGCGGGTAGCCAGCGCACAGGCAAGTTTTTGCCAATCAATCACCCCATCCGGCGCCGGTTGGTCGAACAGGCGGTTGAGGCGTTGTGGCAAATCGGCAGCTGCGGGCTCCACGCTCGCGAGGCGCAGGCGCAGGGCGCGATCGATACGTCGCTCGTAGGTCCAGTAGCGGCGCAGGTACAGGCGTTTGCCGGACAACACCAATGGCCGGCTCTGGGCCACGTCGCTGCCATCGACCGCCAGCGCGACCAGTGGGCTGCCCGCCATGGCATGGCACCAATGGGCACCGTCCAGGCCGTGCAGCAACTGCGACGGCAGCAGCATGGCGCCGGTGTGCAGGTCGCCTTCGGGCGGCAAAGACAGGGCGAAGTCCGGCGTCTTGAGGGTTTCGAACAGGTCCAGGCAGACGTGGCCATGGCCCAGTTGATGGCTGGTCAACGCGGCCGCCAGCAGCACCAAGGGATCGGCCTGGGCATCAAGCTCGTGCAGGAAGCCGACGAAGGCTTTGTCCAGGGCCCGCAACCAGCCACGCTCGACCCAACGCTCAAGCAACTGCACCAGGTCAGTGGCGTGACTCAGCGGTGCCAGCTCCTCCAGCGGTAACGGCGACAGGCTCATAGCAACACTCCTTGTTCCCAGACGGGCTCGACCTTGGGCGCAATTGGCTTGCCCTGGAACAACAGGTCCAGGCTTTCGATCAGCTCACGGGGCGGCCGGGTGAAATACGCCCCCTGGCTCACCGACTGGGTGCCACGCAGGAACAGGTACAAGGCGCCGCCGACGTGCTGGTCGTAGTCATAATCGGGCAGGCGTGCCTTGAGCTGGCGATGCAGGGCCAGCAGGTAAAGTACGTATTGCAGGTCGTACCGATGCTCAAGGATCGACTGCTCCATGGCTTGCTGGGTGTAGGCCGAATCGTCGGGGCCGAGCCAGTTGGATTTGTAGTCCGCCACGTAGTAGCGCCCCTCGTGTTCGAACGTCAGGTCGATAAATCCCTTGAACATGCCGTTGAGCAGCACCGGCTCCGCGGCCACACGGGAAACGCCGCCGTGGGTGTGCCGGCACACCAGCTTGTCGAGGGCGAGCACATCGACTGTGTGACTGGCGAACCAGAACTCCATTTCAATCTGGTACTGCTCAAGACCGCTGAGGGTCACGTGGTCGTTGTACAGCGGCAACGGCGTTTGCAACAGATGCCCCAGCCAGCCGCTGAGGGTAACGATCCAGCCTTCCCAATTGCGGCGGTTACAGCGTGCGCCCACGGCCTTTTCGATGGCCTCGGGCGTCACGTTGAAACCCTCTTCACCGGCCCACTCCAACAAGCCGTGGAGGAAGGTGCCTGGATTAGGCCCGCGTGGGAAACGGTGAATATCACCGCCGGACGCCACCACTTCCCGTGGTGCATCGGGGTCGAGGCGTTCGTCATCGAACAGCTTCTGGGCCTGCGGGCTTTCCGGCGCTTCGAGGCTGGCGGCGCTCATGCTGTCGCCAATGCGCAAGGCACTGTAGGAGGCAATCCACCAGTTTTCCGCAGCCTTGCGTTTGGGCAGCAATGGCGCAAGCAACGTCGCTTCATTGCGCGGCGGGTGAAACAGGATGTCCTGGATATGCGGCACAAGGCCATAACGGATGGCCAGGCAACCTTCCTGTAAATCCAGCAACCAGCGCGCCAGGCCGGTGGACTCGCCCAACGACGTCCCGCCCCCCAGCAAATACCCCAATGCCGACAGGTGCAAGACCGAGCTGCTGTTATTTCCGCGCTTGAGGTCGGCAATGCCCAGCCAGCACGCGTGTTTGGCGCGGGTCAAGGCCACGTAGAACAAACGCAGGTCTTCGGCCAGGCGCTCGTCATCGGCTTGGGCGATCAGCTCGGCCGTTGGCCGCAGGCTCACTTGGGACTTGCCGTGTTCATCGTGGTAATGCAGCGGCAAGCGACTGCCATCCACCGGTTTGGCCGAGCAGATGAAGGGCAAGAACACCAGGTCGTATTCCAGGCCCTTGGATTTGTGGATGGTCACCACCTTGACCAGTTGCTCATCGCTTTCCAGACGCAGGATCTGTTCTTCACCGGCCTGGCCCGACAGTGCCAGGTGTTCGGCCAAGTGGCGGATCAACGCCTGTTCACCATCGAGTTCCGACGCGGCTTGTTGCAGCAACTCACTGAGGTGCAACAGGTTGGTCAGCACGCGCTCGCCATCACTGCGGGCGATAAGGGTTTGAGGCAGCTTGAAGTCGTGGAGCAGGCGACGCAGCATCGGCAGCACGCCTTGGGTGCGCCAGATTGCGCGGTAGCCACGGAACTGCATCACGCGCGATTCCCACGCCAATTCGTCCTGGTTCAGACGCTCCAGTTCCGCCAGGGACAGGTTCAAGGTGACGCAGGCCAGGGCGGCGCGCAGCGGGCGCTCGACATCCGGCTCGGCGCAGGCCTTGAGCCAGGCCAGCAGGTCGTGAGCTTCCTGGGCGGCGAAAACCGAGTCCTTATCCGACAGGTACACACTGCGCACGCCACGGCTGGCCAACTCAGCGCGCACGGCCTGGGCTTCCTTGCCGTCACGTACGAGGATGGCGATGTCTGACGGCAATACGCCCTTGAGGCTGCCCTCTTTTACAAAACCTGCTGTGCCTTGCTGCCCACCATTGAGCAACGCGACGATCTGTGTGGCGCAGGCCGCAGCCAAGTGCTGACGGTAAACCGCGGTGGAAATCGGCTGGTCGGTAGGCAGGTGCCACAGGTTCATGGCCGGCAACGGTTGGCCGTCAACCTGCAGGTGCTCGCTGCGGCCCTGGGACAGCACCGGGTGAAACGGCACCGGGTTCTCGCCGTTGGGCTCGCGGAACAGGAACGCACCACGGCCGGTTTCCGCACGCTGGAACACGTGGTTCACCGCTTCGACCATCGCATGGCTGGAGCGGAAGTTGGTGCCCAGGGTGTGATGGCGGCCGGTGGTGGACTGCCGGGCGCGCAGGTAGGTGTAGATGTCGGCACCGCGAAAGGCGTAGATCGCCTGCTTCGGGTCGCCGATCAAGAACAGGCCACTGTCCAGATGGTTTTCGTCGATGCGGTAGATGCTGTCGAAGATGCTGTATTGCACCGGGTCGGTGTCTTGAAATTCATCAATCAGCGCCACCGGGAATTGCTCACGGATCACACTGGCCAGGCGCTCGCCACCGTCTGCCTGAAGGGCCGCGTTGAGGCGGATCAGCATGTCGTCGAAGCCCATTTCAGCGCGGCGACGTTTCTCTTCTTCGAAGCGTTTACCCACCCAGCCAGCCGCATGTTGCAATACCGCGGCGTCGGGCGTTGGCAATGCATCGAGGCTGGCTTTGAGGCCGGCCATCGCCTCGATCCCCGGGTGCTGCGGCGGTTCGCCCTTCCAGGCTTCGGCCATGCCCTCGGGCGTCAGGCGCGTGAAGCCGGTACCGATGTCCAATTGCTCCAGGGTTTCATCGGCGGCCCAGGCACTGATCTTTTCGAACCAGGGTTCGAAGTAGCGCGCTTGCATCTTGCGCCCATCGACCGTTTTGGCGGCGACGGCTTGCAGGCAGATATCGCGCAGCTCGGCCGCCCATTGTTGCCAGGGTGCCTTGAGGGTCGTCAGCGCGGCGCGACGCTCTTGCAAACAAGCGTTGATCAGTTCGGCCGGCTCGCGACTTTCGTCGGTGGGCCGCTCGCTGCCGAACAGCGCACGCACCCTTGGCATCAGCGCCGCGGGGCCGCCCCAATTGTTGCGCACCCAGTTGAGCGCATCGTCGTGCATCGGGTAGCAGAACAATCGCCAGTAATCGCGCAGCACTTCGCCCAGCAGGTCGCTATGGTCAGTTTCCAGGGTCTGGGTGAACAGGCTGCCACTGTCGAACGCATGTTCACGCAACATGCGCTGGCACCAGCTGTGGATAGTCGAGACGGCGGCTTCATCCATCCATTGCGCGGCGATGTCCAGGCGGTTGGCGCAGGCCGGCCATTGCTGCGGAGCGTATTGCTCGCGCAGGTCGGCGATCAACGCATCGGGCTGTTCGATTTCGTCGCGAAAGAAGCGCGCAGCTTCGGCCAGGCGGATGCGGATGCGTTCACGCAGCTCCTTGGTGGCCGCATCGGTGAACGTGACGACGAGAATTTGCGGCGGCAGCAGTTCGCGGCCGAAGCCTGACTCATCACCACCATGGCCGAGCACCAGGCGCAGGTATAACGCGGAGATGGTGAAGGTCTTGCCAGTGCCGGCACTGGCTTCAATCAACTGGCTGCCTTTAAGCGGGAATGCCAGGGCCAAGGGTTTGCCGATCATGCGCTGGCCTCCGCGCTGGAAAGCGATCGCCATGGTGCGTTGATGAGCGGGCGATACAGGGTTTCGCACCAGCCTTCGAATTCCTCACTGGCGACCAACGCCGCGTAGTCGGGAAATTGCCGCGTGAGAGCAGGCGTTTCGCGGCGTTCGCCGTCAGTGGTGATGCCATCGCCTTCGTAAGCTTTGCTGGCCGCGGCTTGGGCCTTGGCGGGGTCAGTTTGGCCGAGCCAGGCGAAAGCGGTTTTTACTGCAACGGGCAGCGGTGTGCTCATACCGGTGTGCCAAGCCAGCAGCAGGTTGCCGAGGATTTCCTGGGCAGTAGGTTTATCCAACGGCTCGAGCAGCAAGGTGTCGTCACTTGCTACCAGGCCGGTACTCAATGGCAGGCCACAGGCGCAGGCCACCACATGGTTGACCCAAGGGCGGATCAAGCGATGCCACTTGCGTGTCTTGATCGAGCCAATGCTATTGGGGATGGTGGTAACGCTTAACAGGCCGCCATCACTGCGGCGATGCAAGCCGCTGATCCAGCCTTCCAACTGAATGCCTCGATACTCAAAACTGATAGGTTCAGCGCCGGTATGTGGGGTCGGCCACAGCGCCAGAAGCTGTTGATAGCGCTGCACCAGGTCAGGCAACGGCTCGATCAACTCCTTACGCAGGCACTCACCGAAACCGACCATCGGCAACAGGCCACTGCCCTGCAAACGCAGGGCTTGGGCGTTGAGGGCCTGGTCGAGGTGATCGGGGTGGGTCAGTGCAGCATTTAGCAGACTGTCGCTGAGGCTATAGCGCTGCAGTGCGTCGAGGACGAAGGGTTCTTCGTCAGCCAGAGGCACTTCTGCGTCTTCGAAGAATACTTTCAGACGCTGGCTGAAGAAATGTTTGACTGGGTTGCGCAAGAAGTCCTGCAACTGACCGAGGCTCAGGGGTTCTTCCTGTTGATGCTGCAGCAATACATTCGCTGGGGGCATGACATCCCGCGCTTCATGCAGCAATTGCCATTCGCGGGCGTAGCTGAACAGTGGATCGCCTTCATGGAAGTAGCGGGCGCTGAAGGGTTGGAGCGGGTGTTCCTGGGTCATTGCGTCGATCAGCGGCTTATCGCTGCCGGCGTGCTGCCAGCCGCTGGCGAGGTGGTCGCGCAACTGGCCGATCAATACCGAGGCAGGGCGATCGCTGTTATCGCGGATGCTGCGGCCAACCCAACTGATATAGAGCTGGTCGCGGGCCGAGAGCAGCGCTTCGAGCAGTAAGTAGCGGTCGTCTTCGCGGCGCGAACGGTCACCGGGACGGTAGTCGCTGCCCATCAGGTCGAAGTCCAGCGGCGGTTGTGCTCGTGGGTAGTCGCCGTCGTTCATGCCGAGCAGGCAGACCAGCTTGAACGGGATCGCACGCATGGGCATCAGGGTACAAAAATTGACAGCTCCGGCGAGAAAGCGCTGGGACAAGCGACCCTGATCCAATCCGGCCAGCCATGCCTCACGGACGACCGTAAGCGGTAACTCGTCCTGCAAGCCAACGGATTCGCAGGTTTCCAGCCAGGTCTCTCTCAGTTGCTCAAGCTGGCCCAAGAGGTAGTCATCGTGCTCGCTGCTGGGCAGGAAGAACAGCTGCATCAAGCGTTGCAATCGCTCGCCCCACACCCTGGGAGCAGCCGGTTGTGATAACGCCTGATGGGCATCATTCAAGGCATCGAGCAGGGCGACCAGCGGGCCGATCAATGCCGCATCGAGGCCGCCGATTTCGTCGTAGGGCTCAATACCTTCACAGGCCATGCCAGTGCCGACTGCATAGCCCAGCAACATACGGCGCAGGCCGAATCGCCAGCTGTTTTGTTCCAGATCTGTGGGTAGACCCAAACCGACACGTTGTTCGGCGTTCAGCCCCCAGCGGATACCGGCGCCTTCGATCCAGCGATGCAGGGTGGGCAGGTCGCGCTCTTTGATAGCAAAACGCTCACGCAGGGCGGGAACGTCGAGCAGGTCGAGGATTTCACTGACGGGGAAACGACTGTCGGGAAGCTTGAGCAGATGTTCGACGGCGATCAGTAGCGGGTCGCGGCCGCGTTGGCCTTGGTCTGTCAGGGTAAAGGGGATGAAGCGTGGGTCATTTCGCTCAAGCTGGCCGAAGACCGCGCGGATGTGCGGCGCGTAGCTGTCGACGTCGGGAACCATGACGATGATGTCCCGAGGGCGCAACGTTGGATCGGCGCTGAAGCGTTGGAGCAATTGGTCGTGGAGGATTTCCACTTCGCGCTGGGCGCTGTGGGCAATGTGGAACCGGATGGACGTATCATGCTCCAGATCAACAGCGGGCCACAGTTCGCGGGTTTCATTCAGCGGGCGCAGTTCGAGGATATCGTCCTGCAGCTGGTTGAGCAGCGTGGTGGGTTCGCTGTCGCTGAACAGATCGATGCGCCCATCGCGAAATGCCGCGCGGTAGCTGTTGGGGTCATCGTAGCTGTCCAACAAACTGATGTAATCACGGCCCTGCTTGCCCCAGGCCGCCAGTAGCGGATGGGCGTGCTGGTGCAAGGTTTGGGGATCGATAGTGACCGGCATACCGGCTTTGCGCGCCTGGCGCTTGTATTCATTACGCAGTAAATCCTTGTCGGCGACGATGTCGGACCAATGATGGCGGCAAGGGTTATGTACACAGAGCAGGACCTGGCTGAAACGGGCCAGGCCAGCGAGGGCTTCCAGTGCTTGGGCCGGCAGTGATGAAATGCCGAATACAATCACCCGGGAAGGCAAGCCGGGCGGCGCTTGCTCAAGGCTGTTGATGCGCTCGATGAAGCGCTGGTGAACGCCTGCTCGGCTTTCAGCCATGCCCTCCTCTCCTACATCCAGCAGCAGCGCACGCCATAACTCGGCTTGCCAGCAGTTGGCAGGGTTGAGGGGCTTGGATTCGCCTCGACCATTGCGCAGTTGGTGCCGACCTGCGGCCCAGTCTTCCAGCCAATCAGCGCGGTAGACCTGGTATTGGTCGAACAAATCGGCCAGGCGCTCGGCAAGTTGGTAGCGTTTACGCAGGTCGGTGTCTTGAGTCAGGAAGCGCTGTAGGGGCTCAAAATGCGGCTGGCCAATCAGTTCGGGTAACAGGCGCATAAGACGCCAGGTCAGCGGGGCTTTATCGAGCAGGGACTTGGGTGGAATTTCATCACGGCCCAGGACCATGCGGTAGAGCTGCCACATAAAGCTGCCAGGCAGTTGCACGTCGATTGCTGCGGCAATGCCGCAGCCGCCCATATCATCTTCTTGCGGATCTTCAGCCAAGGCCAGCTTGAGCCATTGGGCGATGCCGTTGCTTTGTACCAACGCGATTTCGTTTTCCAAAGGCGCCAGTGGATAACGGCGCATCCAGCTGACCACCAGGCTGCGCAGTTCGTCCAGGCGGTTGCCGTGAACCACCATGAATCCAGGGCTGAGGGACGTCGCGTCCGGCATAACGGCTTCCTTGGGAAAAGCAAAATCGAGGGGTGGACTTTAGCACTGTGGTGCATGGGGCGGACACAGCCTGACAGCCGTGCGCGGATAGAGTGGACACTTTTCGACCGCCCAAAACAAAACCCCTGTTTGCGTTAGCAAACAGGG
>NZ_SPKO01000039.1:960-154491 GCF_023127795.1 Pseudomonas sp. W2Jun17 | reverse complement strand
CGGCGATCTTGATCACGGTGAAGCCATGCTCCTTGCCGGCTTTTTCGGCGAAAGCCCATTCAGTCTGGAACCACGGCTCTTCGGCCTGCTTGACCAGGAAGCCGATCTTCACTTCTTCGGCGGATACGATGCTGCTGAGGCTGCTTAACGCAACAGCGGCAGCCAGAACGCGTAGAACCTTTTTCATGAACGACACCTCTTGTTGTTGTTTTTGAGTCTTGGGTTTAACCGGCGAAACGATGGCAAGGCTTGCCAGGGATATCGACTTCAATGGCCAACAGCGCACCGTCCAAAGGGTGATCCAAGGGACTCGCGGCACTGGTGATATACAAGGTAGTGAGGTCGGGCCCACCGAACACGCAACTGGTGGGACGACTGACCGGCAGCTCGATGATGCGATCGACCTCACCTGCGGGCGTCAGGCGCAGCAGGCAACTGCCGTCCCAACGGGCGTTCCAGATGTAGCCCTCGCTGTCCATGGCCGAGCCGTCCGGCCCACCGCGCTCATGGGGTGCAAACCATACCTGGGCGGGTTCGAGCTGGCCGTCGGACTGGATCGAATGCTGATACAGCGTGCCGTCCATGCTGTCGCCGAAATGCACCTGGCTACCCTCCTCGTTCCAAAGCAACGTATTGGGAATGCCCAGCCCGGTCAGCAACGGCGTGACCCGCGCATCGGCATCGACACGGAACAGGCCACCGGAGCGCCGGGTGATGGGCAGGTCTTCGCCCTGCTCACCGATATTGTTCTGCATGGTGCCCAGCCACAGCCGGCCCTGGGCATCGCAGCGCGCTTCGTTGCCACGGTTGCCCGGTTGCGGGTCGGCCACGCACAGCAGGGTCAGCGCCTGGGTAGCCAGGTCGAGGCGATACACACCGCTGCTCAAGGTCACCAGCGCATCGCCGCTTTCACACGGAATGAACGCCGAGACATGCTCGGGCAACTGCCACACCTGCAACTGCCCGTCCATCCAGCGCAGTGCCTGTTTGGCGGCGATATCCACCCAGTAAAGCGCCTGGGATCGAACATCCCAGAACGGCCCTTCGCCCAACCGGGCACGGTGTGGGGTGACTGCGCTCAACGACATGAAGCCTCCTGATGACTTACAGCGATTCTCGAGACGGTGCGCCATCCACCAAGCGCTGGATACGCAACGGGTTGGCGTTTTTCAACGCGTCGGGCAGCAGGCTATCAGGGTAATTCTGGAAGCACACGGGCCGCAGGAAACGGTCGATGGCCAGGGTGCCGACCGAGGTGCCGCGGGCGTCGGAGGTCGCCGGATACGGCCCGCCGTGCACCATCGAATCGCAGACTTCCACCCCCGTGGGGTAACCGTTGAGCAGGATGCGCCCGACCTTCTGCTCCAGCAGTGGCGTCAACTCGGCGAACTGTTGCAGGTCAGCCGGTTCGCCGATGATCGTGGCGGTCAACTGGCCGTGCAGCCCATGCAGGGCGGCGCTGAGTTGAGCCTGGTCGACGACCTCGACAAACACCGTGGTGGGGCCGAACACTTCTTCCTGCAGCACTTCGTCGCCGTCGATCAGCAAGCGTACATCCGCCTTGAACAGTTGCGGTTGAGCCTGGTTGCCCACTTGCGTACTGCCTGCCAGATGCTGGATGCCCGGGTGAGACAGGAGTTTTTCCAGGCCCTTGCCGTAGCTGTCCAGGGTGCCGGTGTTGAGCATGGTTTGCGCCGGTTGCTCACCGATCAATTGCGCGACCTGTTGCGTGAACGCGGTGAACGCAGGCGAAGCGATGCCAATCACCAGTCCGGGGTTGGTGCAGAACTGGCCGCAGCCTTGTACCACCGAGGCGGTCAGGTCGCGGGCGACACTCTCGGCGCGCGTTTGCAGGGCCTGGGGCAGCACGATGACCGGGTTGATGCTCGACATTTCGGCAAATACCGGGATCGGTTGCGGGCGTGCGGCCGCCATATCGCACAGGGCACGACCACCCTTGAGCGAACCGGTGAAGCCCACCGCCTGGATTGCCGGGTGCTTGACCAGCGCTTCACCGACACCGCCGCCGAAGATCATGTTGAACACGCCCGCCGGCATCTCGCTGGCCTCGGCGGCGCGAATGATCGCATCGGCCACGCGCTCGGCGGTCGCCATGTGCCCGCTGTGCGCCTTGAACACCACCGGGCAACCGGCGGCCAGCGCAGCGGCGGTGTCGCCACCGGCGGTGGAAAACGCCAGGGGGAAGTTGCTGGCACCGAACACAGCCACCGGGCCCAGGCCGATACGGTATTGACGCAGGTCCGGACGCGGCAACGGCTGGCGGTCGGGCTGGGCTTTGTCGATACGCGCCCCGTAGAAATCACCACGGCGCAGCACGGTGGCGAACAAGCGCATCTGGCCACTGGTACGCCCGCGCTCGCCTTTGATACGGGCAGCAGGCAACGCAGTTTCGCGGCAGACCAACTCGACGAAATCATCGCCCAGCGCGTCCAGCTCATCGGCCACCGCGTCCAGAAACCGCGCACGCCGTGCGGCGCTCAAGGCGCGGTAGGCCGGGTAAGCGGCCGCCGCGGCTTTGGCGGCGGCATCCACCTCTTGCGGGGTGGCCTGGTAGAAATCCTGGGGCAAGGCTTCGCCGGTGGTGGCATCGATACTCTGCAGCTTGACGCTGCCGTTGGCGCTGCGCTGGCCGCCGATGTAGTTGTGGCCGAGGAACTGGGTCATGTAGGTCTCCTTAAAGGGTGATGACGTGGCCGGGTTCGAATACCGCGTCGACCATGCCGATGCCGTTGATCAATGGCGCGCCGAACTCAGCCTGGCTGATCTGGAACACATCGCCCGGTTGAGTACGTATACCGTCGGCGAATGACAGGGTAGCGGTGCCGAAGAAGTGAATATGCACATCGCCCGGTTTGAGAAACTGACTGTATTTGAAGTGGTGGTATTCAAGATTTTCCAGGCTGTGGCACATGTTGGCTTCGCCGCTGAGGAATTCGTTCTGCCAGATCACCTCGCCGTTACGCAGGATGCGGCTGGTACCGGCCAGATGCGCGGGCAACTCGCCCACGCGCAGCTCCGGGCCATAGCTGCAACTGCGCAGTTTGGAATGGGCCAGGTACAGGTAGTTCTTGCGTTCCATCACATGGTCGGAGAACTCGTTGCCCACCGCGAAGCCCAGGCGATAAGGCTTGCGGTCGTGACCGATCACATACAGGCCGCCGATTTCCGGCTCTTCGCCGGCGTCTTCGGCAAACGGCGGCACCGGGAAGGCGGCGCCTGGACGCACGACAATGCTGCCGTCGCCCTTGTAGAACCACTCCGGCTGCACACCGGCCTGGCCGGCAGCGGGTTTGCCGCCCTCCACGCCCCATTTGAAGATGCGCATGGTGTCGGTCATCGCGCTGTCATCACCGGCCTGCTGGTGCATCTTGTCGCGGGCCGAGGCACTGCCCAGGTGGGTCAGGCCGGTGCCGCTGATCAGCATATGGGCCGGGTCCGGGTGGTCCAGCGGTGGCAGGATTTTAAGTTCGGCCAGCAGCGCCGCGTAGTCATGACTGGCACCCAGGCCCAGGCTCTGTACCTGTTGCTGCAATTTGACCCCGGCTTCGATGGCGGCCAGGGCCAATTCGCGCACGCTGTGCGCGCCCTGCACTTCCCGCAGGGTGTCGCCTTCCACCACGCCGACGCGGCGCTCACCGTTGCTCAACTCGAACTGAACTAAACGCATGCAGGTTCTCCTGGATTTAAGTACGTGTGGCGCCACGGGCGCTGGCGGCAAATTGATCGACGGGCAGTACGTGCTTGCGCTCCAGCAAGCGGTAGACCACGAGGGTCAGCAGCAACCCGAACAGCATCACGCCGGATAGGAAATACAGGCCCGAGGCGAGGTTGCCGGTGTACTCCTTGAGCGCCCCGATCACGAACGGGCCGATATAGCCGCCAAGGTTGCCCACCGAGTTGATCAAGGCGATGCCGGCCGCCGCGCTGGCACCGGCAAAAAACCGTCCCGGCAAGGTCCAGAACACCGCCGTGCAGGAAAACATCGCGAAAGCTGCCAGGCACAGCGCGGCCATCTGCAGCACCGGCACACTCAGCCAGGCACTGCAGAACAGGCCAATGGCGCCGAGCACATAGAGCACGGCGAGATGGCCATAGCGATCGTTCAATCGATCGGAACTGCGCGGGATGATCAGCAGGCCGATGATGCCGAAGATATACGGCACGGCCGAGATGAAGCCGGTGGTGAGGTCACTGCCACCGAACTGCTTGATCAAGGTCGGTAACCACAGGCCCAGGCCGTAGATGCTCAGGGTCACCGGCAGGTAGAACAGCGCCAGCAACAGCACGCGTTTGTCTTTGAGCGCGTGCAGCGGGTTGCCGTGACGGGTCTGGCCGTAGGCTTGCAGGTCTTTTTCCAGCTCGCCGGTAAGCCAGGTTTTCTCTTGCTCGCTCATCCAGCTGACCTGCCTGGGACCGTCCGGCAGGTAGCGCAGCACCGGCCAGGTCAGCAGGATCGCCGGGGTGCCGATCACGATAAACAGCCACTGCCAACCGTGCAGGCCAAGAATGCCGTCCATGCCGAGCAAACCACCGGACACGGGCCCGGTGATCATCATTGCAATGGGTTGGGAGAGAATGAACAGCCCGAGGATCTTGCCGCGATGGCGCACCGGGAACCACTGGGTGATGTAGTACAGCACGCCGGGGAAGAACCCGGCTTCCGCCGCGCCCAGCAGAAAGCGCATCACATAGAAACTGTGCGGCCCCTGCACAAAGGCCATGCCGATGGTGATGGCGCCCCAGGTAATCATGATGCGCGCAAACCAGCGCCGCGCGCCGAAGCGGTCGAGCATCAGGTTGCTGGGGATCTCGAACAGGAAGTAGCCGATGAAGAACAACCCTGCGCCCAAACCATAGGCAGCGTCACCGATACCTACGTCGGCGCCCATGTGCAGCTTGGCGAACCCTACGGCGGAACGGTCTACGTAGGCGATCAGGTACAGCAGGATCAGGAAGGGAATCAGTTTCAGCGTGATGCGCCGAATAAGCCGCAATTCCTGGCTCATGGGGTCGATCTCCGATTGTTGTTTTTATAGAAGCTCGGGGGACGCCTCTCGCGAAATCCGCCAGGGTCATACCTCAGTTGATAAAGACTATATAGTAGGACTATTTACAAAACAACACTTCCAAAGCAGCGATTTTGCGCTTATGTTTAAGCACGCATAGAACATATAGTCATACAATAAGAGAATCGATCATGCCTGACAAAAAGCCCGGCCTACGCTCCGCCCAGTGGTTTGGTACCGCCGACAAAAACGGCTTCATGTACCGCAGCTGGATGAAGAACCAGGGCATTGCCGACCACCAGTTCCATGGCAAGCCGATCATCGGCATCTGTAACACCTGGTCGGAGCTGACCCCGTGCAACGCGCATTTCCGCCAGATCGCCGAGCACGTCAAGCGCGGCGTGATCGAGGCCGGTGGCTTCCCGGTGGAGTTCCCAGTGTTCTCCAACGGCGAATCCAACCTGCGCCCTACCGCGATGCTGACCCGCAACCTGGCAAGCATGGATGTGGAAGAAGCGATTCGCGGTAACCCGATTGACGGTGTGGTGCTGCTGACCGGCTGCGACAAAACCACCCCGGCGCTGCTGATGGGCGCCGCCAGTTGTGATGTCCCGGCTATCGTGGTCACCGGCGGGCCGATGCTCAATGGTAAACACAAGGGCCAGGACATCGGCTCGGGCACGGTGGTGTGGCAGCTCAGTGAACAAGTCAAGGCCGGCACCATCACCCTGGATGACTTCCTCGCGGCCGAAGGCGGCATGTCGCGCTCGGCAGGCACCTGCAACACCATGGGCACCGCCTCGACCATGGCGTGCATGGCCGAGGCACTGGGCACGTCCCTGCCCCACAACGCGGCGATCCCAGCGGTGGATGCGCGGCGTTATGTGCTGGCGCACATGTCCGGTATGCGTGCGGTCGAGATGGTGCGCGAAGACTTGAAGCTGTCGAAGATCCTCACCAAAGAAGCGTTTGAAAACGCGATTCGCGTGAACGCGGCCATCGGCGGTTCGACCAACGCAGTGATTCACCTTAAAGCCATCGCCGGGCGCATCGGCGTGGAGCTGGACCTGGATGACTGGACCCGCATCGGGCGCGGCATGCCGACCATCGTCGACCTGCAACCCTCAGGGCGCTTCCTGATGGAAGAGTTCTACTACGCTGGCGGCCTGCCTGCCGTGTTGCGTCGCCTGGGTGAGGCCAACCTGATCCCCCACCCGAACGCCTTGACCGTCAACGGCAAGTCCCTGGGCGAGAACACCAAGGACTCGCCGATCTACGGCCAGGACGAAGTGATCCGCACCCTCGACAACCCAATTCGCGCCGACGGCGGCATCTGCGTGCTGCGCGGCAATCTGGCGCCGTTGGGTGCGGTGCTCAAGCCGTCTGCCGCCAGCACCGAACTGATGCAACACCGTGGCCGTGCGGTGGTGTTCGAAAACTTCGACATGTACAAGGCGCGCATCAACGATCCGGAGCTGGACGTGGACGCCAACTCGATCCTGGTCATGAAGAACTGCGGCCCCAAGGGTTACCCAGGCATGGCCGAGGTCGGCAACATGGGACTGCCGGCCAAACTGCTGGCCCAGGGCGTGACTGACATGGTGCGCATTTCCGATGCGCGCATGAGCGGCACCGCCTACGGCACGGTGGTCTTGCACGTGGCACCGGAAGCCGCTGCCGGCGGGCCATTGGCAGCCGTGAAGGAAGGTGACTGGATTGAACTCGACTGCGCCAATGGCCGCCTGCACCTGGACATCCCCGACGCCGAGCTGGCGGCGCGCATGGCTGATCTGGCGCCACCGCAAAAGCTGATCGTCGGTGGCTATCGCCAACTGTACATCGACCATGTGCTGCAAGCCGACCAGGGCTGCGACTTTGACTTCCTGGTGGGCTGCCGCGGAGCGGAAGTCCCACGGCATTCCCACTAATTGGGATGCTATGATGCGGCGAATTCAAGCCAGAGCCTGCCCGTCGTTATGGATCACCAGCCGCCCAAGCCGCGCAAGAGCCAGCATGCCCAGATCGTTCAGGACCTGGGCATGCACATCGTTTCCGGTCGCTTCAAGCCCGAAGAACGGTTGCCCATGGAAGCCACGCTGTGCGAGGAATACCAGGTCAGCCGTTCGGTGTTGCGCGAGGCGACGCGGGTGCTCAGCGCCAAGGGCCTGGTGTATTCCAAGCCACGGGTGGGTGCGGTGGTACGGCCACGCTTGAAATGGCACCTGCTCGACCCGGATGTGCTGTCCTGGTTGATGCAGTCCACGCCCCACAGTGAGTTCTTCAATACGCTGGCCGGGGTGCGCCGCATCCTCGAACCGGAAATCGCTGCCATGGCCGCGACCACCGCCACCGATGAAGACATCGCCATCATCGAACAAGCCTACCAGGGCATGGAAACCGCCAAGACCCACGAGGACCTGTTGCAGGCCGACCTGGACTTCCACCGCGCGATTGCCGACGCCACCCGCAACGACCTGCTCGCCTATATGTGCAACATGCTCTCGTTGCCGCTGCGCGAGTCGATCAATATCACCAACCGCCGCCCGGATATCCAGGGCCTGAGCCTGCCCCGGCACAAGGCAATCCTCACCGCGATCCAGAACCGCGATGCGCTGGGCGCAAGGCATGCCTCGCTGGTACAACTGGATGACACGCGGGTGGCGCTGGATACGGTGATGAATGTATTGACGCCGTTGTAACCCCACCCCGTCGCACTCACTCCTGATTGTTATTGTTGGCTCTGGGGCAGGTGTTATCGCCCTCTTTTTTCAGCGCCAGCACCGCCTGGCGCTCGGACAACAAGTGGGTGATAGCCCCGCCGATAGCGGCAGATATAAGCGCCAGGGCTTCTTTAGGCAGATTGATCGCCGCCCACGTCAAGCCGCCGATCAGCAGGATGACAAACAGGATATTGAAACGTGACACACCCAGTTTTATCGAGCGCACGATATCGGACGTGTCCTGCATCTTTTCAAAGCGTTTAAGGTCTTCGAACTTACGCACCGATTCCAACGTTTCCAGATAGTGGGTTTCGGCCCGTTTCAATTTCTTGATCACGTCGGCTTCGAGCATAACCTCCTCTATCTCGATCCTGACCAGGCTGATATTGGCACCTGGCCGGCCGAGGATTTCGGAGCTCAACGAACTTTCGGCAAGCTCGGCCAACAGATACGTGTATGAGGTCTCGCTGATTTCCTTGGCGTATTTTTGCAAGGCTGACGTGTAGCACTTGGTGGCGTACCGGGTGAACAGACGCTCCGCATCGTTGGTTTTTTTAATCAGTTCTTCAACTTCATTTATGAGTTCCTGTTCCATTTTTAATATCCCTATTAAGCGTGGCTTGGAAAAATAATAAGCGCCGACCACTACGCTGACACGTTAACGGCAAACATCCCTCCATCGCCCTTCACTGTCTACTGTCAAACCTGACAGTAACGCAGCTGCAAATGTGGGAGGGGGCTTGCTCCCGATAGTGGTGTATCAGTCAAAAACATTGAGACTGACTCACCGCTATCGGGAGCAAGCCCCCTCCCACATTGAGTACTGTGTATAGCCTTATAGGGTGTAGGAGATTCCGACCTGCACGGTGCGCGGTGCGCCTGGGTAAGCGTAGATATTGCCGAACGCGCCTTCCTCATACTCGCGGTTGAACAGGTTTTTCACGTTTAGGTTCAGGCGCACCTGCTCGTTGACCTTGTAGTAACCCAGCAGGTCGACCACGGTGTAGGCGTCCATCGAGAAGGCCGTATTGGCGGTCTGGCCGGCGCGCTGGTCGACGTACTTACCACCGGCACCCAGGCCCAGCCCTTTGAGTGCGCCGTCCTGGAACTCGTAGACGTTGAGCAGGCTGAAGCTGTTGCGCGGGATGTTCATCAAGCGGGTGCCGGCGCGCAGGGTGGTGTCGCGGGTGACTTCGGCGTCCACGTAGGCGTAGCCGCCGATCACACGCCACTCGGGGGTGAGGTTGCCTGCCACGTTGAGGTCAAATCCGCGGCTGCGTACCTGGCCGGTCGCGACACTCAGGGTATTGTCCAAAGGGTCGGTGGCCAGCACGTTTTTCTTTTCGATCTGGTAGACCGCCGCGTCGACGCTCAGTTGACGATCAAGCGCCTCCCACTTGATGCCCATCTCGTAGGACTTGCCTTTCTCCGGCGCGAAACCACCGCCTTCGCGGCTGGCGCCGGTGTTGGGCTTGAACGAACGGGCGGCGTCGGCATAGACCGCGACGGTGTCGGTGAGGTCGTAGATCACGCCCACACGCGGCGTGACGGCGTTGTCGGCGGCGGTCCACGGTTTTACTCCCGCCACATAACTTTGGTAGTCATGTTCAAAACGCTCGAAACGCGCACCTGCCAAGACTTTCAGACGCTCGGTCAGTGCCACCTGGTCCTGCACGAAGGCAGCGTAGGTCTTGAGGTTTTCTTTATCGTGGGTGGGCGTGCGAGTCAGCGCCGGGCGCGTTTGGCCGTACACCGGATTGAAGATGTCGATCGGGTAAGTGCCCAGGGCCGCACTGGAACGCTGGATGATCGACTTGTAGTCGTAATCCTCGTACTCGATACCGGTGAGCAAGGTGTGCTCGAACCCGCCCGTGGAGAAGTGGCCCGTCAGGTTGAGCTGGTAATCCTTGTCGGTCCATTCCAGCTTGCGGTAGTTGAAGTTGCGTTGCAGGGTACGGCCATCGGCGCCCAGGCTGCTCGGTCCATTGGCTTCAATGGCGTTACCTTTCAAGCTGCCGTCCAACCATTGGAAACCGCCGCCCAGGGTCCAGTTGTCGTTGAGCGCGTGCTCGAAACGCAACTGGGCCATGTTGTTGTCGTTGTGCAGCTTGCCGGCATCCTTGTCGCCCCAGAACGTATCGCGCGATGGCGTGCCGCGCTGGTTGGGGAAACGCGTCAGGCCACGGTCCAGCGGGTGGTTGTTGCGCATGAAGTCGCCTTCGAAGGTCACCTTGGTGGCATCGGTGGCCTGCCAGGTGATCACCGGCGTCACGCCGTAGCGCTCGGTCTCGACATGATCGCGGAAGGTATCGCCACCCTCGCCCACCACGTTGAGGCGATACGCCAGACGGCCCTCTTCGTCCAGAGGGCCGGAGGCATCCAGGGTGCCGCGCTTCATGCCCTGGTCATTCACCTGGCTGCCCAGGGTGACGGTGCGTTCGGCCAAGGGTTGCTTGGACACCACGTTGAACGTACCACCGGGGTCGCCACGGCCGTAGAGCATGGTTGCGGGGCCGCGCAACACCTCAAGGCGTTCGATGGTGTTGGCATCCGGCATGTTCGGGTAGCCCCGGTTGATCGGGAACCCATTGCGGTAGAACTCACCGGTGGTGAAGCCACGTACGGTGAAGGTGGTCAGGCCCTGGCCGCCAAAGTTGTTGGCGCGGCCGACGCCGCCGGCGTAGTCGAGGGCATCTTGCAGGCGGGTTGCGCCGATATCCTCGACCACGTCTTTGGAGACAACGCTGATGGACTGTGGGGTTTCATGAATCGAGGTGTCGGTGCGTGTCGCACTGGCTGAACGGGTGGCGTGGTAGCCCTGAACCGGGCCCTGCGCCGATTCGAAATCTGCAGTAGCAGTCACATTGGTGGCTTGCAGCTCGATACTGGCTTTTTCAGCAGGGGCATCCTCTGCCCAGGTCAAAGGGGAAAACGCCTGGAGCACACAGATTGAAATCAGGGTACGACGCATGGATGTAAACCTAGTGAATGAGCCAGATGGGGCGGCAAACCTGCCAATAATTCGCCGCGCATCATATCTCAGCATATTCTCGTTTGATATCAATTCTCATTTGTTATTTTTCCAGTATCGGCGTTGTATCGAGCGGGTACTGCAAAAACCACGGGCGAAAAAAAGCCACTCAATCGAGTGGCTCATATCACCGGCTGGCTGGCCTCAACGGTAGCGTTCCAACCAATGTGCGTAAGGCGCCGGCAAGGTCCAGGAGGACTTGTCCACGCCCAACTCCTTGGCGGCAAAGTACGCCCAGTGCGGATCGGCCAAATGCGCACGCCCTACCGAAACCAAGTCCAGATGACCGGCCTGCAGCGCGCCTTCGGCCAGTTGCGGAGTACCAAAGCCCCACGCCGATGTCACCGGGATACCGGCTTCACGACGTACACGTTCAGCAATTGGCCCCATGAACGCCGGACCCCACGGGATGTTGGTGTCAGGAATCGTGAAACCGACACTGACGCTCAACAGATCCAGGCCACCGGCCTTGAAGCGGCGCGCCAACTCGATGGATTCGGTAAGCGTCTGCTCGTCGCGGCCGTCATATTCGATCACGCCAAAGCGTGCGGTCAGTGGCAGGTTTTCCGGCCAGACTTCGCGTACGGCGGCCAGGGTTTCCAGGAGAAAACGGCTGCGGTTATCGAAGCTGCCGCCGTAGGCATCGGTGCGCTGGTTGGAGTGCTCGGAGAAAAAGCTTTGGCCCAGGTAACCGTGGGCGAAGTGCAGTTCGATCCATTCAAAACCGGCATCGCGGGCGCGACGGGCGGCATCGACGAAGTCTTGCTGGACGCGGGCGATGTCTTCCAGGGTCATGGCACGCGGCACGTTGGGCAAATTAGCGCCGAATGCAATGGCCGACGGCGCGATGGTTTCCCAACTGCGGGCATCGGAAGCCGGGATGTGGTCATCGCCCTCCCATGGGCGGTTGGCGCTGGCTTTGCGGCCCGCGTGGGCGATCTGGATGCCCGGTACCGAACCTGCGGCCTTGATGGCCTTGACCATCGGCACGAACGCCTGGGCATGGGCATCGCTCCAGATACCGGCGCAGCCTGGGGTGATACGCCCCTCCGGTGCGACTGCTGTGGCCTCGACTACCAGCAGGCCGGCACCGCCCCGGGCCATGCCGGCCAGGTGCACATGGTGCCAGTCGTTGACCATGCCGTCGTCGGCCATGTATTGGCACATCGGCGGGATGGCGATGCGATTGCGCAAGGTAACGTCTTTGAGTTTGAACGGTTCGAACAATGCGGACATCAGATACTCCGAGAGAAGCGTGTGTGATTCGATAGTTCGATGGTAATCGAACTATGGTATTGAACGCTACCCCCCTGTTATGATCCGCCCCATGCGAGCCTTCAAACACCCTACCCTGCAAGAATTGACGCTTGAGCGCGTGCTGTACGCCCTCAGCGACCCCGTGCGCCTGGACATCGTGCGCTGCCTGGCCGGCGTGGCCGAAGCCAGCTGTGGTGAACTGGATGGCGGGCGGCCCAAGTCCAGCATGTCCCACCACTTCAGGGTGTTACGTGATGCGGGCCTGGTACACACGCGCAATGTGGGCACCACCCATATGAATTCGTTGCGCCGTGAAGAGCTTGAGAGCCGCTTTCCCGGGCTGCTGGCGAGTGTTCTTGCGCAATCCTAGCCGGCGTTTTGCCCATCAGGACGCAACAGGCTGCAGCAACACGCCATTAAGGTGCACGCAGTCCTTGCCATTGCGCTTGGCGCCGTAGAGATTTTTGTCCGCCATCTTGAGCACCGCCGATAACTCGTCACCTGGCGCGAAGCGTGCCATGCCCGCACTGCAGGTGTAGTTGTGAGGCGCGGCAACACTTGAGCGTATGGCCTGCAACAAACCCAGCACGAACTCACGGGCGAAGACCGGGTCATCGTCCTGCAACAACACGCCGAACTCCTCCCCGCCGATTCTTCCAAAGCTGTGGCTGCCTTTGGCGTTTTTCAGGCACACGGCCATGGCCCGCAGGATCTTGTCACCGACATCGTGACCGTACAGATCATTTTTTGCCTTGAAGCTGTCGATATCCAACATGATGAAGTAGCCAGCCTGGCCGCTGTCGAGCAGCTGTTCGAAGCTTTGCATAAAAGCGCGACGGTTAAGGATCGAGGTCAAATAATCGGTTTCGGCCAAGGCGCGAAACTCGCTTTCCACCAACAACACCGAACGCAGGTTCTTCAAATACGAATAACTCAGGATGAAACCGATGGAGACCGAAGATGCGCAAAATATCAGCAGATAAGCCTGTGTTCCTGCATATATATCGGCCTGCATCGGCGACCATAATATGAACCAGACCAACAGGGCGCCGACCAGATAATCCTGAACACTGATAAACAAGATAGCGCTGCCGACCACCAGGGTGACGGCCAGGGGCAAGCCGTAGATACGCAACTCCTGATTAAGGCCAATGACATAGGCAAACCCCACGGACAACATCACGATATAGGCCACTCCCAGCATCCGCCACAGTAGAAAGTTGGCGGTTTTGGAGTGAAACCGGCATACCAGCAACAGGCCAATGGTGACACCCAACATGGACAGGTCGAACTGCATGGCTGGATGAATCAGCCAGATACCGACCCAGGCAATGATCCCGATCCATTCCGCTTGGGTCACCGCAGGCGACAACAACCTGCGCATCCTGGGCCTTAACTTCAAGTTAGCAGGCATCCTTACGCTCCCATCTCAATAGCATGCAGGCCCAGCGCAAAAGAAAAGGCCATAAAGCGTTTTACCAGGCTGACAAAAGGCGGCAGCACTTCCAGCCGGGTCTTGGAGTGAGCTTTGAAATACCCCTTCTCGACACCCTCCTGGACCATTCGAATAATGTGAGTCTTGGACACGGAAAGTTGCTTGGCCAAGGCCAGATAAGACGATGACCGGAACGTGGCCCGATCATTTTCCGGCGCGAAGGCATCGTTATAAATCGCCAGCATCAACAGATGCCCGGCGTCTCTTTTCACCAACCAGTAACACTCGGGAAGCAGTACATCCACCGTGAGATCGGCGTCGAGGATAATGGCAAAGCCCTTGAAATAAAGGGACAGGAAGCCCCGGTCATCCAACTCGCGCATTTGCCGGAAAATCGCCCGCTCAGGGTAAAGCCGCGCCAATGACTCGGTGAGCGAGGTCAACATCAAACACGCTTCGCGACAGGCCTCATCCGACGGCGCGTAGACCCTGAAGCGACTGTCTTCGGGGTGCGGCGCGACGTCCATGAAGCCCAGCGCCCGCAATAACAGGAACATTGATTCCAGGCTGTTTTTTGAACAATACCTGCGCGTCACACACAGGGTCTTAACTTCCGACAATAACGGTAAGGGTGTGGGGAAGTATTCACTCAATAAGGCAAACGACACCATCAAACGGCTGTATTTAAGTGCACTCTTGTAGAAAAACGGTCTTCGGGAATAGGGCACGAGCAGCACGTGGTAATGCGCTCTCAGGCACGATTCAAAATCCTTATGACGTTCGAGCGCTTGCGCGGTATTACACATAGCCGACTTCAACGAACTGACATGCATGAAAGAGCCCTGATCATCCAACTTGATTCCACTGATCTCAGCTACGAAATCCCTGCAGCCCGGCCCCAAAACAAATCACGTGGTAAACCCTACGGTTAATGGCTTTTTGCCTCGAACTCAATGTACAGCGATTGCCGGACAAGACGTCATCAGTACCAAAGTTGTTCCAGATTCAAGTGGACCCTCTGCGCACACCTGCGCGTAACTTCTCGTTACATCCTCCGAAGCGAGTGACTGGTCGACGAATCGATTCAGCAACCGGCGAACCTTTCTCCCTTGCGTGGCGTCGTAACAGAGCATTGTTGCCAACCGCCCGCCGCGAGGTTCTCGTTTGAAAGCTGCCGTCCTGAAGAAATACCGCCTGATCATCAAGACCATGGGCTATGTGGGCTGGGCCCTGTTCTGGCTATTGCTGTGGGATGTGGCAGTAACCGTGGACTTCATGTTGTTTCTCACCACCAAGATCAACCTGCCGCTGATGCCACTGACATTGCTGGGTTCGGCGCTGGTGGTGTTGATCAGTTTTCGCAACAGCAGCGCCTATAACCGCTGGTGGGAAGCGCGCACGTTATGGGGGGCGATGGTCAACAATTCACGCAGCTTTGCGCGCCAGGTGCTGACGCTGCTGGATGACCCCGACGGCGAAGTGAATCCGATCAAATCCACATTGCTGCGCCGCCATGTGGCGTATGTGAATTGCCTGGCCGCCCACCTCAAGGGCGAACCCTGCCCGGATGAAGTGCGAGCGTTTATCCCCGCCGAGGAATTTGCCCGCAATGGCGCGACCAACAATTTTGCCAATGACATCCTGACCGGGTCAGCGGCGTTGCTGGCCAAGGAATACAAAGCCGGCCACCTGGACAGTATTCGCCTGGCGCGGCTGGAGTCGACCCTGGTCGACCTGTCCAATGCCCAAGGCGGCATGGAGCGCATCGCCAATACACCATTGCCCTACCCCTACGTGTATTTCCCGCGGCTGTTCATCTCGCTGTTCTGCCTGATCGTACCGGTGGGCCTGGTGGAATCCCTCGGCTGGTTTACCCCGCTGGCTTCCACGGTAGTGGGCTTCATGCTGCTGGCCATCGAGCGTATCGGCACCGACCTGCAAAGCCCGTTTCACTCCAGCGAGCATCAGATCCAGATGGAGGCGATTTGCGAAACCATTGAGAAGAACCTGCAATCGATGCAGCGCGATGCGTTGGCCTGAGCCAAGGCATCGTCGCCGTAGTTGTAAAAGACTATTACGAGGCACAATGTACTAACCGGTTACTTATCTTGCTAAAATCGCGTCTTTGCCCTCTCTCACTCGAGTCTATTCGACATGAAACGAGCATCGCGCGCCGCTGGCGTCTCTAGATTTCTACTCCTGGGCCTGGGCGTTGTCATCGCCCTGCTCGGTCTTGCGCTTGCCGTGGGCGGCGCCAAACTGGTCAGCCTGGGAGGTTCCTGGTACTTCCTGGCAGGTGGCGTGGCCATGGCTGTCTCCGGCCTGTTGATCGCTCGGCGCAAGCCTGCCGGAGCGTGGTTGTTTGCCGCGTTCCTCGTCGGTACGGCCGTATGGGCGGTGGCCGACGTGGGCCTGGTGTACTGGCCGCTGTTCTCGCGGCTGTTCATGTTCGCAGTGATCGGCGTGGTGGTGGCGCTGGTATATCCATTGCTGGCCGGCAAACCGGCGCGTGGCGCTTATGCGGTCGCGGCTTTGTTGGCAGTCGGCGTGGCGGTGGCGGCAGGCAATATGTTCGTCGCTCACCCAAGCGTGGCGCCGACCGGTGCCGGCCCTGGCATCACCCCGGTAGCCGAAGCCGATGCACAGAAAGACTGGGCGCACTACGGCAACACCGAGGGCGGCAGCCGCTTCGCCGCGCTGGACCAGATCAATCGCGACAACATCGACAAACTCAAAGTCGCCTGGACCTACCACACCGGTGACGTGGCCATCAGCGACGGCAACGGCGCCGAAGACCAGTTGACGCCCTTGCAGATCGGCAACAAAGTCTTCATCTGCACCCCGCACAACAACTTGATCGCTCTGGACGCCGACACCGGCAAAGAGCTGTGGAAGAACGAGGTCAACGCCCAGTCAGCGGTGTGGCAGCGTTGCCGTGGCATGGCCTACTTCGACGCCACTGCGCCGATTGCCCAGCCGACCCAGCCCAACAGCTCGCCGATCATTGCCGCCAGCGTGCCTGCCGGTGCGCAGTGCCAGCGTCGCCTGCTGACCAACACCATTGATGCGCGCCTGATCGCCGTGGATGCCGACACCGGCAAGTTCTGCGAAGACTTCGGCACCCATGGCCAAGTGGACTTGAAAGCCGGCCTGGGTAATGTGCCGGACAGCTACTACCAACTGTCCTCGGCGCCTTTGATCGCCGGCACCACCGTCGTTGTCGGTGGCCGTGTCGCCGACAACGTGCAGACCGATATGCCAGGCGGCGTGATCCGTGGTTTTGATGTGATCAGCGGCCAGATGCGTTGGGCGTTCGACCCAGGCAACCCTGAAGACAAGCAAGCGCCGGCCGCGGGCAGCACCTATGTGCGCAGCACGCCGAACAGCTGGGCGCCGATGTCCTACGACCCGCTGATGAACACCGTTTTCCTGCCGATGGGCAGCTCCTCCACCGACATTTACGGCGTGGAACGCACCCAGCTGAACCACAAATATGGCGCCTCCGTGCTGGCGCTCGACGCGTCCACCGGTGCTGAAAAGTGGGTCTACCAGACCGTCCACAATGACCTCTGGGACTTCGACCTGCCAATGCAGCCGAGCCTGATCGACTTCACCCCGCCAGGCAGCGACAAAACGGTACCGGCTGTGGTGATCGGCACCAAGGCCGGGCAGATCTACGTGCTCGACCGCGCCACCGGCAAGCCGCTGACCGACGTGCAGGAAGTGCCGGTCAAGGCCGCGAACATTCCCAACGAACCATACTCCCCGACCCAGCCAAAATCGGTGGGTATGCCGCAGATTGGCGCGCAGACCCTGACCGAATCGGACATGTGGGGTGCTACGCCGTACGACCAGTTGCTGTGCCGTATCGACTTCAAAGGCATGCGCTACGACGGCCTGTACACCGCGCCGGGCACCGATAAATCCCTGAGCTTTCCGGGTTCGCTCGGCGGCATGAACTGGGGCAGCATCTCCACCGATCCGGTACACGGTTTTATCTTCGTCAACGACATGCGCCTGGGGCTGTGGATCCAGATGGTGCCGTCGCAAAACAAGGCCCAGGCCTCTTCCGGTGGTGAAGCACTGAACACCGGTATGGGCGCCGTGCCGCTCAAGGGCACGCCTTACGCGGTCAACAAGAACCGCTTCCTGTCGGTGGCCGGCATTCCCTGCCAGGCACCGCCATTCGGCACCTTGACCGCCATCGACATGAAGACGCAAAAAGTTGCCTGGCAAGTGCCGGTGGGCACGGTTGAAGACACCGGCCCCCTGGGCATCCGCATGCACCTGCCAATCAAAGTCGGCCTGCCGACACTGGGCGGCACGCTGTCCACCCAAGGCGGCCTGATCTTTATCGCCGGCACCCAGGACTTCTACCTGCGCGCCTTCAACAGTGGCAACGGTGACGAAATCTGGAAAGCCCGTTTGCCGGTCGGCAGCCAGGGTGGCCCGATGACCTACGTGTCGCCAAAAACCGGCAAGCAGTACATCGTCGTCACCGCCGGCGGCGCGCGCCAGTCCACCGACCGCGGCGACTACGTGATCGCCTACGCCCTGCCGTAACCCCCCTCTGTTCGCGCGGTGCTCCCGCACCGCGCTTTGCGTTTGGAACCCCGCATGAACCCTACTTCTCATACCTCCCTTGGGCGCCTGGTGCTCGGCCTGGCGTTGACTGCTGCCCTGCCCGTTCAAGCCGACGACACCACCCTGACCGGCGACTGGGGCGGCCTGCGCCGTGAGCTCGACGCACAAGGCATCCGCTTTACCGGCGACTACAGCGGCGAAACCGCTTACAACGCCCACGGCGGCCAGCATCGCTCGGCCCGCTATTCGCAAAACCTCAAGCTCGGCGTGCAGTTCGACCTGGGCAAGCTCTACGGCTTCAACAACGGCGACCGCATCCAGCTAACCATCAACGACCGACGCGGCAACAGCGCTTCCGAAGACCTGGTGGGCAACCGCCTGCCGATCCAGGAAAACTACGGCGGCCTCTACACGCGCCTCACCGAGTTGAGCTACGAGCGCACGCTGTTCACCTCCGCACTCAACGTCAAGCTCGGCTACATGGCCATGGGCAATGACCTCGGCGGCCTGGACAGCGGCATTTTGTGCAATTTCATGAACGCCGGTTTCTGCGGGCATCCGCTGAACATGTCGGGCGGCAGTGGCTGGGCCAATTACCCGAATGCGCACCTGGGCGCGCGGGTGAAATATGACTTTTCGCCAAACTGGCAACTGCGGGTGGCGGCGTTCAACGTCGACCCTTCCAGCAATGGCAACTCCAGCCGCGCCTGGCACCTGGGGCCCAAGCACACCACCGGCACCGTGGTGCCCATCGAGCTGATCTACAAGCACGCGGGCAGCCTGCCGGGTGAATACAAGCTCGGTTATTACTACGACAGTTCCGATGTAAAACGCATTGGCAGCAACAAGGACGTCAGCGGGCGCGGCGGTCACTACCTGTTGATCGACCAGGCGGTGTGGGCCTCCCAATCCTCCCAAGGCCGCAGCTTGCACGCCTTCGGCCAATACTCTGCGGCCAGCGAAGCGGCTTCGCCGTTCACCAAGTGGTATGGCGCGGGGCTGGTACTGTACAAACCGTTCGACAGTCGCCCCCGGGATACCGTCGCCCTCGGTTATGGCCGTGCAGTGCCCAACCCGCGCAGCCGGGATAATGCGGATGCGGCCTACGCCAACCTGGACAACGCTGAACAGCTGATCGAACTCAGCTACGGCTACCAGGCCACACCGTGGCTGACCTTGCGCCCGGACGTGCAATACATCATCGAGCCGGGGGCGTTTTCCGCACAGAACATCGACAACGCGCTGGTGCTGGGACTGCAGGTGAAAGCGACCTTCTAGTCAGCCGACATCCAGGGCTCTGCCGCGCCCGCCATTTTTCAACATCGACGGATTGATCCCGAACTGCTTGCGGAACGCAGTGGCGAAATGGCTGGCGTTGGCATAACCGAGGTCCGAGGCGATGCGCATCACCGATTCATTGCCGCTCATCAAGCGGCTGCGCGCCTGGATCATGCGCGTCTGCTGGAACACGCCATAGACGCTGTTGGAGAACAGCTGGCGAAACCCGCGGGTGAGCTTGGGCTGGCTCAAGCCGGACTCACGGGCCAACTCCGACAGGCTTGGCGCCTTGCCCAGATCTTCCAGCAAACGATCGCGGGCCCGCACCAGGCGCTGGCGGTCGGTGTGGCTGACGCGGCAGGTGCATTCGCCATCCTGGCGCGCTTCGAGGAACAGACTGACCAGCGTGACACTTTGCCCGTACAGCCACAGGCTGCTGCGCGGCGGGGCCGATGGCAGGCTGGCGCCGTGGTCCATGGCCAGGCCGAGCATGTGCGCGGTAGCACTCATTTCACCGCTGCGATGGCCGTCGAGGAAGCAATGTTCGCAGGCCAATGCCTTGTTCAGCAGCGGGTCGAGCTTCAATTCCCACTGGGCCAGCAACTCGGGGCGAATCATGACGGTGATGTTGTCGATCTCGCCGTGCTGGTGATATAGGCCGTGGCGGCAACGGCCAAAGCTGATGCTGCCCGCGCCTTCATCAATCACATAGCGACGTTGCCGGCGCCCATCGCGAAAGCTGCACGCGGCCTTGCCCTTTAACAGGTTGGTGAAGCTGAAGTGAATGCACTCGCTGTCGTCTTGCAAGGGCAACTCTACCGGCTGCTCAAAGATACTCTGCCAACGCACGATGTCCAGGCCCTCCTGCAGGGTCATACGCGTGACCCGGCAATGCGCTCCCGGCCCCAGATCGCTACCAAACCCTCCCGTAATGATTCGCGAGACCGGCATCGGTTCTCCTGCGCCTCCCTGAACGGCTGACATCGTAAATCTCCTGGCTGACCGGATACGGCTCGAATCAGACCACATCGGGGTAGAACTCTGCAATTGATAATTATTAGCATTTGGCGCACCGCACGTGCCAAGCCAGATTGCTGCTGCCCCTGAGCAACGCACGCCGATCAGAACTCTCAGTCAAGGTCCCATCATGTCTGCACGATGCAACACGGCGGCTACCCGTCAATCTTGCTACAAACGTAATAGTATAACAATAGCGATTGCTTTGACACTGACCCCTACCGCCTTCGCCGCCACCCTCAGCGAACCTCTGCAACTGCCCGCCTCCACGGTAACGGCGCGCTTGGCCCAGGAAGATTCCAAGGAAGTACCGATCAGCGTCAGTGTGGTCGATGGCGAACAACTGCGTACCCAACGCCTCGATACCCTGGAAAGCGCACTGCGCAATACCTCAGGGGTCAGCGTCAATTCTTCCGGCGGGCCCAACGACTTCAACGTGTTGATCCGCGGTGTCGGTTCGCTTTACCAGATGTCCATGGACGACAGTTCGGTCGCATTCAATATCGACGGCGTACCTGTGTCGTCGCGCAGCCTGGGGTTCGGCACCCTCGACGTCGACCGCATCGAAGTGCTCAAGGGGCCGCAGGGCACACTGTCCGGCGCAATCGGCCAGGCCGGTGCCGTGAATATCACCACCCGCCAACCCAGCCGGGAACTCGAAGGTTATGTGCGTGGTGAAGTCGGCCAGAAAGGCCAGTTCCTCACCGAAGGCGCCATTGGCGGACCGCTCAGTGACAGCCTCAGCGGCCGCCTGGCGGTGCGACGTGCCGGCTACGACAGCTGGATCGACAACGACCAGACCCATAACCCCATTACCAAACCGCGCAACGAAGCCTATCGCGCCAGCTTGTTGTGGGACCTCAACGATGACACCCACGTGCTGTTCAGCGCCGAACGCCAGCAGACCGAACGCGCCACCAATTCCCTGGTACTGCGCCCCTACGGCAGCCACCCGAGCCTGGACCTGACGCCTGGCCTGTTCGACGACAACGAAAAGACCACCGAGCGCTACACGATCAAGGTCGACCACGACTTCGCCAACAGTCGGCTGACCTCCACCACCGCCACTGGCACTGCCGACTTCACCGGCTTGATCGCCTACGACAGCAAGCTGATGGGCGCCCTCTATGGCACGCCCGGTGAGTTCTGGGTGGTGGACAAATCCTTCGAGCGCAGCTGGAGCCAGGATATACACCTGGGCTCATTGCCCGATTCCGACGTGTTCTGGGTCGCCGGCGTCGCCGCCAGCCGCAATGAACGCAGCTACGACACCCCACGCAACACCTACGGCACCTCCGGCGCCAAGTTCCGCGACTTCACTACCACCACCTACGCAGGCTACGGCGAAGTGACTGTCCCGCTCACCGAACGCCTGAAACTCACTACCGGCTACCGCCATTCCTGGGACCGCAAGACCTACGACGGCCAATACTTCGCAGGTTCGAGCGCCGTGGACGACTCGCGCGCACTCACCGACCACTATGGCACCGGCCGCGTCGCCCTGAGTTATGCGATCACCCCACAGACCAACGTCTACGTGCAATTGGCAAGAGGGTATAAATCCGGCGGGTTCAATGATTATGCCTCCCAGGTCAGCGACAGCGAACCCTACAAGGCCGCCGTCAGCAGGGCCGCCGAACTGGGGTTCAAGAGCGAGACCGACGACCGTCGCGGCAGCCTCAACGGCGCGCTGTTCTACACCCGCGTGCACGATGATCACTTGCTTGGCTACGACGCGGCGACCTTCGCCACCAACGCCTTCAACGCCGACACCCGCACCCGCGGCGCCGAACTGGAAGGTAGCTGGCGCTTCGACTACGGCCTGACCCTGGCCGCCAGCGCGACCTACCTCGATGCCAAGATCACCAGCGGCGTGCAAGGCATCCAGGCCGGTGACGTCGCCGCCGGCAACCGCACCCCGGATGTGCCCCGCTGGAGCGGCAACGTCAACGCCAGCTGGAAACACCCCCTGGGCAACTTCGCCAGCCTTGGCCAGACCAGCCTCAACACCAGCCTCAACTACCACCTGGTTGGTGAACGCGCGGCTGACCCGCAGAACCACTTCAACCTGGACAACTACGAGAAACTCGACCTGCGGGCGGGCCTGGAGAGCAAGTTTGGCGAGGTGTATGCGTTTGCCGACAATCTGTTGAACCAGACGTATGACACCTATGGTTTCTACAGTGACCCGGTGGCCTATGGTGGGCCGTCGCGTCGGAGGACGGTGGGCGTGGGCTATACCTATCAATTCTGAACCGACGCGATTCGGCCGGCTGTCCTGAGTTCAAATGTGGGAGGGGGCTTGCTCCCGATGGCGGTGGATCAGTCACAAATGTCCTGACTGACACTCCCCCATCGGGGCATGGGTATCTACACAGCTGTGTAGCAGCCGACGGTAACCACGATGCGCAGCGAGCCGATCTTGATCTTGATCTTGATCTGCTTTTGATCTCAGGCGCCCCGTTAAACCACGCTGGCCGGAATCCGACATGGATTTGGGGGGTAAACCGGCAGGGATGCCGGTTTAGCCGCCCCGCGCCATGGATGGCGCGTGGCGGCGGCCCCCCAAATCCATGGCGGATTACGGGCACACCGAGCCTAAGCGAGGTGCAGAGTGGTGGGGCAAGAGCGCTTTGGTTACTTTCGCGCTTTTCGAAAGTGACCCGCTGTAAAAGCGGAACCAATAGTGGCCGTTACCTAAATAACGGATATGTACTCGGTCTGATCCAACATGCTGGTCAACTGTCAGGTCGCCAGCGGGAGCAAGCCCCTCCCACATTGCACCCAGTGGCTGCCTCAGAACTGATAGCTATACCCCACCCCCGCCGAACGCCCGCGCCCCGGCATCCCGGTCAGCACCGTGTCGGTGGAGTACGCGCCATACAGGTCATACCGCGCATCCAGCAAATTATCGCCCCACAGATAAACCTCCGACCCCCCACTCTCCAGCCCAAGGTGCAAGTCCAACTTGGCGTAACCCTTGAGGTCATAGTGGTTCTGCGGATCAGCCGGGCGGTTTTTCTGTACGCGGTAGTTGAGCAAGGTGTTCAAGCGCGGCGCGGGAAAGCCCAGCAGTTCACCCAAAGGCTTCTTCCAGGCCACACTGAAGTTTCCACTCCACAACGGCACATCCGGCACGCGGCTGCCCTTGGCCACATCACCACCGGAAACACCTGGCGCATCGGAGGTGACCACCGCGTTGGTGTAGCTGATGGCGCTGCCCAGGGTCAGTTCATCGGTGACATGCCAGGTACTCGACAACTCGGCGCCTTTGCTGCGGGTGTCGGCATTCACGGCGCTGACGGCCATGCTCTTGAAGTCATACCCCAGCAGGTGGTCATCCTGCACACGAGTGATAAACAAGGCGCCTTCCAGGTTCAACGCACCGCCTTGGCTTTCATGCTTGAAGCCGACTTCGGCGGAGTTCACCTTGGCCGCCTTGTAGGGCTCGCTGTCCTTGATCGAGGTGGCGTAGTCGTTAAACCCGGCCGACTTATAGCCCCGCGACAACACCGCATACACATTGGTCTGCGGCGTCCACGCGTAGTTCAGGGCCACGCGCCCGGTGTTGTAGTCGTCCTGCAAGCGTCGGCTGTCGCTGACCAGCTTGCCGCCACCGCTGTAGTCGGCGCCGTAGGTCTTGCGGTCCCAGGTATGGCGCAGGCCGGTGGTGAGTTTCCAGTCTTCGGCAATCGGGAAGGTCACCTCGCCGTAGGCGGCATAACTGTTGGTGGTGAAGTCGCGCAACTGCTTCGCGCCGTTGGTGAAGTTGTTGGAGTCAAAGCTGCGCTCGGAGCGCGACAGGTTCACCCCGGTCACCCAGAACACCTCGGCATCCGCCAGCGAACCCAGGCGCAGGTCCTGGCTCCAGACCCGCTCGTGGGCCGAGTCTTCGATCAGGTATTCAAACGGTTGACCATACAGCGCCTGGGTGATGTTGCGGTCATAACCCTTGACCGCATTGAAGTCGGTGCTGGTGTAGGCGCTGATCGAGGTGATCCGGGCCTGGGCCAGGTCATGGTTGAGCTCGAAGGAATAACGCTCGTTGGTCTTTTTGTTGCCATTGAACGTACCCGGGGTGTAATCGAGGCTCGGGCGATTGCCGAACGGGCGCAGGATCTCCGAGCCGGCATAATGATCGGCGCGCTGGCGTTCGACGGTCAGCAGGCCGGTGGTCCCTTCATCGTTGTCCCACAACAGGCTGCCGCGCAATGCCAGGTCGCGGGGCTTGGTCAGGGGGTCGCCATCCTGCTGGTCATCGACCCAGTTATCAAAGCCGCTGCGCCGCACGGCAAGTCGCCCGGCCAGGGACTCGGTCAGCGGCCCGCCCACTGCGCCCTCCGTTATGAACTGGCCCTGGTTGCCCACCTCGCCGCGCACATAGCCTTCCAGCTCACGGGTAGGTTTGCGGGTGGTGACGTTAATCGCGCCGGCCTCGCTGTTACGTCCGAACAACGTGCCTTGCGGCCCCTTGAGCACTTCCACTTGCTGCACGTCGAGGGTGGCCATTGCCGCGTTGCGCACCGACATCGGCACGCCGTCCACGTTCAGCACCACCGAGCCGTCATCCATGCTCATTTGGTTCAGCGAGCCGACCCCGCGGATGCGTACGTTGGCATCGTTGGCGCCGCCCCAGGAGTTCACATCCACCCCCGGCGTGGTGCGCAAGGCATCCTCCAGGGTGCGCAGGCGACGCGTCTCCAGGGTTTGCCCGTCAAGCACCGAGAGGCCGAACGGAATGTCCTTGGCACTTTCCTGGTTCAACCGCGCACTGACCGTTACTGGCGCCAGCTCGATGGTCTCGCTACTGGCGGCGGGTTGATAGTCAGCGGCATAGGCCGTGCACATCTGGCTGGACAAGGTCAGCGCCATGGCTTGGGTCAATACGTTAGCGCGCCAACCGAAAGGACGACGCAACGGCTGGATAGACAGTTCAGATGACATGGCAAAGCTCCAAAAGACAGGGATGATTCAACTTCATTGCACAGGCCCCCAGCGCTTGAGCGCGGCGGCAATCACAGGATCGGAGGGCGCGCCCAGCAGGCCCTGGATCGCGGTTGGCCATCCCTGGCCGTTACGGACATCGGCGGTCAGCGCCGTGAGCTGTTCGGGAGTTTGCCCGGCGACCCAGTCAAGGCTGACCAGTGCGGCATAACTGGCGGCCCACTCCTGTTCGCGGGCATCGGCCAGGGTGCCGACGGGCTCACCGTCATTGCCCAGGGCACGGGTCAGGTCGTCGGCCATCAGCTTGACCAGCGCTGCACGGGCATCAGCACCGTCGATGTCCTCCACACACAGCAGGCCCAGCGCACCTGCCACACCCTGGCTGAGCCACAGGTAGCCGGGGGTTTGGCGCAGGTTGCTCGCCTCGACCAGCGATTGGCGGGCAAGCAGTTCGGCGATATGGGCACGGCGCGTCCAGCGCCCAACGCCTGTCGGCGCCACGTCCCAATTGGGTGACTGGCCAAGCAGTAAATGGCCATGACTCAGACGGCTGGCACCCATGCCGACAGGCCACTGACTCAGTTGTTCGACGCTGGGACGGCTGCCCAGGCGCCGCGCCACACAGGCGCTCATCGCGTCCAGGTCCTCCTGCACTTCACGGGCGGTGTGCTCGCGGCTGATATCCTTCTGAGCCGACGTGGCATAGGCAAAGTCCAGCGGCCCCTCACTGCTGCCGGTAATGGCCTGGCCATCGACCTCAAGCTGCCATTGCCAGTGCCCGGCCGGTGCAACGGCATCCACCGCCACCGCAGCGCCCGTCGGCAACCGGGGCACCTCTGTCGGCAACCCGGCTTCGCTGCGCTGGGCCGGTGCACGCAACAACCGCTCGCTGTCCAGGCCCAAGCGTGGCACCACACGGTGCGCTTGCAGCCACGCACCCTGAGGCCCAAGCCAGAATGCTTCACCCTCGGCAGGCCAGCCGTCAGCACTCACCGTCCAGTTCAACACCACCTGACAACCGCTCGCTGCGCACCCCTCCAACGGCACCCGCAGGTGCTCGGTGGCGTGTTCAAACACAACGGGGCGCCCCATCACGCTGGCCGCGGTCACCTGCATACCCGGTGGCAACTCGGCATCGAGGCCGGTAGTGAGCACCCCATCCAACGTCCACTGGCCCACCACCTGCCGGGCGGCCGAATCGACCTGCACCTGCAACTGCCCGCCCGCCACCTGCCAGGCACTCGCCCCGGGCAGCCAGCGCCGTTCCCAGTCGGCGCGTTCGGCGCGTTGCTCGGCGACAGACTGGTAATCACCCTGCTCCACCAAATGCCGCTGCAACAACACGCCGCTGCCAAGCAAGCCGACAGCACCCAGAGCCAGCAACACACCGGGCAAACCGAGCAAACCGCGGCGCACGTCGCTCAATCGACGACGCTCCGGCCCACGGGGCAAGGCCAGTGCCGCGATCGCGAGCATGACCAGGCAACCGGCCAATTTCCAACCGGCCAAGGTCGTCAGAAACGCCAGCCACGGCGCCCAGCCGGTCAGCAGCGACACGCTCACATGCGCAGGAATCGCCATGGCATAGGCCGGATAGGTGACCAGGCCCAACTCATGGTTGAGTACCAGGAAAAACGTCAGCAGCATCGAGGCGGCATACGCCAGCCCGGATCGGCGGATCAGCGCATGCACCAGCACTGTGAGCATCGCCAGCTCCACCAATGGAGGCGCGAACACCAACGCCTGATACACCAGCACAAAGCCCGGCGCCAGGCTGTCGGGCGCGGCAATCGCACTGATCAGCAAGCTGGCCAGGCCCGGCACCAGCGCAAGCGTCAGGGTCGCCAGCAGCACACAAGCCACCCGCCCCAGCAATCGCAACCACGCCGGGGCCGCAGTTGCCTGCAACATAGCGCCAAACCCTTCGACGTCATCGCGCCGGCACACCAGCCCAACCAGCGCCGCAACGATAAAGGCGATCACCAGGAACAACGCACTCGACAACAACGGCAGGGTCAGGTCCGCCCGGGGCACCATCGGCCCTCGCGCATGCCACACGCCGTGGACAAAGCCACTGAGCACGGCCATCACCAACAGCAAGCCGAGCGCCACCCACCAGAGGCGCCGGGCAAACAGCTGGCGTACCTGCCAACGTGCCTCATGCCCCAGGGCGCGCGACCATTGGCTATGGGTCAGCGGGCCAGGCAAGGTCACTGCGCCTGTCAGTAACATCGGCGGCTCCGCCAGCACTGCCCCGCTGCGTTTGCCCATCAAGCCCTGGCGCGTGGTGCGCGCCAATACAGCGGCCAATAACAGCAGCGGCACAACGCACCACAACAGCCGGTTAAGCCAGAACCCCGGGGTCAAGGCCAACAGCGATTGGGATTTCTGCGCGGCGCTCCAGGTCTCGACCTGGGCCTGGGCAAAGGTGAACAGCGACGGGTCCAGGCTGGCAGCCAACAGCGGGTTTATATGCCCCCCCTTGAGCACCACCACGGCAAACATCCACAGCAGCATCAACACCGTC
Source organism: Pseudomonas sp. W2Jun17 (assembly GCF_023127795.1). Taxonomy (NCBI): domain Bacteria; kingdom Pseudomonadati; phylum Pseudomonadota; class Gammaproteobacteria; order Pseudomonadales; family Pseudomonadaceae; genus Pseudomonas; species Pseudomonas sp. W2Jun17. The sequence goes on along the minus strand of NZ_SPKO01000039.1, from coordinate 126,671 downwards.
GCCAACCCAAACGGTGCCGCCAGGCCACGGCTGCGCAAGGCCAGCAGGTAATACAAGGCTCCAACCCCGGTGCTGACCGGCAACAGCAACGCAACCCAGGCAAACCCCAGCGCCGACCACATCGGTGCACCGATACTCGCGGCCGGCACCCAGCCGAGCCAGCCCAGTACCGGGCTGACCAGAAAGCCCACGATCAGCGAACTGGCGAGCAAGCCACCCACCAGCGCCGCACCGATAAAGCGCCCCCACAGCAGCGCCGGCAGCGACAGCGGCAAGGCCAGCAGCACCTCTTCCAATTGCGCCTTGCGGTCGCGCAGCGCCGGTTGGGCGAACACCCAGGCCCACGCGAAAAACAGGAAAAACATGCAACCGCACGACATCAGGTAGATGAGGCTCGGCGCATTGCGTGCGATGTCGCTGGCGCCCATTTTCTGCACGTAGTCGGCATTGGTCAGGGACATCAGCAAATAGCCGGTGAGGCCCAGGAACACCAGGAGTGGAATGCCGCTGCGCAGTCCGGCGCGCACTTGCACCCAGGCCTCGCGCGTCAAGAGAGCAAAGGTATTCATGCCGCGACTGCCTCGCCGGCCTGGGCCAGCGCCAGGTAATAGATGTCTTCCAGGCGCGGCGCGTGGGGCCTGAAGCGCGGATCAGCCGGACGTTCGCCGTGCACGATCACGCGGCTGCCGTCGGGGCTCGCCGCCACATGCAAGGCGTCGGGCAGCGGCTCACCACGGCCGAACGACGCCTCCCATAAACGGCCCTGCTCAGCCTCGAGCAAATCCGCCGGGCGCCCTTCGACAATAATCTGCCCAGCGGCCAGCACCGCCAGGCGGCTGCACAGGTTCTCGACGTCTTCAACGATATGGGTCGAAAGCAACACGATGGACTCGGCCGCCACATCCGCCAACACCCGGTGAAAACGGTTGCGCTCGGCCGGGTCGAGCCCGGCGGTCGGCTCATCGACGATCAGCAAGCGCGGCGAGCCGATCAGGGCCATGGCAATGCCGAAGCGACGCAACATGCCGCCCGAATACGTGGCCAACGCCCGGTGCGCGGCTTCCTGCAGGTTGACCTTGGCCAGCAAGCCCTCGACTTCCTCGCGGCGCTGGCGAGTGTCGGTACGCCCCTTGAGCCAGGCAAACCGATCAAGCAAATCCCGTGCACTCACTCCCGGATACGCCCCCAGCTGCTGTGGCAAGTAACCCAGGCGACGACGCAAATGCTCGGCATCGGCCAACACGTCCACACCATCCAGGTGGATGCTGCCGGCGTCCGGCTGCTGCAAGGTCGCCAGGGTGCGCATCAGGCTGCTTTTGCCCGCGCCATTGGGGCCGAGCAAACCGTACATACCCGGCCCCACATTCAGGTCAACGCCGCGCAGCGCCTCAACGCCATTGTTGTAGCGCTTGCACAAACCGCGCACCTGCAAACCCGAATCGACTGACATCCACAACTCCCTCAAGGACAAGCCCTGCAAAAGGGCGGCGAGCGACGGTAGTCAAGGGCGGCGGCGCGGCTCTACCCGATTCAAGTCATTTTCCAACCGTATCCCGCACGCTGATCGGCGTTATGCCCCACCCCTCACACGCCCGAAACCGCGCAAGGGAAACGGATACGGGGCAAAAACGATTCGATCCGGGTAGTCGAGACAATGAGAATGACTAGCATCTCCTTCCACGCAATTACCTGCCCCTCAGCGCCTGGGCCAACGCCGGTCCGGGCCCTAGCGATGAGAAGACGTTGAGCCATGGCCACTCCCAGCACCTCAACCCTAACCCTGCTGCGCCGTTCCCTGTCCGAAGCCCTGGGACAGCCTGCCGAGCAGATCCCTCTGGAGGCCAACCTGATCGAATGGGGCCTGGATTCGGTCACCCTGATCCGCCTGGCAGGCCAATGGCGGCGTCAGGGTCTGGCCGCACGTTTCGCCGAGCTGGTGGCCGACCCGCGCCTGTGCGCCTGGCTGGCCCTGCTCGACACCGCGCCGGCTCCTGCCGCGCCCGTCAATCACAGCGCCGACGATGGCCAGCCCTTCGAACTGGCCCCCATGCAACATGCGTACTGGATCGGCCGTGCCCCTGGCCAGGCACTGGGTGGTGTGGCTGCACACTTCTATAACGAATTCGACGGTCACGACGTCGACCCGGCCCGCCTGGAAGCCGCCGTGCACGCCTTGTTGGCCCGCCACCCCATGTTGCGGGCGCAATTCCTCGACGATGGCCGCCAGCAGATCCTGCCCCGCAGTCCATGGCCGGGACTCAAAGTGCATGACCTGCGCCAGGCCGATGCCGAACAGCGGCAACACCATCTGCACGTCTTGCGCGCCGAACTTTCCCATCGCCAGTTGGCCGTGGAACACGGCCAGGTGCTGGACATCCAGTTATCACTGTTGCCCCAGGGCACGCGCCTGCACCTGAACCTCGACATGCTCGCCGCCGACGCCTTGAGCCTGCGTACCCTGCTCGGCGACCTGGTGCAGTTGTACCGCCTACAGCCGCTGCCCGCGCTGGATTACAGCTTCCCCCGTTACCTGGCCGACCTGCGCCTGGAGCACGCCAGCCCCGAGCACCGCGAGCGCCATCGACACGCCCGCGACTACTGGTTGCAGCGCCTGGACGCCTTGCCCGGCGCCCCACGCTTGCCCATCAAGAGCCAAGGCGATGAGCGCCAGGTGCGCCGCCGTCACCACTGGTTGTCGGCGTCCCAACGCCAGGCGTTCGAACGCCACGCCCGCGAGCACGCCCTGACCCCGGCCATGGCCCTGGCCGCGGTGTTTTGCGAAGCCCTTGGCGCCTGGTGCGAGACGCCTGAGCTGCTGCTCAACCTGCCGCTGTTCAACCGTGTGCCTTTGCATACCGATGTCGAGCGCCTGGTCGGTGACTTCACCTCCTCGATCCTGCTGGCCTGGGACGGCCGCATGACCGGCACCTTCGCCGCCCGAGCCACGGCGCTGCAACGACGCTTTCATGGCGATGCCGCACACAGTGCGTTTTCCGGCCTTGAGGTGTTGCGTGAACTGTCCCGCCATCGCGGCGAGCAAGTGCTGGCGCCGGTGGTGTACACCAGCGCGCTGGGCCTGGGGGAACTGTTCGCCGAGGGCGTGCAGGAGAGTTTCGGCCAGCCGGCCTGGATCATTTCCCAGGGCCCGCAGGTGTGGCTGGACGCCCAGGTCACCGAGCTGGACGGCGGCATTCTGGTCAACCTCGACGCCCGCGAAGGGTTGTTCGCCGAGGGCGTGCTCGATGGCCTGTTCGATGCCTATACCGGCCTGTTGCAGCGCCTGTGCCATGACGCTGCGGCCTGGGATCAGACGGTGCCGGCGCTGCTTCCCGCCAGCCAGCTTGACGTACGCCGCGCCACCCAAGGCCAGCGCACAGCATTACCGGTGACACGCCTGCACGAAGGTTTTTTCACCCTGGCGCAGTTGACGCCCGCCCTGCCCGCACTGCTGCACGGCAACCACATCATCAGCTACGGCGAGCTGGCCGAGCGAGCCCTCGCCGTAGCGGCCTACCTCGAAGGCCAGGGCGTGCAGCGCGGTGACATCGTGGCGTTGCAACTGCCCAAAGGCCCCGAGCAGGTGATCGCCGTGCTGGGCATCCTGGCGTGCAGCGCCACCTACCTGCCCATCGGCGCCGACCAGCCCGAGGCGCGTTGCCGCAAGATCTGCCAGTCGTCCGGCGCACGCTTGTTGCTCACTCGCTTGCCGCACACCGACACCGCGTTGCAGGCGCCGCGCCCCGGTGCGATCAGCGACCTGGCCTATGTTCTTTATACCTCCGGTTCCACCGGTGAGCCCAAGGGCGTGGAGGTCAGCCACCTGGCCGCAGCCAACACCCTGGAAGACCTGCAACGGCGTTTGCAGCTCAATGGCGAAGACCGAATCCTGGCGCTCTCCGCGCTGGAATTCGACCTGTCGGTGTTTGACCTGTTTGCCGCGCTGGCCAACGGCGCTGCGGTGATCCTGATCGAGCCCCAAGCGCAACGCGACGCCCCACGCTGGCGTGAACTGGCCGTGCAGCACCGCGCCACTGTGCTCAATTGCGTGCCGGCGCTGCTCGACATGTTGCTGGGTTGCGCCGACGCCCCACTGCCCCTGCGCGCTGTATTGCTCGGTGGTGACAAGGTCGCGCCGCAGTTGGCGCCACGTCTGTGGGCCCAGGCGCCCGGTTGCCGCTTCATGGCCCTGGGCGGCGCAACGGAAGCGGCGATTCACTCGACGCTGTTCGAAGCCGCCCCCGGCCAGGCACTGCACTGGCATTGCCTGCCCTACGGCAAGCCGCTGGATAACGTCAGCCTGCGCATCGTCGACCGGCATGGCCATGACTGCCCGGATTGGGTGGCCGGTGAACTGTGGATCGGCGGCGCCGGGGTGGCCGAGGGTTACCGTGGCGACCCGGTACGCAGCGCCGAACGATTTGTGCAGTACCAGGGCCTGCGTTGGTACCGCACCGGCGACAGTGCGCGCTACCACCCCGACGGCACGGTCGAGTTTCTGGGGCGCACAGACTTCCAACTCAAATTGCATGGCTACCGCATCGAAGCCGGTGAAGTAGAACAGGCGCTGCTGGCGTGCCCCGGCGTCGAACAGGCGGTGGCGCTGCTGGTCGGCCAGCACCTGGCAGCGGTGGTGCGCCTTGCAAATGGCCCGGAGCAGCCCACAGTGCTGGAGCTGCCGGACCTGGCCGAGCGCCTGCCGGCCTATATGATTCCCAGCCTGATCCTCGGCTGCGCGCAGTGGCCCCTGACAAGCAATGGCAAGGTGGATCGCAACGCACTCAACGGCTGGCTGGCCGACCACGGCAGCGCCGTCCCTGCCCAGCTGTCGCCGCCCTGCGGAGCCATCGAACAACAGGTGGCCCGCGCCTGGCAGCAATTGCTCGGCTGTGGCGAGGTCTGCCGTGAGCACAACTTCTTTGCCCTCGGTGGTGACTCCCTGAGCGCCACGCGCCTGGTGCGCCTGCTGGCCGAACAAGGGCTGGGGGGCGCACGGATCGCCCAGGTGTTTGCCAAGCCGGTGCTGGCGCAGTTCTGCACAGGCCTGCATCAACAGGCCCAGGCCGAAACACAACGCACCGTGGTACCGGACCTCGACCAACGTCACGCGCCCTTCCCCATGACCGAGGTGCAGCAAGCCTACTGGCTGGGCCGCGACCCCAGCCTGGTATTGGGCGGCGTGAGCTGCCACTTCTACCGCGAATACGACGTCGAAGACCTCGACCTGCCACGCCTGCAACACGCATTGGCACGCCTGATCGAACGCCACGAAACGCTGCGCACGGTGTTCGACCACACAGGCCAGGCACGCATCCTCCCCCAGGTGCCCACCTTCGTGATCGGCCAGCGCTACGCCTGCCTTGAAGACCTGCGCGAACACTGTGCCCACCGCGTGTTCGATCCCGCCCAATGGCCGCTGTTCGATGTGCAGGCGGTGACCCAGGGCCGGCACACGCGGCTGGCGATCAGCCTGGACAACCTGATTCTTGATGCCCTGAGCATCCTGCGTTTCTATGCCGAACTCGACGCGTTGTACCGCGAGCCGACGCTGGCCCTGGCACCGCTGCAGCTTTCATTTCGCGACTATCAAGTGCAATCCCATGTGGAACCTGACGAATTGCACGCCGCGCAACAGTTCTGGCAGGAACGCCTGCCCACGTTGCCGCCGCACCCGCAACTGCCCCTGGCAACCGACCCCGCCAACGTGGGCCAACCGCGCTTCGAGCGCCTGCAAGGGCAGGTCAAGGCCGATGCCTGGCAAGCGATCCTGGCCAAGGCCCAGCAATACGGCCTGACTGCTTCGGCGGTACTGCTCTGCGCGTTTGCCGAAACCCTCGGGCGCTGGAGTGCGCGCCCCGACCTGAGTCTCAACCTGACCCTGTTTGACCGCCGGCCGGTGCATCCGCAGATCGATCAGGTCATGGGCGATTTCACCTCCCTGACCCTGCTCGGCTATGCGCCCAAGGTCGGCGAACGCTGGATCGACCGCGCACGGCGCACCCAGCAGCAACTCGGCGATGCGCTGGAACACCGCTGCATCGGTTCGGTGAGCTTGCTGCGTCAACTGGCGCGGCAACGCGGCGAACAGCAGGTCAACATGCCGGTGGTCTTCACCAGTGCCCTGGGGGTGCCGGATGGCACCGCCGCACCGGTAGACGGGCCGTTCGCCCGGCAGGTATTCGGCCTGACCCAAACCCCACAGGTATGGCTCGATCATCAGGTGGTGGAAGCCGACGGCGGCATCGCCCTGAACTGGGACCGCGTGGTCGGCCTGTTCCCCGAAGGGCTGGTCGAAGCCATGTTCGACGCCTACCTGCGCAGCCTCCACTGGCTGGCCGAACACGCCTGGGACGACGCGCCGCCAGACTTGCTGCCCCTGGCCCAGGCGCAACTGCGCGCCCGCCTGAATGCTCCCGGCCCCGGCGTGCCGGGTGATCCGACCTTGCATCAGGGCTTTTTCCAGCATGCGCACCACGCCCCGCATCGCCCTGCGCTGTTGTGGGGTGAGCATGACAGCCTGAGCTACGGCGAACTGGCCGAACGGGCGTTGCGCATCGCCCGTAGCCTGATGGACGCAGGGGTGACAGCCGGTGACCTGGTGGCGGTCTCCCTGGCCAAGGGCCCGCAACAGATCGCGAGTGTATTGGCCGTGCTGGCCGCCGGCGCCGCCTACCTGCCAGTGGGTGTCGACCAGCCGTTGCAGCGTTGCCAACGCATTCTGCAACAGGCCGGCGTCAGCCTGATCCTCGCCGAGCACGACCCACAGCTGCCAGGCGTCAAGCATCTGAAGCCGTCCCAGGCGCAAAGCGCCGAACCGCTATCGGCACCGCTGGCCGTGTGCGCCAACCAACTGGCCTACGTGATTTACACCTCCGGCTCCACCGGCCAGCCCAAGGGCGTGGAAATCACCCACCGCGCCGCCATGAACACCGTGGCCGAGATCAACCGCTGCTACGGCATCGACGCGTCGGACCGCAGTCTGGCGCTGTCGGCGCTGGACTTCGACCTGTCGGTGTATGACGTGTTCGGCCTGCTCTCGGTGGGCGCGGCCCTGGTGTTGATCGACGAAGACCAGCGCCGCGACGCCCGCGCCTGGCTCAAGGCCCTGCGACACCACCGCGTGAGCCTGTGGAACAGCGTACCGGCGCTGCTCGACATGCTGCTGGAAGCCAACGCCCTTGAGCGCCAACCCCTGGCGCTGAAGGTGGCCCTGCTGTCGGGCGACTGGATCGGCCTCGACCTGCCGCAACGCCTGCGCCAACAAGCCCAGGATTGCCGCTTTATTGCCTTGGGCGGCGCCACCGAAGCGGCGATCTGGTCCAACCATTACGAGGTACGGCAACTGTTGCCGGGCTGGCGCTCGATCCCCTACGGCGTGCCGCTGGCGAACCAGGCTTACCGCGTGGTCGACGCCCTTGGCCGCGACTGCCCGGACTGGGTCACGGGCGAGTTGTGGATTGGCGGCGCCGGCGTCGCACGCGGCTATCGCCATGCGCCGCAATTGAATGCCGAGCGCTTTGTCGAGGGTTGGTACCGCACCGGCGACCTGGGCCGCTACCACCCGGGTGGGTTGCTGGAGTTTCTCGGGCGTGCCGACACCCAGGTGAAGATTCACGGCCATCGTATCGAGCTGGGGGAAATCGAAGCCGCGCTGGCCCGTCATCCCTGCGTGAACCGTGCCGTGGTGCTGGTCGAGGATCAGCGCCTGCTGGCTGCTGTCACCGCCAGCACCTGCGCCCAGGTGCTGGCCAAGCACCTGGTGCAATGCCTGCCCGCCTATATGCGCCCGGAACAGATCCTGGTGCTGGAACACTTGCCCCTGAGCAGCAATGGCAAGGTGGATCGCCGTGCCTTGCTTGCGCCATTGGCGGCAGCTGCCCGGTCCCACTGCGCCATGGATGAAGCCCCGCTGAGCGCCGCAGAACAACTGGTCGCCGAGCTGTGGCAGCAGTTGCTCAACGTGCCCAGCGTGTCGCGCCACGACAATTTTTTCCGCCTGGGCGGCGACAGCCTGCTGGCCACGCGGTTTCTCGAAATGCTGCGCAGCCGTGTTGGCCTGGAATTGCCCATGGGCCAGTTGTTCGGCGCCGCCAGCCTGATGGAAGTGGCCCACGCGGTAGAGCGCCAACCCACCCCGCACACCGTTGAAGAGGGCGTCATCTGATGCCCGCGCAACCTGCCCTTATCCCAGGAGCTGCCCCCATGCCCGCCGCCAAACTGTTAAGCGAACTCAAGTCCCTGGGCGTCGAACTCTGGCCCCAGGATGGTCAACTCAAATTCCGCGCGCCCCAGGGCCTGCTCGACGCCGAGCGCCTGGCGCAACTGCGCGAGCACAAGCAGCAGATCCTGCACCTGCTGCAAACCCAGGAGCGGCCCCAGGTAATGGCCGACCCGGCACAGCGCCACGCGCCGTTCCCGCTCACCGATGTGCAGAACGCCTACCTGCTCGGCCGCCAGTCATCATTCGGCTACGGCAACGTGGCCTGCCACGGTTACCTCGAACTGAGCTGGCCGAGCCTCGACCCGCAGCAGGTCGAACACGCCTGGAACCGCCTGATTGCCCGGCACGACATGCTGCGCGCGGTGATCGCCAGCGAAGGCTCCCAGCGCGTGCTGGCCGAAGTCGCCCATTACCCGGTGGACGTCGCCGACCTGCGCGGCGCCACTCGTGAACAGCACCAGCACGCCGTGCAGCAGATACGTGAGGCCATGGAGCAGAAGCTCTACCCTACCGATATCTGGCCGCTGTTCGAATTGCGCCTGAGCCGCAGTGACAGCGGCGACACCCTGCACTTCTCCATGGACTCATTGATCGCCGACTGGGCCAGCGCGCAACTGCTGTTCAATGAACTGGAACAGCTACTGCACGACCCCCAGGCCAGCTTGCCCAGCCTGGACATCACCTTTCGCGACTACCTGCTGGCCGAACGGGGCCTGCTCGAAGGCAGCCGCCACCAACGCGACCGTGACTACTGGATGGCGCGTATCGATGAACTGCCCCCCGCCCCGCAACTGCCGGCGCCCCTGAGCGGCGAAGACACCAGCGTGCCACGCTTCCAGCGCCACTGCGCGCAACTCGACGCGCAACCATGGGCAGCCTTGAAAAGCGCCGCCGGCGCCCTCGGCCTCACCCCGTCCATCGTGGTGCTCAGCGCCTACGTGGGCACCTTGCAACGCTGGAGCCAGCAACCCACCTTCAGCCTCAATCTGACACTGCTCAACCGCTTGCCGCTGCATCCGCAAGTGGGTCAACTGGTTGGGGATTTCACCTCGGTCAGCCTGTTGCAGGTCAATGATCCCCAGGGCCAGGATTTCACCAGCCAGGCACGCCAACTGGGCAATCAACTGTTTGCCGACCTGGAGCACCGGCTGTTTTCCGGCATCCAGGTGATGCGCGAAATCGGTCGCCGGCGCGGGCGTGAAGCGGCGTCCATGCCGGTGGTGTTCACCAGTGCTATCGGCCTGGCGATCGAACCACCTCACGCCAGCCAGCGACAGGTCGGCCAAGGCATCACCCAAACTCCGCAGGTGACCCTCGACTGCCAGGTGATGGACGACGCGCAGGGTTTGCACATCCACTGGGATGTGCGCCAAGGCGTGTTCCCCGACGGCCTGATCGAAGACATGCAGCAGGCATTCGTCGCCGAGTTACAGTTACTGGCCCTCGACCCGGCCGCCTGGGACCACCCCATGCAAGTGCCGTTGCCGGCCTGGCAACAACGTGAGCGCCTGGCCGCCAATGCCACCGCCGCGCCGCTGCCCACCGGCCGCCTGCATGACAGCCTGCTGAGCATGGCCTGGGAACAGCCGCAGGCCCTGGCAGTGATCGATGCCCACGGCAGCCTGACCTACGCCGCCCTGATGGAGCGTGCCTTGGCAGTCGCTGCTGCCCTCAGCGCCGCCGGTTGCCGCGCCCAGGAACCAGTGGCGATCCTGATGCCCAAGGGCCGTGACCAAGTGGTGGCGGCCTACGGCGTGCTCCTGGCCGGCGCCGCCTACCTGCCTCTGGACAGCCATGCCCCGGCCGCCCGCCGCGACCGCGTGCTGCACAGCGCCAAGGTGCGCCACGTGCTCGGCCAGTCCCAGGCCCTGCCCCACACGCCACTGCCGGAGGGCCTGCACTGGCATGCCGTGGATCAACTGGCGCCGACCACTTCGGACTTCCCGGCACCGCACGGCAGCCCCGACGATCTCGCTTATGTGATCTACACCTCCGGCTCCACCGGTGAACCCAAGGGCGTGATGATCAGCCATCGCGCTGCGCTCAATACCGTGCAGGACATCAACCGGCGCTTTGCGGTCAACGCCGCCGACCGCGTGTTGGGCCTGGCGCAACTGAGTTTCGATTTGTCGGTGTATGACCTGTTCGGCCCCCTCGCGGTGGGCGGCACCCTGGTGCTGCCCGACCCGGCACGCGGCGCCGACCCGTCGCACTGGGCCGAGCTGGTGCAGCGCCATCAGGTGACGCTGTGGAACTCGGTACCGGCGCAATTGCAGATGCTGGCCCACTACCTGCAAGCCGAGCCGCGCCCCCTCGACAGCCTGCGCCTGGCGTTGTTGTCGGGTGACTGGATCGCGCTGAACCTGGCGCCGCAACTGCGCGCGCTGTTGCCAGGCCTGGCCCTGGTGGCCCTGGGCGGTGCCACCGAAGCCTCGATCTGGTCCAACCTGCATCCCATCGGCGCAATTGACCCCGCGTGGCGCAGCATTCCCTACGGCTTGCCGCTGGCCAACCAGGGCTTTCGCGTGCTGGACAACCAATGGCGCGACGCGCCGACCTGGGTGCCGGGTGACCTGTACATCACCGGCGTCGGCCTGGCCCAGGGTTACCTGGGCGACCCGGCGTTGACTGAGGCACGCTTCTTTGCACACCCGCTCGACGGTCAGCGCCTGTACCGCACCGGTGACCGTGGCCGCTATCTGCCGGGGGGTGAACTGGAGTTCCTCGGCCGTAACGACGGCCAGGTCAAGATCCGTGGACATCGGGTGGAACTGGGCGAAATCGACGCCGCACTGCTCTCCACCCCGGGCGTGGACAGCGCGGTCAGCCTGTTCAGCGACGAACTGCTGGCCTTCGTCACGCCTGCGCGGGCCGAACCCGAACCGCTACCCGGCGCGCCGTTGCTGACGGCGGTGCAGCGCTACGCCGACAGCCAGGTCGGCAGCTTTGACCCCCAACAGGTACGCGACTATCAGGCGGACCTCAGTGGCGCAGCGTTGAGTTCGATGCTGGACGTGATGCTCAAGGCCAATCTATTCAGCGGCGCGTGGGCCGAGCCGGATGCACCGACCATCCTGCAGGCCCTGCAAGCGCAGCCCCGCCATCACTGGCTGGTGCGGCGCTGGCTCGCGGCCTTGTGTGACGCGGGCCTGTTGCACGGTGAACAGTCCCGCTATCGCCTGCTCGACAGCGCGCCAAACCCGGCGCTGGCCTGGGGCCGGGTGGAACAGGCGGTCGCGTCCGGGCTGTGCAGCCAGACGCTGCTCGACTACCAGCTCAATCACGTCGGGCAACTGCAGAAACTGCTGCGCGGCGAGGTCAACCCGTTCGACTTGTTGTTCCCTCAAGGCGAGCAAGACCTGGCATTGCAGCTGTATGGCGGGGATGCCGTGTCGCGCTACAACAACCACAGCATCGCTGCGCTGATCAACCGCCTTGCCACCCACCACGACGGCGACGGCCCGCTGCGCATCCTCGAAATCGGCGCGGGCACCGGAGCCACCAGTGCACCGGTGATCAGCCTGCTCGATGGGCTCGAAGTGGATTACCTGTTCACCGACATGACCGCGTTTTTCCTGCCGGCGGCCAGGCAACGCTTTGCCGACCACGCCTGGGTGCGTTATGGCGTGCTGGACATCGATCAGCCCATCCGCCCCCAGGGCCTGGCCAGCAACAGCGTGGATATCGTGCTGTGCGCGGGCATGCTCAACAGCGTCAAGGACATCGACAACGCTCTCGGCCAGATCACCGAACTGCTCAGCCCGGGTGGCTGGCTGGTGTTCAGCGAGCCAACCGGCGAATGGCCGCAGATTCTACTGACCCAGGGCTTCATGATGACGCCGTCAGGCAGCGATCATGACCAAGGCCGCAGCGGCTTGTGCAGCGCCGACACCTGGCGTGAGCGTATCCAGGCATTCGGCGGCGAAAGCCTGCCGGCCCTGCCCCACGCCGACCACCCGCTGACGGCCCTGGGTATGCAGGTGTTTGCCGCACGCTTCAAGGCCGGGTTCCAGCGTCTGAGCGTCGACAGCCTGCGCCGCGCTCTCGCGCAACGCCTGCCGGATTACATGCTGCCGGCGCACGTACAAGTACTCGACCGCCTGCCCTTGACCGCCAACGGCAAGGTCGACCGCAAGACTCTGGCCAACTGGCGCCCCGCCGTGGATACCCAAGCCGCCAGCAGCGAGCAGGTACCCAGTGACCCACTCACCGCGCAGCTTTGCCAAGTGTGGGCCGAGGCCCTGGGCCTGGCGCAGATCGGTGCCGACGACAGCTTCTACGAAAAAGGCGCCGACTCGCTGATCCTCGCCCGGGTCGCCGGCCAGTTGCGCGAACAACTGCCCCAGGCGCAACGCCTGAGCTACGACACCCTGTTGCGGCAGATGCTCAACGAGCCGACTGTCAGCGCACTGGCGCGCCTGCTCAACCATGGAGAAAGCGCACCGTCTGCGGTTAATCCCGGCCAATCCCAGCGTTCATCCAACAGCAACGCGTTGGTGGTGCCCTTTGGCGGCGGCGACGTCGGCCCGGTGCGGGTGATGTTCCACGCGGCCCTCGGCACCCTGGATTATTTCCAGCACCTGGGCCGCTCACTCGCCGCTCAGCAGGCCGGCCCGGTGATCGGTTTTGCGGTGGCCGACACCGCGCAGTACCTGGCCCTGGAACCCAAGCGCCTGATCGAAAGCGTGGCCCAGGACTACACCGAACGCTTGATCGCCGACGGCCATCAGCGCTTCCAGTTGATCGGCTACTGCCTGGGCGGCCTGCTCGCCACCGAAGTCGCCCGGCGCCTGCTGGAACGTGGCATGGAGGTGGTGGACCTGAGCCTGATCGACAGTATCCCGATGTTTATCGACACCGACGAAGAGCTGGCCTATGAGGCGATCTTCGTGCCCAACCTCAACCTGGACCCGGTGAAAACCGTGTTCGGCGCGCATATCGAAGACTACGACGTGTACCGCGCCATCGACCTGCTGATGGCCCGCGACAACCGCCGCGTACCCGCCGGGGCCATGGCTGCCTTGGGCGGCGACCCGGGCCTGGAGGCGCTGGCATTGGCGGTGCAGCAACAGTCGGCGCGCAGCCAGGAAGAACGCCTGGCCGAGTATGCGCGCCTGGCGTCCGGCCAGGCCGGGGTGCCCATCGGCCCGGAGCTGGTGCCCACGCTGTTCCGCGTATGCCGCCACAGCATGCGGGCGGCACGGTTCGATCCGCCGCCGTTCCTCGGCAACATGACCTACCTGCGCTGTCTGGAGCAGCAATCGTTCGGGATCACCGGCGGCGTCGGCCATCTGGCGGCGCCGTTCTGGGAGGACGCGTGCCTGGGGCAATTCAACCTGATCGACGTGCCGGGCAACCATTTCAGCGTCATCGAGCCACCCCACGTGCACACCGTCACCGCGCACCTGCTTGAGGCCCTTCGGAAAAACTCATGAGCACCGCACTCGATACCCTCAAACGCCCGGTCAACCGCCTGATCCGCCTCGGTGTGGTATTCGCCGCCGTCGGCGCACTGGTCAACCTGGTGCCCTTTATCGGCCTGACCGAACTGGGCCGCTTGCTGCTGGCCGGCAATGCCCACAGCCACACGTTGTGGCTGTGGGCGGCGCTGGTAGTGGTCGCCCTGAGCCTTGGCTGGATGGCCAGCGGCGTCGCGCTGTGGCTGACCCACCTGGCCGACCACCGCCTGCAATCGAGCTTGCGCGAAGCCATGGTGCGCAAGCTGGGGCGCGTGCCGCTGGGCTGGTACACCGACACCACCTCCGGCGCGGTGCGCAAAGTGGTGCAGGACGACCTGGAAGACCTGCACCACCTGGTTGCCCATCACGCAGTGGAAGTGACGGCGGCGATAGTCACCCCGCTGGCAGGGCTGATCTGGTTGGCCACATTGAACTGGCGCCTGGCGCTGCTGGCGGTGCTGACCCTGCCGATCTACGCGGTGGCCTACAGCCTGATGATGCGCGGCTTCGGCGCCAAGATGCAGTTGCTCGACAAGAGCATGACCCGGGTCAGCGCGGCGATTGTCGAGTTTGTCCACGGCATTGCCGTGGTCAAGGCGTTCGGCCAGGTGGGCCAGGCCCATCGCAGCTATCAGCAGGCGGTCGACCAGTTCAGCACGCAATACGCTGGCTGGGTGCGGCCGCTGCTGCGCCTGGAAGCGTTTTCATCGATGGCCCTGAGCGTGCCGGTAATTCTGTTGGTGAGCCTGGGGGTGGGCAGCCTGTTGCTGGCCCAGGGCTGGATTACAGCGCTGGAGTTGTTCGCCGAAACCCTGGTAGCCGTGGTGATTCCGCAGTCGTTGCTGGTGATCAACCAGAGCCTCACCGCCCAGCGCACTGCCCTCGCGGCCGCCGACCGCATCGAGGCGCTGCTTGAGGTTGAGGAACTGCCCACGCCCAAGGTGTGCAGGATGCCCCAGGGCAGTGATATTCGCTTTGAACAGGTGCAGTTCGGCTATGACCCCGAGCACCTGATCCTCAATGGCGTCGACCTATACTGCCCGGCCGGCAGCGTCACTGCGCTGGTGGGTGCCTCCGGCGCGGGCAAATCGACCCTGGCCAAGTTGGTGCCGCGCTTTCACGACGTCAACGCCGGGCGGGTCTGCGTGGGTGGTGTGGATGTGCGCGAGATTGACCCGCGCCAGCTGTATCAACACGTGGGCTTTGTGTTGCAGGACGCGCAACTGGTGCACGGCACCGTCGCCGACAATCTGCGCCTGGGCCGCCCCGAGGCCAGCGATGCCGACGTCGAGGCAGCGGCACGCTCCGCGCAGATTCATCAACGCATCCGTGCCCTGCCCCGCGGCTATCAGTCGGTGATCGGCGAAGACGCGA
Organism: Pseudomonas sp. W2Jun17; assembly: GCF_023127795.1. Taxonomy (NCBI): domain Bacteria; kingdom Pseudomonadati; phylum Pseudomonadota; class Gammaproteobacteria; order Pseudomonadales; family Pseudomonadaceae; genus Pseudomonas; species Pseudomonas sp. W2Jun17. The sequence continues at coordinate 111,620 of NZ_SPKO01000039.1, read as the reverse complement.
TTTTTTCCGGCGGTGAAGCCCAGCGCTTGTCCATCGCTCGCACGCTGTTGGCCGATACGCCGGTGCTGATCCTCGATGAAGCCACCTCCCACGCCGACCCCGAATCCGAAGCGCTGATCCAGGATGCCCTCTCTGCCCTGGCCCGCGGCCGCACGGTACTGGTGATTGCCCACCGTCTGGCGAGTATCTGCGGCGTCGACCAGATCGTGGTGCTCGACCAGGGCCGCGTGCTGGAAAACGGTACTCACGAGCAATTGCTGGCAGCGAACGGCACCTATGCCCGCCTGTGGCGCGCCGGCACCGAAACCACCGCCCCCGACCTGGAGATGTCCTTGTGATCCGCAGCCTCGTGACTTTATTGGGCCCGGCCCACGCCGCACGCCTGTACCGCTACCTCGCCTGGCTGGTGACCAGTGCCGTGTTGCAAGGGCTGGCCGTGGCGTTGCTGGTGCCGATCCTGCACGCGCTGTTTGCCGCTGACCTGCACAGCGCGTCCCTCTGGCTGGCTGGCCTGGCGGCGATGGTGGTGCTGACCTGCATCGCCCATTACCAGCAGGCCATGAAGGGCTTTGCCCTGGCGCTGCTGGTGTTGACCACCTTGCATGACCGCCTTGGCCAGCACCTGGTCAGCCTGCCGCTGGGCTGGTTCAACTCCGAGAAGGTCGGGCGTCTGTCGCGCAGTGCCACTAGCGGCACGCTGATGGTCACCGGCTTGTTTGCCCATTACCTGGGGCCGGTGGTGTCTGGCGTGGTAGTGCCGGCTACCGTGGCGCTGACCCTGTTCGTGTTCGACTGGCGCCTGGGCCTGACCGCCGCATTGTGCGCGCCGCTGATCTACTTCACCCATCACTGGTCGGCCGCCGCCATCGGCAGCAATGATGCGCGCGTGGAAGCCGCCGCGACTCTGGCCGGTAACCGCGTGGTCGAGTTCGCCCGCTACCAGCCAGTGCTGCGCGCCTTTGGTCGCACCCAGGACGGCTACGCGCCGTTGCAGGCCGCCAACCTGGCGCAGAAACACGCGGGCGGCTCGATGCTGTCGCAGACCTTTCCCAAGTTGCTGGCCGGTGGCCTGACCGTGCAACTGGCGTTTGCGTTGCTGGTGGGCGTGGGAATCGCCCTGGCCGCCCATGGCGAAATCGACGCCATCCAGTTGGTCGCCTTGCTCGCGCTGGCGGCACGTTTTGTCGGGCCGCTGGCCGAAGCGGCGGCGCGCAGTGGTCTGTTACGCATGGCCGCTAACGACCTGGAGCAACTGGTGGGCATCCTGCGCGAGCCGCCGCTGCCGGAACCCGCGGTGAGCCAACCGCTGACGGCACCCGGCACCCTGGCCTTCGACAAGGTCAGCTTCGGGTACCCCAGCGGACCAAAGGTGCTGCATAACCTGACCTTCAGCGCACCGGCGCATTCGATGACCGCGATTGTCGGCGCTTCGGGCTCGGGCAAAACCACTGTCACCCGCTTGTTGATGCGCTTTTTCGATGCCAGCGAGGGCAGCGTCAGGGTTGGCGGTGTAGACGTACGCGAGCTGTCCAACGCAGCGCTGATGGCGCAGTTGTCTCTGGTGATGCAGGACGTCTACCTGTTCGACGACAGCCTGGAGGCCAACATTCGCGTCGGCAACCCGGACGCCAGCGCCGAGCAAGTGGCCGAAGCGGCGCGATTGGCCGGTGTGGATGAAATCGTCGCGCGCCTGCCCCAGGGCTGGAACACCCCGGTAGGCGAAGGTGGCGCGGCGCTGTCCGGCGGCGAACGCCAACGGGTATCCCTGGCCCGGGCCCTGCTCAAGCGGGCGCCCATCGTACTACTGGATGAAGCCACGGCAGCCCTGGACCCGCACAACGAAGCCTTCGTGCAGACGGCGATTCACGCCTTGATGCAAAACGCCACAGTGCTGGTGATCGCCCATCGCCTGCCCACCATCATGGCCGCCGACCAGATACTGGTGCTGGATGAGGGCCGATTGGTGGAATCGGGGACGCACGCACAATTACTTGCCCAAAACGGTCGCTACGCCGGGTTCTGGCATGACCGCCAGCGCGCCGGCGGCTGGCGCTTGAAAGCCGAGGCGCAGCCATGCTGATCGGGGTGTTGGGCGCCAGTGGCGACGTGGGGCTGGCCAGCGCCAAGGCGTTGTTGACGCTGGGAGTGAACGATCTGCGCCTGGGCGGGCGCGATGCCGCCAAGGGCGCGCACTGCGTGCAGGTTCTCCAGCAGCAGTGGCCCCAAGCCCATTTGCAATGGGCCGCAGTGGACTTCAACGATGCCCAGGCTTTGGCCACCTTCGCCCGTGGTTGCGCTGTGCTGCTCAACTGCGCGGGCCCCTCGTGGCGCGTGCAGGACCGTGCCGCGCAGGCAGCGTTGCAGGCCGACGCGCATTACGTCGACGCCGCCGGTCATATGCACCTCGACCCCGCCCAATGGCGTGGCCGCTGCGCGATATTGGGCGCAGGCCTGCAACCGGGGCTCACCGGCCTGCTGCCGCGCTGGCTGGCCGAGCAGGCGTTCACTCAGGTGCGCAGCCTGACCAGCTATTTCGGCTTGCGCGATCACTTCACCGCCGTGGCTGCCGACGACTTTTTGCAAGGCGCGGTGGACGGCAGCAGCGAGCCGTTGGCGGCCTGGCAACACGGGCGTCGCAGCCGCGCACTGCGGCGCCGGCGCGAGGTGTCGGTGCCGTGCTTTCCCGGCTCGGTTCACCTGTTGCCCTACCTGAACCTTGAGGGTGAACGTCTGGCCATGGACCTGAACCTGGACGTCGGCCAGTGGTTCAACGTGATCACCGACGGCTACGTGCTCAAGGCGTTTGACCAGGCTCACGGCTTGCCAAGGGCAGAAGCGGTGCAGCGCTTGTGCGAAGCCAGCCGCCTGGATCTCAGCGGCCAGGCGCCCTTCGTCACCCTGCTGCTGCAACTGGAGGGCCTGCACGATAGCGAGGTCCGGACCCGCAGCCTGGTGCTCAGTGGCGCAGGCAATGCGGCGCTCACCGCAGCCATGGCCGCGATCACGGTGATCAGCGTGGTGGAGGGTGAGATCAGCGCCGGCTGCCATGAAGCGGCCCAGGCCTTGCCGCCCGCCGCCAGCCTGGAGCGCCTGCTGTGCACCTCGGCGATTCTAAGCTTGAACCTGTTGCACGGCCCGCTCGATCAACTGCATGTCGCCCAAGAAGGTTGCCTATGAACACCGCCCTGAACGAGCTGGAACACTTGAGCCTGGGCGTGATGGCCCAGGTGTTACTGCACAGCCAGGCGTTGCCGTTGCAGGCGTGGCGCACTGCCGAGCACATCAACCAGGCCCTGGGCACGGCGGCCCGTCATGCCTGGGTGGTACGCCGCTGGCTGGCCGCGTTGACCCGTGCCGGCCTGCTGCACGAGGAAGGTAAACGCCTGGGTTGGCAAGTGCCCCCCGATGACCCGCAAGTGGGTGAACTGCCGCGCCTGTATGCCGCATTGGGCTTTCCAGCCAGCATGGCGCGCCTGCATACCCAAGTGATCGAATGCCTGCCCGACCTGCTGCGCGATCAGTTCACCCTCACCCACTTGCTGATGCTTGGCGGGGACCCGGTGAAGGTGATGGGCACCTACCAGCACAACCACTTCACTGCGGCGATCAATCACGCTTTGGGCACCCGGGCGCGGCAAGTCAGCGCCGCTGCCGGGCCGCTGCAGGTGCTGGAGCTGGGCGGCGGCGCCGGTTGCACCACCGCTACGGTGCTGACGGCGCTGCAAGAACGCGAGAAGGATTATCGCTTTACCGACATCAGCTCGCTGTTCACCAGTGCGGCCCAGCGTCAGTTTCGTCTTGAGCCGGGGATGCAGTTCGGCCTGCTCGATCTCAATCGCCGCTTCAGCGACCAGGGCATAGCGCCTCGCAGCCAAGACCTGGTGATTGCCGGCAACGCGCTGCACAACGCCCGCGACCTGCCCGACTGCCTCGGCCAGATCCGCACCAGCCTGCGCGACGGCGGCGCCTTGCTGTTCAGTGAATCCATCGCCGACAACCCGGCGATGCTGACCTTCATGCACCTGTTGCTGTCGCCGCCGGCCGATGCGCCGCTGCGTGCTGGCGATGAAGCCTTCATGGCCGTCGACGCGTGGCGCCAGGCCTTGCAGGTCGCAGGTTTTGAGTTGCTGGAGGTATGGCCTGACGCGGGCGAACCGCTCGCTGCTGCGGGGCAGCGCTTGTTCCAGGCCAGAGGAGTTTGAGCATGAATATCGACACCTTGCTGATCGAACTGCCCGCCGGCAAGCACCCCTGGCGCTTGCCGGTCTTTACCGACCTGGGCCTGCATCAACAGGCCCCGGCCCGTTTGCTGGCAGTGCTCGAACGCCAGCGTCCGGCGGTGGTAATGATGAGCGCCGAACAACTGGAGCGTCTGCTGGACTTTCCCGCCCTGGCCCTGAGTGATCTGAGCCATCTGCAACAACTGTTGTTCATCAGCCTCCGACCGGGCGACTGGCAGTTGGCGGAACGGGCAGCGGCGCAGCTCGATTGCCACGTAGAGGGTTTTACCGATGACGGGCGCGACCTGGTCAGCGTCAAGCGTGAGCACCAGCGCTGGTGCCAGCGGGCGCTGGAACATCCCCAGGTGAATGCGGTGGCGCTGCACGGCACGACGCTGTTCGCGGTGCCCCAGCCTTGCAAACCGGCGACAGTGGACGATCAGTTGGACGCGACCGCAGCCGCCGTCGATCAGCAGTTCAGCGTCACGCAGCTGACCGACGCCGTACAGTTGAACCAGCGCTTGAGCCACGCCGCTTTGCTGTCGATGCTCAATGGCCTGGAGCAGTGCGGCCTGCTGCCCGCACCGCTCAACGATGTGGCGCACAGCCTCGCCAATGCCGGCATCGCCCCCGGCCACCGCCCGCTCATCGCACGCTGGTTCGACGTGCTCCAAGCCGAGGATTTGCTGCGCCGCCAAGGCGACCACCTGCATCCCAACCTCGACGCCAGCACCTGGAGCGACGCCAGCCTGGAGGGCATCTGGGCACAGTTGAGCCTGGACTGGGCGCGCAACACCGGCGGCAGCGCCACCCTCGATTACGCGCGCGACAACGCTCGCCAGTTGCCGGCGTTGATGCGCGGTGAGTGCGCAGCGGTGCACCTGCTGTTTCCCGAAGGCCGCACCGAACGTGCGGCAGCGTTGTACCGCGAAAGCCTGGCGGCGCAGTACCAGCATCGCGCCGTGGCTCACTGGATTGGCGCCTGGGCTGCGCGCCAGAGCGGCACCGAGCCCTTGCGGGTGCTGGAAGTCGGTGCCGGCACCGGTTCCACCACCCAGGCCGTAGTGCCGGCCCTGGCCAAGGTCACGGTGGACTATCTGTGCACCGACGTGTCGCGCTACTTCAGCGAACAGGCCGCCGAGCGTCTGCACGCCTGGCCGTGGGTGCGCCACGGGGTGTTTGATATCGACCGCCCCGCCCCTGCCCAAGGCTATCGCACCCAGAGTTGGGACCTGATCGTCGCCGGGGGCGTGCTGAATGCCGCCCGCGACACCGAGCGCTCCCTGGCCACCCTGCTCGCCTTGCTCAAACCCGGCGGCTGGCTGGTGTTCAGCGAGCCGACCCAGGAGGAGTTCTGGGTGATGGCCTCCCAGGCTTTCATGCTCAACCAGGCCAGCGATGAGCGCGCGCTGAGCAGCAGTACCTTCCTGGACCTCAACCAATGGCAAACCGCCCTGGCCCGCGCCGGGTTCCAGGGCAATCGCAGCCTGCCCGCCGCCGACCACCCGCTGGCGTCGCTCGGCCATCGTGTGTTCGTCGCCCAAGTGCCCTGCCAACGCTTGAGCCGCGCCGCGCTGGCCGCGCACCTGGAACACCCAGACCTGCACCTGGAACTGCTCGACCGTTTGCCCGACCTGCCTACCGCCAAGGACTTGCCATGACCCCGCTGGCCTACCCTTTCAATGCCTTCACCGACCTGGAGCTCGCCGAGCCTTACCGCCATGCCCAGCAAGCACCGGGCCTGCTGCGTATCCAGATGCCCATCGGCGCGCCCGCCTGGCTCGCCACGCGCTATGACGATGTGCGCCTGGTGCTGGGCGACCGGCGCTTCAGCCGCAGCGAAGCATTTCGCCGCGACGATGCCCCGCGAGCATTCCCGCGAATTGCCGGCGGCATCGTGATGATGGACCCGCCGCAACTCACGCGGATCCGCTCCCGCGCCGCCCAGGCGTTTACCCGGCGGCGCGTCGAAGCACTGCGCCCCCATGCCCGGGCCTACGCCCATGAGTTGATCGACCGTATGCTCGCCGCCGGCCCGCCCGCCGACTTGGTTAGCGACTATGCCTTACCGTTGCCCCTGGCGTTGATTTGCGAGCTGCTGGGCGTACCGCTGCAAGACCGTGAACGCTTTAAGGTATGGAACGACTCATTGCTGTCGACCCGCGCCGAAGACGCCGCGTTGACCCAACAGCACTTGGGTGAACTGGCCGAGTACATCAAGGGCCTGGTCGCCGAGCGGCGCCGTCAGCCTCAGGACGATTTCATGACCGCCCTGGCCCAGGCCGATGACCAAGGCGAGCGCCTGAGCGAAGACCAACTGCTGCTGTTGTGCATCGCCATCCTCGTCGCCGGCTACGAAGGCAGTGCTTCGCAGATCCCCAATTTCATTCTGGTGTTGCTGGACAATCCCGCACAGTGGCAACAACTCAAGGCCCATCCCGAGCAGATTCCCCAGGCGGTGGAAGAACTGCTGCGCTATATCCCGCTGGCGTCGGCGGCGATGTTTGTGCATTACGCCCTCCAAGATATCCAGGTGGGTGAAACCCTGGTTCGCCAGGGCGAAGCCGTTTTCGCGTCCATCGGTGCGGCCAACCATGACCCGGCGCGCTTTGCCGACCCGCAAACCCTCAACCTGCAACGCGATGCCGGCGGCCATTTCGGCTTCGGCCACGGCCTGCATCACTGCATCGGCTCGGCGCTGGCGCGGGTGGAGTTGCAAGAGGCGTTGCAAGCCTTGGTAGAACGCCTGCCCAACCTGCAACGCTGCGGGCAGGTGCAGTGGAAAACGGCGACGTTCTTTCGCGGTGCCCACTGCCTGCCGGTGACCTGGTCATGAGCCGCGCTCGTCCACGCGTGATCGTCGCCGGCACCGCGTTCGGCCGCATCTACCTGCAAGCCTTGGCTCGTGCCCATGAGCGCTATGAATTGGTCGGTATCCTGTCGCGTGGCAATGCCTATTCGAAGGCCTGCGCCGATCACTTCGGGGTGGCGCTGTACGAGGCCGTCGAGCAGGTGCCCGATAGCGTCGACATTGCCTGCGTGGTGGTGCGTTCCGGCGCCACCGGTGGCGTGGGCAGCGAACTGGCCCAGCAGTTCTTGCGCCGTGGCATTCACGTATTGCAGGAACACCCGGTGCATCACCGCGAAATCGCCGCGTGCATGCAGGCGGCGCGTCAGGGCCAGGCGGCCTATGCGGTCAATACGCTGTACCCGAATATCCTTGCGATCCGGCGTTTTCTGGCGGTAGCCGCGTACCTGCGTGAGCAACAAGGGCTGGCCTATATCGACGCGGCCTGTAACAGCCAGGTGGCCTACCCGTTGCTGGATATTCTCGGGCGCCTGGCCGGTGGTTTGCGGCCCTGGGTATTTGCGGCGCCGGCCGCCAGTGTCGGTGCGCAGCCCTTCACGCGGTTGAACGCCAGCTTCAATGGCGTGCCGATCAGCCTGCGCGTGCAAAACCAGGTACATCCCCAGGACCCGGATAACCACTCGTTCCTGCTGCATCGCCTTGAAGTGGGTTGTGAAGCCGGGGTGCTGAGCCTGTGCGACACCCACGGCCCGGTGCTGTGGAACCCACGCCTGCACGCACCACGGGACGACACCGACCGCCTGATCATGGCAGGCAAAGGCAGTGAACGATTGGCCGGGCCGAGCATGGTGGTGCTCGACCCGCACATACCCGCCAGCTATCACCAGGTGTTCAACCAGCTCTGGCCCGATGCGGTCAGCCTCGCCCTGGATGCGCTGTGCGCCGACATCGCCGAACCGGCGCAGCGCCTGCGCAGCGGCATGTGGGCCACCGAGGTGTCGATGGCCTGGCGTGAAATGAACAGCCTGATCGGCATGCCGGAACTGATTGAACCGCCGATTCCCCGTGCGCTGCCGATGACCGAACTGCATCGCTGCGCCGACGCCGTACAGCCGCCTGGCGCTGACCCCAGCGCGCAACTCGTGGGAGCCCTGCCCTTTTGAACACTGCCCAATCCCGTTCGTCCTGCAGCCATGTGCTGCTGTGGGTTCGCGACCTGCACCAGGCGGTGGCGAACTTTCGCGCCGCCGGTTTCGAGGTCATCTACGCCACCGCCGAGGCCCGCGCGCAACATGCGCATATCTGGTTCAGCCGCGGGCCGATCATCGAGCTGCTCACCACCCCGCGTCATGCCTGGTTGTTCAAGTGGCCCATCGACTGCCTGGCCGGGCGTGGCGCCGGGCGGCGCATGTTGCGCTGGGCTGCCCAGGGTGAGGGGTTTTGCGACCTCGCGCTGCTCTGCGATGACCTGGCCCTGGCACCCCGTCTGACAAACCTGGCGGCCGGCGGCGTGGCCATGGGCCGTGTGGTGAAGTGGCAACGCACCTGTGCGGACGGCAGCCAGACGCGCTTTCGGTTTGTTTACCCACGGCATGAGCGCCTGCCGTTTCTGGTCACGCCCTATTCACCCTCCCAGCACCCGCAGCGACTGATCCATCCCAACGGCGCCACGGGGCTGGCGGCCATTCACCTGGGCGTAAGCCCCGCCGATCACAGCGCCCTCAACCTGCTCGCGGGCGATGACCCGATGTTGCACCTGCAACCCGCCGAATTTACCGGCGTACAGGCGGTGCAAGTCGCCGGCCTGGCGCAACCATTGACGTTACACGGTGCGCAATTGCTGAGCTGCCCGACTGCACATGGAGATAGCCATGCTTGATGGATTCACAGACTGGCCCGAAGATTTTATCCGCCGCTACCGCGAGCAAGGCTACTGGCAAGGCGTGCCACTGGGCCAACTGCTGCGTGAGCAAGCCCAGCGTACGCCGCAGCAAGAGGCGCTGGTGGACGGCAACCGACGCTGGAGCTACGCCGAGCTGGACCAACACGCCGACCGCCTGGCCGCCGGCCTCGCCGCGCGCGGGCTGGTCGCCGGCCAGCGAGTGCTGGTGCAACTGCCCAATATCGCCGAGTTTTTCAGCCTGACCTTCGCTCTGTTGCGCCTGGGAGCGATCCCGGTGTTTGCGTTGCCGGCCCACCGCGAACATGAATTGGCCCACTTGGCGCACCTTAGCCAAGCGGTGGCCTATGTGATTATCGACCAGCACTTGGGCTTCGATTATCGGCCCCTGGCGCGCACGTTGCGTAGCCAGGTGTCGAGCCTGCAACAGGTGTGGGTGGTAGGCGCGGCCGAGGAATTCGTGGCCCTGGCCGACTGCGTCGCCACCCCCCACCCGTTCCCGGCGCCGGACGCTCGCGATGTGGCGGTGCTATTGCTGTCCGGCGGCACCACTGGCCTGCCCAAGCTGATCCCGCGCACCCATGACGACTATGCGTGCAATGCCCGGCTGGCGGCGCAAGCCTGCGGTTTCGACCGCCACACCCGTTACCTGGCGGCGCTGCCGGTGGCACATAACTTCCCGCTGGCCTCGCCGGGGGCACTCGGGGTGTTCAGTGTCGGCGCCACCCTGGTACTGGCGCCGGAACCAAGCCCCGACACCGCCTTCGAACTGATCGAGCGCGAACGCATTACCCACACGGCCTTGATCCCGCCACTGGTGTTGCTGTGGCTGGAAGTGGCGCAATGGTCCGACAACGACCTCAGCAGCCTGCAATGGCTGCAAGTCGGTGGCGCACGCCTCAAGGCCGAGATCGCCGCACGCATCCGCCCCACCCTGGGCTGTGGCCTGCAACAGGTGTACGGCATGGCCGAAGGATTGCTGTGTTTTACCAGGCTGGATGACCCGCAGGCGCTGGTCTTCGACACCCAGGGCCTGCCGCTGACCGGCGCAGACGAGATCCGTATCGTCGATGCCGACGATGTGCCGGTGGCTCCCGGCGCCGTCGGTGAATTGCTGGTGCGCGGGCCCTACACCATTCGCGGTTACTACAACGCTCGCGAGCACAACCAGCGCGCCTTTACCGCCGATGGCTTTTATCGCAGCGGCGACCTGGTACGGCGCCTGCCCGAAGGGCATTTGATCGTCGAGGGGCGCAGCAAGGATGTGATCAACCGGGGCGGCGAAAAGATTCCGGTGGAAGAGATCGAGAACCTGCTGCTCGGCCATCCGCTGATCCGCGATGTGGCGTTGGTGGCGCTGGCCGACGAGTTGCTGGGTGAGCGCAGTTGCGCCTGCGTACTGGCCCACGGCGCGCCATTGGACCTGGCGTCGATCAACGCCTGGCTGCGCGAGCGTGGGCTGGCGGCCTACAAGTTGCCAGACCGCTTGCAGGTGCTGCGCGAGTTTCCGCTGACGCGCCTGGGCAAGGTCAACCGCAAGGCCCTGGCGGAACAGGTGCTGGCCTTATGAGCCCGTGGCTACGTGTATTGCGTGAGGGGCAACAGCCCCGCGCACGCCTGGTGTGCCTGCCCCACGCCGGTGGCAGCGCGAGCTTTTTTCGGCCGTGGCTGGCGCATTTGCCGGGTGACATTGACCTGTTGGCAGTGCAGTACCCCGGGCGCGAAGAGCGCTTCAACGAAGCGCATATCCCATGCCTGGCGACCCTCGCCGAGCACATCAGCCAGGCGTTGCTGACCTTGCCTGCGCGGCCCCTGTGGCTGTTCGGCCACAGCATGGGCGCGGCGCTTGCCTATGCCGTCGGCACGCTGCTGGAGGCCGGCGGTGTCGGCCCTGACCACGTATTTGTTTCGGCCCACGCACCGCCGCACCGGCAACCCTCCAGCGACCTGCATCGCCAGGACGACAGCGCGTTGATTGCCGACATCCTGCGCCAGGACGCCCAGGCCGCCGACCTGTGGGCCAACCCGCAGTTACGCACGCTGTTTCTGCCGGCGTTGCGCAGCGACTACCAGGCCATCGAAACCTGGCGCCCCGCGAACCTGCAGCCGTTGACGGCACCGCTGGACGTGCTGCTGGCCCGCGATGACGCCGAAGTCAGCCTGGAGCAGGCTCGCGCCTGGGCCGACCTGAGCCGCCATACCCCGGACATCCGCCTGTTCGACGGCGACCACTTTTACCTCAAGCATCAGCCGCGACCGGTGATCGACCACCTGTTGCAGCGCACCGCCTACCTTCAGGGAGACGCACGATGAAAACCCCGGAACACTGCACTGGCCTTCACGACATTCGCCATGCCATCGACAGCCTCGACAAGCAGATCATCGACGCCCTCGGCCTGCGCATGCAATACGTCAAGGCCGCCTCCGCATTCAAACCCGACCAGGCCAGCATTGCCGCACCCGATCGCGTTGCGGCGATGTTGCCCCAGCGCCGGCAGTGGGCGCAGGAGGTCGGGCTGGATGGCGAGTTTGTCGAGGGCCTGTTCAACCAGATCATCCACTGGTACATCGCTGAGCAGACGGCCTTCTGGCTACAGAAAAAGAGCCAGTGCGTATGAACGCGGCCGATTTGCTCAAGACCTTCCAGGCCGCGCACCAACGGGCGGTGGCGTACCAGCGCCCCGTTATTGCCGTCAGCGCCTACCCCGCGCCGACGCTGGCGCCCCTGGCACTGTACGAGGCCCATCGCCAGGGTTTCTTCTGGTGTGCGCACTCGCCGGACTTGAGTTTGTTCGGCCTCGGCTGCACCTGGCAGATCGAAGCCTCGGGGTCCCAGCGCATGGCCGAAGTGGATCGCCAATGGTTCGCACTGTGCGCCGATGCGCTGGTGGACGGCCCGCATCCGCCCTTGCTGCTGGGCGGTATGCGCTTTGATGAGCAGCAGCCCTGCGCATCCCATTGGGCGCCGTTTGCCGATGCCAGCTTCCACCTTGCCCACTGGTTGCTCAGCGAGGACAGCCACGGGCGCTGGCTGCGCTGCCAGCGTGTGGTCGAGCCCGGCAGCGATCCTGCGACCTTGGTGCAAGCAAGCCTGGCCGCCCTTGAACAACTGCTCAACCCAGCCACCCACGTTGCCCCCGCCCCCCATGTAGTGGAACGCGTCGCACTGCCGCGGGATCAATGGCAGGCCAAGGTCGACACCGCCTTGAACGTTATCGCCCGGGGTGACTTGAGCAAGGTGGTGCTGGCGCGGCATATCGACCACCACATGGACGCCGCGCTCGACACTGGCGCGGTGATGGGCCGCCTGCACGCTCGGCGTAACGCCTCGCACTTGTTCGCGATTCACCGGGGCGAACACTGCTTCATGGGCGCCACACCCGAGCGGTTGCTCAGTTGCGAGGCGGGCCGTCTCACCACCCACGCCCTGGCAGGCAGCACCCATCGTGGGTTAAAGCCCAATGAAGATCAGGCGCTGGGGAAACGTTTATTGGCCGACCCGAAAGAGCAGCACGAGCATCGACTGGTGGTGCAGACCATTACCCAAGCCTTGGGTGACAAGGTCAGCGACCTGCACGCCGCGCCGCACCCCAACTTGCTGAAACTTGCCACCGTGCAGCATTTGAGCACGCCCATCACCGCGAGGCTCAACACCGGCAAGCGCCTGCTGGACGGTATCCAAGCCTTGCACCCTACCCCCGCGGTCGGCGGTCTACCGCGCGCGCCTGCGCTGGATTTTATCCGTGAACACGAAGGCTTTGATCGCGGCTGGTATGCCGCGCCAGTGGGCTGGCTGGACGCCGAGGGCAATGGCGATTTTCTCGTGGCCCTGCGCTCGGCGCTGATCACCCCCAGGCACTGCCATGCGTTTGCCGGCTGTGGGATTGTCGAGGGCTCGCTGCCAGCCAATGAGTACGAAGAAACCCAGATCAAGCTGGCAAGCATGCAACAGGCGCTGCAACTGGCATGCCCTGCTGATACTGACGTGGCGTACAGCCAAACTCGCGGCGAAACACCGTATGCAAGTACTGCGCAGAGGTGAAGCCGCAGCGGGCGGCGATGTCGGCGATGGCCAGGTCCTGGTTCTCCAGGCCCTTGGCGGCGGCGGCGAGTTTGAAGCGCAGGATTTCGTCATGCACGCTGCACCCGCGCACCTTGCGAAAGTGCGCTTCCAATGACGAGCGTGAGACCCCGACATAGGCGGCGACCTGGTCGGTCTTGATCCCCTGGCACGCGTACTGACGGATAAACAGCAATGCCTGCATCACATAAGGGTTGCCCAAGGGCTGATGCAGGCTGGAGGCCTGCACGTTGATCGCGTCCGGCGGCACCAGCACCTGCGTGCCGGTGCAGGGCTTGCCGTGCAGCATCTGATGCAGCAAGGCCGCGGCAGTACGGCCCATGGTCTCGGTGCCCTGGATCACCGAACTCAGCGGCACCCGCGTGAGGGTGCGGGTCAGCGGGTCGTTGTCGATCCCGATCAACGCCACCTCCTCCGGCACCGCAATGCCCGCCGTCAGGCAAGCTTGCAACAACTGCCGGGCACGAGCATCGGTGACCGCGATAATACCGATGGGCTTGGGCAGGCTGTGCAGCCAGGCAATCTGCTGCTCCACCGCGCTGTCCCACAACGGCGCACTGGTGCCCAGGCCGCGATAGATCTCCACCGGCAAGCCATCGCGTTGCACCAAGCCGCGAAAGGCTTTCTCACGCTCCTGCGCCCAGCGATTGGCCTGGGCCTCGGGCAGGCTGAAACAGGCAAACCGCGTCAGCCCGGCCTCGATCAAATGCTCGTAGGCCAGCTTCATCAAGGCGTGGTTATCGGTCGCGACATAGGGAATGCCCTTGGGGTACGCGCTGACATCCTCGTAAGATCCCCCCACCGCCACCACCGGTATCCGACTCCCGGCCAGCGCCTCGCCGATCAACGGGTCATCGAAGTCGGCAATGATGCCGTCTCCCTGCCAACGCTCGATACCGCGCAGACGGCAGAGAAAATCCTCTTCCAGGAACAAGTCCCAGGACGCGCGGGTGCTGCTCAGGTAATTGCCGATACCGGTGATGATGCCGCGGTCGTAGATTTTGCTGCCGTTGAAGAGCAAGGCGATGCGGTGCACGGGCGGTAGGGTTTTCATTGTTTTTGTCCTTGGGGCCGGTAGGTGCAGACTAAACCTCGCTGTGCAAAATCGCACTACACCTTGGTGATTTTCATAATCAGCGGCCAGGGCGCCGTTGCTAGTATCCAGACACCGCCCAGAACAATAAGGAAACCGCCATGCCGTACTTCCCCGGTGTCGAGAAGGTTCGCTTCGAAGGCCCTGCCAGCGCATCCCCCCTCGCCTTTCGCCATTACGACGCCAACAAGCTGATCCTCGGCAAACCCATGCGTGAGCACCTGCGCATGGCCGCTTGTTACTGGCATACCTTTGTGTGGCCGGGAGCGGATATGTTTGGCATGGGTACGTTCAAACGCCCATGGCAGCGCAATGGCGATCCGATGGAGGTGGCAATCGGCAAAGCGGAGGCGGCCTTTGAGTTTTTCTCCAAATTGGGCATCGACTACTACAGCTTTCACGACACCGACGTAGCGCCGGAAGGCAGCTCGCTCAAGGAGTACCGCAACCATTTCGCACAGATGGTCGATCACCTGGAGCGCCATCAGGAACAGACCGGCATCAAGCTGCTGTGGGGCACCGCCAATTGCTTCAGCAACCCGCGCTTTGCCGCCGGGGCCGCGAGTAATCCCGACCCGGAAGTGTTCGCCTTCGCCGCCGCGCAGGTGTTCAGTGCGATGAATGCCACGCTGCGTCTCAAGGGCGCCAACTATGTGTTGTGGGGCGGCCGTGAAGGTTATGAAACCCTGCTCAACACCGACCTCAAGCGTGAGCGTGAGCAGCTCGGCCGGTTTATGCGCATGGTGGTGGAGCACAAGCACAAGATCGGCTTTACGGGTGACCTGTTGATCGAGCCAAAACCCCAGGAGCCTACCAAGCACCAGTACGACTACGACAGTGCCACGGTGTTCGGCTTCCTGCATGAATACGGCCTGGAGAACGAAATCAAGGTGAACATCGAGGCCAACCACGCGACGTTGGCCGGGCACAGTTTTCATCATGAAATTGCCACGGCCGTGTCCCTCGGGATCTTCGGCAGCATCGACGCCAACCGCGGCGACCCGCAGAACGGCTGGGACACCGACCAGTTCCCCAACAGCGTCGAAGAAATGACCCTGGCCACCTATGAAATCCTCAAGGCCGGAGGCTTCAAGAACGGTGGCTACAATTTCGATTCCAAGGTGCGCCGCCAAAGCCTGGACGAGGTGGACCTGTTCCACGGGCATGTGGCAGCCATGGATGTGCTGGCGCTGGCCCTGGAACGTGCGGCGGCGATGGTGCAGAACGACACGTTGCAGCAATTCAAGGACCAGCGTTACGCCGGGTGGCAGCAGCCATTGGGCCAGGCGGTGCTGGCGGGCGAGTTCAGCCTGGAATCATTGGCTGAACATGCGTTTGCCCACGAACTGAATCCGCAGGCCGTGAGTGGTCGACAGGAGATGCTTGAGGGGGTTGTGAATCGGTTTATCTACACCTGAGTGTCCTGTGGCGAGGGAGCAAGCTTTCTCGCCACAATGAGAGTCTTCACCTAGTGTCTTTCCAACAACAATAAAAGGACGCACCACCATGAAGTCATTCACACGCACCCTGCTCGCCACTGCCCTGGCCCTGCTCGCCTTGCCGGTGATGGCCGATCCGGCCCATCCGAAAATCGGGTTTTCCATCGATGACTTGCGCCTGGAGCGCTGGTCCCGCGACCGCGATTACTTCGTCGCCGCCGCGGAAAAACTTGATGCCAAGGTCTTCGTGCAGTCCGCTGATGCCAACGAGCAAAAGCAAATCTCGCAAATCGAAAACCTGATCTCCCGTGGCGTCGATGTGATCGTGATCGTGCCGTTCAACGCCACGGTGCTGACCAACGCCGTAGCCGAAGCCAAGAAGGCCGGGATCAAAGTGGTGTCTTATGACCGCCTGATCCTCAACGCAGACATCGACGCGTACATCTCGTTTGATAACGAAAAAGTCGGTGAGATGCAGGCCAACGGCGTGCTGCAAGCGGCGCCCAAGGGCAATTACTTCCTGCTCGGCGGCGCACCGACGGACAACAACGCCAAGGTGCTGCGCGAAGGCCAGATGAAGGTGCTGCAACCGGCTATCGACAAGGGCGACATCAAGATTGTCGGCCAGCAGTGGGTCAAGGAGTGGAACCCTACCGAAGCCTTGAGCATTGTCGAAAATGCCCTGACCCGTAATGACAACAAGATCGATGCCATCGTTGCCTCCAACGACGCCACCGCCGGCGGCGCGATCCAGGCCCTGGCCGCACAGAAGCTGGCGGGCAAGGTGCCGATCTCCGGCCAGGACGCTGACCTCGCGGCGATCAAGCGTGTGATCGACGGCACCCAGACCATGACCGTCTACAAGCCGCTCAAGCTGATCGCCACCGAAGCCGCCAAGCTCTCGGTGCAACTGGCGCGCAGCGAAAAGCCGACCTACAGCTCGCAGTACGACAACGGCAGCAAGAAAGTCGACACCATCCTGCTCACCCCAACGCCGCTGACCAAAGCCAATATCGACGTACTGGAGAAGGATGGGTTCTACACCAAAGAGCAGATCGGCGGGCAATGACCGCCATGGCCGCCGACTATCTGCTGCAAATGAACGGCATCGTCAAAAGCTTTGGCGGTATCAACGCCCTCAATGGCATCGATATCAAGGTACGCCCGGGAGAGTGCGTCGGGCTGTGCGGTGAGAACGGTGCCGGTAAATCCACCTTGATGAAGGTGCTGTCGGCGGTCTACCCCTACGGTACCTGGGAGGGCGAAATCCTCTGGGACGGGCAGCCGCTCAAGGCCCAGTCCATTCGCGAAACCGAGGCCGCCGGCATCGTCATCATTCACCAGGAACTGACCCTGGTGCCCGACCTGTCGGTAGCCGAAAACATCTTCATGGGCCACGAGCTGACCCTGCCCGGCGGGCGCATGAACTACCCGGCGATGCTGCAACGGGCCGAAGCCTTGATGCGCGAACTCAAGGTGCCGGACATGAACGTGGCGCTGCCAGTGTCGCAGTACGGCGGCGGCTACCAGCAACTGGTGGAAATCGCCAAGGCCCTCAACAAGCAAGCGCGCCTGTTGATCCTTGACGAGCCGTCCTCAGACCTGACCCGCTCGGAAATCGAAGTGCTGCTGGACATCATCCAGGGCCTCAAGGCCAAGGGCGTGGCCTGCGTGTATATCTCGCACAAGCTCGATGAAGTGGCGGCGGTGTGCGACACCATCGCAGTGATCCGCGACGGCAAGCACATCGCGACCACCGCCATGGCGGACATGGACATTGCACAGATCATCACCCAAATGGTCGGCCGCGAAATGAGCAACCTCTACCCCACCGAGCCACATGCAGTGGGCGAGGTGATTTTTGAAGCGCGCAACGTCACCTGCTACGACGTCGACAACCCCAAGCGCAAGCGCGTCGACGATATTTCGTTTGTGCTCAAGCGCGGCGAAATCCTCGGCATTGCAGGGCTCGTGGGCGCCGGGCGCACCGAACTGGTGTCGGCACTGTTCGGCGCCTACCCCGGACGCTACAGCGCGCAGGTGTGGCTGGACGGCCAAATCGTCGATACGCGCACACCGCTCAAATCGATCCGCGCCGGGTTGTGCATGGTGCCCGAAGACCGCAAGCGCCAAGGCATCATTCCCGACCTGGGCGTCGGCCATAACATCACCCTGGCTGTGCTCGACACCTATGCGCACCTGAGCCGCATCGACGCAGAGGCCGAACTGGGCAGCATCGACCAGCAAATCGCACGTATGCACCTCAAGACCGCCAGCCCGTTGCTGCCGATCACCAGCCTGTCCGGCGGCAATCAGCAAAAGGCCGTGCTCGCGAAAATGCTGATGGCCAAGCCCAAGGTGCTGATCCTCGACGAACCCACACGTGGGGTGGATGTGGGCGCCAAGTATGAGATCTACAAACTGATGGGCGCGCTGGCGGCCGAAGGTGTGTCGATCATCATGGTTTCCTCGGAGCTGGCCGAAGTGCTCGGCGTATCCAACCGCGTGCTGGTAATCGGCGACGGCCAACTGCGCGGTGACTTCATCAACGAGGGGCTTACCCAGGAACAGGTGCTCGCCGCTGCGCTCAGCCAACACCCTAATAATCGGAAGACCGCGTAGATGAATCAGGTCAAACAGCTTTTCACCCGCTACAAAATGCTCGCCCTGGTGATCGCCGTGGCGTTCATCTGGCTGTTTTTCAGTTGGCAGACCGAGGGCGGCTTCGTCACGCCGCGCAACTTGTCCAACCTGCTGCGGCAGATGTCGATCACCGGCATATTGGCGTGCGGTATGGTGCTGGTGATTATCAGCGGCGAGATCGATTTGTCGGTAGGTTCGTTGCTCGGACTGTTGGGCGGGCTGGCGGCGATTCTGGACGTGGTCTATCACGTACCGCTGCTGGCCAACCTCAGCCTGGTGGCGCTGTGCGGGTTGATGATCGGCCTGGCCAACGGTTACATGACCGCCTATCTGCGCATCCCCTCGTTTATCGTCGGCCTGGGCGGGATGCTGGCGTTTCGCGGGATTTTGCTGGGGATTACCGGCGGCACCACCATTGCACCGGTGTCGCCGTCGCTGGTGTATGTGGGCCAGGGGTATTTGCCCCACACCGTCGGTATCGGGCTCGGGGTGTTGCTGTTTGCCCTGACGGTATTCCTCACCTGGAAACAACGGCGCAACCGCGCGCTGCATGGTTTGGCCGCGCACTCGCCGGTGCGTGATGGATTGCGCGTGGTGCTGATCGGTGCGGTGCTCGCCGGGTTTGTCACCACGCTGAACCGCTACGACGGCATTCCGGTACCGGTGCTGTTGTTACTGGTGCTGCTCGGCGTTTTCAGCTACGTCACTCGCCAGACCGTGTTCGGCCGCCGCGTCTATGCGGTGGGCAGCAATATGGAAGCCACGCGCCTGTCGGGCATCAATGTGCAAGCGGTGAAACTGTGGATCTTCGGCATCATGGGCGTGATGTGCGCCCTCGCCGGTCTGGTCAACACCGCCCGCCTCGCCGCCGGGTCACCGTCGGCGGGCAACATGGGCGAACTCGACGCCATCGCCGCATGTTTTATTGGCGGCACCTCGATGCGCGGTGGCTCGGGCACGGTGTATGGCGCGTTGCTCGGAGCATTGGTGATTACCAGCCTGGATAACGGCATGTCGATGCTCGACGTGGACAGTTACTGGCAGATGATCGTCAAGGGCAGCATTTTGGTAGTGGCGGTGTGGGTGGATGTGAGTACGCGGGCAGGACGGCGCTGATTCGCCAGTCCCTCAAAACGGCGGCGTGGCGCACATAGTCATGCCGCCATCCAGCCGACTGAGGGGCTCAGGCAATCAGTAAATGATCTTCCCATCAAATAGATTGTAAACATGCTTCGGTATTTTGGAGGGCGAAGCGAGGTACACAAACAACTTTTGGCCCTGCTCTTTGAAAGCCAGCACCTGCAAAACCTTTCCAGCACCTATGGCAACATGGTCCTTCAAAAAGTCCGTCGACATATTCATTTTCGGCACTGACTCATCAAATACATACACCACCTGCTGGGTGGCATGGGTTCGCTGCTTCGCCGCGCCTTTGGCCCATCCTTCCCATTCGGCAGAATTACGCACCGTCGCCGAAGCAGATTGTACCCCCGGGTCCTGGAACACTTTCCCAACACCATCTTTAAGCCTTTTCGCGCCTTCATCCGTAACAAAAGCCGAGCGATAAGCTTTGCCTTCATAAGGGTTCAATTGATTGAACTCGCCGATAAACGCTTCAAGCTCAGGCGTGGTCTTACCCGCTCTCAGTGGTCCGTTGACAAAGTCGGAATCCGCGTGAGTGTAGGTTTCAATCCATTCGAACTCACCCGCATTACTCTCGCCCATAAGTGTAACCAGCGTCTTTGTAAACTGCTCTACCTCGTGTTCCTTGACGGGGAGCGCCATGTCGGCATGTTGTTGAGCAACGGCGTCCAACGTTTCCCGTGCCTGCCTGTATTTACGGGAAAAATATTCTTTCAGCCCGCCACCCGGGACGCCCATTCTTGTCCACACTCCCGCCTCATCCGGCTTGGCGGCAATGCCGCTATATGCCAATTTTGAGGGGTCTTGCGCGTCGGGTACTCGCAACTTGTAATGTTCACCATCTGCCACATCGGGTTTGTCAGCAACCAAATACTTCTTGCCCCTGAACTCCACCTCGCGCATTCCCGCAAAGGTTGGCGCTGGGGTGGACGGCGTAGTGGCCGGAGCATTTGATATTCGCGTCAGTTCAACTTCGTTAGGCTGCGCTGCAGGGTGCCATTGGTAACGATCATTGGCGCTGGCGTTAAACGGTATGAGCGGCGGCTCCTGCGCCTCTGGCCCGACTGGCGACAGCTCGTGCGCCAGCTGCAAAGCTGAAATGGCCGCTGCGGCATTGCCTGCCACGCGATCATTAGCCGTCATGCCATAAATGGAGTCGTGCACTCCGAAAACGATCTGGCCCAGATTGCCAACGACGGGCGCATAACCAAAGGTACTGCCCCATACTTCTTTTATTGCCTTCCATCGTTGCTGCGAGGCGCCAAATACCTGTGTCTGGTCATTCCACACCGCATTATTGGCATTTAACCCTTGGTACGCTGCGGCAATACCGGAGCTGAGGCTACCGTGCTTCAAAAAATAATCACTGCCTCGCGACTTCGTATAATTGAATGTTTCCCACACCGGCACAGCCTTGTCTTTGACTATGTTTTGACGCCCCGGATAGGTAGCAAGATTGCCCGCAATGTAATGATCAAGTACCTCGCCAGCTTTGGGCCAATGCGCGTCTTTACCGCCTTGTCTGTCGCTGGCATTGAATCGACTGACGATGCTATGGCGATTTTCTTTGGCCCACTCGGAAAACCCTCTATCGCCCGATATTTCACTGGCCTTGCCGCTCTTCAAATCAATCATCAACCCCTTATTGGGTCGATGCTCGACATTCCCATCAAAGGGCAAGTCAGGAATAAAGGCATAGCCTGCCAATGGGTAACCATAGAGATTGGGAATAATGACTTGGCCGTTCCAATATAACGTTCGATGGATCGCCTCTTGTGTTTCAACGCTTAACTTTTCGAAGCCAGTCTTATCGTTTAACAGGCTTTGCAAGGTGCCGCGCAGCACATAGACATCCGCTTTGCCCGAGCGCTCGGCCAGTGGCCCTGACTCATCGCTCATTGGCTTGGCTACCTCAGCTTCCCAATGGCCCTGGAGTCGCGCTCCCAACGCCTCCAGATCACTGATCCTGCTGCGGTCTTGTGGCTCGATGTGGGTTGTTCGGAAATTGACCAGGCCACCTTCCGATGTCCGGTCGTGCTTTAGCGCGCCAGCTGCTATTTCCCAAGCAAAGTAGGTGCGTGTGTCCGTGTTGGTTTTTACCTCCGGCGTCCATTTCCCTACGTAAGTGTTGAATGTCACGCTGATTTTTTCATGGGGGTCGTACCCAGCGGCCAACAATCCGGCGCTAAAGTAACCTGCAGGTTCCAGGAACTGACGAGTCTGTTGGAACCGGATATTGCGCTCACCTTCGTTCCCCCGTTCTATGCTATCGATCAGCGCGGTAACCCGGAGGGCATACGCATCGATACACTGCAGCTGTTCTTCCAGGGTATTGCGCAAAGAGCCCGTGAAAGGTCCATGGATGATCGTAGTGTAAAGCGCCTCTTGGGACAGAGGTCGGGCCAGAATGCTCGATGTTTCGCTGAGAGGGTCAGCTGTATTGTTGCTGGGGAAATCCAGTGCGCCCGTGATCTCTGAATACGAGGGATCACCGGGCAAATAGCAATCGGGGCTCAGTGAAGAAAAATCATCCAAGAACATTGATGAGGTACCTTTTCCAGACAATTGCGATTACCCCACCTGACTGCATCATAGGGGGCAGGCTGCGCTGGTGGAGTTTGCGTACACAGATCGCGCGCCCCTCGTAACTACATCAGCCGTCAGATGAGTCGCACCTCCAAGCGAATAGGTTCCTCCAATAAGCGTGGCACGTGTTACATGCCGTTTTCGCTATTGCTCACTGTCGATATTGCACATTGGTTAGTGGCGCCTTTGGGCGCGCCATGGTTAAAACTGTGGGAGGGGGCTTGCTCCCGATGAGGGAGTGTCAGAAGCACATCTGTGACTGACCCGCCGCCATCGGGGGCAAGTCGAATCGTCGCACCGCCCCTCCCACATTGATCTGATTTTTTCCATGGGTTATTGCGAACGCAAACTAAAAGTCCATAATGGACAAATAAGTTTATTCAGAGGCGTCCATGTCCAATCCCCCCCTCATCATCGACCAGGCCCAGGCCCGTACCTTGCTGGCTCAAATCGACGTGCCCGCTATCCTGCGCAAGCTGTTTCGCGAGCTCGCCGCCGGGCAGGCGGTGCAGCCGGCGCAGCAGTGGGTGGAGTTTCCCCAAGGCGCGGGAGATTTCATCAATTACCTGGGAGTGCTGGCAGAAGATGGCGTGTATGGCGTCAAGACCTCGCCCTACATCGTGCGTGAACAGGGCCCGCTGGTGACGGCGTGGACCCTGCTGATGTCGATGCACAGCGGCCAGCCGCTGCTGTTGTGCGATGCCGCTGAATTGACCACCGCACGCACGGCCGCCACCACCGCATTGGCAGTCGACGCGCTGGCGCCGCTGTCGGCGCAGCGCCTGGCGATTATCGGCAGCGGCAAGGTCGCCCAGGCACACCTGCGCTATGTGCAAAACCTGCGTGACTGGCAGCACATCCGCCTGTATTCCCCAAGCCTTGGCAGTGCCAGCGCCGAAACGCGCGCGCAACTCAACGCGCTGGACCCGCGCCTGAGCCTCGCCGCCAGCTGCGATGCCGCGCTGCAAGATGCCGATGTGATTCTGCTCTGCACCTCATCGGCAGGCCCTGTGATCGACCCGATGCGCCTGAGCAAGCCCGCGTTGATCACCTCCATCAGCACCAACGCACCGCGTGCCCACGAAGTGCCTCCCGTGTGCCTCGAACAGATGCAGGTGTACTGCGATTATCGCCAGACCACCCCGGATGCGGCGGGCGACATGCTGATTGCCAGCGAACAGCATGGCTGGGATAAACGTGCGGTGCTCGGCGACCTGCCCGAACTGCTCAGCGATATGGCGCAGCGCCCGGACCCTCAGCGCCATGTGTTTTTCCGCTCTATCGGCCTGGGCCTGGAAGATATTGCATTGGCCAATGCCCTGTACCAACGCCAGCGCTAATCAGGAGATTCACATGCACCACGCAGACTTCATCATCATCGGCGGCGGCATTGCCGGCGCGTCCACCGGCTTCTGGTTGTCGCAGCACGCCAAGGTGCTGGTGCTGGAGCGCGAAAACCATCCGGCCTATCACTCCACGGGGC
This sequence comes from Pseudomonas sp. W2Jun17, assembly GCF_023127795.1. Taxonomy (NCBI): domain Bacteria; kingdom Pseudomonadati; phylum Pseudomonadota; class Gammaproteobacteria; order Pseudomonadales; family Pseudomonadaceae; genus Pseudomonas; species Pseudomonas sp. W2Jun17. Next base: position 88,223 of record NZ_SPKO01000039.1, on the reverse strand, counting down.
GCTCGGCGGCGCTCTACACCGCTGCATACGGCACCCCGCAAGTGCGCGCGCTGACCCTGGCCAGCCGGGCGTTTTTCGACCAGCCGCCAGCAGGTTTCTGCGAACACCCACTGCTCACTCCGCGGGGCGAAATGACCGTCGATTTCACCGGCGACCCGGCCGAACTCGATAGTCAATACCTGAGCGCCAAAGCCACCGTGGCACAGGTACAACGCTTGAGCGCCGACGAGGCCTGTAAACGCTTGCCGATCCTGCGCCGGGAAAAAGTCCACGGCGCAATCTATGACCCAACGGCGTGCGACATCGATACCGACGCCCTGCACCAGGGCTACCTGCGCGGCATCCGTCGCAACAATGGCCAAGTGCGCACCGACAGCTATGTGCTGGGCTTGAGCCGCGACATCGACGGCCTGTGGCACGTGCGTACCCAGGATGGGACCTTCACCGCGCCGGTCATCATCAATGCTGCCGGCGCCTGGGCCGACCATATCGGCGGCCTGGCAGGCGCGGCCTCCATCGGTTTGCAACCCAAACGTCGCTCCGCATTTATCTTCGCCGGCCCGGACGGCGTCGATGCCCATGACTGGCCGATGCTGGTGGCCCTTGACGAAGCCTTCTACATGAAGCCCGACGCGGGCATGTTCCTCGGCTCGCCCGCCAATGCCGACCCGGTCCAGGCCCAGGACGTGCAACCCGAAGAGCTGGATATCGCCATGGGCATCTACCAGATCGAGGAAGCCACCACCCTGACCATCCGCCGCCCGACGCGCACCTGGGCCGGCCTGCGCAGTTTTGTGGCCGATGGGGATTTGCTCAGCGGTTTTGACCCACAGGTACCGGGGCTGTTCTGGGTGGCGGCACAGGGCGGTTATGGCATCCAGACCTCACCGGCCATGGGCCAGGCCAGCGCTGCACTGGTGCGCGGCGAGCCGCTGCCCGAGCACCTCGTACAGTTCGGGCTGGACGCTGGTATGCTCTCCCCCGTCCGCCTGGAGCCCCTTTGATGAACACCGCTGAACACGACAACGTCATGCAGAACTTTCGTGCGATTGCCGATGCGATCGCCACGCTGTTCTTTCCCCATGCGGAGGTGGTCCTGCATGACCTGCGCACGCAAACCGTCGATTACATCGCCAACAATCTGTCCAAACGCAGCCTGGGTGACGACTCGTCGCTGGAGGACATGCTCGACGGTGACGTCAGTGAAGTGAATATCGGGCCTTATGAAAAGCTCAACTGGGACGGCCAGAAAATCCGCAGCCTGAGCACCGTGCTGCACGACCACAACGGTCGCAGGCTGGCCGTGCTGTGCATCAACCTGAATATCTCACTGCTGGAAAACGCCAAGGCCGCGCTGGACCTGTTCCTGTCGCCGAGCAAGCTGATCGCCCAGCCGGACGCGCTGTTTCGCGATGATTGGCAGGAGCGCATCAACACCTTTCTGCATGGCTGGCTGCGTGAGCGTCAGTTGAGCCTGAACCTGCTGACCCGCGACCACAAACGTGAACTGGTGTTGGCGTTACACGCCGAAGGCGCGTTCAAGGGCAAGAGCGCGTCCAACTATGTCGCCAACGTACTGGGCATGGGGCGGGCGACGGTCTACAAGCATTTGAAGGAACTCAAGGGTTGAGCCCTTTCTGAAGACAGCGCCGCCCCCCTGTGGGAGCTCGACAGCTCCCACATTGACTGCGTATTTCCCTGGATCAGTCGCCGTAGATATCAGCCTTGAAGTACTGCTGTGAAATCTTCTGGTATTCACCACTGGCACGAATGCCGTCGATGGCCGCATTCAATTCGCTGACCAACTCGCCATTGCCCTTGCGCACCGCAATCCCCGCGCCCTCGCCCACGTATTTCGGATCCTTGAGTTCCGGCCCCACAAACGCGTAACCCTGGCCGCGTGGCATCGAGAGGAAGTCACTCAAGGGGATGGTGTCAGCAAAAATCGCGTCCAGGCGCCCTGCGGCCAGGTCCATGTAGATTTCTTCGTTATTGCTGTAGCGCTTGACGTTGATGCCCTTGGGTTCGAACACCTCGGTGGCATAACGGTCGGTGGTGGTGGCGCGCTGTACGCCGACGTTCTTGCCCTTGAGGCTGGCGTACTGGTCATCCACCACTGCGCCGTCCTTCATCACCAGGCGTGAGGAGGTGAAGTAGTATTTGTGGGTGAAATCCACCGACTTCTTGCGGTCCTCGTTGATGGTCATGGACGACAGCGCCAGGTCGATTTTCTTGACCTTGAGGGACGGGATCAAACCATCGAACTCACCTTCAACCCACACGCACTTGACCTTCATTTGCGCGCACAGGGCGTTGCCGATGTCGTAGTCGAAGCCGACGATCTTGCCGTCGCCGGTCTTGGACGCAAACGGTGGGTAAGCGGCCTCGATGCCGATGCGCAGGGTTTTCTCGGCGGCCAGCAGGTGGCTGGCAGCGAACAGACTCAGGGCCAGGGCGGGAATAAGGTGGCGTTTCTTCATGAGCGGGTTCTCGCGGGTTGTTGTTGGTTTGGCAAGAGTGAAGAAAAACGGACAGCAGCTGTTTTGTACTTATAATTCCATACTGGACTTTTATGCTCATCGCGTCAATTCAGAACAAACGCGTACGAAATGTGGGAGGGGGCTTGCTCCCGATAGCGGTGTTTCAGTCACATAGAGACTGACTGACACTCTGCTATCGGGAGCAAGCCCCCTCCCACACTTGGACTTACAGTGCTCGTGAGACCTTACTTCGACACCGGCATCGCAAACTCCGCACCCTGTTCAATACTCTCCGACCAACGCTGCATGATCGACTTCTGCTTGGTGTAGAAACGCACCCCCTCAGTGCCGTAGGCATGCATGTCGCCAAACAGGCTCTTCTTCCAGCCGCCAAAACCATGCCAGGCCATCGGTACAGGGATCGGCACGTTGATGCCAACCATGCCCACTTCAATGCGCCGGGCGAATTCGCGGGCGATGTTGCCGTCGCGGGTGAAGCAGCTGACGCCGTTGCCAAACTCGTGGTCGTTGACCAGCTTCACCGCTTCGGCGAAATCGTTGACGCGCACGCAGGCCAGCACCGGGCCGAAGATTTCTTCGCGGTAGATGCTCATGTCTTGGGTCACGTGGTCGAACAGCGTGGCGCCAAGCCAGAAGCCGTTTTCCAGGCCGGGTTCGGTGGGCACGTAGTCACGACCGTCGAGTAGCAATTGCGCGCTGGCCTGTACACCTTGCTCGATATAGCCGCTGATGCGCTCCAGGGCGGCCCGCGACACGATCGGGCCCATCTCGGCTTTTAAGTCGCGGCCATCAGTGATGCGCAGCGTCTTGGCGCGCTCGCTCAAGGCGGCGATGACCTTATCACCCACATCCCCCACCAGCACCGCCACCGAAATGGCCATGCAGCGCTCGCCGGCGCTACCGTAGGCAGCGCCCATCAGTGCATCGACGGTGCGCTCGATATCGGCGTCGGGCATCACCACCATGTGGTTTTTCGCCCCGCCCAGGCCTTGTACGCGCTTGCCGTTGCGGGCGCCGCTCTCATAGATGTACTGGGCAATCGGCGTAGAACCGACAAAGCTCACGGCCTTGACGTCCGGGTGTTCGATCAGCGCATCCACCGATTCCTTGTCGCCCTGCACCACGTTGAACACGCCTTTGGGCAAGCCCGCTTCACGCAGCAGCTCGGCCATGAACAACGAAGCGCTCGGGTCGGTGGGGCTTGGCTTGAGGATGAAGGTGTTGCCCGCCGCGATGGCGATCGGGTACATCCACATCGGCACCATCACCGGGAAGTTGAATGGCGTCACGCCGGCCACCACGCCCAGCGGCTGGCGCATGGTCCAGTTGTCCATGCCACGGGAGACCTGGTCGGAATGCTCGCCCTTGAGCAGGTTGGGAATGCCGCAGGCAAATTCGAGAATGTCGATGCCACGGTCGACTTCGCCCTGGGCGTCGGTGAAGACCTTGCCGTGCTCGGCGACAATGATGCGCGCCAAGTCATCCTTGCGCTCACGCAGCAGGTGCAGGTATTCAAACAACACGCGGGCGCGGCGGATCGGCGGGGTGTCGGCCCAGCCGGCGAATGCAGCCTGGGCGGCAGCGACGGCTTCGCCTACGGTCTGGCGGCTGGCCAGGGCCACGCGCGCGGTGACGTCACCGGTGGCCGGGTTATAGACGTCCTGATAGCGATCATCGCGGCTCACGCGCTGGTCGTTGATGTAGTGCTCGATGGTCGTGGTCATGGCAATGGATCCCAGGTAGGTAGCGTTGGGACACACGATAGGCTTTCGATTTGTTCCAAACCAGAGCAGAATCCAGAACTTATTGTCCTTTTATGCGAACAATACACTCATGGAAAAGGCTGAGATCGAAGGGCTGTGGACCCATATCCACTGGCTGTCGGTGCTGGAAGAACAAGGCACCTACACCGCCGCCGCGGCACGGTTGGGGGTGAGCAAATCGGCGGTCAGCCAGCGCATCTCCGATCTGGAGAAAGCCACCGGTACGCGCCTGGTGACCCGCACCACCCGCAGCGTGCGATTGACCGAAGCCGGGCTGTCTTTGACCCGCGAAGTGCGCAGTGCCTATGCGCAGATTGCCCGCAGCTTCTCGTCGGTGCGCGACTCCGTCGGCGAAATTCGCGGCCTGGTGCGCCTGACCGCCCCCGTGGCGTTTGCCCGGCAACAACTGGTGCCGCACCTTTCCGGTTTTTTGCAGCAGTACCCGCAAGTGCGCATCCAGCTAGACGTGTCCGACGCCTTGAGCTCACTGGCGGCCGAAGGCTACGACCTGGCGGTGCGCCACGGTTTCCAGGTGCCGGAGACGCATGTGGCGTGGAAGCTGTGCGATACCACCTCAGTGCTGGTGGCTACCCGGGACTACCTGCAACGCCACGGTGAACCGCGAACCCCGGCAGACCTGGGCGCCCACAACTGCCTTTACTACCCACGGGGCAGCGACCAACCGGCCTGGACCTTCGAGCGCGGCAGCAAAAATATCGAGCGCACCACCGTGCCCATCGCCGGCAGCTTTTCAACCAACAACAGCGAGGCCTTGCGCGACGCGGCGCTCAATCACTTGGGCGTCGCCTTGCTGCCGGACTTCAGCGCCCATGCCGCCCTGGCCAGCGGCAAGCTGGTGCAGGTGTTGAAGGGCTGGACGCTCAAGGGCGCGTTTGCCGATGAAATTTATTTGATTCGGCCCTACTCGCCCCATGTGCCCAGGTCCGTGACGGTGCTGGTGGGGTATTTGAAGGAAAAACTGTCAGGCGGGTTTCAATTCACTGGCAGCTGATGAAGGCTCGCTCCTACAGAGGACAGTGACCCAATCCTGTTGAATTCTTGCCTGATCCTCTGAACTTGAAGTCGATTGCATAGATAGCTGTTGCGCGGTGGTCTAGAGTTCGACGATGGGCGACGTACAGTCGCACCGTTCCTATAAGAATTTTGCAGCACCAACCGATGATCAGCAGGTGAGCCAGCCATGGAATTACGTATTAACCAAAAGGCCTATCAAGTCGAGGCCGAGGCAGACACGCCGTTGTTGTGGGTGATCCGCGACAACCTGGGCCTGACCGGCACCAAGTACGGCTGCGGCCTGGCCCAGTGCGGCGCCTGTTCGGTGCTGGTGGACGGCAATGTGGTGCGCTCGTGCGTGACGCCGGTAGCCGGGGTGGTCGGTCGCGAGATCACCACCATCGAAGCCATCGAGGCCGACGAGGTGGGCAAACGCGTGGTCTCTGCCTGGGTCGAGCACCAGGTGGCGCAGTGCGGCTACTGCCAGTCCGGGCAAGTGATGGCGGCCACCGCGCTGCTCAAGCACACCCCCGCTCCGTCGAAAGCGCAGATCGATGCGGCAATAGTCAACCTGTGCCGCTGCGGCACTTACAACGCCATCCATGCCGCCATGGATGGCTTGGCCGCCGGGAAGGAGACCGCCTGATGAATATGTCCGAGATCCTGCCCGGCGTTAAATTGGACGAGCCGATCAACCTGTCGCGTCGGCGCTTTCTCGCCAGTACCGCCGTAGGTGCGCTGGTCATCGGCTTTGGCTTGCCCCTGGGCTCGTCGCGGGTGCAGGCCGCCACCGGCGCTGCTGAACGCGGCACCCAAGTGCCGGCGTTCCTGGAAATTCGCCCGGACGGTAGCGTGCGCCTGCTCAGCCCCTTCATGGAAGGCGGCCAGGGCACCCACACCGCCATGGCACAGATCATCGGCGAAGAGTTGGATGCCGACCCCGCCACCTTCATCGTCGAAGCCGCCCCCCCGGGTGAAGCCTACGTGGTAATGGAAAACGGCCTGCGCATCACCGGCGGCAGCATGTCGGTGCGCATGAGCTACCCGACCATGCGCCGCCTCGGCGCCCTCGCCCGCGCCATGCTGATGCAGGCCGGCGCCGAGCAACTGCGCGTGCCGCTCAGCGAGCTGACCACCCAGCCTGGCCGCGTGGTACACGCCGCTTCCGGCCGCTCCGTGGGCTACGGTGAACTGGCCGGTCGTGCCCTCGATATGCCGGTGCCCGACCCCGCTACCATCACCCTGCGCGACCCTAGCCAGTTCCGTTGGATCGGCAAGCCGGTCAAACGCCTGGATGCCTATGACAAATCCACCGGCAAGGCGCTTTACACCATCGACCTTAAACTCGACAACATGCTCCACGCCGCCGTCCAGCACGCGCCGCGCCTGGGCATGAGCGTGGGCAGCCTGCGCAACCAGGCCCAAGTCGAGGCCATGCCGGGGGTGCATTCGGTTCATACCTTGCCAGGCGCCGTGGCGGTGGTGGCCGAACGCTGGTGGCACGCCAAGCGTGCGGTGGAGGCCATCCAGGTTGAATGGCAGGAAGCCTCTGCCGACTCGACCGTACGGGCGATGCCGGCGGATTTTTCCAGCGACAAATACCTCGACTTCCTCGCCGCCCAGCAGGGCCCGGCCCGCGATGACGAAAACCAGGGCGATGTCGCCGGCGCCCTGGCTGGCGCCAAGACTCGGGTCGAAGCCACCTACCATAACCAATACCTCAACCATGCCCAGCTGGAGCCGCCTTCAGCCTTGGCGCGCTTCAACCCCGACGGCACGCTTGAGGTGTGGCTGCCCAACCAGGCGCCGGATATGTTCCGCGCCGACATTGCCAAGCGCACCGGCCTCGCCACCGAGCAAATCACCCTGCACTCCCCACTGCTGGGGGGCTTTTTTGGTCGGCATTTCCTGTATGACTCGGCTAATCCGTACCCGCAGGCTATCGCGCTGGCCAAGGCCGTCGGCCGCCCGATCAAGCTGATCTGGAGCCGTGAAGAAGAGTTCCTGCGCGATGTATTGCGCCCGCTCGCCGTGGTGAAGTTTCGTGCAGCCCTGGACGACAAGGGCCTGCCGGTGGCCATCGAAGCGGTGAGTGCCACCGAAGGCCCTACCGAAGCCCTCAGTGGCAAACAGGGCGAGCAGATCGACCCCACCGCCCTGGAAGGCCTGTCGGGCAAGAGTTATGCGATCCCCAACAAGCGCATCGCGCAGATCTACGTCAAGGGCGCGCCCATGCTCGGCTACTGGCGTTCAGTGGGTAATTCCCTTAACGATTTTTTCTACGAATCATTCCTGGATGAGCTGGCGGACAAGGGCGGCCACGACCCGTATGAGTTGCGCCTGCACCTGCTGCGCGACAACCCGCGGCTGACCACCTTGCTGCAAGCGGTGGGGGAGCTGTCCGGTGGCTGGAAGCGTGGCCCCTACACCGCCGAAGACGGCACGCGCCGTGCACGCGGGGTGGCCATGGCTTCGCCCTTTGGCTCTCACGCGGCGGTAGTCGCCGAAGTGTCGATCGAGAACGGCCAGGTCAAGGTTCACCATATCTGGGAGGCCATCGACCCGGGCAGCATCGTCAACCCGGCGATCATTCAAGCCCAGGTCAGCGGCGCGGTAGCCTTGGGGCTGTCGCAAACGTTGCTGGAGGAAGCGGTGTACGTGGACGGTATGCCACGGGCGCGTAACTACGACCTGTATCCGATCCTGCCGCCCTCACGTATGGCGCAGGTGCACGTGAAGATCGTCGAGAGCGGCGAAAAGATGGGTGGCATCGGTGAACCGCCATTGCCCGCCGTGGCACCGGCGGTGATCAATGCGGTGGCACAGTTGACCGGCCAGCGCATCCGCAGCTTGCCGTTGAGCCGCCACACCTTCAGTTAACCCACAGGGAACGCCCATGAACAACCGCCGATTCGCAAGAACCGCAGGCTGGCTGGCGCTGCCCTGCCTGGTCGCCGCAGGCCTGCTGGCCTGGTACGTCACCCGCGAGCCCGCCTCGCCGTTTGAACAGCAACAGGCCACCAGTTTCGACCCTGCATTGGTCAGTCGCGGCGAATACGTCGCGCGGGTGAGTGACTGTGTGGCTTGTCACAGCCTGGCCGGCAAGCAGCCCTTCGCCGGTGGCCTGGAAATGGCCACGCCCCTGGGGGCGATCCACGCCACCAACATCACCCCCGACCGCGAGCATGGCATCGGCACCTACAGCCTGGCCGACTTTGATCGCGCCGTACGCCAGGGTGTTGCACCGGGCGGCCGTCGGCTGTACCCGGCCATGCCCTATCCGTCTTACGTCAAGCTCAGCGACGACGATGTGAAGGCGCTGTATGCGTTTTTCATGAAGGGCGTGCAACCGGCCAACCAGCCGAACATCCCCAGCGATATTCCCTGGCCGCTCAACCTGCGCTGGCCCATCGCCCTGTGGAATGGCGTGTTTGCGCCCACCGCCACTTACGCCGCCAAGCCCGACCAGGACGCGCTGTGGAACCGTGGCGCCTACATTGTCCAGGGCCCCGGCCACTGCGGCAGTTGCCACACACCGCGTGGCCTGGCCTTCAACGAGAAAGCCCTGGACGAATCCGGCGCGCCGTTCCTCGCTGGAGCGCTGCTTGACGGCTGGTACGCACCCAGCCTGCGCCAGGACCCCAACACCGGCCTGGGCCGCTGGAGCGAAGCGCAGATCGTGCAGTTCCTCAAGACGGGGCGCAATGCCCATGCCGTGGTCTACGGCTCGATGACCGAAGCCTTCAACAACTCCACGCAGTTCATGCAGGACGAGGACCTGGCCGCTATCGCCCGCTATCTCAAATCACTGCCCGGTGACCCGCAGCGTGATGGCAGCCCCTGGCAGTATCAGGCGGTGACAGCAAACCAGGATGTGCCCGGCGCCCACACTTACGCGACCCGCTGCGCCTCCTGCCACGGCCTCGACGGCAAAGGCCAGCCCGAATGGATGCCTCCCCTGGCCGGCGCCACGTCGGCACTGGCCAAGGAAAGCGCCTCGGCGATCAACATCACCCTCAACGGCTCGCAGCGCGTGGTGGCGGCCGGGATGCCGGACGCCTACCGGATGCCGGCGTTTCGTGAGCAGCTGTCCGATCAGGAAATCGCTGATGTGCTGAGCTACGTGCGCGGAACCTGGGGCAACAACGGTGGCGCGGTCGAGGCGAAGGCGGTGAGCAAGTTGCGCGGGCATACTGACCCTGCGAGCAGCAGCCCGATCATCCTGCATATGCGCTGAGTGATGTATGAACCGTGGGAGGGGGCTTGCTCCCGATTGCGGTGGTTCAGTCACAGTTGCATAGACTGACACACCTATATCGGCAGCAGGCCCCCTCTCACATTTGGCTCGGGGACCTCTATTTGCTTTCGTCCGCCTTGCCTTCCTGCATCTGCACCGAAGACTTGCTGCCGCTGGTGTTGTCTTTGGTGGTGTTATCGGAACTGTCAAAACAACCGTGCAGCATGAACACACTGCACAAGCCCAGGCACATATATAACTTCTTCATGAGATTCCCCTAGCGATGTTTGGGTGATGCATCAGCCTATGCTGTATCAGGCTGGCGCAACCGCCCATATGTTCAACGCGCAGCCTCAGCGACTGACGAGTGGCTTGCCATCAACTCGCTAGCCTTTACGCACGACCAATTTGAGCTACCCTTGATCCGTTAAGGCCTGCTATCCGGTGACCCCATGGACACGTTGACCAAAGCGCAAATCCAGCGCGCGCTTGCGAGGCGGCTGTGCAACTGCCGTGTCTCCTGCACGATCAATCCGGATAACAGCCTGTCGGTGACGGTGCTCGCGCCCGATGCCAACCAGTTCACCATCGCCAACATCAACCGTGCCCAGTATCACGGCGAGCCAGGGATCAATCGGCTCGTTCGGGAAATCCTGGAAGACATGGTAGTTTCGCGACAATCGTCCCGCCTCTCCTCCGTGGAGTAAACGCAAAAATCAACGAGGCTTGCCATGCACGCTGGTGCTGCTACCCCCTTGCAACGCGTCAAAATCGACTACCTTCAAGACACGCTGCTCGGCGTGAACCCCCTGTCTTGCGAGTGCATGGCGAAGGTCATGGAAGCGGGTGCGGGCGTGTCGCTGCAAATTCTCTCGCCGTGGCCGGAACAACTATTGAAGGCCCATACGGTTCAGATCAAAACCGAAGGCCGCACCTATCACGGCGTTGTCGTTGATGCCGGCAAGAACAACGCCAATGAACTGCTGGTGACCATCAAACTCCAGGGCTAGGGACTCGCTACAGATGGTCCCGGCCGGAATGCCGTCCTTGCCGTCAGGCCCCAGCAAACCGGTGGTGGCGACTGCTATTTGCACCGAACTGCACGCTTGTGAAAAATGACCCGGTACGCTGAACGCTTGTTCCACAAATCTTCGCAAACCATGCGCCCCCCCTATCCGGTTGAACACCCTCCTCGGCAGGCTTTCTAGATGTTCTCGACAACTGCCCATGGAGGGAATCCCCGATGAACATTCACCGCCTGCAACCTGCACTGCCATCGCTGTGCCTGGCAATTTGCGTCGCCTCGTTGACAGCGTGCGCGGGCAACGACTCAGCCTCAAACGTGGTGGCGCCAGGTGATGCCAAATCGCCGAGCACGCGAGCACTCGATACCGGTGCCGCCCTGCTGCAGTCACGTCCGCCCATCGACGCGCTCAATGCCTACCTGGACGGCTTTCACTTCTACAACGGCCACCCCGACGTGCAGATGGAAGCGCACCACTACTGCGCCATCCTCAATGAGGAGGTGATCCAGTGCGTGATTTACGACGGCAACCGCAAGGACGCCAAGTTGATGGGCGTGGAATACATCATCAGCGAGCAGTTGTTCAACAGCCTGCCGGCACCGGAGAAAGCCTTGTGGCACAGCCATGTGCATGAGGTGAAGTCCGGCCAGCTGGTCGCGCCTGGCATTCCCGCGGTGGCCGAGCACGCGCTGATGGAAAAGCTGGTGCACACCTACGGCAAGACCTGGCACACCTGGCATACCGACCTGCACAAGCGCCTGCCATTGGGTGTGCCTCAACTGATGATGGGGTTTACCGCTGACGGCCAGGCTGATCCAAGGATGGTCGCCGAGCGCGATCAACGCCTGGGTATCGACAGCACCGAGAAGAAGCACTCTCGCGCCGATATAGCCCCACCGGCCATTGCACCCGGGGCGGATGCCTGGCGCCACGGCACGATCATCCAGATCGACGACCCTACCGCAACGCCCCACCGGCACTGACGGCGCCGCCGGGTCATCTGGATTGAACAATCATTGACCCGCGCTTGCCACACAAGAATACGGCTGCATCCGCCGCCCTTTGCATGAGGTATTGCAACATGTCTTACGATTATCAAGGCTCCGCCAGCATCATCACGGCTTCGCGTCACCTCGGAACCCAAGCAGATGAACGCCTCAACGAACACGTTGACGTAAATCTGACAGGTAGCGGTAAACCTACCCTGATTCGCCTGGTCTTTGACACTCCACTGGAGTGGCCCGGCCATCCCAATTTCGTCATGGTGAACTTGCCAGACGGTACCTCCGTCGGCGGTGTAATCGCCCAGATAGAGCGGCCCGCTGACAAAGCCGGGTGGGTATAATTTACAGTGGATGACTGACTGCCACAGCGCTGACAGCCCGCCATCGAATTGCCCGACAAGTTCTTTGAATTTTTTTTGACGCCAATTATCTGTAGTTCATGAGCATAGGGAGGCCTCATGAAAACCAACGAGCTATTTACCATCAAGTATCAACTTCACGGCGAGCCGAGGTCCTTTATCGTGCGTACGGCACGCATGAACAATGCTGAAGCATGGCACTGGGCCAGTTGCGATGCCGGCGTGGCGGTCATCCCCAGGTTCGGTCAAAACAACCTCAAGCGCGTGTCCAAGCCGATGGCGGAAAAATACGGCATTACCGATGTGCGCTGGTGCGGGGCGGAAGAAATTCAGTGGGCGGAGGGTGTCACACAATGAACAGTCAGGTGCTGGATTACACAATCAGTCAAAGGTGGGATGAGGAGATTGCGCAGAACACCCAGATGTTTTTCGAAGCGGATCGACTGGATGCGCAGGCGTATAACATCATCGAACACTACAGCGGCGATGCAACGACCTGGGCGCGCTTCACGGAGGCGAAGAAGCTTGCGGATGCGAAGCGGACTGCGGCTTATCGAGAGTGGATGCGTATACGGCGGGCTATGAGAACGTAGGAGCGAGCTTGCTCGCGAAAAATGTCAACGATAATGCGTAAACCTGAAGGGACGCGGCGCTTGTGAGTCTTTCGCGAGCAAGCTCGATCCTACAAAAAAGACACGCCCCGTCCGGGGCGTGTCAGTCAACAAAGCGTGGACTGGTTTGTCGCTATCGGGGCATGGGTGTCTACACACCTTTGGTGTGACGCCGGACCTGTGGGAGGGGGCTTGCCCCCGATGGCGGCCTAAGAGCCGACCAGGATGCTTGACTTTGACCGAGTACATATCCGTTATTTGAGTCACGGCTGCTATTGGTTCCGCTTTTACAGCGGGTCACTTTCGAAAAGCGCGAAAGTAACCAAAGCGCTCTTTCCCCACCACTCGGCACCTCGCCTAGGCTCGGTGTGCCCGTAATCCGCCAGGGATTTGGGGGGCCGCCGCCACGCGCCATCCATGGCGCGGGGCGGCTAAACCGGCATCCCTGCCGGTTTACCCCCCAAATCCCTGTCGAATTCCGGCCAGCGTGGTTTGACGGGGCGCCTCAGATTGAGATCAAAAGCAGATCAAGATCAAGAGCGGCTCGCTTCGCATCGTGGTTACTGGTGGCTGCTACGAAGTTGTGTAGATACCCATGGCTATCGGGGGCAAGCCCCCTCCCACATTTTAGAGCTGCTTGAATCAGGGTTATGTGCCTGTTCAAAGAATCGGCTTGCCCCCCGTCACGCCATAGCGCTCGCCAGAGATGTAACTGCCTTCATCCGACGCCAGCAACACATAGATGGGCGCCACTTCCACCGGCTGGCCTGGGCGGCCCAGTGGCGTGTTGCCACCGAAATGCTTCACCGACTCCTCGGGCATGGTCGACACGATCAACGGCGTCCAGATCGGCCCCGGCGCTACGCTGTTCACCCGAATGCCACGCTCGCCCAGCATCTGCGCCAGGCCGGCGGTGAAGTTGGCAATGGCACCCTTGGTGGCCGCATAGGGCAACAGGGTCGGGTTGGGCATATCGGAATTGACCGACGAGGTGTTGATGATCGAACTGCCTTGCGCCATATGCGGCAGCGCCGCCTTGCAGATGCGAAACATCGCCGTGATATTGACGTTGAAGGTTTTCACCCAATCCTCGTCGGGAATATCTTCCAGGGATTTATAGGTCATCTGGAACGCAGCGTTATTGACTAGCACATCGATACGGCCGAATTTCTCGACGGTGTCATTGACGATCGCCGTGCACTGCGCCGCGTCGCCCAGGTCGCCGGGCAGCAACAGGCACTGGCGCCCTGCCGCTTCGACCCAGCGAGCGGTCTCCTTGGCGTCCTCATGCTCGTCCAGATACGACACCGCGACGTCCGCGCCTTCGCGAGCAAAGGCAATCGCCACCGCACGCCCGATACCGCTGTCGGCGCCGGTGATCAACGCAATCTTGTTGGCCAGGCGCCCCGAGCCTTTGTAGCTTTGCTCACCGCAATCCGGCACCGGGTCCATCTTGCGCTGGTCGCCCGGAACGGGCTGCTGCTGGGGATTGAAGGGTGGTGTTGGGTAGTGGTTCATCGGATTCCCTCCTGTGTATGGATACTGTTGCGAGGGCGTGCCGAGCGCGATAGTTCAGAGCAATTTTCATAAAATCGGATAACCGTTGCCGACAGATTTCCCTTTTTGTTGTAGGAGCGAGCTTGTTCGCGAAAATCATCAACGCTGACGTGTACTTTCTGAATGAACACGGCGCCTGAGAGTTTTTCACGAGCAAGCTCGCGCCTACCGTTGCGTAATAAAAATGTGCTATCCCTATGCGCTAGGGACTCATACATGAACGTGAAGCCGGCACTCGCCACGTGGAAGAAAAAACCAGAACGCCCATGACTGAACACCGCTCCCCCACCGCCGCAGAGTGGCTGATCCGCCAGGCCCAACCCGACGACGTACACGCCCTGGTTGAACTGGACGCCTACGCGGCTGCCCATGCCCACCGCCGCGTATTTATCCACGACGCCGTGGTTAACCAGCAATGCCTGGTGGCAGTCAGCGACCACGCGTGCGCCGGGTACCTGGTGCTCACCCACGACTTTTTCGATCACGGCTTTATTGCCCTTGTGGTGGTATCACCGACCTGCCAGCGCCAGGGTGTGGCCCTGCGCCTGCTGGCGGCGGCCGAGGCGGCCTGCAAGACGCCGAAGTTGTTCGCCTCCACCAACGCCTCCAATCGCGCGTCCCAGGCATTGATGACAAAGGCCGGATTCATACCCAGCGGGCAGATCGAGAACCTCGACGAAGACGACCCCGAGTGTGTGTACGTCAAATTCCTGCGCTGATCTGCATCAGGCCCAGGCCCAGGCGATCACCCACGCCGCCAGGTAAAGGCCCACACCAAACACGCCGTGGTTGATCAGGCTGCGCAGTCGGTTCTTGCCTGGCGTCGGCGTCCTGGACGATGCAAACCCGGCCCCCATGGCCGGCTGTATCACAAACAGCGGAACGGCCACTGTCACAACACCCCACGCCAGTGCAGGTACAAAGGTCGGCGCCAGCAACCAGGCATCGCCTTCAATCCACACCAGCACCCACGCGAACACCACTCCGGTGACGTAATGCGCGATCCAACCCAGGGCTACTTCACCTCGAACGGGAAGCGCTTGCCCAATGCTTGAATGCGCAAATCGCCCCCGGCACGCATGGCCGACCCAACGCCCAACGAACGCAAAATTCAGGGTCGGAAAGCCAAGCACCTTCATCAGCAGCATCCACATATCCATCACCACGGTAGCCCCTGCCCCCAACAACACCACCTGTGCAACCCCTTCCAGCGCTGTCATACCTACCTCTTAGTCATGGACCCATTCGACCTGCGCAGGCATCATAGAAGTTGAAGTCAACTTCAAGTCAATGGTCTGCCAATGGATATCACCGAGGTCGTCAAACGCACGGGCATTCCTGCCCATACGCTGCGTTTTTATGAAAAGAAGGGGTTGATTACATCGACCAGCCCGCCCGGTGCTCGCCGTCATTTCGCAGCAGCGGTCGTTGAGCAGTTGGCGGTCATCGCCCTCGGGCAGGCGGGTGGCCTGTCGCTGGACGAGATACACGCCATGCTGTCACCCAATGGCCAGGCCAATGTGGATAGAGCGGTGCTGCTGTCCAAGGCCGACGAGATTGATGCCACGGTCAAACACCTGCAGGCGATGAGCCGGGGCTTGCGCCATGCGGCCGCCTGCCCTGCCCCCAACCACGCACAATGCCCGACTTTTCGCCGCCTACTCACCATCGCAGCAGCAGGAACCTTCAAGCGCGGCGGCGCTGGCCTCGCCAGGGTTCGGCCTGCTCACTCAAACACTGAGGCACTATGATTCGCCACTTTCAACCTGCCGACCTGGAACCCGTCCTGGATATTTGGCTGCACGCGTCCATCCTGGCCCACCACTTTATCGACCCCACCTTCTGGCATGACCAACTGGGCGCCATGCGCGAGGTCTACCTGCCCAGCGCCGTGACCCGTGTGTTTGAAGCCGACGGGAAAGTGCTGGGCTTCAGTTGCGTATATGAAGACACCCTGGCGGCGCTGTTTGTCGCACCTGAGCATCAGGGCAATGGTATCGGTACACAATTGCTCAAGGACGCGCAGGCAGCCAGAACCTCACTTCAACTGAGCGTGTATTCGCAGAATGTTCCCAGCCTTGACTTCTACAAGAAGCACGGTTTTATCGCACTCAGAGAGCAACGGGACGAACACACAGGTCACCTTGAAACAGTGATGGGCTGGGCGCCTGATGGATTATTTGACCCACTGCCCTGATTACTCCAACCCGGCGCATCGGCGAGGAGTTGAAATGCCCTTGCGGCGGCCACCGGCATGCGTGTTCGGCGCTTGCCTATTGGCGATCAGCTAACGGTGTGACGCCTTGTTCAGGAACCTTTTCTTGAATACACAATCTGTGCATTTCCCTTGCGACCTAATTTGAGAACTGCGCGCATGATTCTGAGAAAAGCCGCCCTATACCTTGTACTGCTAAGCGCCGGCTTCATCGCTGGCTATGCGGCCAAGCCCACTGCGCAGTTGGAAGTGACGGCGGGCCAACTCATGGAGTGTGGTGAAGTGATGATTCCGACGCTGGGGATGTGAGGTTAGAGCAGACAATCAATGCCCCGTGGCGTGCAGGGAAAATCCATTGCGTCCCGCAGCCTTCGCCGAGTAAAGCGCCTGATCAGCCGCCTCGATCAATCCGAGCGCCGGCTCCAGACGCGAACCCGTGCCCGTGGCAATGCCGATACTCACACTGACGTAACCGAACGGGCTGCCTGGGTGCGTGATGTTTTCGTGCTGCAGCGACTCAAGGATTCGTTGCGCGACCACCGCCGCGCCTTCGCTGTCGGTGCCGGGCATGATGATCGCCATTTCCTCACCGCCATAACGCGCCACCAGGTCTGACGGTCGTCGCGCGCATCGTTCCAATAGCCTGCTGACCCTCTGCAAGCAAGTGTCGCCGACCACGTGACCGAAGGCATCGTTGTAGCGTTTGAAATGGTCGATATCGATCATCAGCAACGCCAGCGACGTACCTTCACGCTGCGCCCGGCGTGCTTCCAGGGCCAGTGTTTCATCGAAACAACGGCGGTTCGCCAAACCGGTCAACGCGTCCTTCATCGCCAGGAACGCCAATTGCCGATTGGAATCGAGCAACTGTTGCTGGGCGACGCGCAGCGCCTCTTCCGCCGCGGTTCGCCGGCGAATATCCAGAATCAGGAACCAGCCGATCAGCCCGGTCAGCCCCAACAAGCCCGCCACCACGACTGCCGACAGTGCCGCCTCGGTGCGCCACGCCGCGAGGGCTTCATGCTTGCCCAGCGCGACGGTGGTAATCAGCGGCAGCGTTTCGCTTTTGCGAAAGGCATATAGCCGCTCCACACCATCCAGGCTGGAGGTATGCGCGGTGGTGCCGAAAGGCTGATCGAAATACTTGGCATAGATAGGCGACTTGGAAAAATTGCGCCCCATGTCCTGTTCACGGAAGGGATAGCGCACCAGCAACGTGCCGTCGGTGTAGGACAAGCCGATGGCACCCTCCTGGCCAACGTCAAGCTTACCGAACACGCGCAGAAAGTTTTCCACCCCCAGCGTCACCGCGACCACCCCGGCAAAATTGCCCGATGCATCATTGAATCGGCGGCTGACGGTAACCACCCATTCCTGATTGGCACGGCTCTGAATCGGTGGGCCAATGAACGGCTCGGGGCTCGGATCGTCACGATGATGAATGAAATAGGCGCGATCGCTGCTATTGGCCCCCTCTGGAATCCGCCGGTTGGAGGACATCAACCAGCCGCCCTGACGGTCATACACCGTGATGCCACTGAGCTGCGGCATCAGCGGCTGCTGGCGGTTGATCAGCGCATGGATACGCTCGATTTGCACCGGGCCACTGCCTTCGGTTTCGAGGCGCTCGACCAGGCCCAGCAACAACAGCGCGCTTTGCCGGACGATACCTTCGGTATAGGTATTGAGTGCCTGGGTCAGGTTCAAACCATGCACATCCACTTCCGCCAGCGCGCGCTCACGCGAAGACAGAACCTTCCAGATCGTCAACGAGGTCAGGGAGCAACCAATCACCAACAGCAAAAGCATCACAAGGCGGGTATCGCGCTTCACGTCAGCACCTTAAGGAAGTCCGGTTTCCAGTCCAGCCATCATTCGAACGTCGGCACTTACAGAGGCCACCGGTTTCTGGGCGCAAGCATACAAGCACTCTGCTTGCACTGCAGCAATAGCACCCACAGAAATTTCCTACACCAACAGCCTCGCCTCGGCTTGAACCAGACCATACGGCTCACGCCCCACCCTGCTGAAAACTCAACAGCGCCTGCTCAAGATCATCTATCGCGCCTTCAACCTCTGCCACACTCGCCTCAAGTGAAACAACCGATGCTTCAGGGCCAGTGCAAGCAACCTCCAGGGCCGGGCACCGTTCTACCAGTGCTCACCTTTAACCACACGGGCATCGGGCCGATGGCGTTGACCGCGAAGATGCGCTGCATGCGCTCCAGGCTCAGGTCCTCCAGACGCGACTGAGTCGTCAGCACGCCGGTATTATTGACCAGTACGTCGAGGCGCCCGAACCTGCGGTCGATGGCCGGGCGGTCGCGGCACCCACTCCACGACTGCCACCGGTGATCAGGATCAGCGGTGCCTGCGAGACGTCAACCATTGAAAATACCTCCTTGGGAGATGGCTGTATCAGCCGATGATGAGGGTGCCGCCGGCGATCACCACGCACGCCAGGACCCTGCGCGCGGTAAGGGTTTCGCCAAGAAAAAAGTAGCCAATCAACATCGCGAACAACACGCTGGTTTCGCGCAATGCCGATACCGCGCCCAACGGCGCTTCGTTCATCGCGTAGATCACAATTGCATAGGCCAGCAAAGACACCAGCCCGCCGACCACTGCGGCCAAGGTACCGGGGCGCAGGCTTAATAAACTGCGGGCATCGCGCAGGCCGATGTACACCGCTGGCATCATCACGCCCCACAACGCGCACATCCATACGGTATAGGCCAGCGGCGCGCCGGAGAGCCTGGCGCCAATGCCGTCGACAACGCTGTAGGCTGCGATGAAACAGCCCGTTCCCAGCGCATAAGGCAGGCTGGGAACCGACAACCGACGCCCGCTGAAAGCCAAGGAAATAATCGCGCCTGACACCAGTGCAATCCCCAGCAACTCGACGGGCGCAATGCGTTCCCCGGCAAATACCGCAGCCCCCAGGGTGATCAGCGCCGGCGACGAGCCCCGGGAAATCGGATAGATCTGCCCCAGGTCGCCCACCCGGTAGCTGCGCACCAGGAACAGGTTGTAACCGACATGCAGCAACGCCGAAAGCACCCCATAGCCCCAGCTCTCAATCGCCGGCGTCACCATGAACGTAGCGGCGATGAGACTGGTGAAGGCAATGGCCATGCACATGACAGTCATCGACCATAGCCGGTCGGCACCACCACGCAATAGCGCGTTCCAGCTGGCATGAAGCAGGGCGGCGAACAGCACCAGGAAGATGATATGAGTAGGCATGGGCCATCTTAGGCAAGCCAAGGCCCCGGCTTACAGCGAAGTCTGCTCATCACAGCATGAACAGATACTCATACCTCATTGATCCGCCCGTTGTACTTTCAGCGCCTCGCTCATCAGCCATTGACGAAAGCTGAAGATATGCGGCTGGGTTTCGATGCCCTTGGGGCACACAAAATAGTAGGCAAGCGGTGACGGGAACGGCACATCGAACAGGCGCACCAGGCGGCCATCGCTGATTTCCTGCTCCACATGCCCGCTGCGCACCAACGCGATGCCATGGCCGAGCAGGGCCGCCTCGACGGTCATGTTGGTGTCGCCAAACCTGACGCTTTCCCTGAGCGGCGTAAAGGCCAGCCCCTCGGCTTGAAACCAGACCTCCCATTTCGGTGCCAGCTCGGCGCCATCGCGGGCCAGCAGCGGGAAGTCCAATAAATGGGCGGGGCTGCCCGGGGTGCCAAGGCGCCGCAACAGTTCGGGGCTGGCCACGGGAAACACCTGCTCGCCGAACAAAAACTCCGAATACAGGCCCGGGTAATTCCCCTTGCCCAGCCGGACCGCGACATCCGCTTGGGCGTCGGAAAAGTGGATGACGTCGTCCGTGGTGTCCAGCGCAACCAGCAGCTCGGGGTGCTGGCGGGCGAGGTTCGGCAAGCGTGGCAGCAGCCATTTCAAGGCAAAGGAATAAGTGGTGCTGACCTTGAGCCGTACCCTGCCCTTTTGCTCGCGCAGGTCGGCCAGGGTCGCCTCCAGGCTCATGAAGAATTCGCGCACGATGGGCGCCAGGGTAGCCCCCGCCGGGGTCAGGCGTAACGACTGGCCACGCTCGAACAACGCCAGGCCCCACAGCGCTTCCAGGTGCTTGAGCTGGTGGCTGACCGCGCTCTGAGTAACATGCAACTCCTGCGCGGCCGCGGTAAAGGTCGGGTGGCGAGTGGCGGCTTCGAAGGCGCGCAAGGTCGCGGTGGGCGGCAGATCTCTCATAGATAGGGTGTCCGGCGAGTTAGCAGTAAGCGCTGAGCATGAGCATTGACTCATGTTAGCCCTAAAGCACCAGGTTCGCGTATTGCTCCAGCAGCCGCGCCAGGTTCTGATAACCGCTCGCCAGATGAGGCGCACCAAGCCTGCTCAACGACCGGGATGTGCGCCGCGCCTGTGCGGCGCCGATCGCGGGATGATGGGCATATCGTGCAACCCGCCGCGCACCGCTTTGCACGCATCGGGCCACGGGAGATGCCGGATCAACACCGCTGGCTTTGCGCTGTAGCCGATTCAATTGCTTGCTCAGTTGCAGCGACAAGTAGCCCGCCGGGTCAGCGTGCGGGTGATCAGCGCCAAGCAAACTCTTCAACGTAACTAACCGGTGTTGTTGCTCCGCTTGCCATTGAGCATGATCGATTGTATTTGCCTGGCGTAGCAGCAGGCGTGTGTGCCGGTGCAGCGCACGTGTCAATGCGCGTACCTGCCTGGCTGGATCTTTGGGCAGGATCTGAAACGCCAGGAGGCACACAATCATCGCCACGATCCAGGCCAGCGCCTGGTTGGCGAAACCGACGAAATCGTAGGTGGCGGTCATGCCGGTGCTAACCAAGGTGTTGAAGCCGATCAGGTAGGCAACCCCTTGCAGGGCATGGCGCGGCTGGCTCGTGGCATGGATGCCGAACGACCAGAAGCCTGCCATGACCAGCAACAACAGAGGGAAGCCGTTGATCTGTGGCATCAACAGGAATTTGCACAGCGCCGCCGCCACAATCGCGTAGAGCGTGCCGCGGATAAAACCGTTGATACCTTGGGCTGGCGCGGCAGCTGTCGCCACCAGGCTGCAGTACGGCCCCAGCACCGCCAGTAATGTGGGCCCTTGATCCCAGCCGCTGAAATACCAGATCGCACCCACACTCAGTATGGCGAGCAGTGCCCGGATGCCGTTTCGCGCCGCATCCGCGTAATGGCGGTGATACCCCACGGCGCGTACCGGTGCGCGGCGAGCCTGGTCGAGGCTGGCGAAGTTCAACAGGGCCTCGCCCAAGTCCGCCAATTGGTCGTCCAAGCGTTCGCTGCGCAACCGCAGGTGTGGGCTTGAGTGGGCGCAATCATCCACCCAGCGACGCAGTTGCTCCAGTGTCGCGGCCGCGGCGCGAAAGTCGCAGCGAGCCTGCGCCAGGCATTCACTCAGTTGCTGCAAGCCTGTGCTTATGCGGGCGCGCAACGCGGGGTCGATTGCGGGGTCGGGGTCGTCCGGGTGCACGTCGAGCACAGCCGACTGCAGATGCGCCAGGCCGGCCTGAATCGCCAGCTGCCGCGAGCGGATCAGCGACGATTCGCCACGGCCGAGCCCAAGCTGGTCGTCCACCTTGCTGATATCGATCGCGAGCTGGTGCCGTTGCATCGCCAGCTGCGCAGGCTCTTCACCCACAAGGCTTGCCGCGAGCAGCCGGGCGCTGCGCGCACAGGCGTCGATCAGCGAGCTTCGAACTTTATGCGCCATGGTCTTGGCGCTGAACAGCGTCGCTACCAGGCTCAAGCTGAGCACGCCGAGCGCTACCGCCGTGCCACGAGTGATGATGTGGTCGAAGCCCTGTTCCGGGGCGACGATGGCAGGGCCCAGCGCCAAACACACCGTATAGCCCGCCACCACTGCCGCGGTGGCCTGGTAATGACGCAAAACCGTCATTGCACCGACGCACAGGCCCAGCCATATACCGACGCCCAGTATGAACAACAGCATCTGTTGCGCGAACAGCCCCATCAGCACAAAGGCTGCGACCATGCCGACCAGGGTGCCCAGCATCCGGTACACACCCTTGCCTCGCACTGCCCCTTGGATGGGCTGCACCAGCAACAACACCGTGGACGCACCCGAGAATGGCGAATCCAGATGCAGTTGGAAACCAAGCCAGAGTGCCAGGCTTGCCGCCAGGATACTGCGCAGCACGTAGGCAAGCGTGGCGGACGTCCAGGGCCGAGGGATCGCCGCGAAAAAGCGTGTCGCCAGGCCAGTCATCACATGAACGCCTGCAGCCATTGGGTGAGTCGCCAGCGCGCTGCGGCGCCCGGCTGCGTCACTTCGACACTGGCGGTCATGCCCGCCGCCAACTCTACCCCGTCCGGCACCTTGTCCAACTCGATGCGCACGGGCACTCGCTGGGCCAGACGAATCCAACTGAAGGTCGGGCTCACCTGGGGCAAGCCGCTGTCGTTGCGCAACTCATTGGTGTCGGCAATGCCTCTGCCCAGGCTTGCCACGTGGCCTTCCAGCAGCGGGTCAAAGCCCATCAGCTTGATCGACACCGGTGCGCCGATGAGTACACCCGGCAGCTTGGTCTCTTCAAAATAGCCCGTGATCCAGAAACTATGAGCGTCGACCACGAACAGGTTGGTAGCACCCGCCTGCGCATAGTCACCGGGCTGCAACCGCAGTTGCGTGACGTAGCCGTCCACTGGCGAACGCACAGTCGTGCGGTCAAGGTCGAGCTGGGCCTGGGCCAACTGGCTGCGTGCCGCGTCCAAACGTGCTTGGGCCACGGCCAAGTCACGCGCCGCGTTGTCGATCTCTTCCCGGGCGATGGCGCCGCCCAGTTGCGCGCGCCGCTTGAACTGCGCACTGCGCTGCTCGAACACACTCCGCGCTTCTGCGAATTGCGCTGCGCGCTGCTGCTGGGTCAATCGATAAGCACGCGTATCAATCCGATAGAGCAAAGCACCCTTTGCCACCCATTGGTTGTCACTGACCCATAACTGATCGATTTGGCCGGACACCTCGGGCGCAATGCGGATCACCTGTGCACTCACCCGCCCATCCCGCGTCCAGGGCGCCAGCACGTATGCCCGCCAGAGTTGCAGGCAAAACACCAGGGCCAGCACGCCAAGCCCCACGGTGGCGGCAGTTTTAAGCAGTTTGACGATAGACATGCGCGGCCTCGCTCAGCAATGGACGACCATCGTCGACACGACGATGAGCGAGACAAAAAAACGCGCCAGCGCCGGGTGCCACGCTCGGTCCAGCCAGCGACCGGCCAGACGTTCGATCAGCCGGTAGGCCAGGAGGGACGCACCGAGGTAGATCAACAAGGGCGGAAAGTAGAGGTTGGCAATCGAGATTTCGCTAAGCATGGCAAGCACCGGGATTCGGAAGGTTCTAGCAGTCGCCCGCCCAAGGAAGGCAAGGCTTGTAGGTGATGCTAGGGAATTACTGCCACTGCCGATATTGAGTACACTGCCAAAATATAATCAAATCCGGACAACCCTGGATGACCTTGCATGACACAGATCCAAGTCGATCAGTTTGAGTACGACACCCTTTCCCAGCC
Organism: Pseudomonas sp. W2Jun17; assembly: GCF_023127795.1. Classification (NCBI taxonomy): domain Bacteria; kingdom Pseudomonadati; phylum Pseudomonadota; class Gammaproteobacteria; order Pseudomonadales; family Pseudomonadaceae; genus Pseudomonas; species Pseudomonas sp. W2Jun17. Next base: position 64,387 of record NZ_SPKO01000039.1, on the reverse strand, counting down.
CGCCGTAGCGCTGATGCTGGAACCCCAGCGCAACGACAGCGAGTCTGCCGTACACAAGCACCGCAAGGGGCAACTGGTGGTGGCGTGTTGCGGTGGCATTGTGTGTACGGTGGAAGATGGCGTGTGGATGGTGCCGTCAGGGTTCGGCGTGTGGATCCCGGGGGGCGTCGCCCATAGCAACCGCGTGACAGCCAACGGGCAGGTGTGTTTTCTGTTCGTGGAGCCCGGCGCTGCATCGCTGCCGGATCGCTGCTGTACCTTGGCGCTGTCGCCATTGATCCTTGAGCTGATCCTGCACCTGAGCGGCCAGGCTCAGGATTACCCGGCCGATTCACGCACTGCTCGATTGGCCCACGTACTGCTCGAAGCGCTTGAACTGGCCCCCACCGAACAACTCTACCTGCCTCTACCCGCCTCGAACCCGTTGCGTACCATCGCCCGGGCCCTGGCGCAAGATCCCGCCAACCGCGCCACCATGGCAAACTGGGCACGCCACGTGGCCATGAGCGAACGCTCGCTGGCCCGCCTGGTAAAAGCCGAAACCGGCCTGACCTTCGGACAATGGCGCAAGCAATGGCAGATCATCGTCGCCCTGCAAAGCCTGGCCGAAGGGCAATCAGTGCAGAGAACCGCTGAAGCGCTCGGCTACGAGTCAGTCAGCTCGTTCATCACGATGTTTCGTAAAACCCTGGGCACCTCACCGGCCCGTTACCTGCGCAACACCGTGGGTGTTACCTAAGACTCCAGCGTCAGCGCAATTTTCAACCGAAGATCCTTTTCCGCAAATGGCTTATGCAACACCGGACAGCCCCTGAACTCTTCCGGCAGGCCACTGCCGCCGTAGCCCGTACTGAACAAAAACGGAATGTGGCGTGCGCGCAGAATCCGCGCCACTGGGAAGACGTATTCTCCAGCCAGGTTCACGTCGAGGATCGCCAAGTCGACATCCACCACCCCTGCCACGTGTATCGCCTTGGCGAGTTGGGCCACGGAGGCGACTACGGTGCACTCCAGGTCTTCGAGCATTTCCTCGATCAACATGGCGATGGTGCCCTCGTCTTCAACCAGAAGCACTCTGGTGCCTGGGAACGTGGTCATGTCTGGTTCTCAGCGAGCATAAACGAGAAGCGGCAGTGAACGCCCTCAGGGGCGAAGTCGAGTTCGAACGAACCGCCTAGATCACGCTCGATACAGCGCTTCATCAACCGCGACCCCAAGCCTTCGCGCTCCGGCGTGGATACCGAAGGCCCGCCTTGTTCGCGCCAGTCCACGGTGAGCAGCGCGCCGCTGGGCTGGGGTCGCACGCTCCAGCTCACCGAGAGTGTCCCGGTGTCGGTGGACATCGCTCCGTATTTGAGGGCGTTGATCGCCAGTTCGTTAAGTGTCATGGTCAGGTTCAGGGCGACGCGGGTGTCGACCTCGATGGCATCACCGGCAATCACCACGCGACCGGAATCATGGCCAAACACCGGCACCAACACTTCCTGGGCCAGCACTCCCAGCGGCGTAAGGCCCCAATGCCGCTTCGTCAGCAGGTCATGGGCACGCGACAAGGCGAGCAATCGGGCTTCGAACCGGGTGTAGCCGTCCTTGGCATCCTGCGCGTTACGCGCGGTCTGGGACGCCAGGGACTGGACCGTGGCCAGAGTGTTCTTGACCCGATGATTGAGTTCATCGATCAAGTTCTTTTGTCGGTCTTCGGCTTGCTTTCGCTCGGTGATATCCACAAGCATGTTGATCGCGCCGATCAGATTGCCATCGGCATCGTGCAGCGGGGTCGGATACGGCGTGAAAGACACGCGGGTGCCATCCGGACGCTCGGCGACGGCCTCGACGCCGCGTATGGCGCGGTTTTCCTTGAGTGCCACGGCCATCGGGCATTGGTCGTGAGGCAGAAAAGAGCCGTCGGTGTTGAACAGTTTCCAGGTGACACACCACAGGTCGCCCAGTTGCGGCGTGCGCCCCGACAACTCGACGGCCGCACGATTATAAAAAGTGATACGCCCTTCGGCGTCGGTGGTGTAGACCGCTGCCGGCAGCGCCTCGAGCAGATCGCGCATGTGCCGCTCGCTTTCACGCACGCGGTTTTCCATTTTTCGGGCCAGCGTGACGTCCTGAATGACCCGCACACCATAGCGGAATCGGCCATCCGGCGCCCTGACCGACGAGCTATGAACATCCAGATAAAGCGCCTGGCCATCGAGCTTGAACGCGCGTTTGCGCAACACGTAGTTGTCCAGTTCACCCGCCACCTGTCGTGCGTATAACGCCGCGTCCTGCTCGACACTGTCTGGGTGGGTGTAGTCCAGGAAGGTCATCGCCAGCAATTGCTCACGAGGGCGCCCGAGCATGGTGCAAAGGGCATCGTTGACCCGCAGCAGGCGACCGTCCTCGCCAGCCTCGGCAATGCCGATGGTCGCCGCCTCGTAGGTCGCCGCCAGCCGGTCATCGCTCTCCTGGCGCCCGGTTTCGGCGTCGTGCACGCGGGTCACGTCAATCGTGAAGCAACGTGTGTTGAAGAACTTGCCGTCTTCGAATCGCCCATTCGAGGTAATCGCTACGTGCCTGATGCTGCCGTCCTTGGCCCGCAGGCGCGCCGGGTAGCTGTTCAGGCAATCGCCGCTGCCGAGTTTATGGAGGATGTCGCCGATGACCGGTTCATCCACATGAAATTCAGTGATGTGACGGCCGATGTATTCGTCCGCGCAATAGCCCAGCAGCGATAACTCGGCTTTATTGGCGCGCAGGATAATGCCTTCGCCGCTGACAATATGCAGGCCCACGGCGCTGTTTTCGAAAAAGTCTTCGAGGTCGGAACTTTTGCGTCGCAGCTCCTCGGCTATTGCGTGGTGCGCCGAGACGTCCTGAAAGCAATTGATCGCGCCCTGGATTCGTCCATGGCGATCGCTAAGCGTGCGGACATTCATGAGCGCTACGAATCGAGATCCGTCAGGGCGCTCGATCAAGACTTCCTGGTTACGCGCACACAGGCCAGCGTTGAGCGTCGACGCCATCGGACATTCGTCGACCGCCAATGGAGCGCCGTCTGTCGTATAAAGTCGATATGAGCCGCAATAGCGGTCGCCATGCTTACCGAGGGCTGGTGTTCGTCCCCACAAACTAACCGCTTCGCTGTTGAACCTGACGAGCCACCCGTCGCGGTCACAGAGGTAAATTGCCCCCGGAATCACATCGAGCAAGTGAGTCCCCATCGCGACCAGGCTCTCGTATTCACTGGGTTCGCGTGTGGTTGTGGGGGGCTGGTCAACATTCAACATACTTGATCCTCAATGCACCTGTGTTGAAAAACGCGACTGCTATTGCCGCCTTTCGCTCTTCCCTGAGTGTATGTACCGAGAAAGCATTCCACCTTGGATAAATTTCATTCACACGCAAGACTTTGCCTCGGGCGCTGGAAGCGCCGAATGGGAACGAAACATGAAGCCTACCGCTCAGTATAGTGTTGCCGCTTCGAGTTTATCAGCCGACGTAGCATGAGGAGAGACTGTGTCCACTTCCAAGCTGACCTCGCGTGTTCTCAATACACCGCGCCATACGACGCACTATGTAGAGATGGGACCGGCCGATGGGCCATTGATGCTGTTCCTGCACGGTTGGCCGGAGCTCAGCCTGATCTGGCGCGCACAGATCCAAGCATTCGCGGCACAAGGCTGGCACTGCGTTGCACCCGACATGCGCGGTTATGGTCGTTCTTCTGCACCCGCGCCCACGCAGGCGTACACCCTTGAAAACATCGTGGCCGACATGGCAGAGCTTCACGACCATCTCGGTGGCAGGCCCGCCATTTGGGTAGGCCACGATTGGGGCAGCGTCGTGGCGGGTGAACTGGTCGCTCATGAGCCTCAGCGCAGTTGCGGTGTTGTATTGATTTCGGTCCCGTACTTCCCCACCACTAACGCGCTGCCAACGCTCGTCCCGCTGGTTGATCGCTCGATCTACCCGGCGGACACGTATCCGGACGGTCAATGGGATTATTACCGCTACTACAACACGCACTTTGCGTGCGCTGTCGCTGACCTTGATGCGGATAAAGCCGCGTCGCTGGCGTCGATTTATCGCCGAGGCGACCCGGCGAATATCGGCAAGATTGCAGCGAATGCCGAAGTGACCCGCAAGGGCGGGCGGTTCGGCCAAGCGCACCGGGCCCCCCTCACCCAGCCAGACCTTGCACTCTGGCCGCCTGCAGACTTCGCGCAATTGGTGCGCAGTTTCCAGGCGCAGGGTTTCCGCGCTCCCTGCGCCTGGTATTTAAACGACGATGCCAACATTGAATATGCGCACCGGGCGTTAAATGGCGGCCTCTTGTCATTGCCCGTACTGTTTGTGAACGGCGACTACGATCAAATGAACACCATCAAAGGTAATCAGCTGGGCGATCCAATGCGGGCGGCCTGCGTAGATCTCACCGTGGCAAGCCTACCCGGCGGGCATTGGTTGCCGGTGGAATGCAAGGTCGAACTCGTTGAAGCCATAAGCACCTGGCTACGCAAGCTCAGGTCCCACTCTTGACCTTGCTCCAGACCCGCGTACGCACCCGCTCCAGTTTCAACGGCAGCGGCTCCAGCGCAAACAGCGTATCCAGCACTGCCTTGGAAGGATAAACCCCAGGATTATCGCGCACCTTCGCATCAACCAGCCCTTTGGCGTCCTTGTTGGCATTGGCATAGCTGAGGTAATTGGACGACGCGGCAATCACCGGCGGGCGCAGCATGTAGTCGATGAACGCCAGGCCCTGCTGGGGATTCGGTGCATCGTTGAGCAGCACCAGGTTTTCCACCCAGATCGGCGCGCCTTCCTTGGGAATGCTGTACTGGATCCGGCGACCATTGCCGGCGGCATCGGCCGCTTTGCGAGCGTCCATTACGCCGCCCGCCCAGCCGACGACAGCGCAGATATCGCCATTGGCCAGATCGGTGATAAAGCGCGAGGAGTCGAAGTAGCGAATGTGCGGGCGCAGTTTCAACAGCAGGGCCTGGGCCTTGAGGTAGTCTTCCGGGTTCTGGCTGTTATAGGGCAACCCCAGATACTGCAAGGCGATCGGGATGATTTCAGCGGGTGCATCCAACATGGCTACGCCGCACTCGCCCAGCTTGGCGAGGTTTTCTTCTTTGAAAATCAGGTCCCAGGAATCTACCGGTGCGTTGTCACCCAGGAGCGCGTGGACTTTGGCGACGTCGTAACCGATGCCGGTGGTGCCCCACAGATAAGGCACGGCAAAACGATTACCGGGGTCGTTGCTGCTGACCTTTGCCAGGATATCCGGATCCAGATGTGACAGGTTGGGCAGTTGCGAGCGATCCAGTTCCTTGAGCACGCCGGCCTTGATCAGGTTCGGCAACAGGTCGCCGGTAGCGACCACCACGTCATAGCCACTGCGCCCGGCCATGAGTTTGCTTTGCATGACCTCGCTGTTGTCGAACACGTCGTAGGCCGATTGAATGCCGGTCTGCGCCTGGAAATCCTTCAGCGTGTTGGGTGCAATGAAGTCATACCAGTTATAGATATTGACCTTCGGCTCCGCCGCCTGAGCGCATGCCATTGCGCCGCTGATAACGGCAGCCAGCCCCCATTGCATGCATCGAATAGCGATCATCACGAACTCCTGGGCCGGCACCTGCGCACCAGCTGATTATTGTTATGGAGGGTACAAACGCAGTCAGCGAATAAGCAGTTCACGGCGGCCATTGGGATGCTCGACAGCCTCGCCTTGCAGCAGCAACCGACGATCATTGAGGTAGTGATAATCCCTGCGAGCCGCCTTGATTTGAGCAAGGTCCAGACTGATCGCATGACGGGTTTCTTCGCGCCCGGCTTCGTACGGCACGCGACCAAACGGGTCGACCACCGTGCTGCCGCCAGCAAATACCAGACCGTCATCGCCCTGCCCCGCGCGGTTGACCATCACGCAGAACACCTGGTTTTCCTGGGCCCTGGCCATGATCGCGGTGCGATGCACCGGGCCGTAGGGGTCCATGTTGCCGTTGGTGACGATGATCAATTCGGCACCCAATTGCCCCAGCGCCCGCGCCGTTTCCGGCAGCTCGATGTCGTAGCAGATCAGCAGGCCGACACGCACGCCGTTCCACAGCGTAGTGACGAAGCGATCGCCTGGCGTGATGTCGGCGCGCTCGGAGGGCCACAGATGGGTTTTGCGATAGCGCAGGGCAATACCCTCGGGTGTGATCAATACCGAGGTGTTGTAATAGGCGTCCGCATCACGTTCGACCAAGCCAATCACAACCGACACATTGCGTTGGCGCACCGCCTGCTGCACGGTTTGCAGCGTCGGGCCGTCCAGAGGCTCGGCGACCTTGGCCAGTTGTTCGCCACCGACGAAGCCCATCAAATGGGTTTCCGGAAATACCAGCAAGTCGGTATCCGCGTTGCAGTTGGCGATGGTCTCCAAGGTGCGTCCCAGGTTATAAGCGGTATCACCGTCGCGGCCGGCTAACTGCAAGAGTTCGATGTTCATGGCAGGTCCTTGGGCAAAGTGGAAACCCGAATTTACCCGGGCCTTCAAATGAGTATGGGGTGCAGCGCAATGGGAAAAAATCACTTCAATGGGGTACCCCGCAATGGGTAGTCAAACCAATCTGACCTTGCAGGATGTGGCCTGGCATGACGCGGTCGGGCGGCTGATCGAAAACCTCGACCAACCGCACTTCTGGGTATCCATGACGCGTTTGCTCGGGCGCTATGTGCCGGTGGACAGCTGGGTGGTACTGATCTTCAACCCTGGCAGGCCACTGGTACTGGCTGAATCGCCTACGGAGGAAGGCGGCACCGACTCGCTGTTCCAGGACTACCTCAAGGGGCTTTACCTGCTCGATCCGTTTTACCTGGCCAATCGCGAATCACCGCGAAGTGGGCTGTTTCAACTGGACGACGTTGCCCCCGAGTGTTTTGAGCAGACCGATTATTACCAGCGCTACTTCCGCCTGAACGTGGTCGCCGATGAGATACATCTCAATGTGCAACTCGATCCCCAGCGCACTCTGAGCCTGTCGTTGGGCAGCCGTTGCCGCTTCAGCCAGGAGCAACTGGCACTGCTGCGGTTGATCCAGCCCTGGGTGGCCGGCCTGATGCGTCAGCGCTGCGTGTTTGAACAGGCTTCGAACAGCGCGCCGTCAGCAGAGCCGTCAACGGACTGGCAAGAGCGCCTGCTGTCACCGACGCTGCAGATCAGCTCGGCGTTGTCGAGCCGTGAAGCCGAGGTAGCGCAGTTGATGCTCAGTGGCTGCTCGAACAAAGAGATCGCCCGCAAGCTGGCGATCTCTGCCGAAACGGTCAAGGTGCATCGCAAGCACATGTACAACAAGCTGGGGATCAAATCCCAGTCCGAGCTGTTCCTATTGTTCCTTCAGGCTCAGGAGTGAACAGCAGCCGTCCAACCCACCTTCGTCATCGCCGCCAGCAATTGTTCAGGTTTGAGCGCCAGTGCTTGTCGGCCACGGCCCTGCAGGTCGTTGGCGGCCAACAGAGCATTGAGAATTGCTTCCTCGACGGCGTCCGCAGCGGCCACAAACAACGCGGAGATGTAGTCGTTATTGACCATCTGTAAGGCCGTGGTCGGCGGGCCGGGTTGCCCGAGATTAGCAACCGGCAAGCCGGTATTGCCTACAGAGAACGCGATGAAGATGTCGCCGCTGTCGTCTTCGGTGCCGCCACCGACCCGCGCCAAACCGATACTCGCACGCTGTGCCAGGCGTGTGCATTGATGGGGCACCAAGGGCGCGTCGGTGGCGATGGTGATCACGATAGACCCCATGCCAGGCACGCCGACGTTCACCGGCCCGTCATAAGGCGAAGGCGTGTCCTGCAATACGCTGCCCACCGGGTAACCCGCCACGCGCAAGGCGCTGCGTACGCCGTAGTTGGCCTGCACCAGTGCGCCCACGGTCCAGCCGCCCTCTTCGGCGCTCAGCACGCGAGACGACGTACCAATCCCACCTTTGAATTCATGGCAGATCATCCCGTTACCGCCGCCCACGCAGCCTTCCTGCACCGGGCCGCTGTGTGCATCCGCCAATGCGGCGTGCACATGCTCGGCGGTGACGTGCTGGTCCCAGATATCGCTCAAAATGCCATCGTAGGTTTCCAGCACCACCGGCATGCACCAATAGGTGTGTTGCTTGCCCATTTCACGTTCGGCGGCCACCAGTGCATCACGTACCACGCCGACGCTGTGGGTATTGGTGTAGGCAATGGGTGTGGTCAGCAAGCCTGCTTCGCGAATCCACTCCAGACCGGTGGCGTCGCCGTTGCCGTTGAGCACGTGAACGCCGGCGAAACACGGCGCCAGATGAGCTGCGACCGGCCGCGGCTCGATGATGGTCACACCGGTATGCATCGAGCCGTCGGTGCTTTCGGCATTGAGGGTGTGATGGCCGACGCGAACGCCGGGCACGTCGGTGATGGCGTTGAACGCCCCGGGTGTGCCCGTGCCAATGGTGATGCCCAGGTCTCGTAAGCGCATGTTTTTACTCTCGATAAGCCCGTGAAGAATTGGCTCAAGTCTAGGTAGTCGGCCAGCCGTTGACGATAACCCACAGTTGTTACCCCCGATGAGTTAGGTCGGCCCCGCTTTGGACGATGGCAAATGAAGCCTGGGGTTTCGGGCATGGTGCCAATCGCACCGGTCCGTATCATTTGCCAATGGGCAAAGCCCTCTAAACCGCATTCACATCCCGCTTGCAAACATTCACTCGGCAAAAGCCCTGAGCGCTGGGCTGGGAGACTCATGTCCGTCGATATCACTAAACACGGCTCAAAAGGCTTGATGTTTTTTCTCGCGCTGTCACTGACCGCAGCGCTCATGAACAGCAGCGCACCCACGCCGCTGTACCCTTTTTACCAAGAACACCTGCAGATCAACGCTGTGGACCTGACGTTTATATTCGGCGCCTACGGTGCCGGTGTTTTGCTGGCTTTGATGACCCTGGCGCGCATCGCCGGCCATGTCAAAGACCAGCGTTTTTTGCTGCTCCCAGCCATTGCACTGGTGCTGATCGGCGCCTGGTTGTGCGCCGAATGCGATTCGTTGTGGGCCCTATGTGCGGCCCGCGCCATCTCGGGGCTTGGCGCAGGGATCATGACCACCGCGGTGAACGTGACGCTGGTGCGGTTCGGTCCGCTCGACAACGGCAAGTTGGCGGCGACGCTGGCCACCTTGGCAATGATCCTGGGGTTGGCTTTCGGCCCAGTGCTCAGCGGCGTGGCACTGCAACTGAACCTGTACCCGGCCAGCCTGCCCTTCTGGTCGATCATGGCCCTGGTCGCTGTCGCCGCCCTCGGCGTACTGGCGCTCTGGCCCCGCCACGCCCTCCAGGCCCACACCGCCGCTCACACTGCACAAGCGTCGTTACGTGAAAGCCTGCGGGGTATTGGTCGGCCCTTCCACTTGTGCGCGTGGTCGGTGTTTTTCAGCTGGTCGTTCACGGCCTGCGTCTTCGTGATTGGCCCCGGCGCTGCCGAACAGCAACTGGGCTTGAGTGACCGTGGGATGTTTGGCTACAGCATGGCGGTGTACCTGTTGATCGCCGGGGCCAGCCAGCTGTATTGCAAACGCCTGGATGCAGCGCGTGCATTGCGTTCTGGGCTGCTCGCCCAGTGTGCGGCCTTCCTGCTCCTGCTGACGGCCTTCTCGGTCCATTCGCTGACGCTCGCCGCGTTGGCCCTGGTAATCGGCGGCTATGCCTACGGGGCCATTTTTGTCGGCAGTGCGCGGCTGATCAATCAGCTGGCTCCCGCCAACTGCCACGCCAAGTTGGTGGCGTATTTCTATATGACCATCTACCTGTTCAACGCTGTGCCTATTCCGCTTGGGCTACTGGTGGATTCGATGGGGCTTGCCCCGAGCGTGCTCGCCGCCTTGGTCTTTTTTCTGGGGCTCGGTGCCGTGCTGGCGATTCTCGCTGCACGGGTCCGACTCCCTCATGCGCATCAACAGTCCAGTTGAGCGCTCGTCACCGTTGAGCCATCAGGGCTCTTAATTTTTTGCCTTACGTCAGTACCGGAATCATGCATAAAAAACTTAAAGTGTGCGTCACGATTGCTGCGGTGCTCGCCATTGGCGGCGCCGTCGGCTTGTACCGGCAGTCCACCTCTGCGCAACCTACCCAAACGACGGCCGGAACGGCTGCGCCGGCCATCCAGGTAGCCGTCGCCACCGCCACGCAAGCCGATATGCCTAACACGTTGGCGGGTATCGGTGAACTGGAAGCCACCCACCAAGTCATGGTCACCGCCGAAAGCGGTGGCCTGGTACGTGCCATTGCATTCCAACCCGGCGAGCGGGTGAAAGCCGGGCAAACTCTGGTGCGACTCAACGATGCGCCGGAGCAAGGCGAACTGGCCAGGCTTCAGGCCCAGGCCGCCAACGCCAAGGCCAAGTTGCAACGAACCCAACGCTTGCTGCCCCAACAGGCGGCGACGCAAGAGGAACTGGATCAGGTGCAGTCCGCCTACTCCCAGGCGCTGGCCGATATCGTGCGGATCAAGGCGCTGATCGATCAGAAACGCATCAAGGCCCCTTTCACCGGCGTGCTGGGTGTACGCAAGGTCAACCTGGGCCAGTTCGTGCAGGCCGGAGATGCCATGGTGTCGCTGACCGACGCACAGACGCTGTACGCCAACATCACCCTGCCCGAACGTGCCCTGGCACAGCTCAAAACGGGCCAGGAGATGAGCGTCAGCGTAGACGCGTACCCCCAGCGCTTGTTCATGGGCCACGTCAGTACCCTCGAACCACGTATCGACCCCGGCACCCGCACGGTGCTGGTCCAGGCCACGGTTCCGAATCCGGACAACCTGCTGTCACCCGGCATGTACGCCAATGGCGAAGTCCATCTGCCAGCCAAAAAAGACGTGATCAGCGTGCCTGAAACAGCCGTGAGCTACAGCGCCTACGGTGACTTTGTCTACGTCGTCGAGGGCGCTGATACCCAACTGACCAACACGGTACGCCAAGTCTACGTGGAGACCGGCGAACGCTCGGATGGCCGGGTCGTGCTGCTTGACGGCGTAAAGGCCGGTGATCGCGTGGTCACCTCCGGCCAGTTGCGCTTGAGCAGCGGCGCCCTGGTACGCATCGCGCTCAAGGACACCGTCGGGCTCGACCAAGCCGCAAGCCGCTGATACACCAAGGATCTGAAAATGAAATTCACCGACTTGTTCGTGCGGCGCCCGGTGTTGGCGCTGGTGGTCAGCACCCTGATTTTATTGATGGGGCTGCTGGCCATAAACAACCTGCCGATTCGTCAGTACCCCCTGACGGAAAGCTCCACGCTGACGATCACCACCCAGTACCCCGGTGCTTCGCCGCAACTGATGCAGGGTTTCGTCACCCAGGCCATCGCGCAATCGGTCGCCACCGTGGAAGACGTCGACTACATGAGCTCGACGTCGACCCAGGGCAAAAGCGTGATCACCGTGCGCATGAAGCTCAACGCCGACTCCAACAAGGCCATGACCCAGGTGATGGCCAAGGTCAACGAGGTCAAATACCGCTTGCCGGAGCAGGCTTACGATCCGGTGATTGTGAAGTCCTCCGGTGAGGCCACAGCCGTGGCCTATGTGGGTTTTTCCAGCCCGACCCTGTCCACCGCCGCACTCTCGGACTACTTGCAGCGCGTGGTGCAACCGCAACTGTCTTCCATCGAAGGGGTCGGCAGCATCAACCTCAGCGGCGGGCAGACAATGGCCATGCGTATCTGGCTGGATGCCAATCGCATGGCCGCCCATGGCATTTCCGGCAGCGATGTGGCCCAGGCCCTGTTGAATAACAACGTGCAGGCTGCGCCCGGCCAGGCCAAGGGTTTGTATGTGGTGTCGGATATCCAGATCAACACCGACCTGGTCGATGTCGCCGAGTTTCGACAGTTGGTGGTCAAGTCCAGCGCTGCCGGTGTGGTGCACCTGAATGATATCGCTACCGTGGAACTGGGCGCCGCGTCCACCGACACCAGCGCCACCATGGACGGAGTTCAAGCAGTGTTTTTCGGCCTGAATGCCGCGCCCAATGCCAACCCGCTGGTGATCGTCAAGAAGGTAAATGAATTGCTGCCGGGGATCCGCGCCAACCTTCCGCCGGACGTGAAAGTCGCTGTGCCGTTTGAGCTGGCACGTTTTATCAGCGCATCGATTGATGAAGTACTCGGTACGCTGGGCGAAGCCATTGCCATCGTGGTACTGGTGATTTTCTTAAGCCTCGGCTCGGCGCGGGCAGTGATCATCCCGGTGGTCACCATTCCCTTGTCGATGTTGGGTGCGGCCGCATTCATGTCGATGTTCGGGTTCAGCATTAACTTGCTGACCTTGCTGGCGATGGTATTGGCCATCGGCCTGGTGGTGGATGACGCGATCATTGTGGTGGAGAACGTTCACCGTCATATCGAAGAAGGCAAGTCTCCCACATATGCAGCCCTGCTGGGCGCACGTGAGGTGGCAGCGCCGGTGATTGCGATGACCCTGACGCTGGCGACCGTGTATGCGCCCATAGGCCTCATGGGCGGGCTGACCGGCTCGCTGTTCAAGGAGTTCGCCTTCACCTTGGCCGGCTCGGTGGTGGTCTCAGGCATTATCGCGCTTACGCTGTCGCCGGTCATGAGCTCACTGCTGCTCAACAGCCAGATGAACGAAGGCTGGATGGCGCGCAAGGCCGAGAGATTCTTTCACCGTCTCGGCAGCGCGTATGGCCGGGTGCTGGATCTGTCGCTGCACCACCGTTGGGTCACGTTTACGATTGCGGTCATCGTGCTGATCAGCGTGCCCTGGCTATACAGCCGTGCCCAGACCGAACTGGCGCCCACCGAGGACCAGTCCACGGTGTTAACGGCCATCAAGTCTCCACAAAACGCCAACATCGACTACGTCGAGAAGTTCGGCAAACAGTGGAACGAAGCCATGGGGACATTGCCGGAGCAGAGCAACCTGTGGCTGGTCAACGGCAGCAACGGCGTATCCAACAGCATCGGCGGGGTCAACTTCGTCGATTGGGAAAAACGCGAGCGCAACGCTGACCAGATTCAGGGCGATATGCAGAACCGCGCCAACACCATCGAGGGCAGCAACGTCTTTGCCTTCCAGTTGCCTTCACTGCCAGGCTCGACCGGTGGCCTGCCGGTACAGATGGTGATCAAGAGCGCCGGTGACTACAGCGTGGTCTATGAGGCGATGGAAGCACTCAAGCACGCTGCACGTGAAAGCGGCTTGTTCATGGTGGTCGACAGCGACCTGGACTACAACAACTCGGTGATCAAGATCAAAGTCGACCGCACCAAGGCCAACAGCCTGGGCGTGACCATGAAGGATCTGGGCGACACCCTGGCGGTGCTGGTGGGCGAAAACTACGTCAACCGCTTTGCCATGGACGGCCGCTCCTACGATGTGATCCCGCAGAGCCTGCGCGGCGAGCGGCTGACGCCTGAAGCGCTGTCGCGCTTTTATGTGACCAGCGCCAGCGGTGGGCAAGTACCGCTGTCCAACCTCGTCAGCGTCTCCACCGGCGTTGAGCCCAATCAACTGACCCAGTTCGACCAGCTCAACTCGGCGATCTTCCAGGCGATCCCCAACCCAGGCGTGGCCATGGGCGACGCGGTGAAGTTCCTCGAGGCGCGAGCCAAACTGCTGCCGCCGGGTTTCACCTACGACTGGCTTTCGGATGCACGCCAATATCATCAGGAAAGCGGCGCGCTGGTCATGGCGTTCCTGTTCGCAATCATCGTGATCTACCTGGTACTCGCTGCGCAGTATGAAAGCCTGCGTGACCCGTTGATCATTCTGATCAGCGTGCCGATGTCGATATGCGGTGCATTGATTCCACTGGCCTTGGGCATGGCGACCATCAATATCTACACACAGATCGGCCTGGTGACCCTGATCGGCCTGATCAGCAAACACGGCATCCTGATGGTGGAGTTCGCCAATGAGATGCAGGTCAAGCAGGGCCTGGATCGTCGTGAGGCAATTCTGCACTCGGCGAAGATGCGCCTGCGGCCGATCCTGATGACCACGGCGGCGATGGTGGCGGGCTTGATTCCCCTGCTGTTCGCCTCCGGTGCCGGTGCCCATAGCCGTTATGACCTTGGCCTGGTGATCGTGGTGGGCATGTTGGTGGGTACGCTGTTCACTTTGCTGGTTTTGCCGACCATGTATTCGTTCATTGCCGTCGACCATCGTATCGCGGCCACCACACCCCGCGCCCGTGCGCTGGCCGCTGCCGATGCAGCCGACGCCGCCACGACCCAGACGGTGTAAGGAGACATATATGCACCCCTTTAATACCTTCGTGATTCGCCCGCTCGCGCTGCTGGTCTGCTCGGCCTGGATGACGGGCTGTACCGTTGGCCCGGACTACCGGGCCAGTAACGAGCCCGCAGTAGAGCTGACTCAAAGCCCCGATAACGCGCTGTATAGCAGCACCCGCCTACAACAGGATTGGTGGCGACAATTCCAGGACCCACAACTGGATGCGCTGATCGATCAAGCGCTGGCGCGTAACCATGACCTGCGCATCGCCCAGGCCCGGCTGCTGGAGGCACGTGCGGTGCTGGATCAGCGTCAGTTGGACCAACTGCCAACGGTGACCGCCAGCGGGGCTTATTCCCGTAGCCTGTCCCAAGCCAACCCCGGCCCAAGCGGTGAACGCAACCTGGCCAAGACCTATCAGGCTGGCCTGGATGCGCAGTGGGAGCTGGACCTGTTCGGCAGGCTGCAGCGCCTGTCGCAGGCGTCTTCGGCACGCGCCGAGGCCGTCGCGGCGGACCTGGCGCAAACCCGTATCGTAGTGACCGCCGACGTGGCGCGTCACTACTTTGAACTGCGCGGCGCGCAACGGCAGTTAGCGGTGGCCCAGGCTAACCTGAGTAATCAGGAAAAAACCGTGGCGCTGGTCCAGGGCCGCGTGGATGCCGGGCGCGGCACCGCCGACGAACTGGCCAGCGCCCTGGCCGAGCGCGCACGGGTGCAAGCCACACTGCCGAGTTTGGAAACCCGTCAAGCGCTCAGCCGTTATCGGCTCGCCGTACTCACGGGCTCGCGGCCCAATGAGCTGCAAGCGCTGACCGACCTGAAAGCGCTTCCGGCATTGGTCACGCGCTTGCCGATTGGCCAGGTCAGCGATTTGCTGCGCCAGCGTCCCGATGTCGCCAGCGCCGAACGCGCTTTGGCGGCCTCGAATGCGGACATTGGTGCCGTGACAGCCGAGCTTTACCCAAGGATTGACCTGGGCGGCTTCCTCGGCTTCGTGGCCTTGCGCGGTGGGGATTTGGGCGACAGCGGCAGCCGCGCGTTCAGCGTGATGCCCTCGGTCAGTTGGCCGGCGCTGCACCTGGCCAGTGTTAAAGCCCGGCAGCGGGAGGCGCAGGCGCGTGAGGTGGGCACCCGAGCGCGTTACGAGCAAGTGGTGCTGAATGCGATTGAGGAAACCGAGAGCGCGCTGACGACCTATAGCTTGTCGCAGCAACGGGTACGTAGCCTGGCTGAAGCAGCAGCGCAAAGTGAGCGTGCGGCTCGACTGGCACATGCGCGTTATGAAGCAGGTAGTGCGGCGTATCTGGTAGA
The DNA here is from genome assembly GCF_023127795.1 of Pseudomonas sp. W2Jun17. Lineage (NCBI taxonomy): Bacteria > Pseudomonadati > Pseudomonadota > Gammaproteobacteria > Pseudomonadales > Pseudomonadaceae > Pseudomonas > Pseudomonas sp. W2Jun17. The sequence continues at coordinate 48,805 of NZ_SPKO01000039.1, read as the reverse complement.
GCTGGACGCGCAGCGTACGCAACTGAATGCTCAGGACGCGCTGACGCAGGCAGAGACCGCGTCGTATCTCAATGTGGTGCAACTCTATAAAGCGTTGGGTGGTGGCTGGCGTGCGCCGGAGCCGCTCAGTTCGTATGCGGTTACCGGACAAGGCCCTCGCGGGTAAGCCTAACTCCCAAGGTAATCGGCCACGCCCGTGGCCGATCCTGAGCCGGCCAGCACGGCATTGATGCGCAATGAATAGGTGCCTGGACGCAGCAAGGAACTGGAACATGGCTGCCGAGGCGGCGCCGAGTACATGCCAGTGCAGGTCGGACAAGTGAAGGGGTAGTTTGCGGCGAATTTAACCACGTACAATCGTTGAAATCATGAAGGGGCAAGTCATGCGCGCACCCTACGGCTGCGCGCAGATCCCCGTTGAATTACACGCCTGCAAACCAGGGCAGTGGTGCACGCGCCTGCATTGTGATCGTCTTTATCTGTGTATAAGCATTGAGCGTCTCCCGACAAAACTCACGCCCAATCCCACTGTTCTTATACCCTCCAAACGCAGTGCCATCGGTAATGTTCGAGTAACGATTGATCCACACCGAACCTGCCTCCAGCCGTGCTGCAGTCTCCATAGCGTGCTGCAAATTGCTGGTGTAGATCCCGGAGGCCAACCCATATTCAGTGTCATTGGCTTGGGCGATCATCGTTTCATAGTCGTCCCACACGATCAGCGATAGCACCGGGCCAAAAATCTCTTCCTGGCAGATGCTCATGTCGTTACGTGCAAGTAACAACGTTGGCTGAATGAAGTAGCCATTTTCACAACCTGGGACTGCAGCCCGGCCGCCACCTGCGAGCAACTCGGCGCCCTCTTCCAGGCCCATGGTGATGTAACTCAACACGCGCTCACCTTGTTGGGCGTTGACCACACAACTGACCCGTGAATCCTCTGCCAAGGGTGCTCCTACTCTCACACGCTTGAACGCGGCTATCAGCTTTTCCTGAAACGCCTCTGCGATCGAGGCATGCACAAACAAACGAGTGCCAGCCAGGCACGACTGCCCATTGTTATGAATGGCCGCGAAAGTGGCGTTGTCGACCACCGCATCGATGTCGTCGATGTCAGGGAATACGATATTGGCACTCTTGCCGCCCAGCTCCAGTGTTGAAGGCACGAGGCGCCGGGCTGCAACACCGGCTACTGTGCGGCCGACTTCGGTACTGCCGGTAAATGACAGTTTCCTGACCAGAGGATGCTCGCTCAATGCTGCACCGACTATCTCTCCCAACCCAGTGACCATGTTCACCACCCCGGCGGGAAAGATCTTGTTGATCAACTTGCCCAGTTCCAGCGTCGACACCGAAGCATTTTCATCAGGTTTGAGCACGACGGTATTGCCGGCTACCAGCGCGGAGGCGAGCTTGAACGCGGCCATGATCGCCGGCGCGTTCCAGGGAATGATCTGCCCGCAAACGCCAAGTGGTTCACGCTTGGCAATGGCATAACCGCCTTCAATTTCACGGCCGGTGTCTTCATGGGCCATGATAACCGAGGCGAAATAGCGGTAGTGCCGGACAGCAGTCAGGTAGTCCTTGCGTACTTCGCTGATGCAGCGCCCCACGTCATGGGCATCGATCATGGCCAGACGTTCGCTGTGCTCTTCGATCTCGTCCGCCAAGAGGTTCACCAGGCGTGCGCGCATCTGCTGACCCAGGGTACGCCAGGCTGGAAACGCTGCATGCGCGGCCTTCACAGCGCGATCAACATCTTTGGCGTCACAATAATGAATGTAAGCTAGGTGTCTGCCCGTGGCAGGGTCGACCGCAGCAAACGAGCGCGACTTATCCTCAGTTTCAAACACGCCATCGATCAGCGGGCCATAAGACTTATCGAAATTGATTTGCATGGAGAACCTCACATTTAAAGATGAAATCTGGATTAGCTCTGATATAAAATCGCGATTACTTTATTATTCGTCCAACCAGGTGATGCATGGATCCTCTGTCCGACGTTCTTTCACTGTTGAGAATCCGTAATTACCACTCCGCCACGCTTTCCCTGGGCGGTGATTGGGCTTTCACCTTTCCCGAGCGCGAAGGCATCAAGTTCACGGCGGTGATCAAGGGCAGTTGCTGGCTGCACGTAGAGGGCGAACAGCAGCCGCAGCGCCTGCACCAAGGCGATTGCTTTCTGATGACTCGGGGCATGCCTTTTTCGCTCTACAGCGATATGTCCCAGCCGCTGATGAATTCCGATGGTCACTTTCAAACCCTCGCAACGGACGAACTGGCCCTGCATTACGGCGGCAACGACACGCAATTGGTCGGTGGCCGGTTTGACTTCAGCGGTGTTCCTACCCAGTTATTACTCAGCAGCCTGCCCTCAATGGTTCACGTGCAGGCCAATGAACCGCAGGCATCGCTCCTGCGCTGGGCGCTGGAACGGTTCACGTCGGAGCTACAGCAGAAGCGCCCCGGCCGCTCGCTGATGAATGAGCACTTGGCGCACCTGATGCTGGTCGAAGTACTACGCACCCACCTGGCAACGCTGGAGAACAACGGCACTGGTTGGTTTTACGGCTTGGCTGACCGTCACCTCAGTGTCGCTCTGAGTGCCATGCACGCTGACCCTTCCCATCGCTGGAGCGTCCAGGAGTTGGCGCAACGGGCTACCATGTCGCGCTCGGCGTTCGCGTTGCGCTTCAAGCAAGTGGTGGGCGCAGCACCGATGGAATACCTGACGTACTGGCGGATGTTGCTGGCAAGCGACCGACTGAAAAACTCCGATGACTCGGTCTCCACCATCGCGTTCTCATTGGGTTATGAGTCCGAAAGCGCATTCAGTACCGCATTCAAGCGCGTGATGTCACAGTCGCCCCGCCACTATGTGCGCGAGCACGCCACCCAGGCTTAGTGCAGGCCACCGCCGATTATCAGGGTTTCACCGGTGATCCAGCTTGCATCGGACGACGCCAGGAAGGCGACGGCGGGTGCGATGTCTTCGGGCTGACCGATGCGGCCCAGCGGCGTGATCGCTTCGATTTTCTGACGGAACGCATCTTCGAAGAAGCCACTGGCGTGCACGCCCTCGGTGACGACCAACCCTGGGTTGACCGAGTTGACCCGGATATTTCTCGGCCCCAGTTCATTGGCCAGCGTGCGGGTGATCGCGTCAACCGCAGCCTTGGACGCGGTGTACACCGTTGAGTTGGCCGGCGTGAACGAAGTCACGCTTGAGCTGACATTGACGATGCTGCCCCCCAGCACGTTGAACACTTCAACGGCAGCTTGTGTGCATTGGATCAGCCCTAGAACGTTGAGGTTGAATTGACGGTGAAACTCCTGTTCGGTGATATCGGCCAGGGGACTGGTCGAATAGACACCGGCATTGTTGACCAGAATGTCGAGATGGCCATGCTCATGCACGATGGTCTTGAACAACGCCTTGAGGTCAGTGCTGTTGGACACGTCCGCCTGCACCGCGTAGGCCCTGGCGCCGGTTTGCAAAATCTGCTCAACCACTCGCTCGGCGTCTAAGCGACTGCTGGCATAGTTGACGATCACAGTGGCGCCATCCTGGGCCAATTGCTTGGCAATCGCTGCGCCGATGCCCTTGGAGGCACCAGTCACCAGCGCGACTTTCTTATGCAACCTTTTCATGTTCACTTCCTACTTGTTGCTGGCTGAAAATCAGTCAAGCCAGCTTAAGAGGATGGCGGGAACCGGTTAATAGCCAGTGCTCCAGAAAAGCTTTGTGATCGTCCAGATGGCAGACGGTCATAGTGATCAGTCAAGGAGAAGTTGAAACTGACCATGAGGAGGCAGACGTATCGCCGACGTTATAGCTATCTGCAGCATCGTTCTCCAAGAAACGACTCGGGGTCGGCTTTGTAGCCTTATGCGGTGGGGATCTGCCTGAACGGGGCGGCATTCCAAGCTTATAAATCTCAATAGCGCATTCGACGCGCTGGATAAACGCTGCAACATCTGCATGGGTGTGGGCCAGCCCATCCCGTGCGACAGCGATCTCCAGCTCGCGACACAACTGGATCAGGCTCTTGGCTTTGCCGACCGCCAGCGCGCCCCGAATCCGATGCAGTAAACGGACCACCTCATCACTGCTCTGCCCCACGCTCAGCGCTTTAAGCTCACCCAAATCCTGGGCGATGGTTCTGAAGAAGAGTTCAAGCTGCGCTCCGTTCGGCCCTGCCCTTCAAATAGAAATGGTACCTGTCCATAACCCTGACAACGAAGATTTCACAACGATTCAGGAGCACGCTCATAAAACAAATGATCACGACTTTACGGCTGTAGAAACATCATCTGACTACACAGAACTGGATCAACTATCGGGGTTGGCAGAGGGTTCAGAAAATTGAGTCACCGAATTTTACTCACCCCGGACACATCGAATTTTAATTGATTTCAGTGTCATTTAAGGCCAGCCCGAACCAATGATGGGGTGAACAGCTCGTCTCACGACCTGAGAGTATCCAGCAACAATGCGGGTTCGAGCCTGGCCATGAGACAGCACCTGGAACGGTACCTAGATTTACCGATCACCCTGGATTTCAGTGGTTTTCTCAAGAAACGAAAAACGACGCCAAAGCGTCTATTCCACAAATCGCAGGCAAAAAAAAGCCACTCGTTAGAGTGGCTTTTTCATTAATGCTTGGAGCGGGAAACGAGACTCGAACTCGCGACCCCGACCTTGGCAAGGTCGTGCTCTACCAACTGAGCTATTCCCGCTTGGTGATGCGCATTCTATAGAATCCTCAGCACCCGTCAACCCCTTGATTCAAAAAAGTTTTATTTCTTTTCAACAGTGGTTCGCAGATGGGGCCAGGCCGCACGCAGATATTGCAGCATGGACCACAGCGTCAAGCCTGCGGCGACCAGCAGCAGGGCGTAGCCGGTGAGCACCCAGAATGTGAAGTCCGACGGGTTGGCCAGCAGGATGACCAGCGCGAGCATCTGCGCGGCAGTTTTCCATTTGCCCATGTTCGATACGGCGACGTGGGCGCGGGCGCCGATTTCGGCCATCCATTCGCGTAGGGCCGAGACGACGATCTCGCGGCCGATGATGACGGCGGCCGGCAGGGTCAGCCACAGGTTGCCGTGTTCCTGCACCAGCAGCACCAGGGCGACGGCGACCATGAGTTTGTCGGCCACGGGGTCGAGGAACGCGCCGAACGGCGTGCTCTGTTCCAGGCGGCGGGCCAGGTAGCCGTCGAGCCAGTCGGTGGCGGCTGCGAATGCAAATACCGAACTGGACGCGACGTAGCTCCATTCATACGGCAAATAGAACAACAAAATGAAAATCGGGATAAGCAGGACGCGTAGTACGGTGATCAGATTAGGGATATTCATCGGCACAACTGGCTACGAGGTGAGAAGGCATTCTATTCGCTGTGCAGATTGGCATAAATCAATTCAGCGAGCTTTTTACTGATACCGGGTGCTTTGGCTATTTCGTCAATGCTGGCACGGGAGAGCTCCTGCAAGCCACCAAAATGTTTAAGCAAGTCGCGACGCCGCGTCGGGCCAACCCCTGCCACCCCTTCCAGGGTTGAGGTTCGCCGGGTTTTGCCACGGCGCGCGCGGTGGCCGGTAATGGCGAAACGGTGGGCTTCGTCGCGAATTTGTTGAATCAGGTGCAGCGCAGGCGAGTCGCCCTTCAACGTGAACTCATGGGCGGCATCATTCAAGTACAACGTCTCGAAACCGGCCTTGCGCGTGGTGCCCTTGGCGACGCCGAGCAGGATCAGGTCGGGCACCGCCAGTTCGTTGAGCACGTCTCGCGCCATGGACAACTGGCCCTTGCCGCCGTCTACCAGCAGGATATCGGGCAACTTGCCCTCCCCGTCCTTCAACTTGCTGAAACGCCGCGTGAGCGCCTGGTGCATCGCGGCGTAGTCATCGCCGGCGGTAACGCCTTCGATGTTGTAGCGCCGGTAGTCGGACTTGATCGGCCCTTCCGGCCCGAATACCACGCAGGAAGCAACCGTGGCCTCACCGCTGGAGTGGCTGATGTCGTAGCACTCCAGGCGCTGGGGCGGCTCGTCCAGGTTGAGGACTTCGGCCAGGGCGTCGAAGCGTGCAGCGACGTGCTGTCGGTTCGCCAGCCGCGCGCCCAGGGCCTGTTCGGCGTTGGTCACGGCCAGTTGCTGCCAGCGGGCACGGGTGCCGCGTACGCGGTGGCTGATGTCCAACTCGCGACCGCGCAGCTCGTGGATCGCTTCGATCAAGGTGGGAAAGTCTTCATGCACCACGTTGACGATCAGCTCCGACGGCAGGTCGCGCTCAGGGCTACTGACGTAGTACTGGCCAAGGAACGCGGCCATCACTTCTGCAACGTCTTCGTCGATACCGGTCTGCGGGAAGAAGTTCTTGCTGCCCAGCACCCGCCCGCCACGCACGCTGATCAGGTGCACACAGGCGCCGCCCGGATTGACGAACGCGGCGATCACGTCGACGTCACCGGTGCCGCCTTCCATGCTTTGCTGGTCCTGGACGCGACGCAGCAGAGAGATCTGGTCACGTAGCTCGGCAGCCTTTTCGAAATCCAGGGTGCTGGCCGCCTGCTCCATGGCCCCGGACAGCTCATCGGTGAGCGCATTGCTGCGCCCTTCGAGGAACATCACCGAGTGGCGCACATCCTCAGCGTACTCTGCCGGCTCAACCAGGCCCACACAGGGCGCCTTGCAGCGCTTGATCTGGTATTGCAGGCACGGCCGCGTGCGGTTCTTGTAGAAGCTGTCTTCGCACTGGCGTACAAAAAAGGTTTTTTGCAGCAGGCTCAGGCTTTCACGGATCGCACCTGCGCTGGGATAAGGCCCGAAGTACTTGCCCTTTTGTTTTTTAGCCCCGCGATGAATGCTCAGGCGCGGGAAGTTGCCATCCGATAAAAACACGTAAGGGTAGGATTTATCGTCACGCAGCAGGATGTTGTACGGCGGCCGCCATTCCTTGATCAGCGTCTGCTCAAGCAGCAGCGCCTCGGTTTCATTGGCGGTGATGGTGGTTTCGACCTGGGCGATACGTGCCACCAGGGCAGCGGTTTTCGGCGCAAGGCCGGACTTGCGAAAATAACTCGCCAGCCGGTTCTTGAGGTTCTTGGCTTTGCCCACATACAGCAGGCGTGCCTCGCTGTCGAACATGCGGTACACGCCGGGGCGGCCACTGCAGGTCGAGAGAAAGGCACTTGGATCAAACGGCGTAGTCATGTCAGGCGCTGGCGTCCACCATGCCGTGGCGCACCGCGAGCAGGGTCAATTCAACATCACTGCTGATGGCGAGCTTCTCGAAGATGCGATAGCGGTAGGTATTGACGGTCTTGGGCGACAGGCACAGCTTGTCGGAGATCGACTGCACTTTCTGGCAACCGACGATCATCAAGGCGATCTGGATTTCCCGCTCCGACAGCGTATCAAACGGCGAATCGCTGGTGGGCTGGAAGGATTTGATCGCCAACTGTTGGGCGATCTGCGGGCTGATGTAACGCTGGCCGGCAAAGACCAGGCGAATGGCCTGCACCATCTCCGCCAGGCCCGCGCCTTTGGTCAGGTAGCCCGCAGCACCGGCCTGCAGGAGCCGCGTCGGAAACGGGTCTTCCTCGCACACCGTCACCACCACGACCTTGATGTCCGGGTGGCTGCGCAACAGCTTGGTCGTGGCACCAAGACCGCCGATCCCAGGCATCTTGACGTCCATCAACACCACATCGGGTTTCAATTCCCGAGCCTTGATCAGAGACTCCTCCCCTGACTCAGCCTGGCCGACTACTTGCAGGCCGTCGATGTCAGCCAGCATTCGTGTAATGCCTGTACGAACGAGATCATGATCATCGACTACTAGCACCCTAATCAAGCAGACACCTCGCGATATGGTCTTATAGATTGCTGAACACCTTAGCAAAAAAGCTGGGCGCAGACCTAGCCGCAAGCGTCATATATATGGAGTTTGCCTGCTCGGTAGTCGTCCACCGGCTGGCGGACGACCGGATTTATTGGGCAAAAGGTCAGGAATCCTGGGGCGCACGCCCGCCGTTTTCATATTTGCCTTGAGCGTTGGCTTCAACGCCTCCGATTTCACCAAAAACTTTTTGCGGCAGGCCGAGTCGCTCTCTTTCTTGCCTTAAACGCGAACCGATTCCACTCATTTGGATGCATGATCCCATTTTTCACACATCAAGAGGTGACACACTCATCTCTTCGTTGAACGAACTTGAGCGGTTTTGAACCATGCCCGGAATCCGCACCGCTGCACAAGCCAAGGCCTGGCTGGAACATCAAGGGAAGTCGGTTCCTGAATCAGTATGCGCTTATTAGGATTTTGTACAGGGTTTAGCGTACGCGACAGACACGCTCCATCCGCCAGAAACCATCCTCCTCGCCAACAATGCTGAACCCCATGCGTTGATAGAGCCTTCTGGCCGGATTGGTCTTGAACACGGTCAACCGCAACAGCCCAAGCGCCTGCGCCTTCAGCGCTATTTGCTCCAGCACCCAGGTGCCTGCGCCCTGCCCGCGATACGCCTGGAGCAAATGCAACTCGCGGATGTATAGAGCGCCACCGTCACGGCTCAGGCTGATAAACCCCAACGTGTCGTCATCTCGGCAAATCAGCCAGTTTTCCCGACCGGCCCAGGCCGTGTCGAAGCCGGCATTGGACCAAATCAGCTGGTTTTGCACGTAGTAGCGGTTCATCGCCTGGTGGGTCAGGGCTCGCGCAAACGACAGGTCCTGTTCTGTGGCGGCACGCAGGTGAAAAGCCATTTACACGGCCACCACTTGGCCCACCCAATGCTCGTCGTCGCGGCGGGCAATCACCAGCGCTTCGCCGACACCGGGCACCGCTGCAAGCAAACGGCCATCCGCGGCCCAGATCGCACTGCGACCTGCACAGGCCCAGCCACCCGAGGGGCCACCGTGGTTAGCCATCAGCACCAGCAGACGATGCTCCGCGGCATAGCCCTGCAGCAGCGCGCTGTCTTTTGCGTAGCCGCCTTCGCTGATCAGTACGCCTGCTGCGTAGACATTGGCGCCCGCTTGCGCCGCATGACGTGGATGACTGGCGTGGGAGAAGTCGGCGCAAACCGCCAGGGCAATACGGTCATTGCCCCATTCGAGTGCCTCACCACCCTGCCCGGCCGCAAACGCCACGTCTTCGCCTGGATGCAGATGCTGCTTGGTGTACACCGCCAGTGAGCCGTCGGCCCCCAGCACCAGGGCGCCAATCAAAACATCCGCTTGCGGGGCCAGTCGGATCGGCATACCCACCACTGCCGTCAGCTGCAACTCGCGCGCCATCTCGCGCAGGGGCGCCAACACTGGCGCATCGGGAGCGATGGCCAAGTCAGCGGCCAGCGTGGGTTCATAACCGGTCAAAGACAGCTCCGGAAACACCAGCAATTGCACACCCTGCTCTGCCGCAGCCTGCATGAACACCCGGTGCCGTGCGATATTGGCTTCAACGTCGCCGGCAATGGAAAGGGTTTGCGCCGCAGCAAGGGTCAAGGCAGTCATGGTCGCGTCCTGGCAATCATCGTTTATGAGCCACCAGCATAGCGACACTCACCCCATAGCCGTAAGTACCCTCAAGCAATAGAAATTACTGATTGAATCCACCCGTGCGCCTCTAGTAAGCTCCCCCCATCATTTGGAGAGCCACCATGTTGCAACTCACCCACACTCAGGTTTGCCCTGCTGCCAGCGCCTTGCGCTTGGTGTCGGCTACCCGCGTGAACGGTTCGAGCGCACTGGCCGGCTTTTATTTTGGGTATTGGTTTAGCCACTGGCGCGCCTGATACCTGAAATCGGCGCCCACTACTCAAGGGGTCGCCTACCAGAGAAATCTAAACCCCCGGTCGGCTCCCCGACCGGGGGTTTTGTTTTTCAGCCGCTAACCATTTTGTTTGTTCAAGAACACTTAAAGGAATCACGCCATGAACTACGCCACTTATTACCGCTTCGACACTTGCACTGCATGGCGATTTAGCCAGCTCCGTTCGGGACAGCCTGCCGCCTCCGATCGGTCACCTATTGGTGGCAAACCAACACACGTCGCCAGTACGGCCAATTGTCGAACACCCCAGTAGGCCAAGCGCGCGGGAACAACCCGCCGCTTGCCCAGGAAGCCTTGAATATGAACTCCTCCGTCGCCGCTTTGCCCGTCTGCACCCTCAACAGCGCCAATGAAGCCCTGACCCAGCGCCTGCCCAGCTCCCTTGAGCTGAAACACCAGCTGCCCCTCAGCCCGTTCCTCCATGAACAGATCCACGGCCATCGCCAGGCCGTGCGTGCCATCCTCAATGGCGAAGACTCGCGCTTACTGGTGATTGTCGGCCCGTGTTCGATCCACGATCCGCAATCGGCCATGGAATACGCACGCAACCTGAAGAAACTCGCGCTTGAAGTCAGCGACCAGATGCTGCTGGTGATCCGCGCCTACGTCGAAAAACCGCGTACCACCATCGGCTGGAAAGGCCTGGCCTACGACCCGCACCTGGACGGCAGCGATGACATGGCCGCCGGCTTGACCCTGTCCCGCGAACTGATGCGTGAAATGCTGCGCCTGGGCCTGCCGGTCGCCACCGAGCTGTTGCAACCCATGGCTGCCGGCTACTTCGATGACCTGCTCAGTTGGGTCGCCATCGGCGCACGCACCACCGAGTCGCAGATCCACCGCGAGATGGCCAGCGGCCTGGGCATGCCCGTAGGTTTCAAGAACGGCACCGACGGCGGCGTCGCGATTGCCTGTGATGCCATGCGCTCAGCGTCCCACCCGCATCGCCATTTCGGTGTCGACAGCCAAGGCCATCCCGCCATCATCCAGACGCCAGGCAACCCCGACACGCACCTGGTACTGCGCGGCGGTCACCGTGGGCCAAACTACGATGCACAGAGCGTGGCCCAGGTGAAACATGACCTGGCCAAGGCCAAAGTGGCGGCGCGGATCATGGTCGATTGCAGCCACGCCAACAGCGGCAAGGACCCACTGCGCCAACCGGCAGTGTTCAATGACGTACTGGAGCAGCGCTTGCAGGGTGATACGTCGCTGATCGGCATGATGCTTGAGAGCCACTTGTTCGAAGGCTGTCAGCCGCTGAGCGCGTCAATGCAATACGGCGTGTCGGTAACCGATGGTTGCCTGGGTTGGGACGGAACCGAGCAGTTGCTGCGCAGTGCGGCCGAACGTCTGCGCGCCTCTCACAAAACCAACTGACGGGTGTGGATCAACATGCGGCAGCAGCGTTGAAGCGAAGCTAGGCCCGGGCCACCCGCGCCCGGGACAACTCCCGTAGCCACGGCAGTACCCGCAGGCCATGGGCAGCCTCGGATGGGTCGACGATGTCCATGAAGTGTTCGAGGCTGACGTTGTCCGGCACGCCCGGCAGACGCACCCGCACCGCTGACGCTGCACCGGCAGGCTCGCCCAGGTCGATGTGCTCGTATACCAACACGTGGTGCACTGACTGCTGGAGCCCAATGGCATGGTCCAGCAACCCGGCATTGATGATGAGCGCATCGAAGGGTTCGGCTGGAATGGAGGTCAGAATCTGGACTTCTTCGAGCGTTTGCACCGGCACGATCCGGTAATACCCCAACTGGTTGAGCATTTTCTCGATGTACAGGCGTCGCAGATGCTGTTCATCGGCAATCAGGACAGTCAGTGCTTTGTTTGGCATGGCAAACCCCTGGGGCAGGCAGTGCTCGGCAGTGAGCGTCGCCCATTTTCCAGACATATGCCGACGACAAAATCAGGCATTTTCCCCGTTCACGTAAGAGTTTTCCCAAATCGCCTGAATGGTGATCAACCGCGGTCAAGGCCGATTGCAATACGCGTTCAAGCCTTGCTGCAAAATACCAATCGCTTCACTGACGCCATCAACCGCAGGGCCCAATGCCAGGCGGTCCCGCTGTTCACACACCGCCTCCAATGTTTCACAACACGCGACCAACCCCTGCGCCTTGACCATCCGTGCGCCACCCTTGGCGCGATGGGCCAGGTCGTGCAGCTTGGCAAAGTCGGCCTGGCTTGACAGCTGTGAGAGCAAGGCACGGTCCGTTTCCAGGCTGTCGAGCAACGGCACCAGCAACTCGATAAGCGCGGGGCGATCGTCCCCCGTCAATGCGACCAGGGTGCTCAAGTCAAACGCCTGCATTTGTGGCGGGCCCAACTCGGCTGAACGCGAAGCCAATGCCGAGCGCAAGTCGTCCAGCCCGGTGGGTTTGAACAGGCAGCCGTCCATGCCGGCTTGCCGACAGCGCTCGGTTTCCTCCGGCTGGGCGTTGGCGGTGAACCCCAACAGCAGGCAAGGTGCCTGACCCCGTTCACGTTCTTGCGCACGAATCTCGCGCGCCAACTGGTAGCCATTCTTGAACGGCATATTGCAATCGGTGATCACACCGTCGAATTGTCCCGCCCGCCACTGCTCAAACCCTTGGACGCCATCTTCGGCCGTAGTGATCTGGTGGCCCAGGAAGGTCAACTGGCGCGCCAGCAGCAAGCGGTTGGCCGGGTAGTCATCCACCACCAGGATGCGCAGTGCGCGGCCCTCTGGCACGGCATCAGCAGTGTGTGCGGCATGGGTCGGCAAGCTGTCCGTCAGGGCCAGCGCCAGTGTCACATCCACCCGGGTGCCCTGCCCCAACACGCTGCTCAAGTGCAACTGGCCGCCCATCATTTCGCACAAGCTGCGGCTGATCACCAACCCCAGGCCAGAACCGCTGCGGGCCGACTGCTGGTTATTGCTGCCCTGGATAAACAGGCTGAACAATCGCTGCTGATCTTTGACGCTGATCCCAATGCCGGTGTCTTGCACCCATAGCTGCACATTCAACCGGTCGCCCTCGACTACCGCCCGCGCCCCGAGGCTTACCTGGCCGCTGGCGGTAAACTTGATGGCATTGCTCAACAGGTTCGACACCACCTGTTTGAAGCGTAGCGGGTCGACCAGCACCGTCCGCTCAACCAAGGACTCCAGCTGGACTTGCAGCGCCACCCCCTTGGCTCGCGCCAATCCCTCGAACACGCGCGCCACCGATGCCAGCAGCTCACGCAGATTGGCCGGCTCCAGGGTCAGCGACAAATGCCCGGACTCGATCCGCGCGATATCGAGAATGTCGCCAATCAACTCCAGCATGCCGCGCGATGCCACGGATGCCACTTCCAAGGCATCACGGTCGGCCCGCCCCTGTTCGGCATTTTTCAAGGCCAACTCGATCATGCCGATCACGGCGTTCATTGGCGTGCGGATTTCGTGGCTCATGGTCGCCAGGAAGGTAGTCTTGGCGCGGTTAGCGGCGTCGGCATCGTCCTTGGCTTCCTGCAATTGGCCCAGCAAGCGATGACGCTCGCTGACATCCACCCAACCGGCAATCATGCCCACCACCTTCTCGTCGCCGTCGCGATACGGCAGCATCCATTGGTAAATGGTCAGCACGTCGCCGTTGGGCACCTTGAGTATCCGGTCATGAATCTGCGGTTCACCGGCGGCCATCAAGCGCAGGTAATCCTCATGAAACGACTGGGCCTGTGGAGGATTGTTGACGTCGGTTTCCATCACCGTCTTGCCGATCACGTCTTCAAGCTTGTAACCAAACACATCGAGGTACGCATTGTTACAGGCCATCAACCGACCCTGGCGGTCGCGTACATAAATCGGATGCGGGGTGCCGTCGATCAATACGCTCATGAACCGCATCTGATCGCTGAGCGCCCGCTCGGCCTGCACGCGCTTACGAATCAGGCTGCGCAAGTAGATGATCCAACCCAGCGTGACCACCAACAACAGTGCGGCCAACCCGAAGCCCTGAATGATCACGTTGCGATAACGCAGCCAGTAGCTGTCCTCGATGATGACTTCGCTGCGCCATTGGCCAATCAATTCATCCATTTCCTGCGGTGTGATGCTCAGCAGTGCCTTGTCCAGGATCGAATACAGCTCCAACTGACTGCGGTTGACCCCGAAGGTCACGCGCGCCGGTTCAGTGCCGACCGTACTGGTGATACGCAAGCGGTCACGGTAATGCCGGGTGATCAGATAGCGCGCACTGATCAGCGAGTTCACGGCGCCCTCGGCGTCGCCATTGGCCACCAGCGCCATGGCTTGCAGCGGGTTTTCAACGTCGATAAACGCAACCCCTGGAAAGTTTTGCGCTATCTCATCATGCAGGCCATTGCCGGTCACCATGGCCAGGCGTTTGCCAACCATATCCTCCAGCGTGAGCGGGCTATCAGGGCTGTCGCGGGTCACCAGCACAAACGGGCTGGTCAGGTAGGGCCGAGTAAAGCGCACTTTGTCGGCACGTTCCGTACTGGGGGTAACCACCGCCAGCATATCCGCCGTGCCCGCACTGACAATATTGACCTGGCGCGGCAACGAACTGCCCGGGACCACATCGAACTTCAAACCGGTGCGCAAGCTGATGCGCGACAGCACCTCCGCACTCAGCCCTTCGAATTGCCCCTTTTCACCGATAAAAGACAATGGCAGAAAGTCGTTTAGCACCGCGACTCTGACCCGTGGATTTTTCTGCACCCAGCGTTGTTCATTGGCACTCAAGTGCAGCCGGTCGATGCCCACGATGCCCAGGTTGCCACCGCTCCAGCGGCGCAGGATTTCCATGTGCTCACTGGCGGGAATGGCCTCCAGCGCCGCATTGATGATCTGCAGCAGCCGCGTATTGTCCCGGGTGACGGCAAACGCAAACGGGTTGACCTCCAGGGTGGAAAAATCAGCCATGCGTACATTGTTCAGGTGGTTGCGATTGATCAGGTAATTGCTGCTGATGGCATCGCCCAGGTATACATCGGCGCGACCAAACGCCACGGCGCCAATGGCCTCGAAGGTCGAGGCAAAAAGCTCCAACTGTGCACGGGGGTAAAATGCCCGGACAGCGTCGGGCTGCATATAGTGATACAGCATTGCCACCCGCTTGCCTGCCAGGTCGTCACTCAACGCTTGGCTGTCACCGCTGCGAGTCACCAGGGTCGGTTGATCGTTGGCGTAGGAACGAGACAACTGCAATTGCTTGTCGGCAGCCTCATAGCCATTGGCGGAACCGAGAAAATCCACGTCACCCTGCTTCAGGGCCTGGACCACATCATCACGGGTTTCGTAACGCCGAACCTCGATGGAGATATGCAGGGCCTGGCCAATCAGCGCGGCAAAGTCGGCCGTGATACCTTCGAGTTCGTCGTTGTTATTGGTCAGGTCAAAAGGCACGTAATCGGGGGCAGAAATCCCCATGACCAATGTGCGCCGCTCGCGTAGCCAGCGCCAATCAGCCTCGGTCATCTCTACTTTGGGGATTTCGAGGTGGGAGTGCCCCAACAGTTGCAAAGCCTGGGGCTCTTCAAAGGCCACCGCGATCAGGGGTAATAGGCTCATCCAAAGGATCGCGACGAACCTGGTCAACGCGGTGGTGATCATTTGCAGCTCAGATCAGATGGTTGCGCTGGGCAAACTTGGACAAATGCACCACCGAGGACATACGTAACTTCTCCTTGAGTCGAGTCTTGTAGGTGCTGATGGTCTTGTGGCTCAGCAGCATTTTCGCGGCCACTTCCTTATTGCCCAGCCCCAGGGCCAGCATCTGCAATACGGTCAATTCACGGTCCGACAATGACTCGATCATTTGTCGTTCCGTTTCCTGCAGGTCATCACGGCGTACCGAACTGGTCGGCAAACTGGGGAAGCAGCTGTAGCCCGACCTGATCGCCCTGATGGCTTTGATCAACTCGTCCAACTCCCCGGTCTTGGCCACGAACCCCATCGCTCCGGCACGCATACAGCGGGTAGAAAAGAACACCGCCATGTAAGAGGTGAGCACCAGAATCTTGCACGGCAGGGCCAGTGCCTTGACCCGGCTGATAACCTCCAACCCACCCAGTTTCGGCAGCGCAAGGTCGAGAATGATCAGCTCGGGACGTTGCTCCCTGGCCAACTGCATTGCATCTGCCCCATCCCCTGCTTGGTAGATTTCAGTAAACCCTTCCGATTTCAGAAGGTGTTTGACCGTCGCGCAGATAAATGGATGGTCATCCACAATTAATGCTTTGCTCATAAAACTTCCCTATGTGGACAAAATACCCTTACACATAACACCGGGACTGGATACCTGTGAGAAATGACAGTTCCGACGAGCGGCACTGCATACCCTCATGGCGATAACCAGGCGATGTCTGGCCCCTTCAATTAACTCAGCATAACCACGGACGCCGGACCACAACGACCCAACAGCCGCAAGTGCCCAACCTTACCAACGCCAAGATGTTTCAATTGAAGGGATATTCCTGACTATATGTAGGATTTTTCCACAACTAAGCTTAGCCAATCCTGGCGTGCCCAGAGGGATCAGTCGGTGGTACTCGGGCTCCAGAAGGCCTGTACCACCAGGGTTGACGTGGAGATGCGCGTCACCAGTGCATCCAGCTCATCGCCATCGACCGACGTTGCGGCCAGAGTGGCCTCGATTTCCACTTCTTCACTGCCGAATGGTCGCACGTCGACATCGCTGGCCGGGTAGTTACAGCGTGCCAGCTCGGCTTCCAACAGGACCATCACTGCCTGTTGCTGGCTGCGCCGCGCAATCACGTAAAGGATGTTGGTGACCTCTGCCGATACCACGTCCAGTGGCTGACGGTTGATGTTGTTGACGATCGGTCGCAGCAAGGTATTGGCCGCCAGCACAAACAGCGTGCCCAGCAATGCCTCAAGGATCAGGTCGGCACCGGCACAGGCGCCCACCGCCGCCGAAGCCCACAGGGTGGCCGCCGTATTGAGGCCGCGCACGTTGCCTTCTTCACGCATGATCACACCGGCCCCCAGGAAGCCGATGCCCGACACCACGTAAGCGACTACACGCACAGCGCCTTCCGCACCACCGAGGCGGTTGGCCATGTCGACAAAAATCGCCGCGCCCACCGCCACCAGCACATTGGTACGCAAGCCCGCGGTGCGCTGGCGGTACTGGCGCTCGAAGCCGATCAAACCACCCAGAATAAACGCCGCGCTGAGGCTGACCACGGTATCGATCAGGGAGTTGAGGTTGATGTTGTTGATTGCCTGCATAAAAAAATCTCCATGAATGCAGTGGCAAATTGGAAGCACCGCAGGTCCCTGTGGGAGCTGGCTTGCCTGCGATAGCGGCGCGTCAGCCAATGAATCAGGCGACTGATACACCGTCATCGCGGGCAAGCCCGGCTCCCACAGTTTTTGCGGTGTTGCATAAAACGTATTACTGCCAGCCAAACTTGCGGATGTAGTAGCCCTTCACCGCTTGGATCAGCACCATGTACGCCAGCAAAATCGCGGGCAAAAATACGAAGTACAGCGACGCCAGCGCCTGCAATGTGAAGTAGTGCGCCAGGCTGGGCGGTACTTCGCGGCTGACACTGGCGTCAGTCACAGTCTCAAGCATCTCCAGGCGGAGAAAATGGCCCGCCGGCCGTAAAAGGCAGGCGCGTCCGTAGCATCCAGGCGTTACCCCGGTGCTGGTCAGCGTCGATGAGAGGGATTCAGGCAGGCGCCAGGACGGGCCACTGCCGGGATACCGCTTCTCGCTTTGTGAGGCGAGACAACGGCATCTGGAAAATGCGCGTTACCTTGCCAAGTAGATGCCGGTTACCGAAACCGGCCGACGACTGTCACTCGAACAAGTACCCACTGAGGGTCTCCGCTATTAATGAAAACGCGCGAAGCTTACGCCCCGATGGTGGCCGAGTAAACCGTAGGAAGGTGCCCACATGGAGAACACGAAAATTCTTCAGGATGGGTTCAGGAATGCCTTTCTCAACCCCATCTGCCAGCAAATGTGGGAGGGGGCTTGCTCCCGAAGAGGTGTGTCAGCTACGCATTCACTGCCTGACACACTGAATTCGCAGATACGCCCCAGCTATGGGCCAGGTGCTGTGCTTTCATTCATGAGCTTGCCTGCTATCGTCCGGCGCTTGGACACGATCTTCGAGACTGTAATCGCGCACTACCTGAGCAATACGCAGGTGGTAGTCAGCAAAAACCTGCCGACGGCCTGCTGATTGAGCTGCTCGATGTAGCTCAAGGCTGCGCCACTGCTGGATTGCTTCCTCGTCACGCCAGAATGATAGCGACAGCAGTTTTCCAGGTTCACTCAGGCTCTGGAAACGCTCAACTGAAATGAAACCATCGATTTGAGCCAGCAGGGGCTTGAGTTCGGCAGCGAGGTCGAGATAACGCTGGTAGTGCTCCTCGTGCGGCCAGGCTTCAAAAATAACAGCGATCATTGTTGAGTCTCCTCATCACGGCAGAACTGTGGGATACGGCCATTCAGGGAAGGCAAATAACGCCAGCGATAATCACGGGCAGAAGGGTTGGGCTGTCGATGCAAGAATGCCGAAATCACTTCTGAGGCAATAGCCAATGCCAAGGGTTGGCCTGGACATTGATGTCTGCCTGAGCCGAAGCTGAAGGTTCGTCGTCGCGCCCGCTTGAGCAAGAAGCTGTCGGGGTCTGGGTTGGCGCAGGGGTCTCGGTTGGCAGCAGCGAGCAATAATAAAATGGTATCGCCCGCCTCTAAAACGCTGTCGCCAATCTTGCATCGCCTGGCAACAAACCGCCGAGTGTTTTGTACCGGTGAATCATGGCGCGCGACCTCTGCCACCCACTCAGCGACAAGCGTCGGTGTGGCTTGCATGCCTTCAAACAGCTCAGGCTTACGTTGGAGCGCTATAAGGGTGTTGCCGATCAGCCCGGCGGTGGCTTCGCAGGTCTGTGACAATAGCCCGATCAGATTCGCGATCAATGCATCATCGTCTTCCCAGGCTGAAGCGTCGTAATCGCTATAAAGACGGCCCAACACACCACTACCTTTATCATCGTTACTCAGCAGCGTTTGGAACATTTGGCTCAGCCGTGCCGCCGCGCAATGGGCTTTACCGAGTTGAGCCTCGTCGCTTAACGGCGACAGACAGGCAACAAAATCCCGTGTCAGCTGCACGACTTCCTTTAGCTGGCTGGATGTGAAACCTATCAAGGATGCAATGACCGAAACCGGCAACGTGAACATCCACTCATTCGGGTTATCGCCCGAGATATCAAATGTCTCGACGACCTGCGCCACGAGGCCTGCGATGTTTTGCGTGCCCATCGAGGCCAGGATGGGCTCGATAACCCTGCGCGGGCACTGATGTTGCGTCCCCTCGTTCATGCGCATCAAACGACCGAAAACATGGCCTGCGGCGCCTTGCGCAAGGGCAGTTGGAATCGGCTCGTGCAGTGGACGTACAAGGCAGTCGGGATGTTCCAGAATGGCCTCGACAACGCCGGCGCCACTGGCAATCCATACACCAAGATCTGCATCGAACAACAGTTCCCTTTGCTGCCTGAGGCATGAGTAATAAACGTAGGGATCGACATGAGTAGCGGCTTCAAACGGCGTCATTTTGGCAGTCCTTTTCACAAAGAACGGCTACTATCGAGCAATCGTCCCCCCCACAATTCGCTCAGGAACGAAATATGGATTCCCAAAGCAATGACACTGCTATTTCCCGTGTCGCAGGCGCCATTGCGGAGCCCGCGAGGACGAAAATGCTTTGTTCGCTGATGGACGGTCACGCCCGTACCAGCACCGAATTGGCAGTCATCGCCGATGTCAGTGCATCCACGGCGAGCGCGCACTTGGCAAGGCTCAAAGAGGACGGTTTGATAAAACTGCACACGCAGGGCAGGCACCGCTACTTCAGCCTGGCAGACGCGCACGTGGCCCAAGCTATTGAAGCCCTCATGGTGATCAGCCGAAACGCGCAGACCCAGTTCGTTTCGACGGCCCCCAGTCGATTGCAGTTGGCGCGGACCTGTTATGACCACATGGCAGGATCCCTGGCTGTACAACTGCACGACTATTTCATCGACGCCGGCTGGTTGAGCATGCCGGTCGCTGGTGACGGTACTTATCAGCTTAGCGTGGAGGGCGAAAAAGCGATGACGGGGCTCGGTGTCGAGATAGAAACCGTAAGGGCGCAGCGACGTCGTTTCGCTTGCTCATGCCTGGATTGGAGCATGCGCCGCCCTCACCTCGCCGGCGCACTGGGGGCCGCGGTTCTACAAGCCGTTATAAGCCGCAAATGGGTGATCCAGGACCTTGATAGTCGAGCATTGGCCTTGACGCCCAAGGGGCGAAAGGAGCTGTACGGCAGATTTGGGATCACGGTTGAAAGCAAGGAGCTGGAGAAATCAGGCGCCGCGCGCCCATGAGACCGGTACGTGCTACAGGGTGATGGGTCGGTCCCGTTCAACCAGCGCCAGATAGCCCGCAATGGTCTCGTTGCCGAGAGGTTTGATCTGGATGGACACCCTGTTCACCTGACGCCCCATCCTGATGCCCTCGCGAGTTCGCACCTGTACATACCCAAGCCTGGGCCAAAAATGCTCGGCCCTGGTATTGCCCATCACCACCGTCAGCCGCAGCCATTGGGCACCCTTCGCCGCCGCCCATGCCTCAAGGTCCGAGTGCAAGCGCTGCGCCAGCCCGCTGCCGTGCCAGCGCGAATGCACCAGCAGCAAGCCGATATGCCACACCCCCGCGGCGAGCAAATCTGCGGCGATATTCACCACGGCGACCAGTTGGTCCTGCGTATCGCGGTAGCCCAGCCAGTACATGCGGCTGCACTGCCAGCCAGCGGGTAACTGACCGTGTAATTCTTCCCGTGCTTCGCTCGGGGTAGCCGGCTCGCCATTCACCGCGATGAAGTAATCCGGTGCCTGTTCAAAAAACTGCTGCAGCTCAGCCTCATCGCAGCCAAGCAGCTCAACCACCCGAATGTCTTTGAGGGAGCAGCCAGGCAACACCTGTGGGTCAACGTCCATGTTCAATCTCTTCAATCATCCCGCGTCAGCACTTCCAGCAATTCAATCTCGAAACGCAGGTTGCTGTTTGGCTTGATATGCACGCCCATCGAGCGTTCGCCATAGGCCAGGTGCGCCGGTACGTACAAGGTGCGCAGGCCGCCAACCTGCATGCCCATCAAGCCCTGGTCCCAACCCTTGATCACGCGACCGGTGCCAATCACGCACTGGAACGGCTTGCCCCGCTCCCACGACGAATCGAACACCGTGCCATCTTCCAGGGTGCCGGTGTATTGGGTGGTGATCAGCGCGCCCTTGACCACGGTTTTGCCGGTGCCCAGGCGGATGTCGGTGACCTGCAGTTTGTCGTTGCTCATGGGGGTCTCATTGAGGGGTGAAAGGCTGGGCTTTTCCCAGATTCGGCTGGGTTTGGCAAGTGTAGGAACAGTCGGAACAATGACATTTCCCTTTAACTTGAAGGACGCTTCCGAGAGAATCCCAACCGCTTGCGCCGTTCGAATCACGTGGCTAGTCTTCGTCGGTCACTGCCAATTAGATAGCCGTCCGCTGTCAGGCTGCCAACAGCCTCGCCACAGAACCAGCGCCGTACCGCAATCTACTGTGGGAGGGGGCTTGCCCCCGATGGCGGCGCATCAGCCCCTGCATCATTGACTGACACCCTGCTATCGGGAGCAAGCCCCCTCCCACATATTGATTTGCGTGCAGCCCGGTTTCTACAACCAATGCCAGAACCGGCTCCAGAAGCCTCGCCCCAACTCATCCTTGCACCCGGCATATTGCCGCGCATACATCTGCGAACGCGCCTGCACCTTGCTCGCCACCGGTAGCAACCAGGCTTTGCTGGCGTAGGTGCGCTGGCGGTAGCCGCCCCAACCTTCGTGGTAGTTCAGGTATTGGCCATAGGCGTCGTATTTGTAGACGCCATTGATGGTGTAAGTCTTGTCCATGTACCAGCCGATAAAATCGATGGCGTCGTCGAAGTCTTCGCGATCAGCGCCGCTGCGGCCGGTGGCTTTGCGGTAGTCGTTCCACACTTCATCCTTGGCTTGGGCGTAGCCCGCAGCGGTGGACACTCGGCCCCAGGGGATGATCCACAACAGGTATTTACGCGGGGTCTTGGCGTCGTAGCGAAAGCCCGACTCCTGATACATGATCGCAAACGGCACCTGGATCGGCACGCCCCAGCGCTTTTGCGTGACCTTGGCGGCGTCGTACCAGTCATCTTTTTCGCGAAAGATGCCGCACAGGTCATTGGGCGTGCGTGGCGGCGAGGTGCCACACGCCGCCAACAGAGAAGTGAGTAATAACAGTCCAACGGCTTTGCCTGCGCTCAAGGGGCACCTTTGCGGGATACGGGTAAAAGGCCAGCATTTTACCCGTTCCCACAGGCGGCGTCCTTGCCGCAGACAGTTTTACGCCAAAGGCACGCGACGGGTAGTCAACGCGATACGACCAATAAAGAAGCTCAAAGCCGCGCCCAACAGCAGCATGGCCAAGGTGCTCCATGCAGCGCGGGACAATTGCTTGGCCGCCACTTCACCGGCTTCACGGGCTTTTTGTTCAGCCTGTTTTTTCAGCTCATCGACCTTCTGCATGGCTTGCTGATAAGCCTGGGCATAGTTGTCGACAATCTGGGTGGCTTCTTCTTTGCTCTTGCCGGTACGGGCCGCAACGATGTTGACCAGGGCCTCTTTATCCGCTGCATTCAAGGCTGGCTCGCCGGACGCTTTCACGCGTTCAAACCACTGCTTGAGCTCGTCACCGGCCTGGGCAGGGTTGGTCGCTGCATCGGTGGCCGATTGTTTGCCATCGGCAGCCGCCTGGTCGGCTTTTTGCTCAACGTTGGCCGGGTCCAATTCCGCCTTGCCGCTTTGCTTGAGCAAGGTATCGAGTTGGCCTTGCAGGCTGTTCCAGTCCAGCTCGATCCCCTGCTCGTTCAACTGCTGCTTGATGCTGTTGCCGATCCCCGGCGCTGCGGCCGCAATGCCACTTCCGGCAGCAGACAAGCCTTTACCCACGACGTTGCCGGCGGTGCCGACGACGCTGGAAGCCAAGCCTGCCAACAGCCAGGTGGTCAGCAAGGTGGTCAGGGTCCAGGTCAGCACCCCGTGCAGGCCGCCGCGATCCGGCGCCGTGCGTCCAGCCACAAACGCACCCAACGCAATGGCGACCAAGGTCGAGACAAACAACCAGATACCCGCACCCGTGCCGAAGCCGCTCAACGGGTTACCTGCTTCCATCGGGTCAACGGCGCTGGCGCCGATAGCCGTACCCAACACACTCAACACCAGGTAGGTCACCAGTGCGATTGCACTACCGGCCAATACCGAGCTCCATGACACACGAAATAGCGATCGATTGGTTTCATAGACAGTGGTCATACAAAGGTCCTTTTCAAATTTAGAAGCAAGGCAATGCGCCTTGTTGAGTGTGAGTGTGGCGAAACGACATACGTTCAGTCCTGGCTCATATGCACCAGGCCGGGTGGTGCATTCGCACTCCTCCCAAGGCAAATTCTCTGCACTATCCTGAAGCCGGGATGTCGTACTCGAATGCACTCAAGCCTCGCCCCTTCGGAGACGTTATGACCCACGATGTTCTCGCCAAAGAAACCAATCGCCGCCAGTTGCAGCAGATCATTTCCGGGTTGTCCGACGGTGTGATTCTGGCCGAGGTCGACCAGACCATCCTCTGGGCCAATGACGCTGCCTTGACCATGCACGGGGTCAGCGCCGTCGAGGACCTGGGCGCCAATACCGAGGCCTATGCCGAGCGTTTCGCCTTGCGCTATCGCAATAACCATCCTTTACAGCTGGACAGCTACCCGTTAAGCCGCGTGGCCGCTGGTGAAGAGTTCAGCGATGTGGTGGTGGAAGTCACCCCTGCCGCCGACGAGAGTCGCTACTGGGTGCACCGCTTGCGCAGCCTGATACTGTCCGACGCGCAGGGTGAGCCGGAGTTGCTGGTGCTGATCCTCAGCGACGCCACCGAATGGGCGAGCGCCGAGCAACGCTTTGAAAAAACCTTCAACGCCAACCCCGCACCCGCCGTGATCTGCCGCCTCAGCGACCTGCGCTACATCAAGGTCAACCAGGGTTTTCTGGAGATGACCGGCTACAACCGTGACCAGGTCATCGGCAAATCCGTGTATGAACTGGACGTGCTGGAACAGGCCGAGCGCAAGGACCTGGCGATCCAGCGCCTGGGCGAAGGCGCAACTATTCCGCAGATGCAGGCCGAACTGAGATTGCCCGAAGGTGGCAGCAAACTGGTGATCGTCGCCGGCCAACCGTTGGACATGAACGAGGAAGACTGCATGTTGTTTTCCTTCACTGACCTTGAGCCGCGACGCAAAGCGGAAATTGCCTTGCGACAGAGTGAAGAGCGCTTCGCCAAATCCTTCCGCCTGACGCCGGTGCCGACCCTGGTGTGCAGCGCCGACAACCGCCAGGTGGTGGATGTCAACGAAGCCTTCATGACCATCACCGGCTACATCAGCGAGGAGTTGATCGGCAAATCCATCGAAGACATCAACTTTATCGACAGCCCCCAGGCCGGCGCGCAGTTGTTCGCCACCCTGGAAAAAGCCGGCAACCTGGACGGCCAGGACCTCAAGGTGCGCAAGAAAGGCAACGAGGTGATCGACTGCGTGGTGTCAGCCGACACGGTGATCATCCAGGACGTGCCCTGCTACCTGATGGTGCTGATGAACATCACCGAACGCAAACGTTCGGAGTTGGAACTGGTGGCGGCCATCGAGGAAGTCATGCAGGACGCGTCCTGGTTCAGCCAGACCCTGATCGAGAAACTGGCCAACGCCAAGAGCGTCAACAGCCCCAACCTGCCGAACGTCTCATTCACCGACCTGACCGCCCGTGAGCGTGATGTGCTGGGCCTGATCTGCGAGGGCCTGGCAGACAAGGAAATCGCCTCGCGCCTGAAACTGGCGCCCAATACCGTACGCAACCACGTGGCCACGGTGTATTCCAAACTGGGGGTGCACAGCCGCAGCGCGGCCATCGTTTGGGCCCGTGAACGCGGGCTGTTCGCCGGTGAATTGCGCCTTAAAAACAAACCCTGACCCTTGCAAATGCACTAGTCCACCTAGTGCGAATTCGCCTTATGGCGCGCGGGTGCACGCCATAACCTTCAAGGGATCGTATTTATGCCTTGAAGGAATCTGCATGTTTACCCTCTCTCAACTGCGCAACTGCATCGAAGAAGGCCTGTCACCGCTGACGTGCGAATTCACCCTGTGCCGGGATGCGTCCTTGACCCTCAAGGTCTACGACGCAGAAACCGGCCGTGTCGACCTGGTGGTTACCGGCATCAGCACCAATCGCCTGCAAACCCCGCAGGAAGTGGCGAAGATGGTGGATGAGTTGCGCTACGAACTGCAAAGCAACAACGTCGGCAAGCTCACGCTGGATGATTTGCCTTCATCGCCGCCCCCATGAAATAGAACACCCCGCCGCCAATGATAAACGCCCCCAGCATATAGAACATGTAGTGGGCCGGCAGGCTGGCCAGCACCAGCCCACAAAGCACCGGCCCCAGCGCGGCACCGAGATTGGACAGGTTCTGCGCCCCGTAATACATGCCCCGCAGGTGGTCCGGGGCGATTCGGTCGATAAACATGTACTCGGCCGGGAACACGATGATTTCCCCTACGGTAAACACCGCCATTGCCAATACCCACCACAACACGCTGGTGGACAGCGCGAAACCGATCAACCCCAGCATGAACATGCTCAAGCCCGCGATCAGCCATTGGCTGAGATAGCGATGCGAAATGCGCCGACCAATCAGGTACTGCAAGGCAATCACCAGCACGGCGTTGGTGGTCAGCACTGCGCTGATCACGGTGTAGGTGTATTCGGCGGTGGTGGTGGTTACCAGGTATTGAGACAGGTAGGCCGTGAACTGGCCGAACACCACCGCACTGAGCAAACCGCCGAGGGTGAAACACACCAGGCGACGATCTTGCAGCAGCACACGGGCGACGGCCAGAAACGGCACCGGTTTTTGCGTGGCATCGACAGTGGCCAAGGTGCGGTCGCCCCACCGCCAATACAGCAGGAAAAAACCGAGCCCCAACAGCGCCGACAGAATAAACGGCAGGCTGATATCCAGCTTGGCCACCATCGCCCCGAAGGCCGGCCCCACGGCATAACCGATATTGGTGAGGGTATATTTGATTGAAAACACTTCACTGCGTGCGTCTTCGGGCAACAGGCTGGCGAAGCCGGCTTTCACCGCAATGTCGATGACCGCGTAGGCCAGGTTGATCAGGATCAGGCAGCCATAGAACGCCCAGATATCCTGCGCCAACAGCGTGCCGATAAACCCCAGTACAAACACCAGGCTCAATGCGAGCAACAGCCGATAGCTGTTGATGCGGTCGACCAGGAAGCCGCCGTACACGCTGAGCAGCGAGCCGACAATCAGCGAACTGCCGATCACCAGGCCAACCTGGGTAATGTCCAGGGCGAAGTGGCTGGTGAGGTAGATCACCAGGTAGGGAAAGGTGATGGCCTTGGCCAACGTCAGCAGCAAGGTGGCGCACAGCAGCAGGTTCACCGTGCGGGGGTAGGTTCTTATTGTGGCAAGCATCCTGCTTCTTTCCTGTGAAGGTAACGCGACCATTGCGGTCGGTTACCTTAACGCATGAACCACGAAACGAGCAGGTGGCCCGGCAGAATTATTTCTTGACCGGCGTAATCTCAAGGATGGTGCCGTTGGTGGTCTTGAGCAGGACGTACTTGTCGCCTACACGCGCCCATTGGCTCTCATCCTCAGGCTGTTTGAGGCCGCGCTTTTTCCAGTCTTTAATCGCTGATTCCTCGCGCATCAACATGTCCGGGGCGCGATCACCTTCTTTCAAATCACGGGCGTTGATGTTTGAAGGTTGCACGGTTTCCTGAGGGGTATCGCCGGCCTGCACTACAGCGCTGGCGGTGGAAAAGCTGGCAGCGACCAGCAGGCAAGCGGCTAAGGTTTTCGACTTCATGGGTGCTCCTTCAATTAATGGTGCGTACCCAGGTTCCGACCGCGGCGGCGCAGAATCATTCAGCCCGCTCAGTTTCCCCTGTGGCCAGCTCGGCCTTGCTGACCCATACAGTCCGGCCAACAATTGTCCCAATCGATCCGCATCCGATCGCGTGCTACACCCCTGCAGCTCCTGTTCCAGCAAGAATAAATACGCTTCAAACTCCCTCCCGATTGCCTCCATGAAATTAATCATGTAATTTTTCATGAAATTATTCGAACTAAATTTCATGAACCAGCAACAAGAACTCGCCACTCTCGCGACCCTGATCCACGACCTGCGCAAGCACAAGAAACTCACCCTGGCGCAATTGGCGCAAAAGATCGAGCGCTCGGTGGGGTTTGTGTCCCAAGTGGAACGCGGGTTGTCGCAACCCACCGTCGCCGACCTGACCGCCATCAGCCACGCCCTCGATGTGCCCACCACCTATTTCTACAGCCTGCCCAAACCCAAGGCGGTGGACTGGGTGACCCGCCCCAACGAGCGGCGCACGGTGTATTACGCCAATGGCATCACCGACATCCTGGTGTCGCCGAGCATGAACGGCGCGTTCTCGATGCTCGACAGCTTGTTGGCCCCCGGTGCCAACAGCGGCGAGCAAAGCATGAGCGATCGCGCCGAGCAGGCTGGCTTTGTGCTGGAGGGCGAGCTAACCCTGTGGGTTGAGGGTGAGCCCGATGCAGTCACCCTCTACGAAGGCGACAGTTTCCACCTGGCCAGTTTCGCCCACTGCCGCTACGCCAACCTGACCGACCTGCCCGCCCGCGTCCTGTGGGTTTACAACTAGGAGCTGCACCCGTGAAAAGCCCATCTGCAACGTTGCTGGCCGAAGTACGGACCTTTCGCCAGAACCACCCCGACGTGCGTTATGTCGACCTGATCGCCCTGGACATTCCCGGGCATTTCTACGGCAAGCGCTACCCGGTGGAGATGCTTGAAAAAGTCGCCGCCGGCAGCCCGTTGAAGTTGCCGCAGAACGCGGTATTGCTGGGGGCTCAGGGCGGGTTGTTCAAGATTGGCGACTACTGCTTCAACGACGGTGACCCGGATGCCAATCGCCGCCTGGTGCCCGGCACATTGAAGCCGGTGAGCTGGGAATCGCAGCCCTTGGGGCAAATGCTCATCACCTCGGACGGCACCGCAGCGCCGATCGAATTCGAGCCCCGCGAAGTATTGACCAAGGTGCTGGAACGCTTGCAGCACAAGGGCATCCACCCGGTGGTTGCGTTTGAGCTGGAGTTCTACCTGTTCGATAAAAAGCTCGACAACGGCCTGCCGCAATTTTCCCGAGACCCGCTCAGTGGTGACGCCGACGACCAGCCCAACCTGCATATCGAGCGGCTCTCGCGCTTCAGCGAAGTGCTCGACGACATGGCGCAAACCGCCCAGGAACAGGGTATCGACATCACCGTGATCACGGCCGAGATTGGTCCCGGCCAGTTCGAGATCAACTTTGGCCACTGCGACGACGGCTTGCGCGCCGCCGACTGGGCCGCACTGTTCTGCCGCAGCACCCGGGGCGTGGCACTCAAGCACGGTTACCGCGCCAGTTTCATGGCCAAGCCCTACCTGCAATTTCCCGGCAGCGGCATGCATGTGCATGTCAGCCTCTACGACGCGGCGGGCAATAACCTGCTTGCCGCTCATCAACAGCAACCGCTGCGCCACGCCGTGGCCGGTTGCCTGGAGCTGCTGCCGCATTGCATGCCGATCTTCGCGCCCAACCACAATGCCTTGCGCCGCCTGGGTGGCACCGTCAACGCCGCCACCCGCGCCAGTTGGGGCTTTGAAGACCGTGACGCGTGCGTGCGCATCCCCGAGTCCGACCCGCGCAACCTGCGGATCGAGCACCGCCTGGCCAGCGCCGACGCCAACCCCTACCTGGTGCTGGCGGCGATCCTGATGGGCCTGGAGCATGGGCTTGAGGCCAAGCGCGAGCCGATCACATCGCTGAACGAAGACCGTAACAGCGGTACCGATTTCCCGGTGGAGATGCTCGACGCCGTGCGCGCCATGCAGCAGCAACCGGTAGTGCGCGACAAGCTGGGCGCGGAATTTGTCGATGTATATTGCGAGAACAAGCGCCAGGATCACTTGGCTTTTCAGCAAGAGATTCATGCGCGGGAATATCGCTGGTTTCTTTAAAAACTACCGAAACTGACTTGCCCAAAACCTGACTTAAATCAAAGAAAGGCTCTAGCACGGGCCTTTCAGACGGATAAATTGTCGAACAATCCTGGCTTTTGCCGTTGAGACCCATTATCATCCGGCGCCTTCTCGCTACCCGCCGGGTAGCTGTTTCAATGTGTCACCCGAGGCGCCCATGTACCGTTTTTCGTTTCACCGCCCTTTGATTGCCATCAGTCTGGGGCTTGTTTCCCATTCCGTCAGCGCTGCCCTGCAACCTATTGCCGAAGCGCCGTTGGCCAACGACACCGAATTGCACTGCCACTTCAACCGCGACGCCAGTACCGACTGCACCACTACTTACCGCTACACGATCCTCAAGCCCAACGGCCGCGAAATGCTTTCGCGCATCGACTTCGATTACTCCGAAGGCGATACCTTTGAGGTGATCAGCGCACAGTCCACCCAGCCTGGCGCCAAGCCGGTCCCCCTGGCGGCCACTCAAATCGACACGCGCAGCGCGCCCAACCCGGACCAGGGCTTCAGCCGCGACAAACAAACCTCCCTGGCCTTCCCCAACTTGCGCGTGGGCACAAAGATCCGCTACACCGTACGCCAGCACTACCCGGCCAAACCGCTGATGACCCAGTTCCATTACGTGCTCAAGTTCGGCCCCGGCGCGGCCCGCCGTGATCGCTTCAAGGCGCGCTTTACCGCCGAACGCCCGATCCAGTGGCGCAGTGAAATGTTCGACGCGTTCAACGTGACCCCTTCGAGCAACGGCAAGACCCTGGACGTGGCGCTTAAAGCCCCGATCTACCTCAACTACATCAATGAATCCTCCGCTGCCGCCCTGCTGCGCATCCCACGCCTGGAAGTCGGTAGCGCCGTGGAACGCCAGGCTTACTTCGGTGATTTCGCCCAGCGTTACAACCAGATTCTCGGCGCCAACCTGCCGGCGCAAGCCGCCGCCGCCGTGGCCGCCGCACGCAGCCTGGCACCGGCCGAGCAAGTGGCCGCGCTGATGCAGCACATCAATGATCACTATCGCTACCTGGGTGACTGGCGGGCCAGCGAGCGTGGTTATGTGCCATTCAGCCTGGCGGAAATCGAGCAGCATGGCTACGGCGACTGCAAGGACCTGGCGACGCTGCTGACGGCCATGCTCAAGGCCAGTGGCATCAAGGCCGAGACCGCGTGGGTGAGCCGTGGCGATGTGGTCGACTCCTTGCTGATTCCGGGTACCCAGGCGCCTAACCACGCCATCGTGCGTGCCGAAGTGAATGACCAGGTGTGGTGGCTTGACCCGACCAATCCGGTCTTCGCCCCGGGCCAGATCATGCCCGACATTCAGGACCGCTGGGTGCTGGTCAACGATGCCCAGGGCCAGGTGCGCGAAGAGCGCATTCCATTGGAACGGCCCGAAGTCTCGATCCGCCTGGACAAACAGGTGCAGTACGGCAAAGAGGGAGATGGCGCGGTAAAGGCGACGATCACCTTCAGCCGCCTGCCGCTGATGCAAATGAGCGTCGCCGACCGCCAGCAAGGCACCACCGCCACCGACCAGAATATCTGCGCCAACTTCGGCAACGACATCAGCGACTGCCAGATCACCCGTGAACCTACCGGCTTTGTGGTGCATGACGGTTATAGCGTCACCGCGCGCATGAATGATCAGCGCGCCCTGGAAAAACTGGCCAATGACTATGTCTACACCGACCCGTCGTTGAAAGACCGGTGGGAGGGCTACATCAACTATCGCCGCCAGGGGCAGCAGGCCGACCTTTACTTGGGCAACCCGGAAACCTACGACTACACCTACACCCTGACAGGCGGGAAGATGGAAAAAGCCATCCCCGGCTGCACAGTGCGCTCGCCCTGGTACGACCTGGACCTGGACGGAAAACTGCAGGATGGCTCGCTGCGCTACCACTATCGCCTGAGCCAGAAGAAACGCTGGCTGACCCATGCTGAAGTGGCCAGTGATGCGTTCGGCAAGATGATTGACGAGGCTCGGGCGTGTGCCGAGCAGGTGCATCAGGTAGTAAAGTTCTAGACCGTCCCTGACACACCACAGCCCAAATGTGGGAGCTGGCTTGCCTGCTCCCACCTTTTAGTCCGTGTGTGTCAGCGGGATTCGCCGAGTAGCAAACTCTGCTCGCGCGCGCACAACTCCACCACATAATCCCACAACACCCGCAACCGCACCGACTTGTGCAACTCCCGACGCGAGCTGATCCAGTAGCTGCGCTGGATGCTCTCTGCCGGCAGCAACGGCACCAAATTCTTGTCGCCCGCCGCCATAAAGCATGGCAACACGGCAATGCCCAACCCCGAACGCGCCGCCTGGTGCTGGGCGATCACGCTGGTGCTGTGGAACACCACCTTGGGGTTGCGACAGAAGCTGTTGAGGAACTTCAGTTCCTGGCTGAACAGCAGGTCATCGACGTAATCGATCCAGGCATGGGCGGCGAGGTCTTCGCGCTTTTCGATCGGCGGGTTGCGCGCAAGATAAGCGCGGCTGGCATACAGCGCCAGACGGTAGTCGGTGAGTTTGCGTGTCACCAATTGATCGACGCTGGGGCGTTCCAGGTGGATGCTGATCTCCGCTTCGCGATTGAGGATGCTGACAAAACGCGGTACGGCCACCAGCTCCACTTCCAGACCTGGGTAACGCTCGAACAACCCGCCCATGCGCCCGGCGAGGAACATCACGCCCAGACCTTCGGCCACCCCCAGACGTATCTTGCCCAAGGGCGCGGCTGAGTGGGTGAGTTCGTCTTCGGCCAGCAGCGCCACGTTCTCCATGACTTCGGCATGTTTGAGCAGCGCCTCGCCCGCGGGTGTCAATTCGTAGCCTTGGGCGTGTTGCACAAACAGCGCGGTGCCGAGGCTTTTCTCGATGGCCTCGATATGCCGGGCCACGGTGGCATGCGTGGTTTTCAAGCGTTGCGCGGCGGTGAGCAGGCGGCCACTGCGCTGCAACTCGAGAAAAAACCGCAGGTCATTCCAGTCGAACATATCGCCTCCATTGCCTGAGCCCGGACCGCGCTGTTTAAAAACGCACAGCAGCTGGGTAAAAACTAACATTTTTAAGACGAAAACTAACAACTAGGATGGGGCCAACAAGAAAAACAAGCGAGCCCCCAGATGCCCATTGCAACTGCTGAATACGATTACATCGTGGTCGGCGCCGGCCCCGCCGGTTGCCTGCTGGCCAATCGTTTGTCCGCCAACCCGGCCCACCGCGTCCTGCTGCTGGAAGCCGGTGGCCGCGATAATTACCCCTGGATCCACATCCCCGTCGGCTACCTGTTCTGCATCGGCAACCCGCGCACCGACTGGTGCTTCAAAACCGAGGCGCAAGCCGGCCTGCAAGGTCGCGCCCTGAGTTACCCACGGGGCAAAGTGCTCGGCGGCTGCTCGTCCATCAACGGCATGATCTACATGCGCGGCCAAGCCCAGGACTACGACGGCTGGGCGGCAGCAGGCAACCCGGGCTGGGCCTGGAAGGATGTGTTGCCGCTGTTCAAACACAGCGAAAACCACTTTGCCGGTGGATCGGAATTCCACAGCGATGGTGGCGAGTGGCGCGTCGAGCAGCAGCGCCTGTCGTGGCCAATCCTCGATGCGTTTCGTGAGGCGGCAGCCCAGAGCGGCATCGCCAACATCAATGATTTCAACCAGGGCGACAACGAAGGCTGCGGCTACTTCCAGGTCAACCAGAAGGCCGGGGTGCGCTGGAATGCGGCGAAGGCGTTTCTCAAGCCGATCCGCCAACGCCCCAACCTGACTGTGTTGACGGAGGTGGAGGTCGACCGTGTGCTGCTGGAAAACGGCCGGGCCTCCCAGGTTGTCGGGCGCCAACACGGCCGACAGCTCAGCTGGAAAGCGCGCAAGGAGATCATATTGTGCGCCGGTGCCGTGGGCTCGCCGGGCATTCTGCAGCGTTCCGGGATCGGCCCCACCAACGTGCTCAAACCGTTGGGCATTGATGTGGTGCATGAACTGCCGGGCGTGGGCGGCAACCTGCAAGATCACCTGCAACTGCGCCTGATCTACAAACTGGAAAATGCACGTACCCTGAACCAGATCGCCGGCACGCTGTGGGGCAAGATGGGCATGGGCCTGCGCTACCTGTACGACCGCAGCGGTCCGCTGTCGATGGCGCCCAGCCAGCTTGGCGCATTTGCCCGCTCCGGGCCGGAGCAGACGTCGGCCAACCTTGAATACCATGTGCAGCCGCTGTCCCTGGAGCGCTTTGGCGAACCGTTGCACGGCTTCCCGGCGTTTACCGCGTCGGTCTGCGACCTGCGCCCGCAAAGCCGCGGCCGCGTGGATATTCGCTCGGCCAACCCGGCGGATGCCCCACTGATACAACCCAACTACCTCAGCCACCCCGAGGACTTGCGCGTGGCCGCCGACGCCATCCGCCTGACCCGGCGCATCGTCGCCGCGCCCGCCTTGAGCCAGTTCAAACCGGTGGAATACCTGCCTGGCGATGCGTTGCAAACAGAAGCACAACTGCACGAAGCCGCGGCACGCATCGGCACCACCATTTTCCACCCGGTGGGCACCTGCCGCATGGGCGATGACAAGGACGCCGTGGTCGACAGCCAACTGCGTGTGCATGGCATTCCCGGGCTGCGCATTGCCGATGCGTCGATCATGCCGCGCATCACCTCCGGCAATACCTGCTCACCGACGCTGATGATCGCAGAGAAGGCTGCGCAGTTGATCCTTTCACCGAACACTGTAGGCGCGAGCTTGCTCGCGAAAAACCCACCCGCACCGCGCACCGCAGGGCACCCCGCGTAATCGTTGACGATATATGAAGAAAAACAGCGGCGCCGAAGTTGGCGCCGACAGTGGGACAACAATAAATAATCACTGTGAGGGACACCCAATGTCAGAACATGCTCAACCCCTGGGCTCGGCGGCCAGTGCAGGCACTGCCAGCGAATCAAGAAAA
This sequence comes from Pseudomonas sp. W2Jun17, assembly GCF_023127795.1. NCBI lineage: Bacteria > Pseudomonadati > Pseudomonadota > Gammaproteobacteria > Pseudomonadales > Pseudomonadaceae > Pseudomonas > Pseudomonas sp. W2Jun17. The sequence goes on along the minus strand of NZ_SPKO01000039.1, from coordinate 14,815 downwards.
GTCATCTTCGCCTCGTCCCTGGGGACGGTGTTCGAGTGGTATGACTTTTTCCTCTACGGCGCCCTGGCGGCGGTGATCAGCAAGCAGTTCTTTGCCGGGGTCAACGACACCACTGCGTTTATCTTTGCCTTGATGGCCTTCGCCGCAGGCTTCGTGGTGCGCCCGTTCGGAGCATTGGTGTTCGGCCGCCTGGGCGACATGATCGGGCGCAAGTACACCTTCCTGGTCACCATCATTTTGATGGGCGTGGCAACCTTCTGCGTCGGGCTGCTGCCGACCTACGCCAGCATCGGCATCGCCGCACCGATCATCCTGATCGTACTGCGTATGTTGCAGGGCTTGGCGCTGGGCGGCGAGTACGGCGGCGCGGCCACCTATGTGGCCGAACATGCGCCACCCGGCAAGCGCGGCCTGCATACCAGCTGGATTCAATCCACCGCCACCCTCGGCCTGTTGCTGTCGTTGCTGGTGGTGCTGGCCTGCCGTTACTTCACGGGCGATCAGTTCGAAGTGTGGGGCTGGCGCATTCCGTTCCTGTTTTCCATCGTGCTGCTGGGCATCTCGACCTGGATCCGCATGAGCCTGCACGAGTCGCCGGCCTTCCTGAAAATGAAAGAAGAAGGCAAGGCCAGCAAGGCGCCGATCCGCGAATCGTTCGGTAAATGGGAAAACCTCAAGGTCGTATTGATCGCGCTGTTCAGTATCAACGGCGGGCAGGCCGTGACCTTTTACGCGGCGCAGTTCTATGTGCTGTTCTTCCTGACCCAGTTCCTGCGCATGGACCCGGCCCTGGCCAATATGTTGCTGATCATCAGCGTGGTGATTGGCGCGCCGTTCTTTATCCTGTTTGGCTGGCTGTCGGACAAGGTCGGGCGCAAGCCGGTGCTGATGCTCGGCCTGCTGCTGGCGACCGCGCTGTACTTCCCGATCTTCAAGGGCCTGGCGCACTACACCAACCCAGCGATGGACCAGGCCAGCCGACAGGCGCCGATTACCGTGCTGGCCGACCCGGCCACCTGTACTTTCCAGTTCGACCCGGTGGGCAAGGCGCGTTTTGACAGCCCATGCGACAAGGTCAAGACCTTCCTGGTCAAGCAGGGCCTGCCCTACAGCAGTGCCGCCGCTCCGGCAGGCAGCCCGGTGCAGGTGAGCGTGGGCGATGTGCGCATCGACGGCTTTGACGAGGCGGCACTGCGTGGCGCCGTGACCCTGGCCGGCTACCCGTCTTCGGCGGACGTGGCCCAGGTCAACAAGGTGATGGTGGTGGTGCTGATCGTCGTGCTGATCCTGATCGCGGCCATGTGCTACGGGCCATTGGCAGCGCTGATGGTGGAGCTGTTTCCGACGCGTATCCGCTACACCTCGATGTCCCTGCCCTACCATATCGGCAACGGCTGGTTTGGCGGGTTCCTGCCGACCGTATCCTTTGCCCTGGTGGTGTACACCGGCGATATCTTCTATGGCCTGTGGTACCCGGTGGTGGTGACTGGGGTGAGCTTGATCGTCGGTTTGTTCTGCCTCAAAGAAACCCGGCATGTGGATATCGATAACAACTGAGTTCGTTTGAACACCGAAGATCCCTTGTGGGAGGGAGCAAGCCCCCCTCCCACATTTTGGTTGTTGTTGCTCACACAAATTGCTGTACATCCATACAGATAATGGTTGCTCAAATCCTTTTGACTAAGCATCCTGCAAGGCATCAACCCGATCTGATGTGATGACCATGCGGCTGTACCTCTGTGAAAAACCCTCCCAGGCCAAGGATATCGCGGCCGTGCTCGGCGCCACACGCCGCGGCGACGGCTGCTGGCTGGGCAACGGGGTTACTGTCACCTGGTGCATCGGGCACCTGTTGGAAACTGCCCCGCCCGACGCCTACGACGCCAAATACAAACGCTGGGTGCTGGCCGACCTGCCGATCGTTCCGGAAAAATGGAAGATGCTGGTCAAGCCCAAGACCGCCAGCCAGTACAAGGCGGTCAAGCGCTTGCTGGGGGAAGCCCAGGAGCTGGTGATCGCCACCGATGCTGACCGTGAGGGCGAGATGATTGCCCGTGAACTGGTGGAGCATTGCCGCTACCGTGGGCCGATCCAGCGGCTGTGGCTGTCGGCACTGGACGAGGCCTCCATTCGCAAGGCCCTGGCGGCGCTCAAGCCGGGCGCCGAAACCTTCAGCCTGTATCACTCGGCCCTGGGCCGCTCCCGCGCCGACTGGCTGATCGGCATGAACATGAGCCGCCTGTTTACCCTACTGGGGCGCCAATCCGGCTATCAGGGCGTATTGCCGGTAGGCCGGGTGCAAACCCCGACCCTGCGCCTGGTGGTGGACCGTGATCGCAGCATCGCCGATTTCGTACCGGTGGCGTATTGGGCCATTGATGTCGACCTGCGTCACGAAAGCATGACCTTCACCGCCCAGTGGCGCGCCAATGAAGATGCCTGCGATGATCAGGGCCGTTGCCTCAACCCGCAACTGGCGCGGGACGCTGCCGACGCCATGGGCAACGCGAACACGGCGCGGCTGGTAAAGCTGCGCACCGAACGCATGCGCGAAGTTGCCCCCCTGCCCTTTGACCTCGGCACACTGCAGGAAATCTGTTCCAAAAAGCTCGGCCTGGGCGCCCAGGAAACCCTGGATATTGCCCAATCCCTCTACGAAACTCATAAGGTCATCACCTACCCGCGCAGCGATTGCGGCTACCTGCCGTTGAGCCAGCACAGTGAGGCGCCAAAGATCCTCTCGGCGCTGGGCCGTGCGGATGCGGCGGTCAACGAATTGATGCCGCACATCGACCCTCAACGCCGCTCGCGGGCCTGGAATGACGCCAAGGTCAGCGCCCACCACGGCATCATCCCCACTGGGGCGGGCAAGGATTTAAGCCAACTGACCGGCAAGCACAGTGCGGTCTACACCTTGATACGCGCGCGCTACCTGGCGCAGTTCCTGCCCAACCATGAATACGACCGCACCCAGGCAGATTTCGACTGTGCCGGCCAGGCGTTGCGTGCGGTGGGCAAGGTCATCATCGAAGCCGGCTGGAAACGCGCATTGCCCGAGGCACTGGCGCCCGCCAAAGGCCGTGAAGCGCCTGCGCCCCAGGCCTTGCCGACGCTGGTGCAGGGCCAGGACTACGCCGTGGCCAAGGTCAACCTCAAGGACCTGTGGACCCAACCGCCCAAGCCCTTTACCGAAGGCGACCTGATCAAGGCGATGAAAAACGTCGCCAAACTGGTGCAAGACCCGCTGCTCAAGCAAAAGCTCAAGGACACCACCGGCATCGGCACCGAAGCCACTCGCGCCGGGATCATCCAGGGCTTGCTGGACCGCGGTTACCTGGTGAAAAACGGCAAAGCCCTGTCGGCAACCCCAGCCGCGTTCAGCCTGATTGACGCGGTGCCCCGCGCCATTGCCGACCCAGGCACCACCGCCATCTGGGAGCAAGCGCTGGACATGGTGCAAAGCGGCGAAATGAGCCTGGAAGAATTCGTTGCCAAGCAGGCGGCGTGGATGAGCAAGCAGGTGGCGCGCTGTAACGGTATGCGCATGACCATCACCGGCCCCGCCAGCCCGGCAGGTCGAGGTGCCACGCCCTGGAAGAAGAAACGCAAGAGCGCTCCACGCAAGGCTGCGGCCAGTCCAAAGCGCACAAAGAAACCGACAACGGCGGGCTAGAACGCGTAAAAATCCGGCAAATGACGTTTTTCGACAGGTTTAACGCCGCTTTGGGTCTTGCCCTGCCGCAGGCCGTCTAGGATTCTTTAGGGGACCCTGACTACCTAAGAACAACACCGGAGTGGCCGCCATGAAAACCGTCGCACAATTGCTCAAAGCCAAGGATCAGAAAAACCAGGACGTCCACACCATTCAATGGGACCACACGGTGTTCGAAGCGCTGGTGCGGATGTCTGAGAAAAACGTCGGTGCCTTGCCAGTCGTCAAGGAAGGTGTGGTCGTAGGGATCATCAGCGAGCGTGATTACGCACGTAAACTCATTCTCAAAGGCCTGTCGTCGGTGACCACTCGGGTCGACGATGTTATGAGCTCTCCCGTCATCACCGTCGACACCCATAAAAGTGTCGAGGAATGCATGAACATCATGACCGACAGTCACCTGCGCCACCTACCGGTGGTCGAAGACGGCGAACTGTTGGGCCTGCTGTCCATCGGTGACTTGGTGAAGGAAGCCATCGCCGAACAGGCTGATCTGATCAAACAGCTGGAGCAATACATCCGCGGCGAATAGGAGACACCATGCTCGACACGCTGGAACATCAGGCAGACCACCTCGAAATCCTGCACCGGGCTATGGCTGAACGACGCTTTTTAGCCTTGACCGGCGCAGGCATCAGCACCTCGTCGGGCATCCCGGATTACCGCGACAGTGAAGGTGTACGCCGGGGCAAAGCACCGATGATGTACCAGGAATTTCTTGCCACCCCGGATGCGCGACGCCGTTACTGGGCACGGGCGATGCTGGGTTGGCCGCGTGTGCGCATTGCGCAGCCGAACAAGGCTCACCTGGCACTGGCGACACTGCAACACCGTGGCCATATCAGCGGGCTGATCACACAGAACGTCGACACCCTGCATGACCAGGCCGGCAGCCATGACGTGATCGAGTTGCACGGCAGCTTGCATCGGGTGCTGTGCCTGGATTGCCAACTGCGCAGCGAGCGCGATGTGATCCAGCGGCAAATGGAAGTTGATAACCCGCATATGGCGCAGGTTCACGCCGTGCAAGCGCCGGATGGCGACACCTTGCTCGATCCGGCATTTGAACAACACTTCCAGGTGCCCCACTGCCCCCATTGCAACGGCGAGCGGCTCAAACCTGACGTGGTGTTCTTTGGCGAGAATGTCGCACCGGCGACGGCGCTGAAGGCGATGGCGGCGGTAGAACACGCTGAGGGCCTGCTGGTGGTGGGGTCGTCACTGATGGCCTATTCGGCGTTCCGATTGTGCAAGGCCATGGTCGAGCAGCGTAAGCCGGTGATTGCGATCAATCTGGGCAAGACACGCGGGGATGAGCTGCTGCAGGTTAAAATCCAGGCCTCCTGCGAGCAGCTACTGCCGTTGCTCGTCGACCGGCTCCTACAGGAGGGTTGAAACGCCCGACCTGCACCTCCAAAAAATGACGCCCAAGTCACGTTTTCCCGCATTCCCCCGCCCCCACAACAAATTATGTAGTGATCAAAAATAATCACTACATAATCGTTGACGTAACCTTTTTGTCCTTGCATGATCTAGACGTCTCCCGGATCGGGAGCGTTGGTAACAAGCGTTTTGAACAGGCTCGTCTGACCGCCGAGCTGTTTTTCCGGATGTGCACTGCCCACAAGGCAGATTGATGAAGCTGACCAGCCCCGAAAGGGTCCGGTACAAGGAGCTAAAACGCTGCTTGTCTTCGTTATGAAAGCGTTGCGTAGCAGTTCATCAGCAAGACTACATGCATCAGGTTCAAGACCCTGCCCGTATTCGGCAGACCGTCACTGACGCCCGGTTTTCGGAACCGGAGACAACTACGCAGTTTTAACGAATCAATTGATAGATCGCCAACTGGTCAAGGGGCTTACACATGAATCTGAACAACCAACCAACTATCGATGAATTGGCTGAGATGTTCGCAGCGCAGAAAGACACACTCGACGACCATATCCTGTGGATTGGCAAATCGGGCGAAGTGCAAATTGACTGCCTGGCGCCCCATACCGAAGAAGCCGAGTTCGACCGCAATAACCGTGAACTGGCGGCGCGCCTGAAGATGTACCGCCGTGGCCAGGGCTATGTCGGAAAGAAGGCTGCGGCTGATCGAAACTTTATCGAGCAGGTGTTCGATACACTCAACAATGCCTGGGCATCTTTCAAAGACAGCTCGCAAGTTAAAGTGATCGACCGCTACTACTAAGTATTACTCAATCAATGCGGGAGCTGGCTTGCCAGCTCCCGCATTTTTTATAACGTTAGAAAGTTGGAAACCTGCCCTTCCCCGCCTCATCCCGAAAAATATCGAACAACACTTGCGCCGCCGCCGACAACTCATGGCCCGGTTTGGTCAACACGCCAATTGGCCGCTCGATCACCGGGCCGGTCAAGGTAATGCAATGAGCACCCGCCTCCTCCATCTGCCGGGCACATAACGCTGGCACGGCGCTGACGCCCAGCCCGCTGGCGACCATCTTCCCCACGGTCGCCAGTTGATGGCTTTCCAACGCTACGGGCAATTTCATCTGCAAGGCGCCAAGGTGTTCTTCCAACATCACACGTACCGTGGAGGGGCGTTGCAACGTGATAAACGGTTGCTCCAGCAAGGTTTTCCAATCGATCTCGGCACGCTGAGCCAACGGCGAATCCCCTGGCACCACGGCGATAAAGCGATCCAGATATAACGGCGTAAATGCCAACGATGACCCTTCGGACGGCTCGAATGCAACGCCCAACTCCACCTGACGGTCGCGCACCATCTCCAGCACTTGCTCGTTGATCAGGTCATGCACCGTCACGTTCACCTGAGGGTAACGTGCGCGGAATATCTTCAGGATCGGCGGCAACAGGTTACCGGCAAACGACGGCATGGCCGCCACCGTCACGCGCCCGCGTTGCAGGGTAAAACGCTGGCGCAGTTCGTCCTCGGCGTTGTCCCAGTCGGCAATCAACCGGCGCGCCAGGGGCAACAGCGATTCGCCCTCGGGGGTCAGCGCGACGTTACGGGTATTGCGGCTGAACAGGCGCCCGCCCAACCCTTCTTCCAGCCCCTTGATGGTCAAGCTCAGTGCCGACTGAGAAAGGTGCAGGCGCTCGCAGGCAGCAGCAAAACTCAGACTCTGAGCAACGGCGAGAAAGGCACGCATCTGTTTGACGGTCATGAGGCAGCTCCAGACAGCAGTTGGACTATGCTGTTTTCTAAATCAATCAACCTTAAAAAACAACTTAACAAATCAATCCACTGGCGCAACACTCAACGCACTGGCTGGACCACAAACAATAAAAGAGGTGCATATGGCAGGTTTCGATAAACGCGTGGCGTCCTATGAAGAAGCACTGGCAGGCCTGGAAGACGGCATGACCGTGCTCTCCGGCGGTTTTGGCCTGTGTGGCATTCCGGAAAACCTCATTGCCGAGATCAAGCGCAAAGGCACCCGCGACCTGACGGTGGTTTCCAACAACTGCGGCGTCGATGGCTTCGGCCTGGGCGTGCTGCTCGAAGAAAAACAGATCAGCAAGGTGATCGCCTCTTATGTGGGTGAAAACGCCTTGTTCGAGAAGCAGCTGCTCAGCGGCGAAATCGAAGTAGTCCTCACCCCCCAGGGCACCCTCGCGGAAAAAATGCGCGCAGGCGGCGCCGGCATCCCGGCCTTCTTCACCGCCACCGGCGTCGGCACCCCAGTTGCCGAAGGCAAGGAGACCCGCGAATTCAACGGCCGCCCGTATTTGATGGAAGAGTCCATCACCGGCGATTTCGCCATTGTCAAAGGCTGGAAAGCCGACCACTTCGGCAACGTCATCTACCGCCACACCGCCCAGAACTTCAACCCGCTGGCCGCCACTGCGGGCAAGATCACCGTGGTCGAAGTCGAGGAAATCGTCGAACCGGGCGAGCTGGACCCGGCGCAGATCCACACCCCTGGCATCTACGTCGACCGGATCATCTGCGGCACCTTCGAGAAGCGCATCGAACAGCGCACCGTCCGCAAATAATCCCCGTCCAGAACAATAAGAGGAAACAACCATGGCTCTTACCCGCGAACAAATGGCTCAACGCGTCGCCCGCGAAATGCAGGACGGTTACTACGTGAACCTGGGCATCGGCATTCCGACCCTGGTGGCCAATTACATCCCCGACGGCATGGAAGTGATGCTGCAATCGGAAAACGGCCTGCTCGGCATGGGACCGTTTCCTACCGAAGAAACCATTGATGCCGACATGATCAACGCCGGCAAGCAAACCGTGACCGCGCGCATCGGTGCTTCGATCTTCTCCTCCGCCGAATCCTTCGCGATGATTCGCGGCGGGCATGTCGACCTCACGGTACTCGGCGCGTTTGAAGTGGACGTACAAGGCAACATTGCCTCGTGGATGATCCCCGGCAAGCTGGTCAAGGGCATGGGCGGTGCGATGGACCTGGTGGCCGGTGCGGAAAATATCATCGTGATCATGACCCACGCGTCCAAAGACGGTGAGTCCAAATTGCTCAGCCAATGCAGCCTGCCGCTGACCGGCGCCAACTGCATCAAGCGTGTGCTCACGGACCTGGCGTACCTGGAAATCGAAAATGGCGCTTTTGTCCTCAAGGAACGCGCACCTGGCGTCAGTGTTGAAGAGATTGTGAGCAAGACCGCCGGTAAACTGATCGTCCCGGACCACGTTCCAGAAATGCACTTCCAGTGAGGACAGATTCCATGCAAGACGTCGTGATTGTTGCTGCCACCCGCACCGCCGTGGGCAGCTTTCAAGGTTCGCTGGCGAGTATTCCGGCCCCGGAACTGGGTGCCGCGGTGATCCGTCGCCTGCTGGAGCAGACCGGCCTGGACCCGGCCCAAGTCGATGAAGTGATCCTCGGCCAGGTGCTCACTGCAGGCAGCGGCCAGAACCCGGCGCGCCAGGCTTCGATCCTCGCCGGCCTGCCCCACGCCGTGCCGAGCCTGACCCTGAACAAGGTTTGCGGCTCGGGCCTCAAGGCCCTGCACCTGGGCGCACAGGCCATTCGTTGCGGCGACGCCGAGGTGATCATTGCCGGCGGCATGGAAAACATGAGCCTGGCACCCTACGTACTACCCGCCGCGCGCACCGGTTTGCGCATGGGCCACGCGAAGATGATCGACAGCATGATCACCGACGGCCTGTGGGACGCATTCAACGACTACCACATGGGCATCACCGCCGAGAACCTGGTAGACAAGTACGGCATCAGCCGTGAAGCCCAGGATGCGTTCGCCGCCGCCTCCCAGCAAAAAGCCGCCGCTGCCATTGAGGCCGGACGTTTTGCCGACGAGATCACCCCGATCCTGATTCCCCAGCGCAAAGGCGACCCGGTGGCTTTCGCGGTGGACGAACAACCCCGCGCCGGTACCACGGCCGAGTCCCTGGCCAAGCTCAAGCCGGCGTTCAAGAAAGACGGCAGCGTCACCGCCGGCAACGCCTCCAGCCTCAACGACGGCGCCGCCGCCGTGCTGCTGATGAGCGCCGACAAAGCCCGCGCCCTCGGCTTGCCTGTACTTGCGCGTATCGCCAGCTACGCCAATGCGGGCGTGGACCCGGCCATCATGGGCATCGGTCCGGTATCGGCCACTCGCCGCTGCCTGGACAAAGCCGGCTGGCAGTTGGCAGACCTGGACCTGATCGAAGCCAACGAAGCCTTCGCTGCGCAATCTTTGGCAGTGGGCAAAGAGCTGGAATGGGACGCCGATAAAGTCAACGTCAACGGCGGCGCTATCGCCATCGGCCACCCGATTGGCGCCTCAGGCTGCCGCGTGCTGGTGACCCTGCTGCATGAAATGATCAAGCGCGACGCCAAAAAAGGTTTGGCGACGCTGTGCATCGGCGGCGGCCAAGGCGTGGCCCTGGCACTCGAACGCAGCTGAATCGGATCGCTATTGTGGCGAGGGAGCTTGCTCCCGTTGGGCTGCGTAGCAGCCCCATGCCAATAAGAGCAACACAGAAAAGGCCCGGTTCCACGAAAAGCCAGGCCTTTTCTTTTATCGATTCCCTACCTGTAAGCACTCGGTCAGACGGTGGGAGCTGGCTTGCCTGCGATAGCGGTGTGTCAGTCAAATTATTGCTGACTGATACACCGCTATCGCAGGCAAGCCAGCTCCCACATTTGATCTCATTGCCTGTCACCCTGTGGCACCGCAAACACCGCACTCGCACGCAGCACAATGCGCTCCTGCACTTGCAAACTCAGCGTCGCAAACGCCATCTGCCGCCCGCGCTTGTGGCTTTCCAAACGTACCACCATCCACTCCCCCACCTGCACGGCGCCCAGGTAGTCCAAGGTCATGCTGGCAGTAATCAACGGCAGCGGTGGCTCACTGGAAAACGCCATGGCGTATCCCATGCCAATATCGGCCAGGCAAATCCCCGGCAATGCTTTGCGTTAATGGACCAGACCGGCTTTAATCGCGATCAATTTCTCCTGCACATTTCAAGGAAACGTAATGCGCCACCTGGACGGCAATTCCCACCCGCTTCGCGCGCCGCTGTTGATTTTGCTCGCTGGCCTGGCCTTGGCCGGTTGCTCACCCAAGGACCACTCTCGCGCCACGGTCATCAATGGCGAACAGGGCAAGGCCGGGGCGCAACTGGCCTATGAGCATGAACTGACCCTGGCCCTGCCCGGCGCCCTGCTCGCGCCGCGTATGCAGGCCACCCGCGAGGCGTGTGAAACGGCACGCTTTGGTGCCTGCAATATCCTTGGCATTACCGAAGACAGCAACGGCGGCCAGATCATCCTGCGGATCGCACCCACGGGTGTGGAACCGATGGTCGCCCTCGCGGCTGAAGGCGGCAAACTCGGCCAGCGCATCACTACCGCCGAAGACCTGGCCGATGCGATCGACGATGTGCGCCGCCGCCAGCAGCGCCTGCAAGCCCAGCAGCAACGCCTCGACGAACTGGCCAAGCGCAAGGATATCAACGTCAGTGACTTGATCGTTCTGAGCAAGGAGCAAGCAAGTATTGAAAATGAGTTGCAGGCATTGGCCCAGGTTGCCGTCGGCCAGCAACGCCGCCTCGATACCAATCGCGTGACCCTGAATTTCCGCTCTTCTGACGGTGCGAACCAAGCGTCACGTTTCAGCCGGATGTTCAGCCACCTGGGAGACAACCTGGTGAACGGCACGGCAGACGCCCTGGAGCGTGCCAGCTATGTGCTGCCGTTTGTGATCCTGGCGTTCCCGGTGGTGTGGCTGTGGGTTGGGTTGTGGCGCCGGTTCGTCAAGCGTCGCAGCTGATCAGCGCTTGATACAGCGCTGATAGCGCTCATCCACACGCTTGGCAAACCAGGCCGTGGTCAGGTTGCGGGTGATCTTCGGGCTCTTGAGCACAATGCCCGGCAGGATCGCCCGTGGCAGCGGTTTGCCGGCCGCCTGGTCGGCCAGGCCGAAGACGCGCTTGTACAGCGTGGTGTCCTCGAAATCCAACTGGTCGCCCTGCTCCAACTGGCTGCGGATGCTCGGGTTGCGCATGTCCAGCTTCGCCCCCAGTGAGCGCACTGCCAGTTCGGTGGTGCCGGGCAGCAGGGAGCCATAGCGGATCAAGTCCCCATCCAGCGCCAGCTCTTTACCCGTCACGCGGCTGACCGCGGCCTGGAACGCAGCATTGCGGCTGGCGTACCAACCGGCATTGAAATCGGCAAAGCGGTACAGCGGCTGGTCGTAGCTCACCGGGTAGCCGAGCAAATGGGCGATGCCGAAGTACATACCGCCGCGACGGGTGAACACTTCACGGCGAATCGTACCGTCCACCGTGTAGGGATAACCCCGCGCCTGTTTTTGTGCAAAGTCGATACTGACCTGCATCGGGCCTGCGGTGTGCACCGGGTTGAAGCCGCCAAACAAGGTATTACCCAGGGGCACCATGCTGATGAAGTCATCGAAGATCGCGCTTAAGTCCTTCTCCGTGCGTGCGGCATTCAAGCGGTCGGCGTAGGTTTTGCCGGTGGGCGAACGCAATTGCAGGGCGCTGCGTACCACGAACGCGGGCACATGCACCTTGCCGGCGCGACGCAGGATTTCATCCTGGGCGATCTTGCCCATGCCCGGCACAGGCGGGTCGACCTGATAGGTAGACTCCTGCTCGGTCACCGCCAGCACGGCGCAGATGTTTTCGGTGCTGGGGTAGATTTTCTGGGTGTCGAAGGCGGTGTAGATGTCCTGGGCCCAACCGTTGCGGTCCGACACCTTGGCCGGCAGCAGGCGCACGATCTGCGCCTTCACCTCGGCCTCACTGCGCTCGGGTTGCTGCGGGCCACGGGAGGTGGAACAGCCGGCCAGCACCAGCAAAGGCATGAGGCAAAAGAACAGACGACTTGGATACATGAGGCTTCCTTGGTTAACGACAGGCCGGGCAGTGCTGATATCGACAGGTAAGTCTAACCGGGGTTCGTCGGTGAGCCGAAGCGGATGCCTGGCCTTAGCTGAAACATCCCACATAACTGCCGGATAAGCGCTACTCCCCTGCCCTGTGAACCGCTGCAAAGTCCCTCGCCTGATTGAACAGTGCGAGGGATTGCAGATGGTTGTTTTCGTTACGCCCCCGGTTGATGGGGTTGGCGCTTGAACCCGGTCATTGGCAGGCTGGCCCTGACCCCAATGAACGTGAAAACGGTCGACGTTGAAGGCGTCTTCCGTGACTTTCGCGATTGCTTGAACACCTTTGACGATTGGGCCAATAGCTTCTGGAGCTTCTCGGCGCTGGAGCTTGAGCAGGTGTTCAAGGTCGGCGATGAGGTAACGCTCGTTGCCCCGATCAATCGCTCCCTGTTTCCCAGCAGCACCGTCGCCACCTGCCGGGCCAACGGTACGTTGACCCTGGTGCATATGTTCCAGAGCACGCGGTTCGTGCCGATCGGCGACACAGCGGTGATGCTGCAACGCGTTGATCCAAACGGCGGTCCGCTGGGCGAGCCCATCCACAAGACCATCGGCCCGAGCGGCATCCTTGAGATCACCGAGTGTGATCGCAACCAGCAATATCGGGTGAGCTTTTACCCCAACGTTTCCCAGGATCACCTCAAGGCGCTGTATGCCTCCTACCAGTCGGTGATCGCAGCGCTGGAAGCCCGGCTGCGCAAAGAGTGGACCGACACTTTCCAAGCCCAGTGGAAAAGTTACGCAGACGCTCGCCCGCTTGAGCGGCGCCGCCTGCTGGAGGCGGCCTTTGCCAGCGGCATGGTCAAGGCGCTTTACAGCCTGTGGGACAACATTGGCGAGCTGTCGGCGCTGCTGGCGGACCTCAAGCCCAACAGCGAAAAACTGCTGCAATACCTTTCTCAAACTGAGCTCGATGAACTGCTGACACTGAGCAGTGACGCGATCGCCCAGGGCTTGCTGGTGCTCAGTGATGAGCCGCTGTTGTTTATCTATCTATCGGCGCTGGTCAGCTGGATGCGCATGCTCCCGCCGCCGGAGATGGCTGAACTGTGGGGCGAAATTACCGGTGAGGTCCTGATCAATCTGCTGCTGATTCGCGTCTTGGGTGCGATGGGCGTAGTGGTGCGATTGGGGGCTGGTGTGCTCAGTCACGTCAAATCCGGGCGCGCACGAGCGTTGTTGGAATTGCTGGCCAAGCAAGTAGTGGGGCCAGGGTTGGGGCCGCATGTCGAGGTCGCCAAGCCGGTGTTACTGAGCAGTGCCGCGACACCGGTCAAGGCCGTGCCGGTGGTGCCGTTGAAGGCAGGCGATACGCTGGTTTCGAACCCGGTGTCGATGGTGCGCAGCAAGACCCAACGCACCACGTTGGTCCGCCAGGAATCGGTGGATGATGCGCCTGCCGTGGCGTCGAATCCGAAGGGAGATGCGGCGGCTCCAGCAGATAAGACGGTCACTCATGGTTGCCCGGTGTCGATGGTCACCGGCGAGGAATTGCTGACCCTTACCGATGGCGCGCTGGACGGGATTTTGCCGTTTGAGTGGACGCGGCTGTATCGCACCAGTGCGGTGGAACTGGATTGCGGGTTGGGGTTTGGCTGGAGTCATGCGCTGGCGCACAGGCTTTGTGTGTCGGGCGATTCGGTGGTGTGGACCGATCATGAGAACCGCTCGACTACCCTGCCCTTGCCGACTTCTGCTCGGCCTGCGATTACCAACAGCCTGGCGGAAGCGGCGATCTACTTGGGCTCGGCTCCTGATGAGTTA
>NZ_SPKO01000039.1:0-950 GCF_023127795.1 Pseudomonas sp. W2Jun17 | reverse complement strand
GCTGGCCCAGGCGTCGCGGTTCTATCACTTTCGCGACGGTGTACTGACTGCGATCAGCGATGCGTATGACAACCGCCTGCGCATTTGCCGTGATCCTTCCGGGCGGATCGAGCGGCTGGATAACGGTGCTGGTCGCTCGCTGCTGCTGCGTTATGAGCTGGATCGAATCGTGGCGGTGGACTACCAGGTGCATCGCGCCAAAGGGCGTGAGCCCTACGTCTGGGAAACCGAGCAGAACGTTGTTTCCTACGCCTATGACGAAGACGGACGACTGGTTTGCGCGACCAATGCCGTCGGTGAAAGCGAGCGTTATCGGTACGACGATCAGCACGTCATTGTTGAGCGGCAGTTGGCCGGTGGGGCGAGTTTCTTCTGGGCGTGGGAAGGCTCCGGCAAGGCGGCACGTTGCGTCCGGCATTGGGCGAGTTTTTCGCAGATGGACACGCGTTATGCCTGGGGGGATGACGGCCGTGTCACGGTGCATAACGCCGATGGTAGCCAGGAAGTCTATGTCCACGACGACCGGGCGCGGTTGGTGCAGCGCATCGATCCGGACGGCGCGCAGCATTTCAAATCCTACGATGCCAAGGGGCGGCTGACCGTCGAACAGGATCCGCTGGGCGCGGTGACGGCCTATCAGTACGACGAAGCTGGGCGCCTGGTGGCTTTGTTTCCGGGGGATGATGAGCCGACGTCTTACGAGCATGACAACGGTTTTGTTCGGGTTGTGAGGCGTGGGGAGGCGGTCTGGAAATACGAGCGTAATGAGCAAGGCGATGTTACGCGTAGGACCGATCCTGACGGCGAGGTTACCGATTACAGCTACAACAAACACGGGCAACTGACCGGAGTTTGGTACCCGGATCATAGTTGCCATCGGCTGGTGTGGAATGAGCGGGGGCAGTTGCTGGAAGAGCAATTGCCCAATGGTGGGATCAAGCGTTATCGCT
>NZ_SPKO01000038.1:337-110034 GCF_023127795.1 Pseudomonas sp. W2Jun17 | reverse complement strand
ATCGGGCGTTTTGAGACTGAAACAGGTGTAAATCTATTTCAGGACTAGACAGTTTGAAAACCAGCCCGCGTGTGGCGGGGGAGCTTGCTCCCGTTCGACTGCGCAGCAGTCGCAAGCAAGCTTGCTCGCCACAGGACAGAGCTGCTGCCGATAACGCGAAAGGTCAATAGATCAGGCTGAGGCCGGCCAGGTCCAAGCGTTGCACTTGAAGTTCCTGGGTCAGGGTGGCGAGTGCGCTGTCGAGCATGTCCAGGCGGAAGACACCGCTGACTTCGCGCTCACCCAAGGCCGCGTCGGTCAACACTACCCGCCCGGGGCGGTAACGGTTGAGTTGCTCGATAACCTTGGCCAACGGCTGGCGGTCGAAGATCAACACACCGCGCCGCCAACTGGTGGCGCGATCCACATCAAACTGATCAAGGCTGACCACGCCGTCACTTAGGCTGTAACGCGCAGCCTGGCCTTGCTGCACAACGCGCTCGGCCGGGCCTGTGGTCGGTGAGGCCTGCATAGACACCTCGACGCTGTGCTGCAGCACACCGACCCAGGCCTGGCTCTGGCCCTCACGCTCGACCACAAACCGCGTGCCCAGCGCCCGGGTCTGGCCCCCGGCGCTGTGCACCACGAACGGCCGGGTTTCTTCGCCTTTCATCGGCGCCACATCAAAAACCGCCGAGCCCTGGAGCAGGCTGATACCCCGCTGCACGCCATCGTAATCCAGGCGAATGGCGCTGGCGGAATCCAGCTCCACCCTACTGCCGTCCGCCAGGTGCACCGTGCGCACCTCTCCCTTTTGCGTGACGTAGTCGGCCTGCATGTGCAGCAACACGTCGGGCCCGCGTAGCCAGCCGACGCCGGCCACCACCACGACCAGCGCCACAGCGGCTGCACGTTGCCACGGCCTTCTGCGTTTGGTGCGGCGCACGGGCGGGGTCGGCGCGGCTGGCCGTTGTCGGTGTACGGGCTCGTCCTTATGTACTTCACCCAATGCCGCCCAGGTCTGCTCGGCAAACCGCAGCGCCCCTTCGTGACGGCTGTCGCGGGCGATCCACTGGCGCAACTCGGCCTGCTCCTGTTCGCTCAGGGCACCGGCGTGCAGGCGCACCGCCCATTCGGCAGCCGCCTCGGTAATGCTGTGCTGTTGCGGACCCTGGCTATTCACGTGTGAATCTCGAATTTTCGTTATGTAGACGCTCTGACGTCTGGCCTGGCATTTTTCGGTAATTCATTCGTCGGATGGCGCCACCTCGCCTTCCTGCAAGCGCTGCATCACATAGGCCAACGCCTTGGCCAGATGCTTTTGCACTGAGCTGTCGGAGATAGCCAGGTGCCGGGCGACCTGGGCGTGGGTCATGCCTTCGATACGGTTCAAGCGAAAAATCTGCTGGGTGCGCTCCGGCAGTTCCGCCAGTGCCTGCTTCAATGCCTGTCGCTGTTGCTGCGCCATTGCCTGAGCCTCCAACCCGGCCACGTCATCTTCGATCTCGGCCAGCGCCTCATGGGGCACGGTGTCGGTCTTGCGCCGCGCTTCCTGACGAATATGGTCGATCAGCAGATTGCTTGCCGTTCGATAGAGATAGCCCTGGGAGTTGTCGATGCGCTCACCGGCCGGTTTTTCCGCCAGCCGCAGGAAGCTCTCCTGCACCAGGTCTGCGGCCAATTGCGGGTCCCGTACCTTGCGCGCCAGATACCCGCGCAGGGTATCGGCGTGCTTGAGAAACAGGCCCTTGAGATCCACGTCCGACAAACCGACTCCCTGGAATGTATAGGAAACAGGCGGGCATCTTAAGCGTTGTCGAGAATGATTTTCAATTGATATCTAATCTGATCGGGCCGTAAGAGGTTGTTGATAACAGTTCGATAACCGCACAGATCCGCTGCGATCAATTGACCAAACTAACCAACCAGTACATTTTACCCACATAACCAATAAGAACTGTGGAGATCCCGCTATGCCGCCCATCGTGCTGGTGCTCAACGGCCCCAACCTCAACCTGCTCGGCACCCGCGAGCCGGCCACTTATGGCCATGAAACCCTGGCTGACATCGCCGCCCTGTGTGGCCGCAGCGCCACTGAACTCGGGCTGAAAATCGAGTTTCGCCAGACCAACCACGAAGGCGAACTGCTCGACTGGATCCACGGCGCCCGTAACCGTTGTGCGGGTATCGTGATCAACCCGGCAGCCTGGACCCACACCTCGGTCGCGATCCGCGATGCGCTGGTGGCCAGTGAAGTGCCGGTGATCGAAGTGCATTTATCCAACGTGCACGCGCGCGAAGCGTTTCGTCAGCATTCATTTGTATCGCCCATCGCCAAGGCCGTGCTGGCCGGGTTTGGCAGCCACGGCTACCACCTGGCGCTTGAGCACTTCAGCCAGACACTCAAGGGACGCGCCTGATGAAACCGCGCATTCTCGCCGGCCTGATCGGCGCCGGTATCCAGGCTTCCCGCACCCCTGCCCTGCATGAACTCGAGGGTGACGCCCACGGCCTGCGCTACCTGTATCGCCTGATCGACCTTGAGCCGCTGCACCTGGACCTCGACGCCCTGCCGGAATTACTGCGGGCCGCCGAGCTGATGCACTTCAACGGGTTGAACATTACCTACCCGTGCAAGCAGGCGATCCTGCCCCTGCTTGATGACTTGTCCGACGAGGCCCGGGGCATTGGTGCAGTCAACACCGTGGTGTTCAAGGACGGTAAACGGATCGGCCACAACACCGATTGCCTGGGCTTCGCCGAAGGGTTTCGCCGCAACTTGCATGACGTTGCCCGCCGACACGTGGTGCAGATGGGCGCCGGTGGCGCGGGCGCAGCGGTGGCCCATGCGCTGCTGGCAGAGGGGGTCGAGCACTTGAGCATTTTCGACGTGGACGCCTCCCGCGCCCGCGACCTTGTGGATAACCTCGCGCAGCGCTTCGGCCCTGGTCGTGCCCAGGTCGGCACTGATCTGGAAAATGCGATGGCCGAGGCCGATGGTTTAGTCAATACCACGCCGATGGGCATGACCAAGCTGCCCGGCACACCGGTCCCCGCTGCGTTGTTGCGGGCAGGGTTGTGGGTTGCGGAAATCGTGTATTTCCCGCTGGAAACCGAACTGCTGCGCGACGCCCGCGCATTGGGTTGCCGCACCCTGGATGGCGGCAACATGGCGGTGTTTCAGGCGGTGAAGGCGTTTGAGTTGTTCAGCGGTGAAGTGGCGGATGCAGACAGGATGCTGGCGCACTTCCAGAGCATGAATGGCTGACTGCCGAAACAGAGTTCAAATGTGGGAGGGGCGGTGCGACGATTCGACTTGCCCCCTCCCACATTGGCCCAGCGCTGAACTCAGGCTTGCAGGTAGCGCAACACCGACTCGCAGATCATCTCCCGGTGCCGGTGCTTGATCGCCTCATCCGACAGTTCGATCTGGAATATCTCGCTGAAGGTATGCCGGTTGGAGACCCGGTAAAAGCTAAACGAATTGATCAACAGGTGCACGTCCAACGGCTCCAGCCCTTCGCGAAACAACCCCAGTTCGGCGCCACGGCGCAAGGTCTCGCCCAGCCCTTCGAGGATCTTGCTGTTCATCGCCTTGATGGTCTCGGTGCGTTTGACGTACTCGGCGTTGTGGATATTTTCGATGCTGACGATGCGCACGAAATCCACGTTCTGGTCATGGTGATCGAAGGTGAATTCCACCAGCCGGCGAATCGCCTCACGCGGCTCCAGGGCCGTGAGGTTCATGCGGGTTTCAGTGTTGCGGATATCGCCGTAGAGCTTCTCCAATACCTCGACGTATAACTGCTCTTTACTGCCGAAGTAGTAATAGATCATGCGCTTGGAGGTGTGGATGCGCTCGGCGATGGCGTCCACGCGAGCGCCGGCCAGGCCCTGTTGAACAAACTCGACAATGGCTTCCTGGAGAATATTCTCGCGGGTCTTTTCCGGATTGTTCTTGCGACTCTTGCGCGGTGCGTCAGCTACCGCGGGGAGATCGGGACTCGGGGTCATGGTGCGCTCACGGCCATTGTTTGCAAGCGCTGATTATGGGCCGCGGCGCTTCCCGAAGGAAGCACCTGCCTGCGGTTATAGCCGGGCCTGGCGTACCGCCCCACTGCGCGACTTGGCCATCGCCGCCAGACGCACCGCTACGTTGGCCGCGCCGTAGCCGGCATAGCCGTTCTTGCGCTGGATGATCTCGAAGAAAAACCGCCCTTCGAACGCCTCGGTGTACACATGAAACAACTCACCGCCCTGGGCGTCGCGATCGTACAGCACGTTGTAATACGCCAGCTCACTGAGGAACTCATCGTCGAAATCGAAGCGCGCCGCCAGGTCGTCGTAATAGTTGAGTGGAATATCCAACAACGGCACGCCGGCCTCTTTGGCCCGGCGCACCTCGGCGAAAATATCCGCACAATCGAAGGCAATATGGTGCACGCCCGAACCGCGATAGCTGGAAAGCGCGTGGGAAATCGCCGTATTGCGGTTTTCGGAGATGTTCAGCGGCAGGCGAATCGAACTGCAACGGCTGCGCAACGCACGGCTCTTCACCAAGCCGTAGGGGTCGGGCAGCACCACTTCGTCATCGGCTTCGAAATCCAGCAGGCTTTTGTAGAACAGCACCCAACTGTCGAGGCTGTCCGCCGGCAGCGCCATGGCCATATGATCGATGCGCAACAAGCCACCGCTGGCGGGTGTGGCCACTTGCAGGTTGAAATCGGTATCGTACAGCCCGCCTTCGCTGGGGTCCACCAGGTAGATCAGGCTGCCGTCCGGCGCACGCACCGCGGCCAATTCCAGCTCGTTGGGGCCGACCAGGCCGCGATAAGGCTGGCCCTTGTAGGCCACCGCACGCTCCAGGGCCTTGGCGCTGTCCTTGACCCGAATCGCGGTGGCGCACAGCGATGGGCCATGGGCCTCGAAAAAGTTGTGGGCGAAAGAATAGGGTTCGCAGTTGAGGATCAGGTTGATGTCACCCTGGCGCAACAGGCTCACATTCTTCGAGCGATGCTGACCGGCCTTGGCGAAACCCAGGCGCTCCAGCCAGTGGGTCAGTTTGGCGCCGAGGCTTTCATCCACGGCAAATTCAAGAAACTCGATACCGTCATATTCGCTGGCCGCCGGGGTTTCAAACAGTATGTCCACGGGCGCAGCGGGGGCTTGTTCAGCCAGGCGATGGCGGGTTTTTTCTTCCAGGTATAACAGTGACCGCAAGCCATCCGCCGCATTCGCCCGAGTCGGCGCGGCGCGGAAACCGTCGTTGAAAATTTCCAGGGACAACGGCCCGGTGTAGCCACTCTGGATGATCGGCGCGAGAAAGCCCGCCAGGTCGAACTCGCCCTGCCCCGGGAAGCAGCGGAAATGCCGGCTCCACTCCAGCACATCCATGGCCAGGATCGGCGCGTCGGCCATTTGCACAAAGAAAATCTTGTCGCCGGGGATCTGCGCAATGGCGCTGGGGTCGCCCTTGAGCGACAAGGTGTGGAAGCTGTCGAGCAACACGCCCAGGCTTGGGTGATCGACCTGGCGCACCAGGTTCCACACCTGCTGCCAGGTGTTCACATGCTTGCCCCAGGCCAATGCTTCATAGCCGATGCGCAGGCCACGCTTGCCCGCGTGCTCGGCCAGCAGGCTCAAGTCATCGAGCAGAATACGTTCGTCGCCCACGCTGTCGGCCGAGGCATTGCTGCACACCAATACCAGGTCGGTGCCCAGTTCCTGCATCAAGTCAAACTTGCGCTCGGCGCGCTCCAGGTTGCGCGCCAGGCGGTCGCGGCGGCATCCTTCGAAGTCGCGAAACGGTTGGAACAAGGTGATGGCAATGCCCAGGTCGGCGCACATCTGCCTGACTTCCCGGGGGCTGCCGTCGTAATACAACAAATCGTTCTCGAAGATTTCCACCCCATCAAACCCGGCGGCGGCAATAGCCTCAAGCTTTTCCGGCAGGGTGCCGCTCAAGGACACAGTGGCAATAGAACGTTGCATGGAAGACTCCCGGCAATTGTTGTTTGTGGCAAATTATTCGCCCCCAGCCTACAGGCAGCAATTAAAATGTACGAACCGGTTAGTTTTTGGTGCGATTATCGAACACTATGCCCGTTTGGCGAATTGACGACTTTTTAACCACTGCGCACCATCGACCGGGCAATTCGTTCACGTAACAAAGACCCAGAACACACCATAAGAATTTCAAAAAAACGGGTACGACCTCATGCCTCTGCAAAATCCAGCCCTGGCCACGCGCCCGGGCAACCCGCACGCCGGCATCGGCGACAAGATCCGCGGTGCCCTGGCCGTGGGTAAAACGCGCTGGGGCATGCTGGCCCTGGTGTTTTTTGCCACCACCCTGAATTACATCGACCGCGCCGCCCTGGGCGTGATGCAACCGATCCTGGCCAAAGAAATGAGCTGGACGGCGATGGACTACGCCAACATCAACTTCTGGTTCCAGGTCGGCTACGCCATCGGCTTTGTGCTGCAAGGCCGCCTGATCGACCGCGTAGGCGTCAAGCGCGTGTTCTTCTGCGCCGTGCTGCTGTGGAGCCTGGCCACCGGCGCCCACGGTCTGGCCACTTCGGCGGTGGGCTTTATGGTCTGCCGATTTATCCTCGGCCTGACCGAAGCCGCCAACTACCCCGCCTGCGTCAAGACCACACGTTTGTGGTTCCCGGCGGGTGAACGTGCGGTGGCCACCGGCATCTTCAACGCCGGCACCAACGTCGGCGCGATGATGACACCGATGCTGCTGCCGTTGATCCTGCACGTGTGGGGCTGGCAGGCGGCGTTCCTGTGCATGTCGGCACTCGGCGCGATCTGGCTGGTGTTCTGGGGGTTAAAGTACTACAACCCGGAAGACCACCCAAGCGTTAAACAATCGGAACTGGACTACGTGCAACAGGAAGTCGAGCCCGAACAGCCCCGCGTGCCGTTCAGCCGCATCCTGCGTATGCGTGGCACCTGGGCCTTCGCCATCGCCTACGCGCTGACTGCGCCGGTGTTCTGGTTCTACCTGTACTGGCTGCCGCCGTTTTTGAACCAGCAATACAACCTGGGCATCAACGTGACGCAGATGGGCATTCCGCTGATCATCATTTACCTGACCGCCGACTTCGGCAGCGTGGGAGGCGGGATTCTGTCGTCATTCCTGATCGGCCGCGGGATGAACTCGATCAAGGCGCGGCTCTTGTCGATGCTGCTGTTCGCCTGCTGCATAGTCGGTGTGATCATGGCGGCCGGCTCCAGCCAGCTGTGGGTCGCGGTGTTCGCCATCTCCCTGGCCATCGGCGCCCACCAGGCCTGGACCGCCAACATCTGGAGCCTGGTGATGGACTACACGCCCAAGCACATGATGAGCACGGTGTTCGGCTTCGGCGGCATGTGCGCGGCCATCGGCGGCATGTTCATGACCCAGATCGTCGGCCATATCCTCACGGTGACCAACAACAACTACACAGTGTTATTCACCCTGATCCCGGCGATGTACTTCATTGCGCTGACCTGGATGTACTTCATGGCACCGCGCAAGATTCCTACCGTCGACCTTTGACCTACCTGCGCCGCTGCTGCCAGGCAGCGGCCAACCCGCTCATGCAGATCACCCCGATACCCACCACCGTGGTTGTATCGGGGGTATGGCTGAACACCAGCCAGCCCAACAACCCCGCAAACACAATCTGGCAATAGCCAAACGGCGCCAGCAAGGCCGGCGCCGCAAAGCGGAACGCCTGGGTGAGCATCAGGTGTGCGGTCATCCCGCAGGTCCCCAGTGCCAACATCAACACGCCGTGCCACAAGGTCGGCACCTGCCAGAAGAACGGCACCATGGCGCTCATGACCAAGGTATTGCACAGCCCGGCGAAGAAGTTGCTGGTGGTCGGCGTATCGAACTTACTGAGGATGCGCGTGAGCAGTTGGTAAAAACAGAAGAACATCGCCGAACACAACGGCAACAGCACCGCTGGCGTGAACAGTTCGCCGCCGGGATGGATGATGACCAGCACCCCGATAAAGCCGCAGATCACCGCCAGCCATTGGCCGCGTGTCACGTGTTCGCCCAACAGCGGCACCGACAGCGCTGTCACCAGGATCGGCGCGAGGAAGTTCACCGCCGTGGCCTCGGCCAATGGGATGTAGTGCAATGCGGCGGTGAAAAACAGGCTGGTGCCCAACAGGCACAAGGCACGTACCACCTGCATACCCGGGCGCTTGCTGCGCAGCACGCGCAAGCCTGATTGCGGCAGGAAGATCCCGGCCATCAGCAGGGTGTGCACCAGGTAGCGCGCCCACACCACCATCACAATGGGGTAGAACCCGGCCAGGTATTTGGACAAGGCGTCGTGGCTGGAGAACAGGAACGTCGCCACCACAATCAGCAGGATGCCTTTGAAGGGATGGTTGACGCCTGAGAGGGGGGTACTGACAGTCATGGAATTCTCTTGCTGGCGGGCTGAACGCGATGGTACTCAACCCGGTAATCTAGCAGCCGGGCCAGCGCCTGCTCCAAGAGCATAACCAAACAGCGGGCGAACAGCGCACTAAATCACTGGAATCGAGTCCAACCCTGCACGCTCGCCCAGGCGTTGCACACTTTTTAATCAAGGCCTTGCCGCTATGAAAAAAATCCTGTTTGTTCTGTCTGCCCTCGCCCTGCTTACCGCCTGCGATAAAGCCAAGGAAGCCCCCAAGCCCGCGCCGCCGTCTGTACAGGCGACCCTGGTGCCGCAAACGCCGCCCACCGATCAATGGGTCGGCAAATGGATCGGCGTCGAAGGCTTGCACCTGACCATCGCCAAGGACGACAGCATCGGCCGCGGCCACTACCTTCTGACCATGCAATACGGCCTCGACGCCGACGATGCCGGCACCTTCAAAGGTGAAGCGAACGAAGATGGCATCGCCTTCACCCGCCCCGACGGCCCGCAGCTGTTGCGCGCCGGAGACGGCGCCGCCACCGGCCTGAAATGGCTGGCGGATAAAAAAGACTGCCTGATCGTGACCACCGGCGAAGGCTATTGCCGTTAATACCGACCATAATCAATCACGGTTAGCACACAGAGGAATGCTCCCATGCTATGGAAAAAAGGCCGACGCAGCGACAACGTGGTGGATGCCCGCGATGACAGTGGCGGCGGCGGTGGCGGTATGCGCTTTGGCGGCGGCAAGGGCCTGAGCCTGACGGCCATTGTGCTGGTCGTAGGTATTGGCTGGCTGACCGGGCAAGACCCGATGCAGATCCTCGGCCAGTTGACGGGGCAGATGGAGCAGGCGCCGTCGGTGAGTTCGCAATCGCGCCAGGCGCCACCGGCCAATGATGAGCACGCCGACTTTGTGCGGGCGGTGTTGGGTGATACCGAAGACACCTGGGGCCAGGTGTTCCAGGAAAACGGCCTGGCCTACAAGAACCCCAAGCTGGTGCTGTTCCGTGGCCGGGTGAACTCCGCCTGCGGTGGCGCCACCTCGGCCAGCGGCCCGTTCTATTGCCCGGCTGACCAGCAGGTCTACCTGGACCTGGATTTCTTCCGCGAAATGTCGCAACGCTTCCAGGCCGCCGGCGATTTCGCCCAGGCCTACGTGATCGCCCACGAAGTCGGGCATCACGTGCAAACCCTGCTCGGCATCTCGTCCAAGATCCAGGCGGCGCGCCAACAGGGTCGGCAGATGGAAGGCGATGGCGGCCTGCTGGTACGCCAGGAGCTGCAAGCCGACTGCTTTGCCGGGGTGTGGGCCAATCGGGCGCAAAAACGCCTGAACTGGCTGGAGCCCGGCGATATCGAAGAAGCCCTGAATGCAGCCAACGCCATTGGCGATGACCGCTTGCAGCAACAGGGCCAAGGGCGCGTGGTGCCGGACTCGTTTACCCACGGCACCTCCGCGCAACGGGTACGCTGGTTCAAGACCGGCTTCGCACAGGGCCAGATCACTCAATGCGATACCTTCGCGGCCAAGAGTCTCTAAATGATCAAACGATTGGGGTTGCTGCTGGGTGTGTTCGTGTCCTGCTGCACCCTGGCGGCTGAACACGGCGTCAAGGTGGTCAGCCCCGATCGCTTTCATCTGGAGGCCGGCGACCTCAGCCTCGGCGTAAGCCAGGACTGGCGCCAGCCGCTGCCCAAAGTCACACGTGCGCTGATCATCGTGCATGGCCGCCTGCGCAATGCGCAGACCTATCTGCAAAGCGGTATCGACGCCGCCACCCATGCCGGGGTTGGCGGCACTACGCTGGTGATCGCGCCGCAGTTTCTGAATCAATCGGACGTGAAGCGTAACCACCTGGGCAATCAGGTATTGCGTTGGAAGGGCAACGACTGGATGGCTGGCGAAGCTTCCACCACGCCTGGGCAGGTCAGTTCTTATGGCGCTCTGGACCAGATCATCAAGCACCTGGGCAACCGCAAGCTGTTCCCGGCGCTGAAGGAAATCGTGATCGCCGGGCATTCCGGTGGCGGCCAGGTCGTCCAACGCTTCGCCCTCACCGGCCATGAACACCCGTTGCTGCAAACCGAAGGCATCAGCCTGCGGTACGTGGTGGCCAACCCATCGTCCTACGCCTACTTCAGCCCGCAGCGGCCGGTGCCGTTCGATACGGCCAGTTGCCCAAGCTTCAACGACTGGAAATACGGCATGCAAAAACTGCCCGATTACGTGGGTGACCGAGGCGCCCAGCAACTGGAAAAAGCCTACGTCTCACGCGACATCACTTACCTGTTGGGCCAGCAGGACACCGACCCCAACCACCCGGCACTGGATAAAAGCTGCGAGGCCGAAGCCCAGGGTGCGTATCGACTGATTCGTGGGCACAACTACTTTGGCTACCTCAAACTGCGCCATCCGCAGTTGAGTCACAAGCTGGTGGAAGTGCCAGGGGTGGGGCATGACGGGGATAAGATGTTTACCTCGCCAGAGGGAGAAAAGGTGCTGTTCACGCAGTAATCACTGACGAAACCCAATAAAAATGTGGGAGCTGGCTTGCCTGCGATGACGGACTGTCAGTTGACAGAGTGTCAGCTGACCCACCGCTATCGCAGGCAAGCCAGCTCCCACATTTGATCTCCGTCGCCTGGGTTAGATCATTCGGCGCAGCGCCGCACAATCCTCGGCATGCCAATCCGCCAACTCCGGCCACGGGTTATCCGGCAAGTTCACCAACACCGTCCTGGCCCCCGCCGCCCGGCCACAATCCAGGTCAAAGCGATAATCCCCCACCATCACCATCTCGCTCGGCGCTACCCCCCAGGCCGCAGCCAGTTTCAACAGGCCACCCGGATCAGGCTTGTGCGGCGCGTCATCCCGCCCCAGCACATCCTCAATGGCAAAGCAGTCCGCCAAGCCAATCGCTTGCAGTGTGATATGGGCCAATTCCCGCGCATTACGCGTCAGGATGCCCAGGCGATAACCACGCCCGGCCAATTCCCTTACCAACTCAACGGCACCTTCGGCCGCGACCGAACCCAGCGCCAACTCGCGCTCATGCTCCAGCAACCAGGCATGTTTGGCTGCCGCAACATCCGCCGGCAATGCAGCCAGGTGCGTGAGGATGTCGTCCTCAGGCGCAATCTCCAACGCCACGCGAATGGCGGCAAAGTCATGCACTGCCACCGTCAGCGTGCCGTCCATGTCGAACACCCAATGTTTAACGTCTGACAGGCTCATGCCCAGTCCTTGCGATGGCGGATCAAGCCTTCCTGGGTCACCGATGCCACCAGTTGCCCGGCGCGGTTGTACACGCTGCCGCGGGAGAAACCCCGGGAGTTGCCGGCCCATGGGCTGTCCATGGCATACAGCAACCAGTCATCGGCACGCAGGTCGGCGTGGAACCACAGCGCATGGTCGAGGCTGGCCACCTGCATGTCTTTCTGCCACACGGTCTTGCCATGGGGCAGCAACGAGGTGGTCAGCAAGCCGAAGTCCGAGGCATAGGCCAGCAGGTACTTATGCAGCGCCGGCGAATCCGCCAGGGCGCCGTCGGCACGAAACCACACGTACTTGACCGGGTCGGACGGCTGCGGGTTGAACGGGTCTTTTTCGGTGACCGGGCGCACTTCGATGGGCTTGGGGCACAGCAGCTTGTCGCGCATGTGCTCGGGGATCAGGTGCGCACGCTGTTGGGTCAGCTCCAGCTCCGACGGCAGATTCTCCGGGCCCACCACCACCGGCATGGTGGTCTGGTGCTCGAAGCCAGCTTCGTCGTACTGGAACGAGGTGGTACAGGTGAAGATCGGATGGCCCTTTTGAATCGCGGTGACACGGCGCGTGCTGAAGCTGCCGCCATCGCGCACGCGGTCCACCGAATACACCACCGGCAACGCGGCATCGCCAGGGCGCAGGAAATAACCGTGCAGGGAATGCACATGCCGCGCTTCTTCTACGGTCTGGCTGGCCGCCGACAACGACTGGCCGAGCACCTGGCCGCCGAACAACTGGCGAAAGCCCAGGTCCTGGCTGCGGCCGCGAAAGAGGTTCTCCTCGATCGGCTCCAGGGTCAGCAAGTCCACCAGATCTTCCAATACTTGGCTCATAGAGCAACTCCTACAATCAATAGGGCATTCCGGGCTGCTTATCCGTGCAGCGTGTCCAACCATTGGGCGCGGGTGATGCGGTACAAAACATGCGGGCGCAGCGGGTCATCGGCTGCGACTTTGGGGTGTTCGAAATCTGCCTGCGGATCGTAATGCATACCGATGGCCTGCATGACTTTTTGTGAGGGCAGATTGGCTTCGGTGGTAAAGGCGACGACTTCGTCCAGCTGCAAGCGATCAAAGCCACAGCGCAATGCCGTCCAGGCCGCCTCACTGGCATAGCCCAGGCCCCAATGCTCACGGGCCAGGCGCCAACCAATCTCCACCGCCGGGGTGAAGCCCGCTTCGAAGCTGACATTCGCAAGGCCCGTCACGCCGATAAATTCACCGGTGTCTTTGCGCTGCAACGCCCAGAAACCAAAGCCATATTCAGCGAAATGCCCGCGAATCCGACCGATCAGCGCGGCGCTTTCCAAATGGCTCAATTTAGCCGGAAAGTAGCGCATCACCTGCGAGTCAGCGCACATGCGCGCAAATTCCGGCAGGTCGCTGTCGCGCCATTGACGCAGCACCAGCCGTGCACTTTCCAATTCCAGTATCGGCTCCATGGGTCCCCCTGCCTTGCCATGTGCGTGAGTGTACAGCGCTGTTAAGATCCTTCGCAGGTTCCCGTCAGAAAATCCCATGCCCTTGCCATTGATCTACCACGAAGACTACAGCCCTGAGTTCCCGGCGGACCACCGCTTCCCCATGGACAAGTTTCGCCTATTGCGTGACCACCTGGTGGACAGTGGCCTGACCCAGGACAGCCAATTGCTGCGCCCGCAGCTGTGCCCGGCAGACATCCTGGCCCTGGCCCATGAACCTGGGTATATCGAACGCTACATGGGCGGCGAACTGTCTCGCGAAGACCAGCGCCGCCTCGGCCTGCCCTGGAGCGAAGCCCTGGCGAGGCGCACTGTGCGTGCGGTGGGTGGCTCGATACTGGCGGCTGAACAGGCCCTCGAACATGGCCTGGCCTGCCATTTGGCCGGTGGTACCCACCATGCCCATTACGATTATCCGGCGGGATTCTGCATTTTCAACGACCTGGCAGTGATCAGCCGCTATCTGCTGGCCAGCGGCCGGGTCAATCGCGTGCTGATCTTCGATTGCGACGTGCACCAGGGCGATGGCACTGCACGCATCCTCCACGACACACCGGAGGCCATCACCGTGTCGCTGCACTGCGAAAAGAACTTCCCGGCACGCAAGGCCCAAAGCGACTGGGACATCCCGCTGCCCATGGGCATGGGCGATGCCGACTACCTCAAGGTAGTGGATGACGCGCTCAACTATTTGCTGCCGCTCTACCAGCCCGACCTGGTGCTGTACGACGCCGGCGTGGATGTACACAAGGACGACGCCCTCGGTTACCTCAAGCTGACAGACGCAGGCGTCGCCGCCCGCGATGAGAGCGTGATGCGCCACTGCCTGGGCCGCGACATACCGGTGATGGGCGTGATCGGCGGCGGTTACAGCAAAGACCGCCCCGCCCTCGCCCGCCGCCACGGCATCCTGCACCACAGCGCCCAACGGGTGTGGACGTCATCAGGCTGTCATTGAATTCTGGGTGTTACTCACAATGCCTGTGGAACGGCCTGTGGATAACTTGAGCGTAAGCGGCTGCAAGCGAGTGGCCGCATGGCCTGTAGGAAAGTGTACGTTTTTTGATCAGGCAGCGGCGTCGTGGTCGGGTAGAATGCTCGGCCTATTCACATCACCGTAGCCCTGCCCATGCCTCAGACTTCTGCCCACCACGTCTCCATTATCGGCGGCGGCCCCGCCGGGCTGATGGCCGCCGAAGTCTTGAGCCAGGCGGGCGTGCGCGTGTACCTGTACGATGGCATGCCTTCAGTGGGGCGCAAGTTCCTGTTGGCAGGTGTGGGCGGCATGAATATCACCCACTCCGAAGCCTACCCGGCGTTTCTGTCGCGCTACGCCGAACGCGCCCCGCACATGGCCCCGCTGCTGCGCAGCTTCGGCGCCGAGGCGTTGTGCGAATGGATCCATGGCCTGGGTATCCAGACCTTTGTCGGCACCTCCGGCCGCGTATTTCCTACCGATATGAAAGCCGCACCGCTGTTGCGCGCCTGGCTCAAGCGCCTGCGGGATCAAGGTGTGGTTATCCACACCCGGCATCGTTGGACCGGTTGGAATGCCGAAGGCGGTTTACTTATCCACAGCCCGGACGGCGAGAAAGTTGTCCACAGCGACGCGGTGTTGCTGGCCTTGGGCGGCGGCAGTTGGTCACGCCTGGGCTCTGACGGTGCGTGGCTGAACCTGTTTGAAGGCAAAGGCCTGCCCTATGTCCGCCTGCAACCGAGCAACTGCGGGTTTGAAGTGGCGGCCTGGAGCGAGTTGATGGTCAGCAAATTCGCTGGCGCACCGTTGAAAAACGTTGCCATTGGCCTGGGAGACGACAAATCTCGGCTGGGCGAATGCGTGATCACCGCCACCGGCATTGAAGGCAGTTTGATTTACGCCTTGTCGGCGCCGATTCGCGAAGCGATCAACCGCGACGGTTCGGCCAAGGTGCATATCGATTTGCTGCCGAGCAAGCCGCTGGACAAGGTGCAGGCCGCATTGGCCAAGCCCCGGGGTTCGCGGTCGATGAGCAAGCACTTGCACAGTCAGTTGGGGTTGGATGGCGTGAAAGCAGCCCTGCTGCGCGAGCTGACGCCCGCTGAACACTTCACCGATCCGGCGCAGTTGGCAGTGGATATCAAGGCGTTGCCGCTGACATTGGTGAGGACGCGGCCGATGGATGAGGCGATCAGCACAGCGGGGGGGGTGCCGTTTGAAGCGCTGGATGAGCGGTTGATGCTCAAACCATTGCCTGGAGTGTTTTGTGCGGGGGAAATGCTGGACTGGGAGGCGCCCACTGGTGGGTATTTGCTGACGGGGTGTTTTGCCAGTGGCAGAGCGGCTGGGCTGGGGATGTTGGAGTGGCTTAATCGCTGAGAGCCGCGCTGGATTCAAGGCCGCCATCGCAGGCAAGCCAGCTCCCACCTTTGACTGTATTCACAATTTAAAGGTGGGAGCTGGCTTGCCTGCGATGAGGCCATCAGCCACAGCGCAAAATCACTTCTTCTTACGCGGCCCGGTATTGAAAACCGGCACCTTGCGCACCGGCTTGATCGACGGCTCAGCCGGCGCCACGTCACCACTGTCCACCCACTTGCCCAGGTTGCGCTTGCCGCCACCACCGGACGTTTTAGGTTTCTTCGGTTTTTTCGGCTTCTTCACCACCTGCCCGCTGGCATCGGTATCCGGTACACGATGCTCCGGCTCGAAATCCGCTTCCATTTTGCGGGTGAGGGTCTGGCGGGTCAGCATCTCGATCGCCGAGAGCATGTTCACCTCATCAGCGCACACCAGGGAGATCGCCTCCCCAGTGTTGCCCGCACGCCCGGTACGGCCGATACGGTGGATGTAGTCCTCGGCCACGATCGGCAGGTCAAAGTTGACCACCAGCGGCAGGTCTTCGATATCCAGGCCACGGGCCGCCACATCAGTGGCCACCAGGATTTGCACCTCGCTGGCCTTGAAGCGGTCCAGTGCGCGTTGGCGGGTAGCCTGGGGCTTATCGCCATGGATGCCGTCGGCGTTGATGCCCAGGCCCTGCAACTTGTCCACCAGGGCGTCCACGCCGTTGCGGGTCTTGGCGAAAACCAATACCTGCTTCCAACGGCCCTTGCGCATCAGGTGCACAAACAGTTCAGGCTTGCGCTTCTTGTCCACCGGCACCACCCACTGCTTGACGGTGTTGGCAGCGACGTTGCGCGGGCTGACTTCGATGCTCAGCGGGTCGTTGAGCATCTGCCCAGCCAACAGGCGGATGTCATCGGAGAAGGTCGCAGAGAACAACAGGGTCTGGCGCTTTTTCGGCAACATGCGATAAATGTTGGCAAGCTCTTCGGAGAAGCCCAGGTCGAGCATACGGTCGGCTTCATCCAGCACCAGGGTTTGCAGCTGGTTGAGCTTCAGCGCGTTCTGGCGGAACAGGTCGATCAGGCGGCCAGGGGTGGCGACCAGAATGTCGACGCCTTTGCGCAGCTTCATCATCTGCGGGTTGATGCTTACCCCGCCGTATACCGCGTAGGTGGTCAGCGGCAGGTGCTGGGCATATTCAGCGACGCTGGCGTGAACCTGCTCGGCCAGTTCGCGAGTCGGGCACAGGATCAGCGCACGCGCCGAGTTGGCGGCGACTTTCGGCCCTTCCATGGTCAGCAGTTGCAGCAGCGGCAAGGCGAAACCTGCGGTCTTGCCGGTGCCGGTCTGGGCCGCGGCCATCAGGTCGCGACCGGCCAGCACCGCCGGAATGGCTTGCGCCTGCACCGGCGTCGGGGTCTGGTAGCCAAGCGTCTCAAGGGCGCGCAGCAAGGGTTCGATCAGGCCAAGGGTGGCGAAAGTCATGTAGTTACCGTAGGAAAAATTCAGCGCAAGGGCGTAATGCGCGGCAGTTTACCTTATTTCCGGCTTGGGCTTGCGCCACTGGGGCAGGCTGATCAGCAACACGGCGCTGATGATCACCAGCATCGCCAAGGCTTCTTCCAGGCCGATGGTCTCACCGACGAATACAATCCCCAGCAACACCGCCACAGCCGGGTTCACGTAGGCATAGCTGGTCGCCGCTGCCGGACGCACATGCTTGAGCAGATACATGTAGGCGTTAAAGGCGATGATCGAACCGAATACCGTCAAGTAGGCCAGGGCCAACCAGCCTTCCAGCGGCGGCATGGCCTGCAGGTGCTCGCCCGACAGCGCGCTGACAATCAGCAGCGCCACGCCGGCCACGAGCATTTCTGCGGCACTGGCCATGGCGCCCTGGGGCAGTGGCAGGTGGCGGCTCCACACCGAGCCGAAAGCCCAGGAGGCCGCCGCAACCAACAGCAAAACTGCACCCGATGGGCTTGATTGCAAGGTACTGCCCATATTGAGCATGGCGATGCCGATGATGCCCAGGATCACCCCGGCCCATTCCAGCCGCGTATTACGCGCGCCCCAGAAAAACCCGCACAACAGGGTAAACAACGGCACGGTCGCCACGGCCAATGCCGCCACACCGGACGACACACCCATGTGTTCGGCCACGCTGACACCACCATTGCCCACGGTGAGCAACAAAATGCCGATCATCCCGGCGGCCTTCCACTGCGGCCAGGTTGGCGCCGGCACCCCGCGCCACCTGAGGAAGCCATACATCAACACACCCGCCGTGCAAAACCGAATCCCCGCCAGCAACAGCGGCGGCCAGAACTCCACACCGATGCGGATCACCAGGTAAGTGGAACCCCAGATCACATACAACGCGAAAAAGGCGGCGATCAACGGTAAGGGAAAGCGACGTGGGCCAGGCATTGGGCGGCTCTAATGGCAGGAAAAGGGAGACTTATTCTAGAAACGAAGGTGGATAAACTTAAGTTACAAAACCTGTTTAAACCGCCCATACACTTTTCAAACCATGGTTATGAGGGCTATAACCCGTGCTTTCGAAAGCCACGCGCCACCGGAGCCTTACCATGGACAAATACGACCGCATGCTGCTCAGCGCCCTGCTTGAAGATGGCCGTGCTTCCTACGCGCAACTGGCGCGCACCGTGAACCTCTCCGCCCCCGCCGTGGCCGAACGCGTGGCCAAGCTTGAGGCCAGCGGAGTGATCACCGGGTACCAGGCCAAAGTGGATCTATCCAAAGTCGGTTTGCCGATTCAGTGCGTAATTGAACTGCGGCTGACCAATCACGGCAGCCAGAAGGTGTACGACGCCCTGGCGCAAATTCCCGAACTGACCGAATGCCACCGGGTCACGGGCGACCCGTGCGTGATCATGCAAGCGGCGGTAGGCACCATGCCGCAGCTGGAAGACCTGATTAATCGAGTGGCGAAGTTCGGGTTCAGCAAGACCTCGATTATTTTGTCCAGCGCCATAGAACGGCGGGTGCCGTTGGGGCAGTTGGAAGCCAATGGGAAAAATGGTGGCTGACCTACCGCCATCGGGAGCAAGCCCCCTCCCACACTTGATCTGTGAACACCTTCAAAATGTGGGAGGGGGCTTGCTCCCGATGGCGTCATTAGCTTCATCGCAAGACCAATCTCTTTCATTTGCGGGACGTTTCCGAGAGAATCCCACGGCCTTGTTTCCGTCGGATTCGGTAGCTAGTCTCGCCCTGTCATCGAATGTTCGGTGACCGGACGTGCAAGTCCGATGGCAAGCAAGATCATAAATAAACCTGCAGCCGATATGCCTGTTATGGCGGCTGTGCGTGGGAGGCCTTCGGGCCTGCTGGGTTTGGATCCTTGCCCCGGTCTTGCACACCTACGCACAGTTGCCACCCTAATTCGCGTGCAAGCGAACGGTGTCGACTTCTTCCAGCAAGGAGTTTCACCATGGCCAAAAAAGTCACCCCCGATCCACCCAAGTCCAAAACCGACTTCCTCAGCGAAGACGCCCTGCTCCACCGTCGCGCCATCGACTACTACCTCAAGGCATCCGCCCCGGATGCGCCCATTTTTATCCTGAATGACAACCTGAGCTTCGAAGACGCCCTGGCCCATGCGGCGGATTTGTTGCATTGCGCGGTGGAGACGGCACATGGGTCGGGCGAGGTGATGAAGGCGCCGCAGCGGGCGGTGATGCATTTGGTGGAGATGGCGAAGGGAGTGGTGGACCAGGCGTTGGCGTGCACACAGCCTCGATAGGCGCCGCATCACTAAATGTGGGAGGGGGCTTGCTCCCGATGGCGGTGTATCAGCCAGCTTATTTTTAGCTGACACACTGCTATCGGGAGCAAGCCCCCTCCCACATTTGGATCTTTGGTGTGCTTGAGAGGGTGGCTGGTTTAGAACCCGCGATGCTTTTTCAGGTGCTCATTGATTTTGGCGGCAGGTACTTTCTGCAAGGTGCATAACAGGTCATGGGACAGTTCGCGCAGGCCGTGGGTCTGGCGCAGTTGCTGGGCCAGGTGCGCCGTGAGGTTGGCGGCCATTTCCGCATCCGCCAGCGCCCGGTGAGCCTGGCCGGTGTGGGGCAGTTTGGCGTAGGCGTTGAGGGTGCCGAGCTTGTGGTTGGGCGCAGCCGGCATCAGGCGGCGGGCCAGCAGCAGGGAGCAGGCGAATTTCTGCAGGCGGGTGCGGCGGATCAGGCCGAGCTCATAGTCCCAGAACTTCTGGTCGAAGGCGGCGTTGTGCGCCATCAAGGGCGTGGTGCCGACGAACTCATTGACCTCGTTCATCACTCGCTCAGCCGGTGGCGCACCGCGCAGCATGGCGTTGCTGATGCCGGTGAGCTGTTCGATAAAGGCCGGTACGCGCACACCGGCGTTCATCAGGCTCTGGTAGCGGTCCACGATTTGACCGCGCTCGAGGATGACCACGCCAATCTCCGTGGCCCGGCATTGGCTGCTGGGGGTGATGCCGGTGGTTTCAAAGTCGATGACCGCTATACGTTCCAAACCTGCTCCAACTCCATTCAACAATCTATTTCTATTTGAGCAACAACGCGCCTTCGATCGGCACGTAGTGGCTGGCGGCGCGTATCAATGAGTTGGCCGTCAGCCCCGGCACGCCGTAGGCCACGGCCCGCACGCCATGCTTTTGGATGATGCGTTCGAGCAGCATGTCGAAATCGCCGTCACCGGAGGCCAGTACGATTTCGTCGACATGGTCGGCGGCGTCCATGATGTCGAGGGTGATGCCCACGTCCCAGTCGCCCTTGGCCGAGCCATCGCTGCGCTGGATATACGGCTTGAGTTTTACCGTAAAGCCCAGGTTGCGCAGGATCTGCTGGAATTGCTGCTGCTTGCTGTCGCCACGGTCGATGGCATACGCGTACGCCTCGACAATCTGCCCGCGAGCGCTGATGTCAGCCCACAGGGCGGCGTAGTTGAAGTGGCAGCCATAGGCTTGGCGCACGGTGTAGTAGAGGTTTTGTACATCGGCGAACACTGCAATTTTCTTCACCGCACTTCCTCATGGACAGCCAGGCGCCAGCGCCCGGAAAGGGCGCCAGTATGCCAGCCAAGGGAGCGTTTCCGGGAAAAAATCAGACCGGAGCGCCGTGGCGCCCCGGGCCAAGAGGTGTCAGACGAAGGAATCGTCGTCGCCGAAGGAAGAGGAATCGTCGGAATAATCGCTGTCAGCCAAGTTGTCAGAGTTGTTGCCCCAACTGTCATTGCCGGCAAACTTCTGGTCATCGTTGCCCCAGTCACCCTGGTCGCTGGCCGGTGCCGGTTGTTCGATGATTTCTTCCACCACCTGTGGTTGCGAGTTGTGATGGAACAGGCTGCTGATACCTTCGGCGAGCAACACACCACCGGCCACACCGGCGGCGGTCTTCATGGCACCGCCGAGGAAGCCGCTGCCCACGGGTGCGCCAGCCGGTGCTTGCGGCGGTTGATAGTTTTGCTGCGGTGCTGACTGGTTGAACGACGGCCGCGCCGGCTCACGCCAGCCGCCACCGGAGTTGTTCGGCGCAGGCTGTGGCTCGCGGGAGCTACCGCCAAAGATGCTCGACAGGAACCCACCACCACTGGCCGGCGCCGGTTGCGCCGACTTGGCCCGCTGCAGTTCGTCCTGCAACTGCTGGATCTGTTGCGCCTGCTGCTTGTTCTGCGCATCCAGAGCCTGGAGCGCATGTTCCTGCACCAGCAATGACTGGGTCATGTAGTACCCGGCGGCGGGTTGGCGAGTCATGTGCTCCTTGATCCGCGCTTCGGCCTGGGCGTCGCGGGGGGCTGAGTCCGTTTCGGCTTGCTGCAACCGTGAAAACAGTCCATCGATCAGGGTTTGCTCTTCGCTGTTCATGGCGACCTCGTTAGATTGCCGATAAAAAATTCCGGTCCCGCCTGTGATCAGGCCGGGTGCCTTCCAGTTATGGGGATGTTACGAGTTGTTTCAATGGTCTTTACTCAAGGTTTACGTTTGCGCCCCTTTGGACCCTGATCGGTTAAAGTGTGGCACTCTGCTTCCAGGCCTGTGATGACCCTGATGAATCCGTTAGACGTTTTGCGCGACTCCTTGCGTTTTACCCAGCGCAACCTGGGCGCCATCGTGCAGTTGTGCCTGCCGTTGGTGATCCTTGAAGCCCTGCTGCAACAAATACTGGACCACACGCTGGGCCCGGATGCGTTTCCCGGCTACAGCGTGGTCGTGGGTTTATTGGTGTACCCGCTGTACACCGGCGCCCTGATCCTGTTTCTCGACGCCCGCACCCGTGGCGAGTCACCACGCACCAAGGATGTATGGGCCATGGCATTGAGCCTGTGGCCGCGCTTCGCCCTGCTGACGGCCATGAGCACGTTGTTGATATTGCTGGGCCTGTCGCTGTATTTCCTGCCGGGCTTGTGGCTGATGGTGGTGTTGGCGTTTGCCGAATACCTGCTGGTGCTGCGCGGTATGCCGGCGTTGGCGGCGATGAAGGAAAGCTTTCGCCTGACCCGCGGGCATTTCTGGCGAATCCTGGTGTGCCTGCTGTGCGTGATGACGCCGTTGTGGCTGCTCAAGGGTGCCAGCGTGGCGGCGTATCCCGAGCCCGCGCCGCTGCTGGGGCTGTTGATGGACAGTGCGCACAGCTTCCTGCAGTTGTTTACCAGCGTGGTGCTGTTCCGTTTATTCATGTTGATCGGTGGCGACGCCGACGCGCGGTGATATGCTCCGTGCCTCTTCTGACACGCATATAAGCCGAGCCGATGACCCGTTTATTGCGCATCACCCTGTTGAGCCTGTTGATCATCGTCGGCCTGCTGGCCGCGCTGATCTACAGCCTGACCTGGCGCCCTGCCGACAAAGAAACACTGCCCGTCAGCTGCGTGGCACCCCGTGCGCCGACGCTGCTGCCGGGGCAGGCGCTCAAGGTCATGACCTGGAATGTGCAATACCTGGCCGGCAAGAACTACGTGTTCTGGTACGACACCCCGGACGGCAGCGGCCCGGACGATCGCCCTACCGTCGAAGACATGGCCTTCAGCCTCGACGAAGTGGCCCGGGTGATCCGCGACGAACAACCCGACATCCTGCTGTTGCAGGAGCTCGACGAAGGCGCCAAACCGTCCCACTATCAGGACCAGCTTGCGCTATTGCAGGAGCGCCTGGTCGACCTCTACCCGTGCAGCGCCCAGGCCTTCGACTGGAAAGCCGACTTTGTGTCCAGCCTGCATATCTTCGGCAGCGTCGGGCGCAAGCTGGCGACACTCAGCCGCTACCAGATCGAGCACGCCGAACGCCTGCAACTGCCGACCGCCGATGCCAACGTCATCAGCCGCCAGTTCCAACCCAAGCCAGCTCTGCTGCTGACATATCTGCCCTTGAGCGATGGCGGCCAACTGGCGGTGCTCAACACCCGCCTGGACGGCGGCGCACCTGGGCGCAGCGCGGTGCAGGAGCAAGTGGCAAGCACGGTAAAACTGCTGGATAAACTCGAAGGTCGCGGCACACCCTGGTTGATTGGCGGGGATTTCAACCTGCTGCCACTGGGCCAGTTCCTGCGCCTGGACGCTGGCAAGCGCGGCCAGTACTCGCCGGACAGTGAGTTGCATCTGCTGTGGGACAAATACCCGATGATCCCCAGCAACAGCCAATCCAGTGGTATCGACCGTGAGAAATGGCTGACGCACTTCCCCAACGATCCAAGCCTTGATGGCCCGGATCGCACCCTGGATTACCTGTTCTACAGCTCGCGGATCAAACGCGTGGAGGCGAAGGTGCGCCAAGACGATACGTTGCGTATTTCCAACCACCTGCCGGTAATCGCCCGCTTCCTGCTGCCTGCCGCGCAATAACCCCTAGGGTTTCAACACCTGGGCCCGCAGCGGCTTAAGCCACTCAAGGCTTTCAACCGTGGTGCCGGATGGGCGGTACTCACAGCCGATCCATCCTCGGTAGCCACGCTGCTCCAGCGCCGCGAACAAGGCGGCAAAGTCCATGGTCCCGGTGCCCGGCTCGTGACGCCCCGGGTTGTCGGCGATTTGTACATGGACGGTCCTGTCGTAAAACTGCGCCAGTACCCCGGCTGCGTCGCCGGTCAAAAGCTGGGCATGGTAAAGATCCAGAATCAGCCCGACACTCGTAAAGGTTTCCAGCACCTGTTGCGCCTTGTTGAAGTCAGACATGTAATAGCCGGGCATCGCCTGCGGGCAGATCACTTCAATAAGCGCGCGCAAACCCTGATCTTCGAGGTACTTGACCGCGTATTCCAGGTTACTTGCGTAGGCAGGCGCGCTCTCATCCTGGGGCGTGGTCACGCCAGACATGATGTGCACATCCGAGCAGTTCAGCGCCTTCGCATAGCGGGCCGCCTCGCGCAGCCCATCGCGAAATTCCTGCTCCTTGCCCTGCAAGGCAGCGATGCCTTTGGTAACACCTGCCGGCGCTGCGAACTGAATCAACGGCAGGTTGTATTGAGCCAGGTGATCGGCGAGCAGGCTGGCGTCAAATTCATAGGGCGATGGGAACTCCACCGCCCTGAAACCGGCAGCGGCGGCGGCTTCGATGCGTTGCAGAAAAGGCAATTCGTTGAACTGGAAACCGAGGTGAGCATTGAATTTGAGCATGGGTAACTATCCATCCTGGGAATAAACAAATCATCAGCCTGGAGCCTCATTCGCGGCTCCAGCGCCACGCTATTGAAAGTGGTCAGTGCAAATACTCATGCTCTTCGTATGGTATTTTCCCACTCCAGTGCGGTGGGGGCATCTGCCCCGACGGGAACGGACTGAAGCTAACCATTCGGAATAAAACCTGTGATCAAGAAAGACCTCGCCCTGCAGTTGGCCCCACGCGTCATCGACATGGTTCGCGCCCGTTCGATGAAAGCCGGTGAGCCCTTGCGCGAGCAGACATTTGCGCAAGCGCTCGGGGTGTCGCGCTCGCCGATCCGGCGGGTTTTTGCCTTGCTCGCCGAGTGGGACCTTGCCATTCAAGAGCCCAATCGTGGCTATTTCCTCAAACAAGGTGCCGGGCAGATTCAGGAAGCCGCAGTCCCTTGCGCCAGCGATCCATTCGAAGACTTTTACCTGCGTGTGGTCGACGACATTCTGAGCGGAGAAATACCGGCGCACTTTTTCGAAGCGCAGTTGTTGCGACGCTATGAGGTGCCCCGGGGGCAGTTGCTCAAGGTGCTGAACCGGTTGGCCGGCGAAGCCATGGTGGAGCGTAAGCCAGGCCAAGGGTGGGGCCTCAAGGACTTCGTGCATAACACGCAGGCGCATATTCATAGCTACCGTTTCCGGATGGCCATCGAACCGGCGGCGCTGCTTGAGCCCGGTTATCAGGTCAATCACGCCGCGTTTGCCCAGGCCAGGCAACAGCAACAGGCCTTGATCGACGGCGAGATCCAGACCTTGTCCCGCGCGCAACTGTTCCAGCTGGGGGCCCAGTTTCACGAAATGATCGTGCAGTGCTCCGGCAATGTTTTTTTCATCGACGCCATACGCCACCAGAATCAGCTCAGGCGCTTTATGGGCTACAAGGCCAACATTGATCGCACGCGTCTTAAGGCGCAATGCCAGGAACACATCCATTTGCTCGACCTCATCGAGTCTGATCGGCGTGAAGAAGCCGCACAGTTTCTCTGGCGCCACCTGGATCAAGTCGGCCGACTCAAGACTGATCAACGCGCAGTGCCAGAAGAAAGCCAAATCTAGAGCACGTCACTGACTACCCGTCAGTGCCGCAGCTTCGCCATCACCGCGCCCAATAACGGGCCAAGCAGCCTAGCACAATTGTTTCTGATCAAAACAGAATACAAAAAAATCACCAAACAGTTAATTTTTTCACTACATATTGTATTTCGTTACAACAATAGGCAATCATGCGCGCCGCTCGGACTCGGATCCGTATCGAATCGCACAGGGATGGTGGCCATGAACGAAAGGACGTTGGGTAGTGCAGCGGGAGTCTCAAACCTGCTGTTCGGGGTGTACAACACAGTGGTTGCCCTGCTTGGCGTGATGCTGGCCTATAAAGGCGGCGTGCTGATGGCCGCGGGCGGGTCACCCTATTACGCGATGATGGGCACCGCGCTGTTGTTATCGGCCATCCTCTTGGGCCTGAAAAAGTCCTTGGGCCTCTATCTTTATGGCGCAGCCTCTGTGGCCACCTATGCCTGGGCGGTGTGGGAGTCTGGTTACGATGGCTGGGCCTATATTCCACGCCTGGCCTGGCTGGCGGTTCTCAGTGTGCCGTTCCTGGCGTTCTGGCCCGTGGTACGGCGTGATTTTGCCAAGGTCAGAAAAAGTCATTACTTCACCATTATGGGTGTGCTGCCGCTGGTGATGGGGGCTACCATCCTGGTGCCGCTGTTCTTCCCCACAAGCGTTCACCTTGCCGACTCGACGCTTGCCACCACACGCCCCGCCGCCGCCTTCAGCCGCAGTTCTGTCGCCTCTCCAGACGGCAATATTGCCGCGTCACACACCGAGACCAACTGGACCGCCTATGCAGGCTCCAACCTGGGCAACCACTATTCAGCCGCGTCGCAAATCACGCCTTCGAATGTGTCGGGCCTGGTCAAAGCCTGGGAATACCACCACGGCGACGTGAAGCAACCCGGTGAGAAAACCAAGTACTTGAACGAAGCCACGCCGATCAAGGTGGGTAACTCGCTCTACACCTGCACCCCCAAGCAAATCATCATTTCCCTGGATGCCACCACTGGAAAGGAGAACTGGCGATTCGACTCCAAAGTCGACCCGGACTACTTCGCCAATGGCGGCGCCTATTGCCGTGGTGTTTCTTATTTCGAAGTCCCCAATGCCAGTGGCTTGTGCGCCTCGCGTATCATTTGGGGCACCAATGATATTCGCCTCGGCGCGGTAGACGCCCTGACCGGCCAGGCGTGCCCCGACTTCGGCAACGCAGGCTTTGCGGATTTGAAAGACGGGCTGGGCACTTTCAGAAAAGGCTCGACGGGTATCACGTCTGCCCCTCTGGTCATTCGCGGGGTGGTGATCACCGGTGGCCGAGTACTCGACTCGGATGTGCGCCCTGCCCCCTCGGGCGTGGTGCGCGCCTACGATGCAGTGACCGGCAAACAGAAGTGGGCCTGGGATTTGGGCCGGCCAGACACCAACGCCCCCGCGGGTAACAACGAGACCTACACCCTCAGCACCCCCAACTCGTGGGCACCGCTGTCGGCCGACGATGAACTGGGCCTGGTGTATGTCACCACCGGCAACGCAGCGGGCGACTTCTATGGCGGCACCCGCACAGCACAAGAAGACAAGTTCAGCTCGTCCCTGGTCGCACTGGACGCCACCACCGGTAAAGTCCGCTGGCACTTCCAGACAGTCCACCATGATCTATGGGACTACGACCTGAGCCCGCAACCCAGCCTGATTGATTTTCCGACGGCTGCCGGGCCACGCCCGGCCGTAATCCAGGCGACCAAATCCGGCCAGTTGTTCGTGCTTGACCGCGCCACCGGCGAACCACTGGTGGATATCGTGCAAGCTCCTGTCCCACAGGGCACCGCCCCGGGAGACTACACCGCAGCCACCCAGCCACTGTCCCCTGATATGCCGAGCACCATGGGGCGTCCATCGAAAACACCGGAAGTACTGACCGAAGCCAATGCCTGGGGCCTGACGCCTTTCGATCAGATGCAATGTCGCCTCGAATTTCGCCAGGCACGCTACGAAGGGATCTTCACCCCGCCGGTCGTGGGCCAGCAAAGCCTGATCTTCCCCGGCCATCATGGCGGCTTGAACTGGGGCGGTGTGATGGTCGACCTCAAGCGAGGGCTGCTGATCATCAACAACCAGCGCCTTCCTTATATGCAGGGGCTGGTACCGCGCGAACAACTCGACGCCATCAATGCCAAGTCGTTCCAGGAGTCGCCGGGCAACGCCCAGGGCTTCCGCGTCCAGGCCGGGCTACCTTACGGCGCAATTAAAGACCCGTGGATGTCATCCCTGGACCAGCCTTGTATTGCGCCACCCTGGGGCTTTATCTCCGGTATCGACCTGCGCACTCGCGATGTCGTGTGGAGCCGCCCGTTCGGCACAGGCTATGACAGTGGACCTTGGGGGATAGCCTCCAAGATGCGCTTCGAAATCGGTACGCCGAGTGATGCAACCGGCGTGACAACCGCTGGCGGCGTGACGTTCATCGGCGCCGCTATTGACCGGTTCATGCGGGCTTACAACAGCGAAAGCGGTGAGCTGCTCTGGGAAGAACGCC
Organism: Pseudomonas sp. W2Jun17; assembly: GCF_023127795.1. NCBI lineage: Bacteria > Pseudomonadati > Pseudomonadota > Gammaproteobacteria > Pseudomonadales > Pseudomonadaceae > Pseudomonas > Pseudomonas sp. W2Jun17. The sequence goes on along the minus strand of NZ_SPKO01000038.1, from coordinate 82,317 downwards.
TCCCGGCAGGCAATCAGGCTTCACCCTTGACCTACATGAGCCAGGGTCGACAGTACGTGGTGGCGGTGGTTGGCGGTCATGACCGAATCCCAACCAAGTTAGGTGACAGCATCATCGCCTGGGCCCTGCCTGAGCAGTAAATCGAGTGCTGTAAGAGAGGCTCGCCATGAGCGTATCGGTGGGTAAAACATATGCATGTTCTACCCCCCTCAGTCATGGCGTAGTTTCTGGCACGTGTCGCATCACTTCAGAGTGATGACAGGCTAATGACTTATCGCGGGAAATTTATAAGTAGCGGCCATCACTGCTGCCCTTTATTCACGTAGCAATACCCACTTCTACGCCAGATTCAAAGCGCCTGACTCTCTCAGCGCGCTCGCAGGCGATTGCGCCCGGTTTACTCACCTGATGAGAAGCCTGCGCATCGATATATACGCTTTACGCTTTATAAAATTGGATAGGAATTAACAATGCTCGAACTTTCTGATGGTTTGTATCTATTGGTGGGCGTCAGTTTTATTACGTCATTCATGACGGCTGCCATTGGCGTGGGCGGCGGGATTGGACTGCTTGCGGTTATGCCTCAATTCATCCCCATTTCTGCGGTTGTACCGGTTCACGGCTTGATTCAAATGGTCAGCAACGCCAGTCGATTCGCGTTTGACTTCAAAAGTGCAAAAGTGGAAATCCTGCCTAAATACGTTATCGGCTGCCTGGTCGGCGCGTTCATCGGTTACTTCTTCATCGGCAAATTTCCCGAGCAATATTTATCACTGATTCTCGGCTTCTTCATCCTGGCCATCACCTGGACCAAGATCGTCGCACGCCTGGGTTTTATATTTAAAAACTTTGCCCTGGTGGGCTTTTTTCAAACCTTCCTTTCACTGTTCGTGGCCGTAACCGGTTTGATATCGCAGCCCATCCTGATGAAGATGAATATTAATAAAAACGAAGTCATTGTCACCCACGCCATGCAAATGAGCGTACTGCACGGGCTCAAGGTCGCCGCCTTTGTTATTGCAGGTTTTGCGTTCATGGATTACGCCAACCTGATCATCATCATGATTACCGCCTCTACATTGGGTTCGTACCTGGGCGGCTTTCTCAGAGACCGTATATCGCAGCGTGTCGGCGCAATGCTGTTAAAGGCAGGGGTGACGTTTTTTGGTTTGAAGATGATCTTCGATCATTTTTTCAACGGCCTGTAAAAAGTTCTTCCAATAAAACAAGGAGCGTGAAATGAGCATACGTAAGTTTGATTTTTTTGAAACCAAAGAAATCTCAACGTTTCTGAAAGAGCATGGATATTGCGTTATCAAGCCTCAAGACCACTCTCTGGAAGCCTTTAGAGAGACCGCCGGCAAGTTTGGGCTGATTCAGTTTCATACCAAGTCCGATGAACACGGTGTGGTGGGCGGTGGCGAGCCGATCAACAAGGACTGGCAACGCTTCAAGGATGATTATCATGGCGAACTGTCGAGCGATTTTTTCCCGCATACCGATGGGTCATTCTTGAATGGCATCGCCTACGTAGAGGGCACTGCGAAAAAAATCACGCCACCCAAATTCGTCATTCTCCAGTGCGTTTCAAAGCCTGAATTTGGCGGCGACAACTTCCTGGTGGATGGGCAGAAAATCTACAATGACCTGCTTGCCCATCACGCTGACACATTAAAAATATTGATGACCAGCGGCAGTGTCACTTACTGCCGCGACGATTTGCTGTCCATCGATTGCGCCGTCTTTGAAAAAATCGATGACGAAACGTTAAGAATTCGCTACCGCTATGACAGCACTGCGTTTATTCCCGAATGGGCCAGCGCGGCGTTTAAATACATCCAGACCCACTACTCCACCAACGAGCGTTACATTACCCCCATCAGCCTTGAGCCAGGGGACATCCTGGTGATGGATAACCTGCGGGTCCTGCATGCCCGGCATAAATTCATCGATGGCAACCAGCAGAGAAAAGTAAGAAGGCTGTGGATCGCTGATGACGCGAGCACCACATTCAAGAACATCCTGGATCAATCCCCGGTACGCAGGGCCATGCTGCCCTTTCAGAACTACAATATTGCCCAGTCTGAAACCGCCGGGCATTCGTTCATCGAGTACACCTGCGGCATCCACGCCCAAGCGAGCAAATCGCTGCCAGACGCGCATAAGCAATTTGACAGTGCGCTTGAAGCGCTTTAAGCCCTTCAAGACAACCTCCTTGCTGTGATTCAACGCTTTCAGGTAACCCCCCAGTCATCAAAACGACTGGGGAGTTACTTACACTCAAGGCTTTCTGGGTTTGATCCGGGCCGTCGCTTCGGCCACCAACGGGTCATCCGGCCAGTAATGCTTCGTACCAACTAGCACCTTCGACATTGACAGCGTTGTAGCCCCTGACTTACCGGGCTTATGAGGTTTGCGTGAGAAACACCGTTGACTGTCAATCACGCTATGACGGATTGACATTTGGAAAGGGGATTTTATAGAGGGTTGACACACCACGGCGCATAGCGAAGGGAGCTCAGACGGGAAAACATTGACATTCAAAAGCCAACCACGCCCCTCTGGCCCCAATACACCATAACGGCACAAGGCCCCTGACCGCGAAGACCGCTCACATTCCTGGGGGAATATAACCGGGGACATACCTGACATTGGTGCACTTGCCATGAAGAATTCGTCCATCTTCGATCAGGAACTGCGCAATCTTCTTTTGTTGATTGATCTTCGCCTGCAATTTGCAATCGGAACTGTGCCCGACTTGTTGATAGTGTTCGGTGTACACCATGCCATTACCGGTATGGGTCATTGATGTCCCGGCCGCTTCGGTGGTGGTCCAGCTCGCGGACTTGTACCAGGTCAGCACCGCCAAGGGTTCGCCGTTCGAACCGAGTTCCTTTTTCATCGAATCGGGTTTGCCGAACAAGTCCAGCGCTTCCTGCATATCACGCCCTTCCCAGCGGCTTTGCGCAATAGTGGAACAGCCAGTCAAGAGCAAGACGGCCAACAGAGTGGTTAACAATAAGCGTATGTAAGTCATTGGCTGTCCCGGCTTATTTATTCAGTTCGAGCAGGCTGTCGATGTTGTCCATCATCTGGCTCTTTTCCTGAATCGGTGCGAGTTTGAAGAACATCTGCTGCAGCATCTCGATCATCTGCAGGTATTCCATCTTGCCCACGGCGGCCATGTCGTTTTTAGCTCGACTGCCCGGCGCACAGGCAAACTTCAGCGCTTGCTGTACCCAGAACTCTTTCGGGGTTTGCCATTGATTGGCAACTTTCAGATGGCGCAGGGTGTAAGCCAGACGCTCGACGGATTGGCCATTGATAAAGCGCACTTTGCCCGTAGAGCACTGGGCTTCGAGGTTGTACACGTCGATCATTGGTTTGCCGGGCTCTTCATAAACCAGGGTCACCGCGACCATGGTCGCGCCTTTAGTTTTTTCAGAAGGCACTACCGACGTGGCATCGGCGACGTACATGATGTTTTTTTGGGCCACGCCGTTGCCGTAGATAATCCACCAGTCACCAATCGGATTGGGCTCTTCGGCATTTGCCGAATTGGAGGCAAACAGCAGCGCAGCCGACAAGAAGATCAACTTCTTGAACTTGAAGAGAAATGACATGGGCAGTTCCGTTCCTTGGGTACACGTTGCCAGGCAGCAACTTGTTATTGTTCGGGCCGCCACTTTAGGAGGCGGCTCGGACAGGCACAATTAGGGCGGATGGGCTAATGGCGCGCTGCCATTACTGCTCAGGTGCCTCGAGGTTTTGCCCGTGCTGTGGCTTCGGCCACCAACGGATCATCCGGCCAGTAATGCTTCGGATACCGCCCCTTCAAATCCTTCTTCACCTCGGCGTAGGTACTGCGCCAGAAGTTCGCCAGATCCTGCGTGACCTGCACCGGCCGCCGCGCCGGGGACAGCAGGTGCAACTTCACGGCCAGGCGCCCGCCGGCGATACGCGGGGTGTCTGCCAGCCCGAACAATTCCTGCAAGCGCACCGCCAGAATCGGCGGCTGCTCGCTGTAGTCCAGGCGTACCGATGATCCCGACGGCACTTTCACATGCTGCGGCGCCAACTCTTCCAGGCGTTGGGGCAATGGCCAGGGCAGCAGGTTATGCAGGTAGCTGGAAATATCCAGGTTGGCGAAATGGCTGAGGCGCGAGACCTTGCCCAGGTAAGGCATCAACCAGTGTTCGAGGCTGGCCAGTAGCGCCTTGTCGCTGATGTCGGGCCACTCGCTGGTGTTGCCGGCGTCGAGTTGGCGCAACAGCATCACACGGGCTTGCCACTGACGCAGTTCCGGAGTCCAGGGCAGCAGTTCCAGGCCTTTGCGGCGCACGAGGTTGACCAGCGCCTGGCTGCGGGCGGATTCGTCGAGGCCGGTCAGCGGTTCGCGGCTGAGTACCAGTTCACCGACTTTGCGTTGGCGCTCGGCACGCAAGACGCCTTCGCGTTCGTCCCAGTCGAGTTGGTCGACATTGCGCACTTGCTCGGCCAGCACCGTGTCGAACAACGCCGGATCAAAATCCGCCGCCAGGTAGATGCGTTCTTCGCGCTGGCCCTGGCGACTGCCCAGGTCGGCGATCACCAGCCAGGTTTGTTTCATCAGGCTGTCGGCTTCGGCAAACAGCGCCGCGCGACCATTGGCCAGGCGATATTCAGCGCCACCGGGGCGACGTTGCTGGGCGACGCGGTCCGGGTAGGCCAGTGCCAGCAAGGCGCCGAGCCAGCGCGGGTGGTCGGGATTGTCCACCGGCTGGGTCGCCTTGCCGCGCAGGTAGCCACGGTATTGCCGTGCCAACTGCTTGGCGCGCTGCACGCCACCCTGAGTGCCGCGTGCGCGTTCTTCACCGGCCATCAGCGCCAGGCGGCTGTGCAAGTCGGCACCGCCGCCGCGCAGGATATCGCGCTCGCCCAACAGGGCTGCCACGTCACAGGCCATGGCAGCCAGCCCAAGGTCCTGGCCACGCAATAATAGATGGGCAATACGCGGGTGGGCCGGCAGCTCGGCCATCTTCTGGCCATGGGCGGTGAGGGTTGCTTCGTTCAATGCACCCAGGCGTTGCAACAGCTCCTGAGCCTGGGCATAGGCGGCAGTCGGTGGGATGTCCAGCCAAACCAACTGGCTGGGCGTCACGCCCCAACGCGCCAGTTGCAAGGCCAGCCCGGCCAGGTCGGCGGCGAGAATTTCCGCACTGCCATAGGCGGCCAAACCGTCATGCTGGTCTTCGGACCACAACCGATAACACACCCCCGGTTCCAACCGCCCTGCCCGACCGGCGCGCTGGGTGGCGCTGGCACGGGAGATGCGCTGGGTGTCGAGGCGCGTCATGCCGCTGCCCGGGTCAAAACGTGGCACCCGCGCCAGCCCGGCGTCGATCACCACGCGCACGCCGTTGATGGTCAGGCTGGTCTCGGCGATGTTGGTGGCCAGCACCACTTTGCGCTTGCCGGCCGGCGCCGGGTCGATGGCGGCGCGCTGGGCGTTGAGGTCCAGCTCACCGTGCAGGGGGCATAACAGCACATCCGGGCGATCACCCAAGGCCTCGGCCAGTTGCTGGTTGACCCGGCGAATCTCCGCTTGCCCCGGCAAAAACACGAGCACGCTGCCGGTCTCGTCATGCAGGGCTTCGAGGACGGTTTGCACCACGCGCGGCTCGATAAACTCCCCGGCCTGGTACGGCCGGCCCCAGCGCATCTGCACCGGGAACATGCGCCCTTCACTGCGCAGAATCGGCGCGTCATCCAGCAAGCCCGCCAGGCGCTCGCCTTCGAGAGTGGCGGACATCAGCAGGATCTTCAGCGGCTGGTCGTCGCGAAACAGCTCGCGCCCGTTAAGGCTCAGGGCCAGCGCCAGGTCGGCGTCGAGGCTGCGCTCGTGGAATTCGTCGAAGATCAACAGGCCCACGCCATCCAATGCCGGGTCGTCCTGCAGGCGGCGAGTGAGGATGCCTTCGGTCACCACCTCGATACGCGTGTTGGGGCCGACTTTGCTGTCCAGGCGAATGCGGTAGCCCACGGTCTCACCGACCTTTTCACCCAGCTCGCTGGCCAGTCTTTCGGCGGCGGCCCGTGCGGCCAGGCGCCGGGGTTCGAGCATCAGGATGGTTTGCCCGGCGAGCCACGGCTCATGCAACAAGGCCAGCGGCACGCGGGTGGTTTTACCGGCGCCAGGCGGCGCTTCCAGCACGGCTTCATGGCGATGCGCCAAGGCGTCACGCAGGGCGGGTAAAACATCATCGATCGGCAACGAATTCATAAGGGTTCTCTGGTAATCCGCGCAGTTAAGAGGCGTAACCGATCCGGCGACTGCCTAATGTATGGGTCGTCCATACCAACACATGACCATCGAGTTGACGTCCTGCTTTTCGTCGGAGCTCTCTTCAGGTTTTTGATAGAGACACACAAAAACCACGATGGCCCCGACGCCAAGGGTCCCAAGACTTAAAACAATATCCAAATCGACATTTGAATGAAACGAGTCAAAGAACACTCGCGGCGCAGCCCAGTGGATAAAGAATATAAAGAGCGGAAAAATAAAAGCCCCTTTCCACAGCACAATGTCGACGGGAAATTCAAGCAACCTGCAGGCAGCAAGAAACCCCAACAGGTAAGCGTAATAAGTAACCATCAAGCTGATCATGAATTTCGTCAGGGCCAAGGCCATGATCACCAGCCAATGCTCCTTTGCTGCATATGAAACGGGTGCAATAAGACGGGTGATACCGATGATCAGACAGGTTATGACCATTAGTACTGCGATAGAAATAGGTGCCAGTCCTTCACCGTAAGCTTTGTTCAAGAGCTCGCCAACTTCGGGTTTCAGACAAGTGCCCCAGTAAATCAACGCCATGGAAAACAACAAATACACCAGGAACAAACTGGAGTATTCGACGAAAAAAGCTTTCAGATCTTCACAAAAAGTCCGGTTATAAAGTGTGTTTGCCTGCTGCTCTTCAGTCATCATCCTTCCTTGATTTTTGTAAACTGCACGGTGTTTCGTCTGCAAACAGAAAAGCTTGAACACCATTGGCGTCCAGACAGGACGGCGAGTATAACGGCGAACTGCCGGATGCCGATGCAGGTCTCAAAAATACCCACTCTTTGGAATGGGAATGCAGTCAAAGGTGGGAGCTGGCTTGCCTGCGATAGCGGTGTGACAGTCACCGCTGTATTCCCCGAACCGACGCTGTCGCAGGCAAGCCAGCTCCCACATTGGTTCATAAGCGTTTGGCAGATCTGGCTTATAGTCACCCTTAAATCGTGTTCAGGAGACTTTTTCATGCGTATCGCTTCCCGTGTCATCGGCGGTGTCCTCGCCGTCACCCTGCTGAGCCAACTCACCGCCTGCGGCTCGATTTTCTACCCCGACCGCCGTGGCCAGATCGACGGCAAGATCGACCCGGCCATTGCCGTGCTCGATGCCGTCGGCCTGCTGTTCTACGTGATCCCGGGCCTGATCGCGTTTGGGGTCGACTTCGCCACGGGCGCGATCTACTACGAACCCGGCAAGACCGCCCAGGTCGCGCCCGAGAAATTGCACGAAGCCATCGGCGCCGACGGCAAGGTCGACAATGCCAAGCTGCAAAGCATCATTGAGAAGGAAACCGGCCGCAGCTTGCCGCTGGACGACCCGCGTCTGATCCAGTTCAAGGGCAGCGTGCAACAACTCGCGTCCCTGGGCCTGCAGCCCGCCGCGTAAGGACAGCCCATGACCAGCAGTCCCGAACACGCCAGGCTTCTGCGCCTGGCCACCCGCGCCTCAGTGGGCGTGGCCAGTGTGCTGATTATCACCAAGGCCATCGCCTGGTGGCTCAGCGGCTCGGTGAGTATGCTCGCCGGGCTGACCGACTCGCTGCTCGACGGCGTGACCTCGCTGTTGAATCTGCTGGCCGTGCATTACGCCCTGCGCCCGGCCGATGACGATCACCGTTACGGGCACGGCAAGGCGGAGTCGCTGGCGGGCATGGCGCAAGCCTTGTTTATTGCCGGCAGTGCGGTGCTGATTGCGCTCCAGGCCTTTGAACGGCTCAAGCATCCGGAGCCGGTCGGCGCACCGTGGCTGAGCATTGGCGTGATTATCCTGTCGCTGGCGCTGACCGTGGCCCTGCTGATGCTGCAACACCGCGTGGTGCGCGAGACCGGCTCCAACGCGGTGCGCGCCGACTCGCTGCACTACCGCTCGGACTTGCTGCTCAACGGCAGCATCCTGATTGCGCTGGTGTTGGCCGGTTTTGGCTTTCATCAGGTCGATGCCTGGTTTGGCCTGGGTATCGCCGCCTATATTCTGTGGAGTGCGATCCAGATCGCCCGCGAAAGCTTTGCGGTGTTGATGGACGAAGAGTTACCGCCAGATGTCAGCCAGCACATGCTGGAACTGGCTCGTGGCGTACCCGGCGTGCTGGGTGCCCACGACTTGCGTACGCGGGTTTCCGGCAACCACTGGTTTGTGCAGCTGCACCTGGAGTTGCCGGGGGAATTGACGCTGTCGGTGGCTCACGGCATCAGCGACCAGGCCGCCGACGCCATTCACCGGGAATACCCGAAAGCCGAAGTATTGGTGCACGCCGACCCGCTGGAAGTGGTCACCGGCAACAAAACCTAGTACTGCACCTGATACCCACGACTGCCCAGGCAGTTGCCCTGGGCCTGGCGGTAGGTTTGCACCACCGCCGGGTCCGGGGCGTAGGTGACGGTGCGCGGGTCGAAGCCGCTTTGCTGCACCGCCCAGCGATAACAGTCGTAGCCGTCCTGCTGCACCTGCGCCGGCGATTGGCCGTTGGCAGGGTAGGCCACTACGTCATAGCCGTTGCCTTGCGGCGCCGGCTGGGGTGATGGCACTTGCGCAGGAGGCTGCACCACCACGTATTGCTGGGTGCTTTGCTCATAGGCGTAGTACGCGCCAGCGGCAAGGAACAACAGCGAGCCCCCTACCCATACTTCACGCGCATAGTCCGGCAGGTAATGCACACGGATGCCATAGGGTGGCGTCACCACCACGTAGCGTGGGCCTTGGGGGCGATACCAGTAGCCGCCGGAGAAAAAGTAGTCCTGGCCACGGTAAGGCACGCGGTAATTGCGGTCGGGAAAACGGTCGATGACATAACCAGGGCGATGTTGCGGGCCCGGACCCCAGCCGTTGCCATGCCCGTCGGGGCGGCCTGGCCAGCGGTTATCACCGGGGCGATCGTTACCCGGACGCGAACCGGGGCCGCCAGCCTCCCAATGCCGATTGTCATCGGGGCGCCTGGGGATATCACGGTAATAACCCTGGCGCGGTTCCTGAGTCTGGCGCACCGTATCGGGCCGGCCCTGGATCGGCAGGTTATTGGAAGGTTGCGGTGCAGGTCGCCCTGGCTCATGACCTTGCGGGCGACCTTGCCATTGGCCACCATCGTGCTGGCCGCCGCGATCATCCTGCGGGTTTTGTGGACGTGGCTGATTGTGCTCAGGCCGTTGACCCGGGCCCGGTGAGTTATCGCGCTCGTCGGCCATTACCTGCGTGCCGACGCTTGCCACCAGCAAACCAACACCTGCCATACGCCAGATGCGCTTCATGCTTTTCCTCACTGCGGATTAGGGCCTACACATGAGACTGGAAAAGCCTCACCCGGTTCTCACGCAGGTTATCAGTCGTGGGCACTATTTTCTCAAGGCAAAAGAAAAGGGGTGACCCGTCGGCCACCCCTTGAGAATTTCGTCCGTGCTCAACGCTTTTGACGTTGGCTCACCTCACGCCGTCTTGTGGACAGTGTGCAGCCTGGAGGCCGGCTCAACCCTGCTGGGGCGGCGGCCGCAGCGGGCCTGATTGGGCGGGCTGCTGTGGACTGTTGTCCAGGCGGTGATTCTGTTGGTAATCATAGGCGTGCCGGACGGACAGATGATTGCGAAGATTGCGTCAATAAACAGTGCTTGCGCAATTTTTAACCCTTCATGGATAATTCACCGCAATAGTTACGACAAAGGCCAACCCAATGAGCAAGCTTGACCGATACGACCTGAGTATTTTGGCGGAATTGCAGCGCGACGCGAGGATCTCCAACCAGGAGCTGGCCGAACGCATCGGCCTGTCGCCTTCGCCCTGCTCGCGCCGGGTCAAGCAATTGGAAGACGACGGCTATATCGCCCGCCAGGTCGCCCTGCTGGATCGCAAGATGCTCGGCCTTAGCCTTACAGCCTACGTATTGATCGGCATGGACCGGCACACGCCGGAGCGTTTCGAGAATTTTGAAGCCGCCATTCGCACCTTGCCGCAAGTGCTGGAATGCAGTTTGGTGACCGGGATGGATGCGGACTACCAGTTGAAGGTGGTGGTGCCGGATATGGACCATTACCAGAAACTGCTGCTGGGCCATCTGACCCGCATCGAAGGGGTGACCAGCGTGCGTTCCAGCTTTGTGCTCAACCAGGTACTCAACAGCACCGAACTGCCGCTGACCCACCTGCGCACCTGAGAACACAGAGATTCAAATGTGGGAGGGGGCTTGCTCCCGATAGCGGTAGGTCAGTTGATAAATAACTGACTGACACTCAGTCATCGGGAGCAAGCCCCCTCCCACATTTGGATTGTGCTTCGACTCAGGTCAATGTTGCGTCTGTAACGCTGCCGTATACTGCTCGCTTGTCTTGCTGGAATAGCCCCATGAACAACATCGACCCCGCCCTGTTTGAAGAATGGATGATGACCGGCCTGGTCACTATCCTCATCATTTTCATGGGCTTTATCGTCTGGGACCTGGCGAAGAAATCCAAGGCCGGGCGCTTTGGCTCATTCATTCTGTTTTTCGTGCTGGGCCTGGGCGTGGCCGCGTTCATCATCAAGAGCGTGGTGATCGGCTTGATCGAGTCCGGCGCTTTATAGGCGCGCCGGTACTGCTTTCCATTGGCCTTGATCCAGGCCGTCGATAGACCAGTCACCAATGCGCACGCGCACCAGGCGCAGCGTCGGCAGGCCCACGGCGGCAGTCATGCGCCGAACCTGACGGTTGCGTCCTTCCCGAATCACCAATTCCAGCCAATGGGTGGGCACGCTTTTACGAAAACGTACCGGCGGGTTGCGCGGCCATAATGCCGGCTCATCCAACTGACGGGCCTCGGCAGGCAAGGTCATGCCGTCGTTCAGTTCGACGCCATCGCGCAGGCGTTGGAGCTGTTCTTCGGTCGGCTCGCCTTCCACCTGCACCCAGTAGGTTTTCGCCAGCTTGTGCTTGGGGTCGGCGATGCGCGCCTGAAGCTGGCCATCGTTGGTCAACAGCAGCAAGCCTTCGCTGTCACGGTCCAGGCGCCCGGCCGGGTAAATACCGGGAATGTCGATGAAATCCTTGAGGGTCGCGCGACCGCCTTCGTCGCTGAACTGGGTCAACACGTCGAACGGCTTATTGAACAGGATCAGCTTCGGCTCGGCCGGTGGCGCCTTGGCGACACGCCGAACAGGCTGCGAAGGTTTCACGCCTGGGCGGCGCGAATCGGGACGGGTAGGACGGGACATGGCAAAGAAACATCTAACGGTCAGGACCGACAATGCTAGTGGCCTGACCGCCAAATGACCATCCCAACCGCTTAGCGGAACGGCGGCTCGTCGAAGCTGCGCAGTTTGCGCGAGTGCAACGAGTTGAGTTCGGTGCGCAACAGGTCGACCGCCTCGATGCCGATCTTCAAGTGCTGGCTGACCGCACGCTCGTAGAACGCGTTGGCCGAACCCGGCAGCTTGATCTCGCTGTGCAAGGGTTTGTCGGATACGCATAACAAGGTGCCGTAAGGCACGCGCAAACGGTAACCCTGGGCGGCGATGGTGCCGCTTTCCATGTCCACGGCCACGGCGCGGGACAGGTTGATCAGCGGCCGTTCCTGGGCCCAGCGCAATTCCCAGTTACGGTCGTCATAGGTCAGCACGGTACCGGTGCGCAGGCGTTTTTTCAGCTCTTCGCCTTTTTCGCCAGTGACGTGGGCCGCCGCTTGCTGGAGCGCCAACTGCACCTCGGCCAGGGCCGGGATCGGGATGTTCGGCGGTACCACGCGGTCAAGAATCCCGTCACGGCGCATATAGGCGTGGGCCAGTACGTAGTCGCCGATGGTCTGGGATTGGCGCAGGCCGCCGCAGTGGCCGATCATCAGCCAGCAATGCGGGCGCAACACGGCCAGGTGGTCGGTGATGTTCTTGGCGTTGGACGGGCCCACGCCGATGTTCACCAGGGTCACGCCGTGGCCGTCACTGGCTTGCAGGTGATACGCCGGCATCTGGTAGCGATGCCAGACCACGCCGGCGGCAATCGCCGAGGCTTCGCCGTGGTCCATGCTCTTGTCGATGACCACGTTGCCCGGCAGCACCATGCGGATAAAACGCGGGTCGCTGCGCAGTTGTTCCAGGCCGTGCAGGATGAACTGGTCAACGTAGCGGTGGTAGTTGGTCAGCAGGATCCACGGCTGTACATGGCGCCAATCGCTGCCGGTGTAATGCACCAGGCGGCGCAGGGAAAAGTCCACGCGTGCCGCGTCGAACAATGCCAGGGGCAGCGGGTCGGTGTTTTCCCAGTCGTAGAGGCCATCGGCAATGCCGTCGGTGGCGGCGGACAGGTCGGTACTGGGGAATACGCGGGCCAGGGTCGCGGCGGTCACGCCGGAGCCGGCCAGTTCGTCGCCCTGCTCCACCACGTACGGGTACGGAATGTTCTGCTGGCTGACGCCCACTTCCACCGTGACGGTGAAGTCGTGCATCAGCGGCACCAGTTGCTCCAGCAGATACTTACGAAACGCGGCGGGGTGGGTCACGGTGACGCTGTAGGTACCCGGCAGTTGCACCTTGGCATATGCACGGGTGGTCTGTGGGACTTCGCCATGGCAGTGGTAGGTCAGGCGCAGTTCCGGGTAGCGAAACAGTGCACGTTGTGCGGCGTCGGGCTCGACGCGGTCCTTGAGGTATTGCTTGAGGGCTTGATTGAGCGCGCCGGTGGCTTGCTCATGCAGAGCCGCCAGCCGGTCCACGGCTTCTTCGGCGGTTTTAACGACAACAAAAGCTTCGGTCACGGTAAGCATCCTGTGTTCTGGACTTGCAGGCCTTTATCTTGCCTGTATCCCGGCCTCACCGAAACAGCCGGATTGGAATGCACCTTAAAATATGGGAGATGGCGGGGTTGAGCGCGCGACTATGGCTTCTACATCCACCCCACGCGGCAAGGTGCCATATACCCGCCCCGACGATTCGCCCAACCGGCTGGCGATAAACCCGTCGCTGACCGCCGCATTTCCTGCCTCCAGCAATAACTTGGCCTGCAACGCCACGGCAATATCCTCAGTCAACTGCCGCGCACGGTACTGAATGTCCTGGGTGTCCATAAACGCCAACTTCAACTGCTCGATATGCCGCGCCAGTTGCTTGTCACCATGACCGTCTCCCAACTCCACAAACAGCACCTCCAGCACGCCCGGCTCTTTGGACAACGCGCGGAGTACGTCCAGGCATTGCACATTGCCGGAACCTTCCCATGTCGAGTTCACCGGCGCCTCACGGTAAAGACGCGGCAGGATGCTGTCTTCCACATACCCGGCGCCGCCCATGCATTCGGCGGCTTCGTTGATCATCGCGGGCGCTCGCTTGCAGATCCAATACTTGCCCACCGCCGTGACCAGCCGAGCGAACTTGGCTTCCTGTTCATCTTCAAGATGATCCAGGGCGCGCCCCATGCGCAGGCTCAAGGCAAGGGCCGCTTCGCTCTCCAATGCCAGGTCGGCCAGGACGTTCTGCATCAGCGGCTGCTGGTTGAGCACGCGGCCACCGACCAGGCGGTGCGCGCAGTGATGGCTGGCCTGGGTCAGCGCCTGACGCATCAAGGCGCTGGAGCCGACCATGCAATCGAAGCGGGTCATGGCGACCATTTCGATGATCGTCGGCACACCCCGGCCCTCTTCACCGACCATCCAGGCCAGGGCGCCGCGAAACTCCACTTCGCTGGACGCGTTGGAGCAGTTGCCGAGTTTGTTCTTCAAGCGCTGGATATAGAACTCGTTGCGCGTGTCATCCGGGCGGTGCCGGGGCAGCAGGAAACAGGTCAGGCCCTTGTCGGTCTGGGCCAGGGTCAGGAAGCCATCGCACATCGGTGCCGAGCAGAACCACTTGTGGCCCACCAGTTCATAGGCCTGGCCGGGCCCACCCGCGCCCACCGGATAAGCGCGTGTGGTGTTGGCCCGCACGTCGGTGCCGCCCTGCTTCTCGGTCATGGCCATGCCGATGGTGGCGCCGGCTTTGTGGGCAATGCCGACGTTGCGTGGGTCATATTGGGTCGAAAGGATTTTCGGCAACCAGCGATCTGCCAGGTCCGGTTGCAGGCGCAAGGCCGGAACGCAGGCGAAGGTCATGGTCAGCGGGCAACCGGTGCCGGCCTCGGCCTGGCTGTGCAGGTAGGTCATTGCCGCACGGGCCACATGGGCGCCGGGCTGCGGGTGAGCCCAGGGCAGCGACGGCAGGCCATGCTCAACAGCAGTGCGCATCAGTTCGTGATAAGCCGGATGAAACTCCACCAGGTCAATGCGATGACCATAACGGTCATGGCTGCTGAACACCGGTTTGTTCTGGTTGGCCAGGAACCCGGCTGCCATCAACGGCCCTCCGGCCAGCGCGCCGTAGGCATCGATACGCGATTCGGCCCAGCCGGCGCCAAAGCGACGCGACCATTGCTGCAGGGGCAAGTCGATGCGATACAGGTTGGTGCCGTCCAGGGACGGTGGCTGATTGGTGACGTCGTGGGTTTCGGCAAACTGATGCAGGTTCATGACGGGCCTCCTGGAAAAAGGCCACGTGAAAGAGGGGCCTTGAATTCAGTTAAGCACCGACCTCACGCTTAAAACAGTGGCATACCCGCCGAATGCCCGGCGCTTTCGCCCTCACCCAAGCGCAACACGCGGCGCTCCAGCACCCCTTGCAGGGCTTCGAACCGCACCGGTTTAGCCAGGCGATCAGTCATGCCGACGCCATGGCAGCGTTCACGCTCTGGTCCATCACTTGAGCTACTCAAGGCGATCACCGGCAACTCACCACAGTCGGGCAGTGCACGAATCTGACAGCACAATGAGAAGCCGCCCTCCGGCACGTCGAGCAGCACCGCATCGAAGCGATTGCCTTGTAATGCCGCCAGTGCCGCCGGGCCGTTATCTACGGTTTTCACCCGGTAGCCGAGTTTGAGCAACATGCCACGCACCGCCAACTGGCCGACGCTGTTGTCGTCCACCAGCAACACGGTGCAATCCTGGGGCGCACGCTGCCTGGGCTGCGCTTGCCCGCTCGGCTTGGGTTGCGCAGGCACCACGCTGACGTCCACCTCCAACTGAAAACGGCTGCCCTTGCGCGGCTCCGAATGATGGGTCAGGCGCCCACCCAACAGCTCGATCAACTGCCGGCAAATCGCCAAACCAATGCCCAGGCCGCCGTATTCGCGAGTCATCGAGCCATCAAGCTGGAAGAAGCGCTGGTACAGCGTGGCCTCATCGAGAAAGGCGAAGCCGATACCGGTGTCGGTGACAATAAAGCTCAGGTGCAATGCGCCCTCCCCTTCGGGCACCCCGACCACGCGCAAGCGCACAGCGCCGAGTTGGGTAAATTTGAATGCATTGTCCAGCAGGCAATCCAGGCATTGGAGCAGTTTGTCGGCATCGCCGATCACCCGGTCCGGCAACTCATCGGCAACATCAATGGAAAACGCCAGGCCCTTGCTCTGCGCGCTGGGGGTGAACTGCTGGCGCAAGGTGTCGAGCACACCGCGCAGGCTGAACGCTTGCGGCTGGGCCACCATCCGACCGGCCTGCAACTCGGTCAGGGTGAGGATACCGTTGACCATGCGCATCATGTCCCGCGCCGAGCCCGCGGCGGTTTGCTGGTACTGCGCCAGGTCCTCGCCCAACGGCACGGTCTGCATCAATTCCAGGGAACCAATCACCCCATTCATCGGCGTGCGCAGTTCGTGGGTCAGGGTGGCGAGAAACTCGTCTTTGAGGCGATTACTGCGGGCCAGTTGCTGGTTGAGCGCTTCGAGCTTCTGGCTGGCGTCGAGGAGGATTTGCGCCTGCTGTTCGCGCATACCGTTGATGCGGTCGGCCAGGGCCAGGGACAGCAGTGCCACTTCAATGGCCGAGCCGAGCTGGCTGGCGTACATGGTCAGGAACACGTTGGGCAGGTAGCCCAGCACCATCAGCGTATTGACCACTCCGCCCAGCAGGAACGCCGACCAGGCGATGATGAAGTAGCGCGCCATGCGCTGCCCGCAGTACCAGGCCTTGATCGCGGCGACAAAGATGGTCACGGTGAACACCAGCGCCAGGCCGGTGGCCAGGCGCAGGGCCACGGCGTAGCTGGTCAACAGCGCCAGCGCCATCACCACGCCGCCGCACGCTGCCAGCGCCAGCAGGATCCGGTCGATCCAGCGGCTGTGCTGCACGGTGTGCAGGAAGCTGCGGGCAAACAGGCTGCCGAACAATGCCGCCGATCCGATCAGGAACGGCACCGCCGCATTCGCCCACCACGGGTTGTTCGGCCAGAAGTACTGCACCGCGACGCCATTGACCGACAGCTGGTACAAGCCGAACGATGCAATATAGAGGATGTAATAGAGGTAGCTGGTGTCGCGCACGCTGAGGTAAATGAACAGGTTGTAGATCAGCATGCCCAGCAGCACACCATAAATAGCCCCGAGTACATACAAGCGCAGCGGTTGTTCTTCCAGGTACGCCGTGCCCGCCCACAGGGTCAGCGGCGCCTGGATCGAGCCCTGGCTTTGCAAGCGCAGGTACAGGGTCTGCTGCTGATCGGGCGCAAAATTGAGCTTGAACAGGTAATTGCTCTGGCTCACCTCACGGCTGGAAAACGGTAATGCACTGCCGGTGCGGGCGGTCAGGCGGTAGTGACCGGTGCCGTCGCTCTGATACAGGTCCAGGCGATTGAGCGGCGGATAAGCCAACTCCAGAAACCAGGTGCGCGGTGCACGAGGATCTGTTGCGCTGTAATGCAGGTTGACCTTGAGCCAGAACACCGAGCGCGAATAGCCGGCGTTGAGGGTGGCTTTGTCATGGGTCTTGAACTGGGCGGCGTAGGTGGGGGAACTGACATCGGCAATGGTGAGGGCATCGGTTGGATCTTCGAGCACTTGCATGACCTGGCCCAGCGGCAGGCTTCGCGTGTCCTGGTTGAACTCGACGGCGCCGGCGAGCAAGGGTAGCCCGCACAATATAAAGATCAGCAAATAGCGCATAGAGCCCCAGCGTGGCCTGTCCGGTTATGTCAAAAGCCCCCCATCCTTTTGAGAAGACGTACACCGGCGATACAGTAAGTTGTTTGAATGCACTTTAGCATAGCCATTAAAGGCCATTGGACACCATTGAACTATTTTTTTGAAAGGCTCTACATCAAGGTCTTCAGAGGACTTTCATGCTGTTTCAATCGCCAGAAAAGCGCTGTTCCAGCGCTCACACTTCAACCATCGTCAGACGGCCACGCAAAAAGCGTTTGGTGGTAAGCTCGCGCACCATGAATATCTACAGCTCTCGCCCTGTTGTCCTCTGTCTCTCCGGCCACGATCCCAGTGGTGGCGCCGGCTTGCAGGCAGATATCGAAGCCCTGCTCGCCCAGGGCTGTCACGCGGCCCCGGCCGTCACAGCGTTGACCGTGCAGAACACCGTCAATGTCAGCGACTTCCGCGTGCTCGACCGTGAGTGGGTGATGGCCCAGGCCAATGCCGTGCTCGGCGACTCCGAAGTCGCAGCCGTCAAACTGGGCATGCTCGGTTCCACCGCCATGGTCGATACGGTGGTTGAACTGCTGCAGGCGCACCCGCATCTGCCGGTGGTCTGCGACCCAGTGCTGCGCGCCGGCGGCGGCGGTAGCCTGGGCAAGGACGAGGTCGGCTATGCGATGCGCGAGCGGCTGTTGCCCTTGTCGCTGATCGCCACGCCCAACCTGCCGGAAGCGCGCATCCTGGCCGAACTGCCAGACGGCACTGCCGACGAGTGCGCCGAGAAACTGTTGCCGTACATCAAGCACCTGCTGATCACCGGCGGCCATGGCGACGAACATGAAGTGCACAACCGCCTGTACAGCCGCGACGGCACGCGCCATACCTTTACCTGCCAGCGCTTGCCTGGCAGTTATCACGGTTCGGGCTGCACCTTGGCCAGCGCCCTCGCCGGGCGCATCGCCCAGGGCGAAGGTTTGACCAGCGCGGTGCAATCGGCCCTCAACTACACCTGGCGCACCCTGCGTGACGCCGAGCAACTGGGCCATGGCCAGTTCGTGCCGCGCCGGCTGCCGCTGGATTTCTGCTCGTAACTTATCGCTCGTCACAGCAAGGGGCTTGCCCGATGAAACTACGTGGCCTTTACGCCATTACCGACAGCCAGCTCCTGGCCGGCAAGTTCCTCGCCTACGTCCAAGCGGCGCTGGACGGCGGCGTGACACTGTTGCAGTACCGCGACAAAAGCAGCGACGAGGCACGGCGCCTGCGTGAAGCCGAAAAGCTGTATGAACTGTGCTCGCGCTACAAGACTCAATTGATCATCAACGATGATGCCGAACTCGCCGCGCGCCTGGGCGTGGGCGTGCATCTGGGGCAGACCGATGGTCCGCTGACCCCGGCCCGTGCGCTGCTCGGTTCCAAGGCGATCATCGGTGCTACCTGCCACAGCCAGATCGAACTGGCCGAACAGGCCGCCAAGGAAGGCGCCAGCTATGTCGCCTTCGGGCGCTTCTTCAATTCCACCACCAAGCCCGGCGCACCTGCCGCCACCGTTGAAATGCTGGCCGAGGCCCGCACGCGCGTGCAGCTGCCGATCTGCGTGATCGGCGGCGTGACCCTGGACAACGCCGAACCGCTGGTGGCCCACGGTGCCGACCTGCTGGCCGTGGTGCACGGTTTATTCGGCGCCGACAGTACTCAGGAAGTCACGCGACGCGCCCGTGCTTTCAATGCCCTTCTTAAAATCTGATTTCAGAGAGACGTCCATCATGTCCCGTTCCGAAACCCTGTTTGCCAATGCCCAGAAACACATCCCCGGCGGTGTGAACTCCCCCGTGCGTGCGTTCAAGAGCGTGGGCGGCACGCCGTTGTTCTTCAAACACGCCGAAGGCGCCTACGTCACCGACGAAGATGACAAGCGCTACGTCGACTATGTCGGCTCCTGGGGCCCGATGATTCTCGGCCATAGCCACCCGGACGTACTCGACGCGGTGCGCCAGCAGCTGCAACACGGCTTGTCCTATGGCGCGCCGACCGCCATGGAAACCGAGATGGCCGACCTGGTTTGCGCCATCGTGCCGTCGATGGAAATGGTGCGCATGGTCAGCTCCGGTACCGAAGCCACCATGAGCGCGATCCGCCTGGCCCGTGGTTTCACCGGCCGCGACAACATCATCAAGTTCGAGGGTTGCTACCACGGCCACTCCGACAGCCTGCTGGTCAAGGCCGGCTCCGGCGCGCTGACTCAAGGCGTACCCAACTCTGCCGGTGTACCGGCGGCATTCGCCAAACACACCCTGACCCTGCCGTTCAACGACATCGCCGCCGTCGAGCAAATGCTCAGCGAAGTCGGCCAGGACGTGGCCTGCATCATCGTCGAACCGGTGGCCGGCAACATGAACTGCGTACCGCCGGCACCGGGTTTCCTCGAAGGCCTGCGCGAGCAGTGCGACAAGCACGGCGTGGTGCTGATCTTTGACGAAGTGATGACCGGTTTCCGCGTCGCCCTCGGCGGCGCCCAGGCACACTACGGCGTCACGCCGGACCTGAGCACCTTCGGCAAGATCATCGGTGGCGGTATGCCAGTAGGCTGCTTCGGCGGCAAGCGCGAAATCATGCAGCACATCGCCCCGCTGGGCCCGGTCTACCAGGCTGGCACCTTGTCGGGTAACCCGCTGGCAATGGCCGCTGGCCTGACCACCCTGCGCCTGATCAGCCGCCCGGGCTTCCACGCCGAGCTGACCGACTACACCACCCGCCTGCTTGATGGCCTGCAGCAGCGCGCCGACGCCGCGGGTATCCCGTTTGTCACCACCCAGGCCGGTGGCATGTTCGGCCTGTACTTCAGCGGCGCCGACGACATCGTCACCTTTGATGACGTGATGGGCAGCGATGCCGACCTGTTCAAGCGCTTCTTCCACCTGATGCTTGAAGGCGGCGTGTACCTGGCGCCGAGCGCCTTCGAAGCCGGCTTCACCTCGATCGCCCATGGCGAAGCCGAGCTGAAACTGACCCTGGATGCTGCCGAACGCGCCTTCGCGGCCCTGAAATAAGTGACCCACGTTCTGACGTTGCCCCCCAGGCAGCGTCAGATTTGCTACTTTGCTTACAGAAGTTTCCTGGTTTTTTCGAGAATTGCCCTGCAATCCGGCAGATAACTTGCCCAAGCAGCAGAAAAACGAGTAAAGACTTTGTAAGCAGAGGCCTGCTTATTTCATAATGCGCGCTTATTGGACTCCCCGAGGGTCCGCGCGCCCCGTCAGAGGTAAGTCGATTCCCATGAAACGCACCGGCCGCACCCTGGTTCTGGGCTGCCTGTTGCTCCTTCAGCCGCTGCTGGCACATGCCCAGGCAGGCGGCAACTCGTTGTTAATCCCAGCGATGGGTCGTTGCACCCTCAATACCCAGCCAGACAGCCAGGCCGAAGCCCTGAGCGCGTGCCAGAAACAAGCTGATGAAGGGGATGCGCAAGCGCAATACGAGTTGGGCGAGTTCTACCACGACAGCAAGAACCCGGCCGTCGACCTCAACAAAGCGTTGAGCTACTTCGAAAAGGCTTCGCTACAAGGCCACGCCCAGGCGCAATTCCAGCTCGGCAATATGTTCTTCAAGGGTGAAGGCGTGCCGGCCAATAACGTGCAGGCCTACATCGTGCTGAAAATGGCCGCGGTCAACGGTGCTGAAGACGCGCTGGACACCGCCGATGAGGTCGCCGAGCACATGCAGCGCGATGAACTGGAAGTGGCGACCCAGGTACTGGGGCAGATTTTCCGTAATTACCTGCAGGAATTGCAGAGCGCCGATGGGCGCTCGCCCTTCTCTCCCCTGCCCTGATCACGGCGATAACAGGTAGCCCTGTCGATATGCCGTGGACCCCGCTACATGGGCAATCGTCATACCGGCGCTTGCCATGCGGCGTACTGATCGCACATACAACAGCCCTTCATGCTCACACGCGACCTCAATCACTCGGTCCGTGATCGGGTCGATGACTTGCGCCACGATCTGTCCTGCTTCGAGGTAGTCCCCCACCTGCGCGCAAAAGACCATCAAGCCTCCCACCGGGCTCACCACCGGCTCGACCCCCGCCAAGGGTGTTGGCGGGCTCAATAGCGCCGGCAGTGGCGGCGCTTGCCCCTCAATGCCTCCCTGTAACATCAGATAGTTGATCAACGCCTGACAATCCTGCCGCGCCAGCCCGTGGTCCACATCGGCAACGCCGCGCAACTCCACGGTCACGGCAAAACCCGGCGCCGAAAAGGCCCCAGGAAAACGCGCCTGCATCCGTGCCCAGAACAAGGTGTAGCAATCGTCGAACGAATGCCCGCCCGCGTCCGGGCTCATAAAGCAGGCCCGAGCGCCCAGGTACCGCGCCAGCGGCTCCACCTGGGGCCAGGCATCGGGCGCCAGGTACAGGTGCTGCACTGCCTCGAAATCACAATGCAGGTCCAGCACCCTGTCGGCGTCACAGGCCAGCGTTTGCAGGACCAAACGCAGAGAGTGCAGCTGGGTCGCCGGTACCTGGCTGACAAGGGTTCGCCGCAGGGCCGCACGGATCAGATGCAGGTTATGCGCAGGATCATCGGTCAGAACATCCTGTACCTGGTCGCCGACCTGCTCGCTGACGTCAACGAAGAAGCGGTTGAAGTTCTCTCGACTGTCGTTATCGAAACGCCCCTGCGGTACGTCCATCAGCACCTGCTCCAACCCCAACGGATTGGCCACCGGCACCAGCACCACTTGCCAACGCAACGCACCTGTCGCCTCCAGGTGCGCCAGACGCTGTTTGAGATGCCACAACACCAGCATCCCCGGTAATTCATCGGCGTGCAGGGACGCCTGGATGTAAACCTTGCTCGGCGCATTGGCCGGACCGTAATGAAAACTATGAATATGCCGCGTGGTACCTGGCACAGCCGTTAACAGTTCATGCCTGTGAGTCTGCATATTGCCCCCCTATCGACTCGAATCAAGAAAGCTCAGCCAACGTCGTTCAGCCAGATGGAACAAGCCGACCAACGCGAACGTAATACACAAGTAAAGCGCCGCGGCCAGGCCAAAGGATTGGAAGGTGAGGAAGGTTGCAGCGTTGGCATCCCGTGCGACTTTCAGGATATCCGGCACCGTTGCCGTGAACGCCAGGGTGGTGGAATGCAACATGAAGATCACTTCATTGCTGTAGTAGGGCAACGACCGGCGCAGGGCCGAGGGCATGATCAAGTGCACGTACAACTTCCAGCCGTCGAAGCCCAGGGAACGAGCAGCCTCGATTTCACCGCGTGGCATTGCCCGAATTGCGCCCGCCAGTATTTCCGTGGTGTAGGCCGCGGTATTGAGGGCAAACGCCAGAAGCGTGCAATTGAGCGCTTCGCGAAAAAAGGCATCCAGCAACGGTTGCTCGCGAACAGCGCCAATGCTGTAGATGCCGGTGTAGAAGATCAGTAACTGGATATACAGCGGTGTGCCGCGAAACACGTAGGTAAAGCTTTGCACCGGCCAGCGCAGCCAGCGTCGGCTGGACGTCCTGGCGATGGACAGTGGCAACGCCAACAGCAGGCCCAGGCACAAAGAGGCGCTGGTCAGCCACAAGGTCATGGCCAGACCGGTGATTTGTTGACCGTCGGAATAAATAAACGGCCGCCAATACTCCTGGATAAGCTCGATCATGATGATGATCCCTGCACACCTTCACCATACCGACGCTCCAGCCAGCGCAACGCTGCGTTTGAAACACTGCTGAGCAAGAGGTAGACCAGCGCCGCCAGCAGCAGAAAAGCCAGTAATTGCTGACTGCTCTTGCCCGCCATCTGCGCCACTTTCACCAGGTCTGCCAGGCCGATGATCGACACCAGCGCCGTAGCCTTGAGCAAGACCATCCAGTTATTGCCCAGACCCGGCAGGGCGAATCGCATCATCTGCGGGAATATCACATGCAAAAAGCTCTGCCTGAAGCTCAGGCCAAGGGCCTTGGCTGCCTGGAACTGCCCACGGGGTACAGCCAGCAACGCGCCGCGAAAGGTTTCGGTGAAATAAGCGCCGTAGATAAACCCCAGAGTGATCACGCCGGCGCTGAAAGGGTCGATATCGATGTAGGCCCAGCCCAATTCGCTGGTCAGACGACTCAGGCCTGTCTGCAACCCGTAGAAAATCAACAGCATTAACAGCAGGTCCGGTACCCCGCGAATCAAGGTGGTGTACACCTGTGCGCACAGGCGCCATGCCCTCACCCTGGACAGCTTGGCGCCTGCCCCCAGCAGGCCCAGGATCAGCCCCAGCAGCAATGACAACAGTGCCAGTTGCAGGGTGACCCAGACCCCGTGCAGTAACATCGGTAAAAAACCACCCAGGGACGCGGCGAATTGAGTGAAGGCAGGTAGCATGATCGTGTCCTCGCTGGCCGTTGAAGGCGGTTATTGGCCGCTGAACATGTTCACACCGGGGAAGTACTGCTCTTGCAGGCGAGCATAGGTACCATCGGCGTGCAGGGCAGCCAGCCCCTTATTCAACAGCGCTTTCAACGTGTGGTTACCCTTGGCGAGGCCGATGCCGCTTTTGGACGGCATCAACTCGCTGTCAATCAGCGGCCCCAGTACAAACCCGACGCCTTGGGGTGAACGCAAAAATCCGCTCTCTGCTTGCTGAGCATCCTGCAGCGATGCCTGCAAACGCCCTGTCAGCAGGTCCGCGTACACTTGCTCCTGATCGGCATAAGCCACCACCTTCATACCCTGCCCAGCGAGCACTTGCCGGGCATAAACTTCCTGAGTACTGCCCTGCAAATAGCCGACGGCCATGCCTGTGGAAAGCTCAGTGCCAGGGCGCATCACCATGGCAGTGGGGCTGGAAAACACCTCCGAGGAGAAGTCGATGACCTTTTGCCGAGCGGCAGTGATGGTCATTGAAGCGAAGATGGCGTCGATCTTGCCGGCGTTGAGGCTGGGAATCATGCCGTCAAAGTCACTCTCGACCCATTGGCAGCGAACATTCAAACGTGCACAAATTGCATTGCCGATATCTATTTCAAAACCGGTCAAAGTCCCCGTGCTGTCTTTATAAGCAAAGGGCGCATAGTTGGGATCGGCAGCGAAACGGATCACGTTGTAATCGTTGGCAAACAACGATGTATTAATCAGGAGCGCGGTGAATAACATCAGGAGTATTTTTTTCATTATTGTATTCCTCGTTATTGATTGAACAGTTGGACTGACTACATCTCTATAAATGGAATTTCTCTGCGCACTACCAGCGAGCCCTCCGGCGCATCGAACTCACGCGCGATGCGATGCCCTGAATACACCGCCGCCGCAATGGTGCCGGGCGCCACGCAGTCGCCGATCAGCGTCAGCGTTCGGATGCCTGCCGCCTGTAACTGTTCGGGTGAGTTGTTCAAGGCCTGATACAGCGCCTGCTCAGGCTCCCGGGAAGTGACCAGCAGCAAGGCTGCAGCTGGGATCAACCGCGTACGTTCGGTGTAGATGCAGCCCGCTACCACGCCCTCTGGCTTAACGCTGACCAGCGTATGGGACGGCACGATCGTGACATTCAGCTGCATCAGACGACGCTGAATGCGATGCTGCTCAAGGGTGTTATGGGTCCAGGCCGCCACGTCCGCCGCGGGGGTGACGAATATCACCTCCACGCCACGCGCCACCAGATGTTCGGCCAGCACACTGCCCATGTAATAGTGATCGTCATCGAACAGCAGCACCGGCGAAGCGGGCAACGCCCCTGCCATCAGGTCATCAGGCGTCAGCACGGGCAGGCTGTCCAGGCCCGTTAAGGATCGGCGCAAGGCGCGTCCCAATCCATCACGTCGCCAGTGGGAACCCGTAGCAATGAACACATGCTCAGCGGCTAAATCCAGCACGTCCTGGGCCTGCAAGTGGCTTTCCCGATAGATCTCCACCGACGGCATACGGCTCAACGCATCCAGTCGATAGTCAATCACCCGCGCCCAACTCGCCAGCCCCGGCAGCCGGGCTTCCAGCGCTACACGTCCGCCCAGGGTGCGCAGGCTGTCGACCAGGGCCACTTCCATCCCTCGCGCACCCAGGATCCGTGAACACTCAAGCCCGGATGGCCCGGCGCCGACCACCAGCGCCCGGCCGGGTTGCTGCGTATGGTTGACCGACTCGGGATGCCAGCCACGTCGCCATTCCTCACCCATGGTCGGGTTCTGTGTACAGCGCAGGGGCGTGCTGGTGTGATCACCACTGACGCATACATTGCAGCCGATACACTCGCGAATTTCCTCGGCGCGCCCCTCTTCAATCTTCTTGGGCAAGAAGGGATCGGCAATCGAAGGGCGGGCCGCCCCGATCAGGTCCAGCACGCCACGACGAACCAAAGACACCATGGTGTCTGGCGAAGTGAAGCGGCCGACGCCCACCACGGGCTTGCTGGTCAGCGCCTTGAGCCCCAGCAGGAAGGTCTCCTGGTAACCCTCCCCGGCAAAGCGCGCCGTCACGCTGTCATTGGACCAATCGGCGACATTGACGTCCCACAGGTCCGGCAGGTCTGCCAGCATCGAGAAGATTTCGGCACCTTCGCCCTCGCGACTCAAGCCGTCGGCCATTTGTTCATCCACCGCCAGGCGGACCGCTACGGCACACCGATCACCGACTGCGTCGCGAGTGTCTTCAATCAATTCGCGGAGCAAACGCACACGGTTTTCCAACACACCGCCGTATTCGTCGGTACGCCGGTTATTGCGTGGCGTGAGGAAATGGAACGGCACACTCAGGTCGTGGCCGGCGTACACATAGATGATGTCGAAACCCGCCTCCCGGGCGCGCAATGCGGCGGCTCGATGCAGGGCGCGCAATTGCCGGATATCGGCATGGCTCATGGCCCGGGCCTGCACCGGGTCGTAACTGCGCACCGGGGTATTGGAAGGCGCCCAGGGAATTTCGCGACTGTAGCGGTTGGGCGCCGAGTAACCGTTGAATGCCAGCTCTACCCCTGCCAACGACCCGTGCTGGTGTACCGCCTCACACATGCGGGCCAATGCAGGAATGTCGCGCTCATCCCACAAACGCGCCTCGATATAAGGGGAGAACTCGCTCAGCGGGCTGATTTCGCACTCTTCAGTGCACACCACGCCCCAGCCGCCCTCGGCTTTCACTGCGCGCATCCGGGCCATGGCCGAGGGATGTACATGGCCCATGCCATTACAGTGGGGAACTTGATAAAAGCGATTGCAAGTACGGACCGGGCCTATTTGTACCGGCTCAAACAGAATGTCATAGCGAGGATCGCGCACAGGGCTACTCCCGAACAAGTCAGTTCGTTAATGACGGCGTGATGGAACTTGGCGCTAATGAGTGGCGTGATTAAACGCAGTTGAACGGGGGAAACTTCGAGGTTTTCTTATTATTGGTATATTCATGATGCCCTCTCTGAATAAACAAAATTTGCTATCTTTCAAACAAAATGTCCATCCACTGAGAGGCAGTTTCGGAAACGCCCTACAAATTAATTGCAGATCATTTCTCGGGCATCGGCATCGGAAACGGCATCACATTGCTCGTGCCCCGTGCTTCGCTGATCTTCGGCGTACCCAGGCGTTCGACTTCATCGATGCGCACAATCGAATGCATCGGCACAAAGCTGCGCACCACGCCTTCGAACTGGGCCTTGAGCTTTTCTTCGCCCGGATCGACGACCAACTGGGTGCGCTCGCCAAAGACGAACTCTTCCACTTCCAGGAAGCCCCACAGATCACTTTGATAGATCTGCTTGGCGTACATTTCGAACACCTGGCCCTGGTTGAGGAAAATCACCTTGTAGATTGGAGCTTCACGTTTGGTCATGGTGGGCGGGGAACACATGGGGATATAAAAGAGGGCGCGAACTATAGCATGGCACCCGATGCACAGCGCTAGGAACCGATGGGCATGACCCCTATAATGCGCGGTTCTTTACCACCAGTTGACGATTCCCATGGCCAAGAAGCTTTATATCGAAACCCACGGTTGCCAGATGAACGAGTACGACAGCTCGCGCATGGTCGACCTGCTGGGCGAACACCAGGCCCTGGAAGTCACCGCCCGCGCCGAAGATGCCGACGTGATCCTGCTCAATACCTGCTCGATCCGCGAACGGGCCCAGGACCGTGTGTACTCCCAGCTGGGCCGCTGGCGTGAATTGAAACTGGCCAACCCGGACATGGTGATCGCCGTCGGCGGTTGCGTGGCCAGCCAGGAAGGTGCTGCGATCCGCGACCGCGCCCCGTATGTCGACGTGGTGTTCGGCCCGCAGACCTTGCACCGCCTGCCGGAAATGATTGACGCCGCACGCGTCACCAAGCTGCCGCAGGTGGACGTATCGTTCCCGGAAATCGAGAAATTCGACCATTTGCCCGAGCCGCGCATCGATGGCCCGAGCGCCTACGTGTCGGTGATGGAAGGTTGCAGCAAGTACTGCACTTTCTGCGTGGTGCCCTACACACGCGGTGAAGAAGTCAGCCGGCCGTTTGACGATGTACTGGCAGAAATCATCCACCTGGCTGAAAACGGCGTGCGCGAAGTGACCCTACTTGGCCAGAACGTCAACGGCTACCGCGGCCTGACCCACGACGGGCGCCTGGCCGACCTGGCGGAGCTGATCCGCGTGGTCGCCGCCGTCGATGGCATCGAACGTATCCGCTATACCACTTCGCACCCGCTGGAATTCTCCGACAGCCTGATCCAGGCCCACGCCGAAGTGCCGGAGCTGGTCAAGCACCTGCACTTGCCGGTGCAATCGGGCTCGGACCGCATCCTGTCGGCGATGAAGCGCAACCACACGGCGCTGGAATACAAATCCAAGCTGCGCAAATTGCGCGCCGCCGTACCGGGCATCTGCATCAGTTCGGACTTTATCGTCGGCTTCCCGGGCGAAACCGAGAAAGATTTCCAGCAGACCATGAAGCTGATTGAAGACGTCGGTTTCGACTTTTCCTACTCGTTTGTGTACAGCCAGCGCCCGGGCACCCCGGCGGCGGACCTGCTGGACGAAACCCCGGAGGCGTTGAAAAAGGAGCGGTTGAACGCACTGCAACATCGCCTCAACCAACAGGGTTTCGAAATCAGCCGACAAATGGTCGGCTCGACCCAGCGCATCCTGGTCACCGATTACTCGAAGAAAGACCCGGGTGAGTTGCAGGGGCGCACCGAGAACAACCGCATCGTCAACTTCCGCTGCGACAACCCGACCCTGATCGGCCAATTTGCCGATGTGCACATCGATGCGGCGCAGCCACACTCGTTGCGCGGCTCGTTGATCAACTGATCTCGCGGACCGGATGAAGATCAAAATGTGGGAGCTGGCTTGCCTGCGATAGCGATGTATCAGTGCCCTATGTGCCAACTGACCCACCGCTATCGCAGGCAAGCCAGCTCCCACAGGAGTTCTTCATGGTTATCGAGAGTGGGGCCAGGCTATTTAAGTGCTTTCGCACACCGGCGCCTGGCGTTATTCTCTCTCTCACCTCATCAGCCAAAGGGCGGCTAAAAGCAACCTTGAACGCACCCATAGCAGAACCCCATCGTTTTCTCCTCGAGCCGTTTGAGGCTCGCCGTTTCGCCAACCTGTGCGGACAGTTCGACGAGCACCTGCGCCTGATCGAACAACGCCTGAGCATCGAGATCCGCAACCGCGGCAATCAGTTCGAGCTCATTGGTGAACCCCAACACACCACGTCTGCCGAAAACCTGCTGCGTCGCCTCTACCGCGAAACCAAGGGTAGTGAGCTGTCGCCAGAGACGGTACACCTGTACCTGCAGGAATCAGCCGTGGAGGACCTGGCCAACAACCCGGTGGCCGAAGCCAGCGTGGCCCTGCGTACCAAAAAAGGCATGATTCGCCCACGCGGCTTGAATCAGCAGAAGTACGTCAAGGAAATCCTCGGCAACGACATCAACTTCGGCATCGGCCCAGCCGGTACCGGCAAGACCTACCTGGCCGTCGCCTGTGCGGTGGATGCCCTGGAGCGCGAGCAAGTGCGGCGCATCCTGCTGGTGCGCCCGGCGGTCGAAGCGGGCGAAAAGCTCGGCTTCCTGCCCGGCGACCTGGCCCAGAAGATCGACCCGTACCTGCGCCCGCTCTACGACGCGCTGTACGAGATGCTCGGCTTTGAATACGTGGCCAAGCTGATCGAGCGCCAGGTGATCGAAATCGCCCCGCTGGCCTACATGCGTGGCCGCACCTTGAACAACAGCTTCATCATCCTCGACGAAAGCCAGAACACCACCGTCGAGCAGATGAAGATGTTCCTCACCCGCATCGGTTTCGGCTCTACCGCCGTGATCACCGGTGACGTCACCCAGGTCGACCTGCCCAAGGGCACCAAGTCGGGGCTGGCGCAGGTGATCGAGGTACTCAAGGATGTACCGGGCATCAGCTTCACGCATTTCATGCCCAAGGACGTGGTGCGTCACCCGCTGGTGCAGCGCATCGTAGAAGCCTATGAGCGTTTCGATCACAAGGATGACGCACCGGCCAGGGACGTTCGCGGCGATGCTTGAGCTAGACCTGCAGCTTGCCACCGAAGCGCCCGCCCCCAGCGAAGCACAGTTCCGGCACTGGTGCACCCTGGCCCTGCGCCAGCGCACCGCAGACTCGGAGCTGACCATTCGTCTGGTGGATGAGCCCGAAGGCCGCGAGCTGAACCACACCTGGCGTCAAAAAGACTACGCGACCAACGTGCTGTCCTTCCCCGCCGACGTACCCGACGAGTTGCTGGATATCCCGCTGCTGGGCGACCTGGTGATCTGCGTCGAGGTGGTCGAGCGCGAGGCAAAGGAACAAGGCAAGGAACTTGAAGCCCATTGGGCCCATCTAGTCATCCACGGCTGCTTGCATCTCTTGGGCTACGACCATATAGACGATGATGAAGCCGAGGAAATGGAAGCACTGGAACGAACGTTGCTTGCTGAACTGGGTCACCGCGACCCTTACGCAGACGACGAAAGCTGATCAACACTCAACTGTCATATCAAAGGATTTAGAGTAATCGCTATGAGCGAAGACCGATCGAGCAACGGGCAGAAGTCATGGCTGGGTAAACTGACCCAGGCTTTTGCCCACGAGCCGAAAAACCGCCAGGAGCTGCTGGAGCTGCTGCGCGAGGCCCACCAGAACAAGTTGCTGGACAGCGAAGCGCTGGCCATCGTCGAAGGCGCCATCCAGGTGGCTGACCTGCAAGTACGGGACATCATGGTCCCGCGCTCGCAGATGATCAGCATCAAGGCGACCCAGACCCCACGGGAATTCCTCCCGGCCGTGATCGACTCGGCGCACTCGCGCTACCCGGTGATCGGTGAAAGCCATGACGACGTCATGGGTGTCCTGCTGGCCAAGGACCTGTTGCCACTGATCCTCAAGGAGAATGGCGACAGCTTCAACATCAAGGACCTGCTGCGTCCGGCCACCTTCGTACCTGAATCCAAGCGCCTGAATGTGCTGCTGCGCGAATTTCGCGCCAACCACAATCACATGGCCATTGTGATCGACGAATACGGCGGCGTGGCTGGCCTGGTGACCATCGAAGACGTGCTGGAACAGATCGTCGGCGATATCGAAGACGAGCACGACGTCGAAGAAGACAGCTACATCAAGCCGCTGCCCAGCGGTGACTTCCTGGTCAAGGCGCTGACGCCGATCGAGAACTTCAACGAGTTCTTCGACAGCGAATTCTCCGACGATGAGTTCGACACGGTCGGCGGCCTGGTGATGAGTGCGTTCGGGCATCTGCCCAAGCGTAACGAAACCACCGAGATTGGCGCCTATCGCTTCCGCATTTTGAATGCCGATAGTCGTCGTATCCATCTGATCCGTTTGACACCTATTGCCCGCTAAGGAAGGGGTGGGGCATCAGCTATTTCCTGTGTCGCGTTGCCCCTGAGAGCGGGCCAGGCAAGGCGCAGGCCGCAGGGAATGGCATTCCCTTTTCAAGGCCTGCAACGCAGTATGGCCCGCTCTCAGGGACAACCCGAAGGGCCGGGCCTGCTGCGACACAGGGCTGCGTTACTCGTCGTTCATTTGGAAAAACCAAACCACACTCCTCGCGCCTTGCCCTGTGCCGCAGCAGGCCCGGCGCGATACAGGAAATAGCTGATGACCCACCCCTACATGCAGCGCCTGAACCGCCCCGGCTGGCCCGGTAACTTGCTGGCCGTGGTGGCCGGCGCCATCACTACTCTGGCGCTGGCGCCGTTCGATATCTGGCCGTTGGCTCTGGTAGCGGTCGGCCTGTTCTATATCGGCCTGCGGGAGCTGACACCCCGCCAGGCCCTGGGCCGCGGCTGGTGTTTCGGTTTCGGCCTGTTTGGCGCCGGCACCAGCTGGATCTACTACAGCATCCACCACTTCGGCGGCGCTTCGGTGCTGCTGGCGGGGTTCCTGATGCTGCTGTTCACCGCCGCCATTGCCTGGTTCTTTGCCCTGCCCGCCTGGTTGTGGGCGCGCTGGCTGCGCCGCAATGAAGCACCGTTGGCGGATGCCCTGACCTTCGCCGCGTTATGGGTTGGCCAGGAAGCGTTTCGTGGCTGGTTCCTCACCGGTTTCCCCTGGTTGTACTCCGGTTACAGCCAACTCGACGGCCCGCTGACCGGCCTCGCGCCGCTGGGCGGAATGTGGCTGATTTCCTTCGCGCTTGCACTCACGGCAGCCCTGCTGTGCAACCTGCCGCGCCTGCTGGCAAGCAAGCGCAACGCCTTCATTGGTGCGGGCCTGGTGTTGCTGGTCGCCCCCTGGGCCATCGGCCTGGCGCTCAAGCACCACGCCTGGACCTCGCCCTCCGGCGCCCCCCTGAGCGTCGCCGCCATCCAGGGCAACGTCGAGCAAAGCATGAAGTGGGACCCCGAGCAGCTTAATGCACAGTTGGCGCTGTATCGCGACATGAGCCTGAGCTCCAAGCGTGTCGACCTGCTGGTATGGCCGGAAACCGCCGTGCCGGTACTCAAGGAGTCGGTCGAGGGCTACCTGGGCATGATGGGCAAGTTTGCCGCCGACCGGAACACCGCGCTGATTACCGGGGTACCGATTCGCCAGGAAGTGCACCATGAGAAGCGCTACTTCAATGGCATTACCGTAGTCGGCGAAGGTGACGGCACCTATCTCAAGCAAAAGCTGGTGCCGTTTGGCGAATACGTGCCGTTGCAGGACATGCTGCGCGGGCTGATTGCGTTCTTCGACCTGCCGATGTCGGACTTCGCCCGTGGCCCTTCAGACCAGGCCATGCTTCAGGCCAAGGGCTATCAGATTGCGCCGTTCATTTGCTATGAAGTGGTGTACCCGGAATTCGCTGCCGGCCTGTCGGCCCAGAGCGACCTGCTGCTGACCATCAGCAACGACACCTGGTTCGGTCGCTCCATCGGCCCATTGCAGCACCTGCAAATGGCGCAGATGCGTGCACTGGAAGCCGGGCGCTGGATGATCCGCGCCACCAATAACGGCGTGACCGGGCTGATCAACCCGTTTGGGCAGATCACCGCACAGATCCCGCAATTCGAGCGTGGCATTCTCTACGGCGAAGTGGTGCCGATGCATAACCTCACGCCGTACCTGCAGTGGCGTTCGTGGCCGTTGATCATTGTGTGCCTGGGGTTGTTTGGCTGGGCGCTGCTGGCTGGCCGGATGTCCAAAACGCTCTGACCTGTGGGAGCTGGCTTGCCTGCGATGGCGGTGTATCAATGCGCTGAGTGCTCACTGACCCACCGCCATCGCAGGCAAGCCAGCTCCCACAATTGATTTCCTGTGTTGCACCTATCGGTAGAACAACCGATACCCCACCTGCCCCACCGCTTCGTTGATCAACTGCCCGCTCTGCCACACCGCCTTGACCTCCGGCATCCAGCCGCCCAGCGGCCGGCCGTGGTCCACGCCCAGAAAGCCCACCGGCCCGGGCACCACGGTGAAACCGGCTTTCTCAAAACTCCACACCGAACGCGGCATATGCCAGGCCTGCGTCACCACCACCACACGCTTGATGCCTTGGGGCAGCAGAATCTCGGCGCTCATCTGGGCGTTTTCCCAGGTGGTACGGCTGCGCTCTTCCTTCCAGCGCACGCTGACGCCGAAATCATCCTGCATCGACACCGCCATCAATTCGGCTTCGCTGGGCGGCGTGCCGTAATGCAAGCCGCCACTGGTCAGCACCGGCAAGCCTGACGCCTTGGCCAGTCGCGCCGCATAACGCTCACGCTCAAGACCAACGCCGGTGGGCTGGTCGCTGCCCCAGGCGATGTCCCCACGCTCGCGCCCGGAGCCCAACACCACAATCGCATCGGCGCGCTGGGCGAGCGTGGCCCAGTCTTCGCGAGCCAATGGCGGCGCTGTCTCAAGCGCACGGGCGCCCCATTGCACCATCACCGGCAGGCTGATCAACCACATCCCGCCCAGCCCCAGGGCAAAGCACACCCCGGCCAGGCGCGGGCGGCTACGGCGAAACCACCAGGCACACGCCAACAACAACAAAAAAATGCCGGGCGGCAACAGCAATTGTTTGATGAAATAACGAAAAGGCATCGGGCATCTCCAAAGATGCCCGAAGCCTAAATGCAACGCGATCAAGCGACAATCTTTACCAGCCTGTTTCGACAACGTTAATGGATAGTACTGTGCTTCACTTGCACCGTACGGACCGGGACCTTTCCGGGCCGCGACCGGCCGCCAAGTCTTTGAGCCAAATGACCTTGGCCGAACGAGGAGGCTCCTGGGCTGGCGGGGAGGCCTGCCCATGAGAGGCGCGGTGTTGATTCAACTCCAGGTAAGTCCTGATCAATTCAAGCTCTGCCTGGCTCAAGCCTCGCAACTCCAGCTCCAGAGGCCGCTCATCACGCAATCGGCCTGCGGTTCTTGCAGCATCCAATGCCCGACCCAAACGGTCGATCAGTCCTTCATACAATTGCGGTTTCGTTAGAGTTCGCTGCGATTCAACCATCCCCTCACCTCATTGAAGAAATACTTGCTCCCCAATAAACAGCGTAGCCCCCGTTGCTGCACCTGCCCGGTGCCGCGACAGACGGCCCTTGCCGCGCAATCAGGGTTTCCCTCGATAGAGTGGGGTCATGTATGCTACGGCGCTTCCTGTAACTCCACTTCCCGCAGGGTTTGGGCACGGACGCGCCACTTTCTGGTGTCGAACAACCCGGACTATGCACCGAAGAGGATTAGGCCACCCCTATTCAGTTCAAAAGTAGCCATGCACGAACAATATCAGCCCCGTGAAATAGAAAATGCCGCACAAACCTTCTGGGACGAGCAAAAGTCCTTTGAAGTCAGCGAACAGCCAGGCAAGGAGACTTACTACTGCCTATCGATGTTCCCTTACCCCAGCGGCAAGCTACACATGGGGCACGTGCGTAACTACACCATCGGCGACGTGATTTCCCGCTACCAGCGCATGCTCGGCAAAAACGTCCTGCAACCCATGGGTTGGGACGCCTTCGGTATGCCGGCAGAAAACGCTGCGATGAAAAACAACGTGGCGCCCGCCAAGTGGACCTACGAAAACATCGCCTACATGAAGACCCAGCTGCGCAGCCTGGGCCTGGCGGTGGACTGGTCCCGCGAGGTCACCACCTGCAAGCCCGATTACTACCGTTGGGAACAATGGCTGTTCACGCGCCTGTTCGAAAAAGGTGTGATCTACAAAAAGAGCGGTACCGTGAACTGGGACCCGATCGACCAGACCGTACTGGCCAACGAGCAGGTCATCGACGGTCGCGGCTGGCGCTCCGGCGCGCTGATCGAAAAGCGCGAAATCCCGATGTACTACTTCAAGATCACCGCCTACGCGGATGAACTGTTGTCGAGCCTCGACGATCTGCCGGGCTGGCCTGAACAGGTCAAGACCATGCAGCGCAACTGGATCGGCAAATCCAAGGGCATGGAAGTGCAGTTCCCGTATAACGTCGATTCCATCGGCGAAGCGGGCGCCCTGAAAGTCTTCACCACCCGTCCGGATACGCTGATGGGCGCGACTTACGTCGCGGTCGCCGCCGAACACCCGCTGGCCACCCAGGCGGCACAGAACAACCCCGAGCTGCAGGCGTTCATCGCCGAATGCAAGGGCGGCAGCGTGGCGGAAGCCGACGTCGCCACCCAGGAGAAAAAAGGCCTGCCGACCGGCCTGTTCGTCGAGCACCCGCTGACCGGCGAGAAACTGCCGGTATGGGTCGCCAACTATGTGCTGATGCACTACGGCGACGGCGCCGTCATGGCCGTGCCGGCCCACGACGAGCGCGATTTCGAATTCGCCACCAAATACAGCCTGCCGATCAAGTCGGTAGTACGTACCAGCTCGGGCGACACCAACCCAGCCCCGTGGCAAGACGCCTACGGCGAGCACGGCACCCTGATCAACTCCGGCGAATTTGACGGCCTGGACTTCCAGGGCGCCTTCGACGCCATCGAAGTCGCGCTGATCAAGAAGAACCTCGGTGCTTCGCGCACCCAGTTCCGCTTGCGCGACTGGGGGATCAGCCGCCAGCGCTACTGGGGCTGCCCGATCCCGATCATTCACTGCCAAACCTGCGGCGATGTACCGGTACCGGAAGACCAACTGCCCGTCGTGCTGCCTGAAGATGTAGTGCCAGATGGTGCTGGCTCGCCATTGGCGCGCATGCCCGAGTTCTACGAGTGCAACTGCCCGAAATGCGGCGCACCGGCCAAGCGTGAAACCGACACCATGGACACCTTCGTGGAGTCCTCCTGGTACTACGCCCGTTACGCCTCGCCGCACTATGAAGGTGGCCTGGTGGAGAAATCCGCAGCCGACCATTGGCTGCCGGTGGATCAGTACATCGGCGGTATCGAACACGCCATTCTCCACCTGCTGTACGCGCGCTTCTTCCACAAGCTGATGCGCGACGAAGGCCTGGTGAGCTCCGATGAGCCGTTCAAGAACCTGCTGACCCAGGGCATGGTGATCGCCGATACCTACTATCGTCGCGAAGCCAATGGCGCCTACACCTGGTTCAACCCGGCGGACGTCGAACTTGAGCGTGACAGCAAAGCCAAGGTGATCAGCGCCAAACTGAAAGCCGACGGCCTGCCGGTGGAAATCGGTGGCACCGAGAAGATGGCCAAGTCCAAGAACAACGGCGTCGACCCACAGTCGATGATCGACCAATTCGGCGCCGATACCTGCCGTCTGTTCATGATGTTCGCCTCGCCGCCCGACATGAGCGCCGAATGGTCCGACTCCGGCGTCGAAGGCTCGCACCGCTTCCTCAAGCGCGTCTGGCGCCTGGCCCATGCCCATGTCAGCCAGGGCTTGCCGGGCAAGCTGGACGTCGCGGCCTTGAACGACGAGCAGAAAGCCATTCGCCGCAGCACTCACCTGGCCATCCGCCAAGCGAGCCTGGACGTAGGGCAGAACCACAAGTTCAACACCGCCATCGCCCAGGTGATGACGCTGATGAACGTGCTGGAAAAAGCCCCGCAGGCCACCGAACTTGATCGCGCGCTGATTCACGAGGGCCTGGAAACGGTTACCCTGCTGCTCGCACCGATCACGCCGCATATCAGCCACGACCTGTGGAACCGCCTGGGCCACAGCGGCGCCGTCATCGATGCCGCCTGGCCGGTACAGGATGACAGCGCCCTGGTTCAGGACACGCTGCAACTGGTCATCCAGGTTAACGGTAAACTGCGCGGCCAGATCGACATGCCGGCCAGTGCCAGCCGTGAAGAGGTCGAAGCGGCTGCTCGCATCAACGAAAACGTGCTGCGCTTTACCGAAGGCTTGACGATCCGCAAAGTGATCGTGGTGCCCGGCAAACTGGTCAACATCGTCGCCAGCTAAATCGGATCGGGCGCGGGGCTTGGGCCCTGCGCCGAACTAAACCTTTAGGGCCTGGATAAGGCCCACCTGGTTTCAAGGGGAGCAACAAAATGATCAAACGCAATCTGCTGGTTATGGGCCTTGCCGTGCTGCTGAGCGCTTGCGGCTTCCAGCTGCGCGGCACCGGCACCAACGAGCTGTCGCTCAAGGAACTCGACGTCAGCGCCCGCAACGCCTATGGCGAAACCGTCACCCAGCTGCGCCAGACCCTGGAGAACAGCGGCGTGCACGTGTACAACGGCGCGACCTACAAACTGATCCTGACGGATGAGAAAGAAACCCAGCGCAATATCAGCTACGCCAGTGCCGGCCGTGCGTCCGATGTGGAGTTGAACACTGCGCTCTACTTCGAAGTACAGGGTCGCGATCAGTTGCCGCTGATGGGTGACAAGATCCAGGTGCAGAAAGTCGTGAGCCACGATGGCAATAACCTGGTGGGTTCGGACTCCGAGACCCTCCAGGTGCGCAAGGAAATGCGTCGTGAGCTGATCCAGCGCATGATGACTCGCCTGCAAATGCTGACCCCGGAAAAGCTCGCCGCTCTGCAGCAAACCGCCGACAACAAGGCCAAGGCTGACGCCGATGCCCTGAAAGCCGCGCAAGAGTATGAAGACAACACGCCGAAACAATCGCCTGTTGAAGTTCCTGTCGAGTAAGCCAGACGGGGCGCCCCTGGCGCCCCGTTCGCCCTGCCTATGAAACTCGCCCCCGCCCAACTCGCCAAACACCTGCAAGGTGGCCTCGCGCCTGTCTATATCGTCAGCGGTGATGACCCGCTGCTGTGCCAGGAAGCGGCCGACGCTATCCGCACTGCCGCGCGCCAGCAAGGTTTCGATGAACGCCAGGTGTTCAGTGCTGACGCCAGTTTCGACTGGGGTACCCTGCTGCAAGCCGGCGCGAGCATGTCGCTGTTTGCCGAAAAGCGCCTGCTGGAGCTGCGCCTGCCCTCGGGCAAGCCCGGCGACAAAGGTGCGGCGGCGCTGATGGAGTACTGCTCGCGCCCTGCCGAAGACACCGTGCTGCTGATCAGCCTGCCCAAGCTCGACGGCAGCGCGCAGAAAACCAAGTGGGGCAAGGCACTGGTAGAAGGTGCGCAAACCCAGTTCATCCAGATCTGGCCTGTGGACAGCAACCAGTTGCCGCAGTGGATTCGTCAGCGCCTGTCACAATCGGGGCTGGCGGCAACACAAGATGCCGTGGAGCTGATCGCCGCCCGGGTCGAGGGCAACCTGCTTGCCGCCGCCCAGGAGATCGAAAAGCTCAAGCTGATGGCCGAGGATGGGCAGATCACCGTCGAAACCGTACAAGGCGCAGTGGCCGATAGCGCTCGCTTTGATGTGTTCGGCCTGGTCGATGCGATCCTCAACGGTGAGCCCGCCCACGCGCTGCGTATGCTTGAAGGCTTGCGTGGCGAAGGGGTGGAACCGCCGGTGATCCTCTGGGCCCTGGCCCGGGAGCTGCGAGTACTGGCGAATATCGCCTTGCAATACAGCCAGGGCACACCCCTGGACAAATGCTTCAGCCAGGCCAGGCCCCCGGTGTGGGACAAGCGCAAACCGCTGATGAGCAAAGCCCTGCAACGGCACTCGGCGCAACGCTGGGCGCAACTGTTGCTGGAAGCGCAACGCATCGATGCGCAGATCAAGGGCCAGGCAGCCGGCTCGCCGTGGATGAGCCTGAGCCGTTTGTCGCTATTGATGGCCGGCCAGCGCCTCACCCTGCCAGCCGAATAACCCTCTCTTGAAAACACCATAGATCCAATGTGGGAGGGGGCTTGCTCCCGATGGCAGTGTGTCAGGAATTTATGTTTCACTGATGTACCGCTATCGGGAGCAAGCCCCCTCCCACATTTCACCTGCGTACCTTTCCTACACTTCGCTGGGCTTTACAGCCGCTCAACTTAGGCAGATTATTTGCCCGCCCCACCACCCACAGAGACTAGACACCATGAGCAAAAAGCCATCCAAGCATGGCCCCAACAAGGCCAAATCCATCATCGCCCAGCCACTGTTCCGCAGCCGTCAGGAACGCGCCGGCAAGGGCAAAGGCAGCTACCGCCGCGAAGCCTTCCAGTCTAATAGCTGGGAGGCTTCTTACTTTCTGGCTGCCTGAAGGCAAGCGCCCCTCTGGCATGATAAGGTCTGTACCTGATTTGTAACCCCCTGGACCTGTGCATGCCCTCTAGTCTTTCTCGTCGTTGGCACCTACGCCAATTGATCGCTGCCTCCAGCCTCATTCTGCTTGTCGCCTGCGCGGAAAAACCTACCGCCGCGGACGCTCAGCCCCTGCCCAAGCTCCAGACGGCACCGGCTATCGCACCGGCTGTGGTTGCCCCCTTGGCAGTGGATAATCTTGATATCCAACCGACCCAGACCTTTGCCGAATGGCAGGCTGGCTTCCGTGCGCAAGCGCTGCAAGCCGGGATCACTGCGGCTGTGTTCGATAACGCTTTTGCCGGCGTCACCCCTGATATGGCGGTGATTCGCGCCGACCGAAGCCAACCGGAATTTTCCCGCCCGGTGTGGGAATACCTCGACGGCGCCCTGTCACCGGTGCGCGTGCGCAATGGTCAGGCGCTGCTGGTCAAGTACGCCGATATTCTGCAAAGCATCGAACAGCGCTATGGCGTCGACCGCCAGGCACTGGTCTCGGTGTGGGGCATGGAGAGCAACTTCGGCGCGTTCCAGGGCAATAATTCGGTGATCCGCTCCCTGGCCACCCTGGCCTATGAAGGCCGTCGCCCGGCCTTTGCCCAGGCGCAGCTGCTGGCAGCGCTGCAGATCATCCAGCATGGTGATATTCAGGCCGACCAGATGAAAGGTTCCTGGGCTGGTGCGATGGGCCAGACGCAGTTTATCCCGACCACCTATAACACCCATGCGGTGGACTTTGACGGTGATGGTCGTCGCGATATCTGGAACAGCCCGTCCGACGCCCTCGCCTCCACGGCGCATTACCTGCAAAGCTCCGGGTGGCAGAAAGGCCAGCCATGGGGCGTTGAAGTGCAGCCGCTGCCGTCGGGCTTCGACTACAGCCTGGCCGATGGCGGCGTGCGCAAGACCGTGGCGCAATGGCTGCAACTGGGCATCCAACTCCCCCCTGGCGTGAGCCTGCCGGCCAATGTCGACCAGTTGTCCGCCGCCCTGCTGTTACCGGCTGGCTACCGTGGCCCGGCATTCCTGGTATTGGATAACTTCCGCGCAATCCTCAAGTACAACAATTCGTCGTCCTATGCGCTGGCGGTTGGCCTATTGTCGGAGCGATTTGGCGGCGGCGGTGTGATTCGTGGCAGTTGGCCCAAAGATGAGCTGCCGCTGAGCCGCTCCCAGCGTATCGACCTGCAAACGGCACTCAGCGCCAAAGGCTATGACGCCGGTAACCCGGATGGGATTATCGGCGCCAATACGCGCAAGGCGATTCGCGCGGCGCAGCAGGCGTTGGGCTGGCCGGCGGATGGGTATCCGACGGTGAAGTTGCTGGAATCACTGCAGGACCGATAGATCTGCTTAGGGCAACTACCGCCATCGGGGGCAAGCCCCCCCGATGGCGGTTTAGCAGACTGTAAAAAACTCAGGGGTTGAACACTACATCCTGCTCCAACACCACCCGCCGCTCCCCCGCATCCAAGCGCACCAAAGCACCCATCGGCAACGTCAGGTTGGGGTCGCAATGCCCACTGCGCCAGCCGGCCAGCACCGGAACGCACAGGGGTTCGAAGGTCTGCTTCAGCAACCGCTCCAGCGCACCGTTATCCACACCCGCCACATCCCCTACCAGCACACCGGCGACCTGGGCCAGCTTGCCGGCCAGGCGCAGGTGAGTCAGCAGGCGGTCGATACGATAAAGCGGCTCGTTGACGTCCTCGATAAACAGGATGATGCCTTCGGCGTCTATCTCATACGGCGTGCCCATTGTTGCAGCAATCATCGACAGATTACCGCCCAGCAAGCGCCCACAGGCAATGCCTGGCTCGATCGTGGTCAATGGGTAGGCCACCGGGTGCGCAAGCACACTGCCGGCGCCCAGTTGGCCACGCAGCAGGCTGAACAGGGAGGATTCGGTTGGCTGTTGCTTGTCGCCCAGCAGGTCGGCATTGAGCATCGGCCCGTGGAATGTGACAAAGCCGGCGTAACGGTTGATCGCCAAGTGCAAGGCGGTGATATCGCTGTAACCCACGAATGGTTTGGGGTGGGCGCGCAGCAGGTCGTAGTCCAGCGCGTCGAGCAAGCGCGGCGTGCCGTAGCCGCCGCGCAGGCAGAAGATGGCATCGACGTCGGGATTGGCGAAGGCGGCATGCAAATCGCGCAGACGCACTTCATCGCTGCCGGCCAGGTAGCCGTCGCGCTCGTATACACCGGGGTAAATGCGCAGGTCGTAACCGCGGGCACGCATCCATTGCCCGGCTTTTTCAACATCCAGCGCGGCAGGGCCAGCGGGGGCGATCAGGCCGATGGTGCCTTCGGGGCGCAGTGCAGGTACGGCGGCGGTCATCTATGGTTCTCCCTATATGACGCAGAACGAAATGTGGGAGCTGGCTTGCCTGCGATGCAAGCGCCTCGGTGTATCAGTGACACCGAGGTGATGCTATCGCAGGCAAGCCAGCTCCCACACAAGCCAGCATTTCACATTGATTCTGGGGGCGGCTTACGAAACCAGGCTCGCCTTGACCAGCTTGGCCTGCTCGTCGGCGTGGTACGAAGAACGCACCAACGGGCCCGACGCCACGTTCTTGAAGCCCATCTTGTAACCTTCCTCGGCGAACCAGGCGAAGGTGTCCGGGTGCACGAAACGCTGCACCGGCAAGTGGCTGCGCGATGGTTGCAGGTACTGGCCCAGGGTCAGCATGTCGATGTCGTGTTCGCGCATGCGCTTCATGACGTCGATGACTTCTTCGTCGGTCTCGCCCAGGCCCAGCATCAAGCCGGATTTGGTCGGGATGTGCGGCATCATCTGCTTGAATTTCTGCAGCAGGGTCAGCGACCACTGGTAGTCCGAACCCGGACGCGCAGCCTTGTACAGGCGCGGTACGGTTTCCAGGTTGTGGTTGAACACATCCGGCGGCTCGGCGGCGGTGATTTCCAGAGCCACGTCCATACGGCCACGGTAGTCCGGCACCAGGGTTTCGAGCATCACGTTGGGTGACAGCTTGCGGATCTCACGGATGCAGTCGGCGAAGTGCTGGGCACCGCCGTCGCGCAGGTCGTCACGGTCGACCGACGTGATCACCACGTACTTGAGTTTCAGGTCGGCGATGGCGATGGCCAGGCTTTGCGGCTCGTTGACGTCCAGAGGTTTCGGACGGCCGTGGCCTACGTCGCAGAATGGGCAACGACGGGTGCAGATGTCGCCCATGATCATGAACGTGGCGGTGCCGCCAGAGAAGCATTCACCCAGGTTCGGGCAGGACGCTTCTTCGCATACGCTGTGCAGTTTGTGTTTGCGCAGCAGGGACTTGATACGGTCGACTTCCGGCGAAACCGGGATGCGCACGCGAATCCAGTCGGGTTTCTTCGGCAGTTCGGTGGTCGGGATGATCTTGACCGGGATGCGTGCAACCTTCTCGGCGCCGCGCAGCTTGACGCCGGCTTCCACCTTGGCACGCGGGGCCGGGGCTGGACGCTCAGTGATGTCCAGCGTCGGGATCATGGTTTGCACAACATCAGTAGTCATATCAATCGATTCCGCCCGTCAGGGTCGTCTGCTCTGCATAGTCGAGGTGTTTGACGAGCTGCGCGCGCAGCCGGGCACTAACCTCGGCAAATTTAATCGGTGTGGCATGATCGCTCAGTTGGGTCATCGCCAGCCCGGCATAACCGCACGGGTTGATCCGCCGGAACGGCGCCAGGTCCATGTCCACGTTCAAGGCCAGGCCATGAAAGGAACAACCGTGGCGAATACGCAGCCCCAGAGAGGCGATTTTCGCGCCGTCTACATACACACCGGGTGCATCGGGCTTGGCCGCGGCGGTCACGCCATAACTGGCCAGCAGCTCGATCAGGCAAGCCTCCATGCGGCTGACCAGGTCGCGCACGCCAAAACCCAGCTTGCGCACATCCAGCAACAGGTAAGCCACCAATTGCCCTGGGCCATGGTAAGTCACTTGGCCACCCCGGTCGACCTGCACCACCGGAATATCACCCGGAAGTAACAGATGCTCGGCCTTGCCGGCCTGCCCCTGGGTGAATACCGGCGGGTGTTCCACCAGCCAGATTTCATCCGGGGCAGAGGTGCCGCGCTCGTTGGTAAAGCGCTGCATGGCATGCCAGACCGGCTCGTAGGCCATCTGGCCGAGCTCGCGAAAGCCCAGAACGTGCGACATCACAGCACCATGTGCACGAAGCCGGTGGCCCGCAGTTCGCTGTTGATGTTGTAGAGCTGGTCCTGATCGGTCGCAACGATGTGCAACTGAATCGTGGTGTACTTGCCGGTGGAGCTTTGACGCTCGTCCACGCGGTTGTCGTTGATCGTCGCGTGTTTCCTGACGATTTCGAGAATCTTGTCCTTGCGGCCGACACCGGTATCGCTGATCACCTTGACGGGATAATCCGTCACAGGGAATTCGATCTTTGGCGCCTTTACTTCTACGTCTTTATCGGTCATGGCAGAACAGCCTCGTAAGCGCTAAGCCGTGGCGACGGGCAAAGCCCCGCGCTGGATCAACGCGGGGCTTTGCAGGTGCACACAATCAGTTGAACAAGCCGTAGAAGAATAGACGGATGCTATCCCATACGCGGCGGAAGATACCACCTTCCTCGACAGCGTCCAGTGCGATCAGGTCGGCGCTATGCACCACCTTGTCGTCCAGCTTGACTTCGACTTTACCGATCACGTCGCCCTTGGCGATTGGGGCGACCAATTGCGGGTTCAGGGTCATGCTGGCGGCGAGCTTTTTCAGCTGGCCTTTAGGCATGGTCAGGGTCAGGTCGTCAGCCAGGCCGGCCTTGACTTGGGAGGTGGCGCCCTTCCATACCGGCGCGGTCGCCAGCTCGGCACCCTTCTGGTAGAAGGTCTGGGTTTCGAAGAAGCGGAAGCCGTAGGTCAGCAGTTTTTGCGTCTCGGCCGCACGGGCCTGTTCGCTGTTGGTGCCGAATACCACAGCGATCAGGCGCTGACCATCACGCACAGCGGACGACACCATGCAGTAGCCGGCTTCGTCGGTGTGGCCGGTTTTCAGGCCGTCGACGGTCTTGTCGCGCCACAGCAGCAGGTTGCGGTTAGGCTGCTTGATGTTGTTCCAGAAGAACTCCTTCTGGGAGTAGATCGCGTAGTGCACCGGGTCAACGCGGATGATCGCGCGCGCCAGGATCGCCATGTCGTGAGCCGACGAATAGTG
Organism: Pseudomonas sp. W2Jun17; assembly: GCF_023127795.1. Classification (NCBI taxonomy): domain Bacteria; kingdom Pseudomonadati; phylum Pseudomonadota; class Gammaproteobacteria; order Pseudomonadales; family Pseudomonadaceae; genus Pseudomonas; species Pseudomonas sp. W2Jun17. Next base: position 37,937 of record NZ_SPKO01000038.1, on the reverse strand, counting down.
CTCTGGGTTCGGCAGGCCGGTCGGGTTCATGAAGTGGCTGTTGGTCATGCCCAGGTCGGCGGCAGTCTTGTTCATCACGTCGGCGAACGCATCTTCGCTGCCGGCGATGTGCTCGGCCAGGGCGACGCTGGCGTCGTTGCCGGACTGGATGATGATGCCGTGCAACAGGTCACTGACGGTGACTTGCGAGCCGACCTTGATGAACATCCGCGAACCACCGGTACGCCAGGCGTTTTCGCTGACGGTGACCGGATCGTTCTCGCCGATCTGGCCGCGACGGATTTCCAGGGTCGCGATATAGGCAGTCATCAGCTTGGTCAGGCTGGCTGGCGGCAGGCGTACATCACCGCCGTTTTCGACCAGCACGTTGCCACTGGCGGCGTCCATGAGGACCCACGACTTGGCGGCCAGTTGCGGGGAGGCCGGCACCATTTCAACCGCCCAGGCGGCCGGGGTGATGATCAGCGAGATAAGCAGGCACGTGCGTTTGGCTAAGGTGGTGATGTTCATCCGTCTCTCGAAATTGCTTATGGAAACTTGCCCTCGCGGGCAAAACTATTCAGACAGCCCGCTTCCAGACTGTCACGTGTTCGGTTGCCCGCTCACCCCTTGCCCCTGGGTTTTTATTGTTCAACGAGCCAACAACCTGGACTCAAGCGCGCAGGCGCACCTGAGCCATCAATCCGTTACTTATTCTGCGGTGACCACGCTGGGTTGCCCCAGGTTGGCCAGGCGGACGCTGTTCTGCACTTGCGCCACTTCACTTGGCGAACCGATCGGGCCCATGCGTACACGGTGCAACGTTTGCTGGTTACGCACGATGGAACTGATGAAGACCGGCGCGCTGACCATACCGCTGAGCTTGGACCTTAACAGTTCTGCCGCATCCGGGTTGGCGAAAGCGCCGACCTGAAGGTATTGCCCGCCCGCCATCGAGGCGCCCGGTGCTGCGTGAGGGACGACGACGGTATCCGGAGCATGTTGCGCCGGCGGCGGCGTCCACTGCTCGATCTTGCCGGTCGAGGCCGTCACTTGCGGTTGGGGGGTTGCCGGTTCGTTAAGCATCAACGGCGCCGGCTTGCCACGCTGGGCCCAATACTGCGCCGGGTCGATGCCCTCGACTTTCACCCGTGCAGTGCCGGTTTCGGCGTAGCCAAGCTTCTTGGCCGCGGCGTAGGACAAATCGATGATCCGGTCCGAATAGAACGGCCCGCGGTCGTTGACCCGCAGGATCACCGTACGGTTGTTGTCCAGGTTGGTAACGCGAACATAGCTGGGCAACGGCAGGGTCTTGTGGGCCGCGCTCATGCCGTACAGGTCATACACCTCGCCATTGGCGGTGTTCTGGCCATGAAACTTGGTGCCGTACCAGGACGCGGTGCCGGACTGCACGTAAGTCTTGGATTCCTGCAGCGGGAAGTAATTCTTGCCCAGCACGGTGTAGGGGTTGGCCTTGTAGGGGCCGGTGTGCAGGGTCGGCGTGGCATCCGGGATTTTCGAGACATCCACATCCCACCACGGCGCGCCATCTTTGTGCGCACGGTTGATGTCCAGGCCCGGCTGGGCGCGCACCACCGTGCCACCGGCCTTCTTGGCAGGCGCACGGTTAGGGGTCGTGGAGCAACTGGCAACCAGCAAGGACAACGCGGCGAACGCCACCAGCTTGAGCGGTTTTTTGAACGGCGATACCCGCATTACTTGTTGCCCCGTGCTTGAACCAGCTCATCTGACAGCTGATGCACGGCCATGGCGTACATCACACTGCGGTTATAACGCGTGATTGCGTAGAAATTCTTCAGGCCCATCCAGTATTCCGGGCCGTTTGCACCTTCCAGGCGGAATGCCGTCACCGGCATGTCGTCGCGTGGCGCATTCTGACTCGACCAGCCCAGCGCTCGCAACTCCCCGACGGTCTTGACCGGCTCGATACCCTGGGTCAAGCCTTCATCGGCGCGCTCACCTGTGACATCGGCGCGGATAACCACCGGTTCGCCGCCAACCCAGCCGTGACGCTTGAAGTAGCTGGCCACGCTGCCGATGGCGTCGTCGGGGTTGCTCCAGATATTGATATGGCCGTCGCCGTCAAAGTCCACCGCATAGGCGCGAAAGCTGCTCGGCATGAACTGCGGCAAGCCCATCGCGCCGGCGTACGAGCCCTTGAGTGTCATCGGGTCGACCTGTTCTTCGCGGGCCAGCAGCAGGAATTCGCGCAGCTCCTTGCGGAAGAATTCGGCACGCGGCGGGTAATCGAAGCCCAGGGTCGACAAGGCGTCGATCACCCGGTAGCTGCCGGTATTGCGGCCGTAGAACGTTTCAATGCCGATGATCGAGACGATGACCTGGGCCGGCACGCCGTATTCCTGCTCGGCGCGGGCCAGGACGGCTTCATGCTGGCGCCAGAAGTCCACGCCGCGGGCAATACGTGCGTCAGTAAGGAACATCGGGCGATATTCCTTCCACTGCTTCACGCGTTCGGCGGGGCGGGAAATGGCGTCGAGGATCGCCTGCTTTTTCTGGGCTTCGCGGAACACGCCCATCAGTTGCTCGCCAGCAAAACCGTAGTCGCGGGTCATCTCACCGACAAATTCGGCGACCTGGGGTGAACCATCGTAGTCACCGGCCTGCGCCTCTTGCGTTGCCCCCAGCAGCCCAATCAGGCCCATCCAGGTCGCATGCCGAGTCGCCCAGCCGCGCATTACTTGCATTGACATCTTCACCTTATTCAAACCTGTGCGATCCACTTGCGATGCGTATGAATCGACATCAAAACCCCAAACGCTGACAGCAATGTCACCAGCGAAGTTCCGCCGTAGCTAATGAATGGCAACGGCACCCCAACCACCGGCAGCAGGCCACTGACCATACCGATGTTGACGAAAACGTAAACAAAAAAAGTCATGGTCAGGCTGCCGGCAAGCAATTTACCGAACAGCGTCTGCGCCTGGGCGGTAATCACCAGGCCGCGACCAATCAACAGCAGATAGATCAACAATAAGGCGCAAATGCCCACCAGGCCGAACTCTTCGCCCATCACCGCGATGATGAAGTCGGTATGACTTTCGGGCAAGAAGTCCAGATGGGACTGGGTGCCCAGCAACCAGCCTTTGCCGAATACGCCGCCGGAACCGATGGCCGCCTTGGACTGGATGATGTTCCAGCCGGTGCCCAACGGGTCGCTCTCCGGGTCGAGGAACGTCAGGATCCGTTGCTTCTGATAGTCGTGCATGAAGAAGAACCACATGGCCACGGCCACGGGGACGGCAGCGGCCAGCACGCTGAGGATCCAGCGCCAGCGCAAGCCCCCCATAAACAGCACGAACGCGCCACCGGCCAGAATCAGCAATGAGGTGCCAAGGTCAGGCTGGCGCACGATCAGAATAAACGGCACGCCGATTAGAAGCAGGCTGATCACCACGTGCTTGAGCTGTGGCGGCAAGGTGCGCTTGGACAAGTACCAGGCGATGGTGGCCGGCATCAGGATCTTCATGAATTCCGACGGTTGGAAGCGAATCACCCCGGGAATGTTGATCCAGCGCGTGGCTCCCATGGCGTTATGGCCCATGACATCCACCACCACCAGCAGCAACACGCCGGCGACATACCCCAGCGGCACCCAACGCGCCATGAAGCGTGGTTCAAGCTGGGCGATCACCACCATCGACAACAGGCCCAGGCCAAACGAGGACGCCTGTTTGATCAGCAGGTCCCAGTTCTTGCCGCTGGCCGAATACAGCACGAACAGGCTGCCGGCCGCCAAGGTCAGCAGCAGGATCAGCAGGGGGCCATCAATGTGCATGCGTTGCAGCAACGTCGCACGGCGACGCATCACATCCTCGCTGGAGAGGATGCGGTCAAAATTACTCTTCACGGGCCGTAACCTCGGGGCTTGATGGGGGGCCGCCATATTCGGGCTTGAGCTTGCCATCCTCGGCCAACAGCCAGGCATCCATGATCTGCCGCACCACGGGTGCCGCGACGCCAGAGCCGGACTCACCGTTCTCGACCATCACCGAGACCACGATTTTCGGGTCGTCAGCCGGGGCGAAGCCGACAAACAAGGCGTGGTCGCGGTGACGCTCCTGAACCTTGGAACGGTCATATTTTTCGCCCTGCTTGATCGCGACCACCTGGGCCGTACCACTCTTGCCGGCGATGCGGTATTGCGCGCCGGCTGCCGCCTTGCGTGCGGTACCCCGTGCGCCGTGCATGACTTGCTGCATGCCGTGGTTGACCTTGGCCCAGTCCGACGGGTCGCGCAGCACAATATCGGGAATCGGGTTGTCGTCTACCGGCTTTTCGCCTTCGATGGTCTTGGCCAGGTGCGGCCGATTCCAGATGCCTTTATTGGCCACCAGCGCCGTGGCCTGGGCCAGTTGCAGCGGCGTGGCCTGCATATAGCCCTGGCCGATCCCCAGGATCAGGGTTTCACCCGGGAACCATGCCTGACGGCGCGTCGCACGCTTCCATTCCCGCGACGGCATCAGGCCGGGAGACTCTTCGAACATGTCCAGAGAGACTTTCTGACCGAGGCCGAACTTGCCCATGTAGGCAGACAGGCGATCGATCCCCAGCTTGTGGGCCAGGTCGTAAAAATAGGTGTCGTTGGAGCGCATGATCGCGGTGTCCAGGTCGACATAGCCGTCACCGGAGCGGTTCCAGTTACGGTATTTGTGATCATAGTTGGGCAGCATGTAGTAGCCGGGGTCATAGACCCGACTGGAGGCCGTGACCACGCCGGAATCCAGGCCGGCGATCGCCACCGCCGGCTTGATGGTCGAACCCGGTGGATACAGGCCGCGCAATACGCGGTTGAACAGCGGTCGATCGATGGAGTCGCGCAGCTCGGCGTAGGCCTTGAAGCTGATGCCGGTGACGAACAGGTTGGGGTCGAAACTCGGCTGACTGACCATCGCCAGCACTTCGCCGGTTTTCGGGTCCAGCGCCACCACGGCGCCACGCCGGCCACCCAGGGCCATCTCGGCCGCTTCCTGCAACTTGATGTCCAGGCTCAGCACAATGTCCTTGCCCGGTATCGGGTCGGTGCGCTTGAGCACGCGCAAGACGCGGCCGCGGGCGTTGGTCTCGACTTCTTCGTAACCCACCTGGCCGTGCAGCTCGGGCTCGTAGAAACGCTCGATGCCGGTCTTGCCGATATGATGGGTGCCGCTGTAATTGACCGGGTCGAGGGTTTTAAGCTCTTTCTCGTTGATCCGCCCCATATAGCCGACCGAGTGGGCAAAGTGCGCCCCCTGCGGATAGTGGCGCACCAACTGCGCCACCACTTCCACACCCGGCAGACGGAACTGGTTCACGGCGATTCGGGCGATCTGCTCTTCGGTCAGCTCGAACAGGATCGGCACCGGCTCGAACGGCCGGCGCCCCTGCTTCATGCGTTTCTCGAAGATCACCCGGTCTTCCGGCGTCAGTTGCAGCACCTCGACAATCACATCGAGCACCTGCTGCCAGTCGCCGGAACGCTCACGGGTCATGCTCAGGCTGAAGCTGGGGCGGTTATCCGCGACCACCACGCCATTGCGGTCGAAGATCAGCCCACGGGTCGGCGGAATCGGCTGCACATGCACCCGGTTGTTTTCCGACAGCGTGGAGTGATAGTCGTACTGGATCACCTGCAGGAAATACAGACGCGCAATCAGCACGCACATCAACGCCACCACCAAAATCGCACCGAACACCACCCGCGCGCGTACCAGACGTGCGTCTTTCTCGTGGTCCTTGATGCGGATCGGCTGGGTCATCGGGGGCAGCGCAGACTATTTGTGGTAAGGGTGCCCGGACAGAACTGTCCAGGCGCGATACAGCTGTTCACCGATCAGAATCCTTACCAACGGGTGCGGCAATGTCAGCGCCGACAACGACCAGCGCTGATCGGCTCGCGCGCAGACTTCCGGCGCAAGCCCCTCGGGGCCACCGACCATGAAGTTGACCGTACGCGAATCCAGGCGCCAGCGATCCAGTTCCACCGCCAACTGCTCGGTGCTCCAGGGCTTGCCGTGCACTTCGAGAGTGACGATACGCTCGTTGGGGCCGACCTTGGCCAGCATGGCTTCGCCTTCCTGGCGAATAAAGCGCGCCACATCGGCGTTCTTGCCCCGGGTATTGAGCGGTATTTCCACCAGTTCAAGCGACAGCTCAGCGGGCAGACGCTTGGCATACTCGTGCCAGCCTTCTTCCACCCACTTGGGCATGCGTGAACCGACAGCGATCAGACGCAGGCGCACAGCCGTTCCTTATTCCTGGTCTTTGTTGAGCTTGTCGAAGTGCGCGTGGCCCACTTCCGGGCTGTGGTGCTTGCCATCGGCGGCACGGCTCTGCTCGGCGCCTTTCCACAGACGTTCCAGGTCGTAGAACTGGCGGGCGTTGGAGGTCATCATGTGAACGATCACATCGTCCATGTCCAGCAGTACCCAGTCGCTGTCGCCCTTGCCTTCCTCACCCAGAGGCTTCACGCCCTGGGCTTTGACGGCTTCGCGAACCTTGTCGAGCATCGCGCCGATCTGGCGGTTGGAGGTACCGGTGGCGATGATCATGAAGTCGGTGATGCTTTGCTTGTCGCGTACGTCCAGCACCTGGATGTCCTGGGCCTTAACGTCTTCCAGGGCGGCCACGGCCACTTTCACCAGCTCTTCGCCAGCCAATTCCGGGCCCACGTGGGCTTCAACCGGCAGCGGTGCGCTTTTGAAGGTGCCTTTGCGCTTAACTTTGCTTACGTCTTTGTTCGTCATATAAAACTCGTTTTGCTCGTATGTTCGGGCGCTTGCTGCACGGCTCGTGCGTTCAAGCGCGCCTTTTCAGTTCGACGCACGGTAAAGCCCGTGCGCATCGATGTAGGCCAGGACCGCGTCAGGCACCAGGAAACGTACCGACTTACCGCTGGCCAGCAGTTGACGGATCTGGGTGGCGGACACCGCAAGCGGGGTCTGCCAGACGAATGCAATATTCCCGTTCGGCCCGGTCAGGGCCAAGGGGTCACTTACCGACCGCGCGGCCAGCAGGTTGCGCAAGGCATCCGGCGGTTCGCTGTCGGCATCCGGGCGTTGCAAAACCAGGATGTGGCAATGCTGGAGGAGCTCCTCCCAGCGGTGCCAAGAGGGCAGGCCGCAAAATGCGTCCCAGCCCAAAAGCAGAAACAACTGGTCATCTGCGGCCATCTCGGCGCGCATCAGCTCCAGGGTGTCGACAGTGTAGGACGGTTTATCGCGCTTGAGCTCGCGGTCGTCCACCATCAACGGCTGTATGCCCTCTACGGCCACCTGCACCATTTCTAGGCGCTGTTGCGCTGACACCTGCGGCGTATCGCGATGCGGCGGCCGAAAATTGGGCAGCAGCCGCACCTCGTCCAGCGCCAGGGCATCGGCGACTTCCAGGGCACTGCGCAAATGGCCGATGTGCACGGGGTCGAAAGTACCGCCGAGCAGCCCGATGCGTTTAGCCATCAAGTGCGCACATGACCGTCGCCGAACACTACGTACTTCTCGCTGGTCAGCCCTTCAAGGCCAACCGGGCCGCGTGCATGGAGCTTGTCGGTGGAGATACCGATCTCCGCCCCCAGGCCATACTCGAAGCCGTCGGCAAAACGTGTCGAGGCGTTGATCATCACCGAAGCGGAGTCCACTTCATTGAGGAAACGCCGGGCATCGCTGAAATGCTCGGAAACAATGGCGTCGGTGTGCTTGGAGCCGTATTTATTGATGTGTTCGATGGCCTGATCCAGGTCGTCGACGATGCGAATCGACAGGATCGGCGCCGTGTATTCGGTGTACCAGTCTTGTTCAGTCGCTTCGATCACATCGCTGCCGAGCAGTGCACAGGTACGCTCGCAGCCACGCAGTTCCACGCCCTTGTCACGGTAGATGGCAGCCAGCGGCGGCAGCACGCGCTCGGCAATGCCGGCGTGCACCAGCAGGGTTTCCATGGTGTTGCACGGCGCGTAGCGGTGGGTCTTGGCGTTGTCGGCAATGCGAATCGCCTTGTCGAGGTCGGCGGCTATGTCGATGAAGACGTGGCACACGCCGTCCAGATGCTTGATGACTGGCACCTTGGCATCCCGGCTGACGCGCTCGATCAGGCTCTTGCCGCCACGGGGCACAATCACGTCGACGAATTCCGGCATGGTGATCAACGCGCCCACAGCCGCGCGGTCGGTGGTTTCCACCACTTGCACCACTTCAGCTGGCAACTCGGCCACGGCCAGGCCTTGCTGGATGCAGGCGGCGATAGCACGGTTGGAATTGATCGCCTCGGAGCCGCCTCGCAGGATGGTAGCGTTGCCCGACTTCAGGCACAGGCTCGCGGCGTCGATGGTCACGTTCGGACGCGACTCGTAGATGATGCCGATCACACCCAGCGGCACGCGCATCTTGCCGACCTGGATACCGGACGGCAGGTAGCGCATGTCGCGGATTTCACCGATGGGGTCAGGCAGCTTGGCCACCTGACGCAGGCCTTCGATCATGTCGTCGATACGTGCCGGGGTCAGTGCCAGGCGATCCAGCAAGGCAGGTTCCAGGCCATTGGCGCGACCGTTGGCCAAGTCCAGTTCATTGGCAGCGGTCAACTCGGAGCGCGAAGCATCCAGAGCATCGGCAGCCGCCAGCAGCGCACGGTTCTTCTGCGCAGTGCTCGCACGGGCGATCAACCGCGAGGCCTGACGGGCAGCGCGACCCAGGCGGGTCATGTAGTCAAGAACGGACTCAGTCATGGTCAGGGAGTCTTGGCAAAGAGGAAAGCGGCAGATTATAGCTGTGACGCCGCTCGACTGACAGCGGTGAGGGGCGGATGGTCGAAATGAACTGTAAAAACCCGGGGTTCAGCGGTAATTAAGGTGAGAGTTGTTATTATTCCGTCACATTTAGCCGTAATAACCCTGAACGCCATGCCCGGACTTAACGCCCCACTCCCCGCAAGCGCCCTGCCCGACGGCTTCTTCGACCGCGATGCACAACTGCTCGCGCAAGAACTGTTGGGGAAAATCATTCGCCATCGTGTCGGTGATCTCTGGCTTTCGGCGCGAATTATTGAAACCGAAGCCTATTACGTGGCCGAAAAAGGCAGCCATGCGTCGCTGGGCTACACAGAAAAGCGTAAGGCTTTGTTTCTGGATGGCGGTCATATCTATATGTACTACGCCAGGGGCGGTGATTCCCTGAACTTCAGCGCCCACGGCCCGGGGAATGCCGTGCTGATCAAGTCGGCTTACCCGTGGGTCGATGAACTCTGCGGGCCGGCGAGCCTGGCGCAAATGCTGTTGAACAACCCCAACCCCGACGGCAGCCCGCGCCCGGCGCAGAAGCTGTGCGCCGGGCAGACCCTGTTGTGCAAGGCACTGGGCCTGAAAGTGCCGATGTGGGACGCCAAGCGCTTCGATCAGGAACTGCTGTATGTCGAAGATGTGGGCCAGGTGCCCACACAGATTATCCAGACCACCCGGCTGGGCATTCCCAGCGGGCGCGATGAACACTTGATGTACCGCTTCGTCGATGCCGGCTATGCGCCGTACTGCACGCGGAACCCGCTGCGCCGCGGGCAGGTCGAAGGCCGCGATTATTTTTTGATCTAACGGGCGACACATCCCATGTGGGAGCTGGCTTGCCTGCGATAGCGGTGGGCCAGGCAACTTCCATGCTGACCATGCCGCAGCCATCGCAGGCAAGCCAGCTCCCACAGTGGAAATTCACCGTCTCATTATGGAGTGGATTGTATGGGCCAATGGCTCGATAGCATCACCGGCTGGCTGACCCTGAACCCGCAATGGCTGGCAGCCGCGGTGTTTATTGTCGCGTGCGTGGAGTGCCTGGCCATTGCCGGGCTAATCGTGCCGGGCACGGTATTGCTGTTTGCGATTGCCGCACTGGCCGGCAGCGGTGCGCTGTCACTGAGTGAAACCCTGCTGCTGGGCTTCCTCGGCGGTCTATTGGGCGACGGGGTTTCCTACTACCTGGGCCGACATTTCCATCAGAACATCCGGCGCTTGCCGGGCCTGCGACATCATCCGGAATGGATGAATGGCGCAGAAACCTACTTCCACAAGTACGGAATCGCCAGCTTGCTGGTCGGGCGCTTCATCGGGCCATTGCGCCCCATGCTGCCGATGGTCGCCGGTATGTGCGACATGCCGTTCCCGCGCTTTGCGATCGTCAGCCTGATCGCCGCCGCCGGTTGGTCAGTGGCGTATCTGCTGCCGGGCTGGGCAGCCGGTGCCGCGTTCCGCCTGCCCTTGCCGGAAGGTTTTTGGCCGGAAGCGGCGATTGTCGCGGCGTGCCTGGCGGCGCTATTGGGATTGAGTTTGAACAGCAGCCTGCGCGCCCATCGTCGCGCAACGTTGTGGATCGGTTGTGCCAGCCTGACCTTGCTGATCGCGCTGTTTATCGGCTACCCGCATCTCAATGACTTCGATCAGGGCCTGAGCGCTCTGGTGCAGGAGCATCGCAGCCCGTGGCTGGATGAGGTGATGGTGCGGATCACGCAATTGGGCGAGTTCAAGAAAATGTTCGTCGCCAGCGCCGTGTTCACCGCCCTGTTGTTTGTGGCCCGGCAATGGCGCCACGCGCTGTTTGTGGGAGCGACCCTGGCAGGCGCGGCGGTGATCAACACCGGCACCAAGCTGTTCTTTGCCCGCGGCCGCCCGGAGATTCTGACCGACCCGTTGACCAGTTTCAGTATGCCCAGCGGCCATGCCTCCGGCGCTTTTGCGTTCTTCCTGGCGCTCGCGGTATTGGCCGGTCGCGGCCAACCCACGCGGTTGCGCCTGACCTGGATGCTGCTGGGCTGCATACCCGCCGCATTCATTGCTCTGTCGCGGGTGTACCTGGGCGCTCACTGGCCCAGCGACATCCTCGCAGGCACGCTACTGGCCATGACGGTGTGTGCGTTCAGCCTGACCGTGATCCAGTACCGCAGCCCGCTGCCGGCAATGACGCAAAAAGCCTGGTGGCTGGTATTGCCGGCGGTGGTGGCGGTGCTCGGCTTCATTGCATTCACCGGCACCTCCCATGCATTGCTCAGGTACGCCTACTGACCCTTGGCCGGGCCAATCCAGTCCACTGAAGCAGAGCGACGCTCCACGCAACGCTCGCGTCGCTCCAGCAGCATCTCGTCGGCAATGTCGGCGGCGCGCTCTGCGATGTACTCTGCGCCCCGGGTGGCGTCCTGCTGGAGCAATTGCGTGGTCACGCTGACAAAATACGTGTCCCAGGCGACTTGTTCCGATGGTGTCAGACGAATCATGGTCATCCCCGATCATTATGGTGTGATCGGAAAATATTGCAGGCGCCGCGCCTGAAATGACGTAGCAAAATCCGAAAGCAACCGCAGAAAATTCTGTATCTCAGGTGAACAACTCACCCTGCAATTCATCCAGCAACATCTGAATGGCATCCAGCCGCTGCTGCGGATCGTCAATTCGCAGCAAGTCGACCTTATCGGCGTCGGTAAACGGCAGCAGGTACGCCAGTTGGTTGCCGAGGGCCTGCTGGCTTTCGGCATGGGCGTTCATCTCCAGCGAAGCCACCATCGGGTGCTCCGCCAGGGCCTCCAGCAGCGCCAGCAAGTCGGCGTCCTCTTCTTCCAGAGGCCGATCCGGCATCTCCTCCAACCATTTAACCTCGGCCACCAGCAATTGATCTTTCTGCACCGTGACGTCTAGTACGCGGAAACGCCGGCCACCCTCGACACGAATCCCCAGCAGGCCATTGTCCTGCTGTTTGAAGTCGCGAATAAACGCTTCGCAGCCGATCAGCGCGTAGCCGTCCGGGGCTATGCCCACTTCCTGGTCATTGAAGATGCACACCACACCAAAGCTTTCGCCCTTTTTCATGCAGCGGCTGATCATGTCCAGGTAGCGCGCCTCAAATATCTGCAGGTCGAGGGTGCAGCCTGGGAACAGCACAGTGTTGAGTGGGAACAGCGCCAGACTCATAACGGTTTCCTTAAAACCCGGGTTAAACAATTACCGACACGGCCAACGGAAGAAACACCGCCGTCGCCACGCCCATCAGGCTCATGGCCAGCGCCGCAAAGGCGCCGCACTCTTCGCTTTCCTGCAGGGCCACCGAGGTGCCGACCGCATGGGCGGTCATGCCCAGCGCCATGCCCCGCGCTTCAGGGCTGTGCACGCCCAGGCGCGACAGATACGCCGGGCCGATCATCGCGCCGACCACCCCGGTGATCAGTACAAACACTGCCGCCAATGCCGCCACGCCACCAATCTGTTCGGCGACCAGCATGGCAATCGGCGACGTCACCGACTTGGGTGCCATGGTCATCAGCACCCTGTGTTCGGCACCGAACCACCACCCCAACAGCACACACAAGCCGGTAGCCAGCACCCCGCCTACCACCAGCGTAGTAAAAATCGGCCAGAACAATTGGCGAATCCGCCGCAGGTTGAGATAAAGCGGTACCGCCAATGCCACCGTTGCAGGCCCCAGCAGGATCCCCATGATCTCGGTGCTTTCGCGGTACTCGGCGTAACTCAGGCCACAGGCGAGCAACACACCGATCACCAGCAACATCGACACCAGCACCGGTTGCAGGAAGATCCAGCGGGTTTTCTCGTACCCCGCCAGCACCAACTGATAGGCGCCCAGGGTGATACCGATGCCGAACAACGGATGATGAATGACCGCCGTCCAGGCGCCCTGCCAGTCAAGCATCATTGGTCCTTCTCCTTGCGCCTGACCATCTGCTGCATCAGCACACCGACAAAGCCCATGGCGATCACCAGCGACAACACCAGCGCCCCGACGATAGCCCAGAAGTCCGCGACAATGTCCTTGGCGTAGACCATCACTCCCACGGCGGGCGGCACCAACAGCAACGGCAGATAACGCAACAGGCTGCCGGCCGCCAGGCTCAGCGGCTCGCCGACTTCACCGCGCCAGACCAGAAAGCCCAGCATCAACAGCAGCCCGATGATCGGCCCCGGCAGTACCGGCAACAGCAAATGATTGATCGCCGTACCGATCAATTGAAACAGCACCAGCCAAGTCAGGCCACGTAACAACATCCCGCTCTCTCCCCCCTCAAAGCCCATGCGCATTATAAGCACGCCCGCCCTATGCCCAGGCATTCGCCAAAAGCATGTTGGGTTGACCGGGCCATTTGCCCATGATGATCTACATTGGTTCTCTGTATCCCATATAAAACCCCTTATCAACGGGGGATAAAAATGATGAACCCAGGAGAGACGCAATGCCCTATGTACCCGTAGCGCAGCTCAAAGATTATGTCGGCAAGGAACTGGGACGTTCCGAATGGCTCACCATCGACCAGGCGCGCATCAACCTGTTCGCAGAGGCCACCGGCGATCATCAGTTCATCCACGTCGACCCGGTCAAGGCCGCACAAACCCCGTTCGGCAGCACCATCGCCCACGGTTTCCTGTCACTGTCACTGATGCCCAAGCTGATGGAAGACATCCTGATCATGCCCGAGGGCTTGAAAATGGCCGTCAACTACGGCCTGGACAGTGTGCGCTTCATCCAGCCGGTGAAGGTCGACTCCAAGGTGCGCCTGAACGTCACGCTCACCGACGTCACCGAGAAAAAACCCGGCCAATGGCTGTTCAAGGCCACCGCCACCCTGGAAATCGAAGGCCAGGAGAAACCTGCCTATATTGCCGAGTCGCTGTCACTCTGCTTCGTGTAAGGCCGACCCTGTGGCGAGGCAATAAACCTTGCCACAGTGTATGTAAATTTATGTATGAATCTCGCGGCTGCGGCATACTCGGCGCTCAATTATCCGGATCCCGCTATGCGCCCACTCGCTCCCCTTGCCCTTGCCCTGTTGCTGACCGCTTGCGGAGACGGCGAATCGCTGTTGCCGCCCGATGCGCGCCTGCCCGATGGCGGCCGCTACCGTGGCGATGTGGTCAACGGCCTGCTGCAAGGCCAGGGCCGCGTGGACTACCCCAACGGCAGTTGGTACGCCGGCCAGTTCGATAAAGGCCAGTGGCACGGCCAGGGCGAATGGCATGGCAGCAATGGCGAAGTCTATAAAGGCCAGTTCCAGCAGGGCCTGTTTGATGGCCAGGGCAGCTTGACTACCACGGGCAGCAGCTATGTCGGCAGCTTCAAGAACGGTCGACGCAATGGCGAAGGCACCCTCAAAGAAGGGCAGATGACCTATCGCGGCGAGTTCAAGGACGACCAGTACGCAGGCCTCGGTCGCCTGGAATTGGCCGATGGCAGCCAGTACCAAGGCCAATTTGCCCACGGCAAGCCCAATGGCGAAGGCCAGCGCAATGACGACAGCGGCAATCAGTTCAGCGGCCACTTTGTCGATGGCCAACTGGAAGGCAATGGCACCTTCAATAGCGCTGAGGGCGATATCTATATCGGCCAATTCAAGCAGAACCAACTCAACGGCAAAGGCCGCTATGAAAACGCCGACGGCGACGTATGGATCGGCCAGTTCAAGGAAGGCGCCCTCAGTGGCAAAGGCGAATTGATTGGCGCCGATGGCAGCCACTACGTCGGTCAGTTCAGTGACTGGCGCTTTACCGGTGAGGGGCGCTTGAACCTCACCGATGGCAGCTTCTATATCGGTGGCTTCGACAGCGACAACTATCAGGGGCGTGGCACCCTCGTGCTCACCGACGGCACCGTGCAGGCCGGCACCTGGGTCAATGGCCTGCGCGTGCGCGATGCCGATGGCAAGTTGCTGCCCGACCCACTGGAAACCGGCCTATTGGCCCAAGGCCGCTTGCTCGACGAGGCCCTGGCCGCCGTGCCGGCCTCGACACCTGCCGTCGAGCTTTATACGTTGGCGTTGGCAGGTGATGGCAAGCAAAGCGTGTTCCTGCGCGAAGCCGATTACGTCAGCAACCTGCTCACCACCCGCTTCGGCGCACGCGGGCAGGTCCGCCTGGTCAACCACCGTGACCACATCGCCGACCGTCCGCTGGCCACCCGCGAAAGCCTGAGGCGTTCCGTGCAAACCCTGGCCGAACGTACCGGGCCCGAAGACCTGGTGTTTATCTATTTGACCAGCCATGGCACACATGAACATGAGTTGGTGCTCGACCAGCCGCGCATGGAACTGGCCGACTTGCCCGCCGATGAACTGGCCGCCGTGCTGGCGCCGTTGAAAAACCGCGACAAGATCATCGTGATTTCCGCCTGCTACTCCGGCGGTTTCATTCCGGCCCTGAAAGATGAGCGCACGCTGATCATGACGGCATCCCGTGCGGATCGCGTGTCCTTTGGCTGTTCAGAAGAGGCGGACTTTACCTACTTTGGCGATGCCCTTTTCGCACAAGCCTTCAACCAAACGGACGATTTGCAACACGCGTTCAAACTGGCACAACTGCATGTGGCCGAACGCGAACAGGCGGACAACTTCGAAGCCTCGGAACCGCAGATATGGGCGCCCAAAGGCGTGATCGCCCATTGGCAACTATTACGCAAACAGCAGGCACGAAAGGCGCTCGAAAGCGTCTCAATGAATAGCAAGGAAGCCAAAGGCAACTAAGCTGTAACGTGTAACAAGGGGGAAACATCATGTACCTGACACCTCAGCATATCTTGCTGGCCGGGGCCTCTGGCCTCACCGGCGAACACCTGCTTGATCGCCTGCTCAACGAACCCACCGTGACCCGTGTACTGGCGCCGAGCCGCAAGCCGCTGGCTGAACACCCACGCCTGGAAAACCCGGTGGGCGACCCTGCGGTGTTCCTGCCGCAACTGAGCGGCCGGGTGGACATGGCCTTTTGCTGCCTGGGCACCACGATCAAGAAAGCCGGCTCGGAAGCGGCGTTCCGTGCGGTCGATCTGGACATGGTGGTGGCCTTCGCCAAGCGCGCTCGGGAACTGGGTGCGCGGCATCTGATCGTGATCAGTGCGATCGGCGCCGACCCGAAATCCTCAGTGTTCTACAACCGAGTCAAGGGCGAAATGGAGCAGGCACTCAAAGCCCAGGACTGGCCGCAACTGACCATCGTGCGACCTTCCTTGCTGCTGGGGGAGCGGCTGGAACCGCGTCTGGCCGAACAGCTGGCCGGGCCGTTGTCGCGTTTGATTCCGGGCAAGTACCACGGCATCGAAGTCTGCGAACTGGCTCGCGCCATGTGGCGCCTGGCGCTGGAAGAACAGGATGGCGTACGGGTGGTGGAGTCGGATGAGCTGCGCAAGCTCGGCAAGTAAGAACGCCAATCCCAATGTGGGAGGGAGCAAGCCCCCTCCCACATTGGGTTCGTGTAGTTCTCAGAGTCCGCCAGTGGCGTTGAAGCCCACGCCCAGCACGGTCAACAAAGACAGTGGCAACAGCAGCGTATCGAGCAACGCGCTGGCGGGCAGGTCGATATGAGGATAGGTGGGCGCCTCGGCACCAAAGCGGTCCTTGGCACAGCAGCCGCCATTGATCGCATACAAATCCAGGCGTGTACCGGCATACACCACTGGCGCGCCCGCTTGCGCGGCGTCCAGGGTGCGCGCCGTGGCGCAGCCCGTCAGTTGCAGCGCCAGTAGTAGCAGCAGCGTTTTATTCATCACCGCCCAAATGGTGCTCGCCCCAGCGCGGCAGCATGTCCTGGGGAATGTTCAGCAGGTTGAGAATGCGCGCCACCACGAAGTCCACCAAGTCATCGATGGTCTGCGGCTGGTGATAGAAACCCGGCGACGCGGGCAAGATGGTCACGCCCATGTTCGACAACTTGAGCATGTGTTCCAGGTGAATACTCGAATACGGTGCTTCGCGCGGTACCAGGATTAATTGGCGACGCTCCTTCAAGGTCACGTCCGCCGCCCTTTCGATCAGGTTATTGCAGGCGCCCGTGGCAATCGCCGACAGGGTGCCGGTGGAGCATGGCACCACCACCATCGCCGCCGGCGCGCCGGAGCCCGAAGCTACGGGCGACATCCAGTCTTCCTTGCCATAGACCTTGATCTGCCCCGCTGCCGCACCGGTGTATTCGGTGAGGAACGCTTGCATCATCTGCACCTTGGCCGGCAATTGCACATCCGTCTCGGTCGCCAGCACCAATTGGGCGGCCTTGGAAATCAGGAAGTGCACTTCACGGTCTTCACGTACCAGGCAATCCAGCAGGCGCAGGCCGTAAGGCGCGCCGGATGCGCCGGTCATTGCCAGGGTGATACGTTCGGGCCCGCTCATTTCAACGCCTCGGCCAGCTTGCCGTGCAAGCCGCCAAAGCCGCCGTTGCTCATGACTACCACATGGGTGCCGGGCTTGGCCAAGTGCTTCACATGCTCAATGATGCCTTCCAGCGAATCACACACGGTCGAAGGCACGGTGCACAGCGCAGCGATCCCCGGCAGGTCCCAACCAAGGTTGGCAGGCGCGTACCAGACCACCTGGTCGGCGTCGTTGACGCTTTCCGGCAGGCCATCGCGGTGCGCACCCAGCTTCATGGAGTTGGAGCGCGGTTCAACGATCGCAATGATTTGGGCATCGCCAACGCGCTTGCGCAGGCCGTCGAGCGTAGTGGCGATAGCTGTTGGATGGTGGGCAAAGTCGTCGTAGATGGTAATCCCATTCACGTCGGCGACTTTTTCCATGCGCCGCTTGACGCTTTTGAATGCGCTCAAGGCCGCGATGCCCATGGCCGGCACCACACCGACATGCCGTGCAGCCGCCAGGGTTACCAGCGCGTTGGCGACATTGTGCTGGCCGGTCATATCCCACTCCACGACGCCTTGGGCTTGGCCTTCGAACAGCACTTCAAACCGGGAGCCGTCTTCGCTGAGCAACTTGACCTGCCATTGCCCGCCCACACCGGTGGTCTGCACCGGCGTCCAGCAGCCCATGTCGATCACGCGCTGCAACGCCGGTTCAGTGGTCGGGTGGATGACCAGGCCTTCACTCGGGATGGTGCGAACCAAGTGATGGAACTGCCGCTCAATGGCCGCGAGATCGGGAAAGATGTCCGCGTGATCAAACTCCAGATTATTCAGGATCGCTGTGCGCGGACGGTAGTGGACGAACTTGGAGCGCTTGTCGAAAAACGCGCTGTCGTATTCATCGGCTTCGATCACGAAAAACGGCGTATCGCCCAGGCGCGCCGACACCGAGAAATTCTGCGGCACGCCGCCGATCAGGAAGCCCGGGCTCATGCCCGCATGTTCCAGCACCCAGGCGAGCATACTGCTGGTGGTGGTCTTGCCGTGAGTGCCGGCCACCGCCAATACCCAACGACCTTGCAACACATGATCAGCCAGCCATTGAGGGCCTGAGACGTAAGGCAAACCTTTATTGAGCACGTACTCGACCGCTGGGTTGCCGCGGGACATGGCGTTGCCAATCACTACCAGATCCGGCGCCGGGTCGAATTGCGAGGGGTCATAACCTTGGGTCAGCTCGATACCTTGCGCCTGCAGCTGCGTGCTCATGGGCGGATAAACATTGGCATCGGAGCCCGTAACGTGATGGCCCAGCTCTTTGGCCAGAACCGCCATCGAACCCATGAACGTACCGCAGATACCCAGAATATGAATGTGCATAGTCGACCTCGTAAACATCGAGGCAGGTTAGCGTAGGGTGGGAAAGTTCGCACGCTTTAGCTGAGGGCGAAACGCCCGCCGGTAGGATCCGACGGGCAAAAGGGATGTCTTAAACCGTGGTGCCAGCTTTTTTAAGCTCAGCGTCTTTCAAGGTCATGATTCGTTCGGCCGCTTTTTCCATCGCGTCATACCGACGCTCTATTACGCCTAAGCGTCCCCCGGTACTGGGAGATGTTGACGACTCGATGTGAGGTTTGAAAATAACGCCGTTGTCCTCAGCCACTTGCCTCATATGGGTTTCTGAAACGCTCAGTAACTGCTCCAGGTTAGTCAAGCGTGCCCCACGCTCCTTGGGCCAGGCGTCGCCAATGGCAAGCCGGTCTGCGGTGCTGCCCGACGCCAGCGTCATGACGACATTGGCAAACTCCAGCACCACTTTCTCTACCCGATCCAGATGGCGCGTGGCTCCCGGCGCAGGCTCATCGGGTGCGGGTGGCGCAACGGTTTGCGGCATGGGCTTCTGATCGGGCTGTGCAACGCCGGGCAAATGCGGTGGCGGTGGCGCCACTGGCGACGGCACGTATTGGCCCTTGATCGCTTCCCCCGCGGCCACGGACCCGGCATACGCCCCCACATTGATCGGCGCGCTGACCATACCATTGACGCCTGCATTGATGAACGCGTCCTTGACCGTCTTGCTGGTAGAGGGTGATGTAGAAATAACGCCCGCTTTGACCAGCCTGTCGGCATCCAACAGTCGCTGGGTGACATCGGCCATGCTGACCTTGGGTGAATCGTCCTGTTTCACAGGGGCGGTCCCACCGCGGGGGGGCGTCTGAGGCCCCTTGGTCAGCACGTCCTTGAGTCTACCTGCGGTTGACTGGCTTGAACTGCCCGCGGTCGCACTGGCACCAGGGGTATCGTGGCTTGTCGTCGGCTTTTTCCCACCCGCCGTGGTTTGGGGCCGGGTGGGCGAGGGACTGACCGGAGCAGGCGGCACTCTGGGCGATGGCGTGGGCGGCACGTGAGGCGTGGGGCGGGATCCTCCCCCGAACCGCCGTCCAAAAATTCCACGCTTGATGCGCACCTTCGGCGTTTGATCAGTCTCCTGCGCAGACAACTGCGTGCCAGGCTCAGGCTGAGTGGGGTCCATCGGTTCGCCCCAGCCCGCGGTTAAGGGTTGCGGTTGGGACGTGAGCGTAACGTCAAGTTGAACAGGGAGTTGTAGCACAGGAGTCGTTATTGGACTTGTAATGTTCATGTGTTGTCACCCTAGAAGTTTCAAACAACTGTGATTAAGGGCACGTGATGCTCTGCCCTTATTCCATCAGTGCTTAAAACAACGTGCAGCGTTCCGGGGCGACGTGAGTACATGGCGCGATAAAAAACCTTAAAGCCTGTGCGACAAAACTTGAGCCATCGGCAATAACTGAGTTATTCCGACAGGTGTCGCACTCCCTTAATGGGTGGAGTCCCTTGAGATTCCATGTTTGCGTAACTTGCGGTACAGCGTATTGCGACTGACCCCCAACTGTTCAGCCACATGGCTCATATGCCAGCGCTGCTGCGCCAACGCACCGAGTAATGCCTGACGCTCGGCGCTTTCCAGTGGCAAGGCGTACGGCGCATCCACCCTCGCCCCCAGCGGCTGCGCCTGACGAATCAATGCCGGCAAGTCGTCAAGCCCGACTCGGCCGTCCTCACAGAGCGCCACCACCGTGCGCAACACCGTACGCAACTGTCGCAGGTTGCCGGGCCAGGGGAATGCCAACAAAGCCTGGCGCGCCGACTCGTCTAGCATCACCTGTTCGGTGCCGGCCTCTTGGGCCAAGAGGAAGTCCAACAATTGCGCCTTGTCAGTGCGTTCGCGCAACGGCGGCAGGGCGACTTCCAAGCCGCTCAAGCGGTAATACAGGTCTTCGCGAAAGCTGCCATCGGCCACACGCTCCAACAAATTACGGTGCGTCGCGCTGATGATGCGCAGGTTCACGGCTTGAGGTTCGCCGCCGATAGGCACCACCAGGCGATCCTCCAGCACCCTTAACAAGCGGGTTTGCAGCGCCAGTGGCATATCGCCGATTTCGTCGAGAAACAGCGTACCGCCGTCGGCCTGTTGCAGCTTGCCGCGCATGCCTTCTTTAAGGGCGCCGGTGAAACTGCCGGCGCGATAGCCAAACAACTCGCACTCGATCAGGTTTTCCGGAATGGCCGCACAGTTCAGCGCGACAAAGGCCTTGTCGCCTCGCTGGCTGGCCTGGTGCACGGCCTTGGCGAAAGCCTCTTTACCGCAGCCGGTTTCGCCGTTGATCAGCAAGGGCACGTCGCGTTCGAATACTCGCGAGGCCTTGCGCAGCTCATTTTGCAACGCCGGATCGCCCAGGCAAATACCCAGTGGGCGTGGCGCCTGCGGCTTGACGACCGGGGCCGGCGTACTGCGGGGCTGGCCTCGCAGCGCTGCAAATAGAGGCCGACCATCGCGGCTACGCAGCGGCCAACTGGCCGTGGCATTCGCGCTGGCCCGCCCTAGCAACTGATCCAGGGAACAGTCGAAAAACGCGTCCACCGGCTGACCCACCAAGCCGCCGCGTAGCTGCCCCAACAGGTTCAGGGCGCTCTGGTTCACCGCACAAATGCGCCCTTCGCCATCGAACGCCAGCAAGCCTTCGCTGAACAACCCGACCGACTCAGCCTGCAGGTGAAAACGCAGCAGCCAATGGTGTTCGAAGTGGCGCAGGAAGTAGCAACTTTCGATCATCTTGGCCGACAGGTTCACCAGCGCCATGGTGTGGAACTGGCTCTGGCGCGACACGGCTTCGCGGGCCGAGGACACATCCAGCACCGCCAGCAATTCACCGTGAGGGTCGAACACCGGGCTCGCCGAACACGTCAGCCCGGTATGGCGGCCGCGAAAATGCTCGTCACGGTGGATGGTCAGGGATTGACGCTCCACCAGGCAGGTGCCGATGCCATTGGTGCCTTCGCAGGCTTCACTCCAGTCGGCGCCCAGCCACAGCCCGGCGCGTTCGAAAATCTTGCGCTCGGACGGCGCGGTGACACAGTTGAGGATCACCCCCCGGGCATCGGTGAGCAGCACCGCATGACCGGCCCCCGAGAGTTGCTGGTGCAGGCTGTTCATTTCGTTGCCGGCGATATGCAGCACCTGGCGCAGGCGTTCGCGGCTTTCCAGCAGGCGGCCATGCTCAAGCACGGTGGGCGCAACGGTCAGCGCGGGGTCGAGGTGGTAGTCCTCAACGCAACGCAGCCAGGAACGGGCGATGGAGGGATCGCTACCCGGCCCTTGAAGCGGCTCTTGCCCCCGGGTGACGGTGAGAACCTGCTGGGCATGGCGACTGAAATGATCGTTGTGCATGTTCTTATTATTCTCCCTGCGTGAGAGCGCCCAGCATCCACCAGCCATCCGGCCATTGCAATCCCGGGCCGACCCATCGGTCACAGGCTGTACCGTTTGCGGTACAAACTGTCACCCCTCCTGTATCGCCCCGGCCACATTCATGCCTTGTAAACAAAACCAAACCCTTGATTTACCTGGCCTGCACGCACTGGCCCAACCTTTGCTCTACGCTTTATAACGCGCTTGCAGCGCTGTACTCCGATAAACATAAAAGCAGGAGATGCCCACCATGCGTTATGCACACCCCGGTACCGAAGGCGCCATCGTTTCGTTCAAGGCCAAGTACGGCAACTACATCGGCGGCGAGTTCGTTGCGCCGGTCGATGGCAACTACTTCTCCAACACCTCGCCGGTCAACGGCAAACCTATCGCCGACTTCCCGCGTTCCACCGCCAAAGACATCGACAAGGCTCTGGACGCCGCCCACGCCGCCGCTGACGCCTGGGGCAAAACCAGCGCCCAGGACCGCTCGCTGGTACTGCTGAAAATCGCCGACCGTATCGAGCAGAACCTCGAACTGCTGGCTATCACCGAAACCTGGGACAACGGCAAGGCCGTGCGTGAAACCCTCAACGCCGACATCCCCCTGGCCGCCGACCACTTCCGCTACTTCGCAGGCTGCATTCGCGCCCAGGAAGGCAGCAGCGCCGAAATCAACGAACTCACTGCCGCCTATCACTTCCACGAACCACTGGGCGTGGTCGGCCAGATCATCCCGTGGAACTTCCCGCTGCTGATGGCCGCCTGGAAACTAGCCCCGGCCCTGGCCGCCGGCAACTGCGTGGTGCTCAAGCCCGCCGAGCAAACCCCGCTGGGCATCAGCGTACTGATGGAACTGATCGGCGACCTGTTGCCGCCAGGCGTACTGAACGTGGTGCATGGTTTCGGCAAGGAAGCCGGCGAAGCCCTGGCGACCAGCAAACGTATCGCCAAGATAGCCTTCACCGGTTCTACCCCGGTGGGCTCGCACATCATGCATGCGGCGGCCGAGAACATCATTCCGTCTACCGTTGAGCTGGGAGGCAAGTCGCCGAATATCTTCTTCGCCGACATCATGAAAGCGGAACCTGCATTCATCGAAAAAGCTGCCGAAGGCCTGGTGCTGGCGTTCTTCAACCAAGGCGAAGTGTGCACCTGCCCATCCCGCGCCCTGGTGGAGGAGTCGATCTACGACGACTTCATGAAAGTGGTGATGAAGAAGGTCGAGTCGATCAAGCGCGGCGATCCGCTGGACACCGACACCATGGTCGGCGCCCAAGCGTCCGAGCAGCAATTTGACAAGATCCTGTCCTATCTGGAAATCGCCAAGGGCGAAGGCGCGCAACTGCTGACTGGCGGCAAGGTTGAAAAGCTAACTGGCGATCTGGCCACCGGCTATTACATCCAGCCGACCCTGCTCAAGGGCACCAACGACATGCGTGTGTTCCAGGAGGAAATCTTCGGCCCGGTGGTGAGCATCACCACTTTCAAGGACGAAGCCGAAGCCCTGGCGATTGCCAACGACACCGAGTTCGGCCTGGGCGCCGGCCTGTGGACCCGCGACATCAACCGCGCTTACCGCATGGGCCGCGCGATCAAGGCCGGTCGCGTGTGGACCAACTGCTACCACCTGTACCCGGCGCACGCCGCGTTTGGCGGTTACAAGAAGTCTGGCGTAGGACGCGAAACCCACAAGATGATGTTGGATCACTACCAGCAGACCAAGAACCTGCTGGTGAGCTACGACATTAATCCGTTGGGCTTTTTCTAACCCCACACCCCCTCCCACCTTTGAAATGCAATCAAGGGTGGGAGGGGGCTTGCTCCCGATCGGGGAGTGTCAGTGCAAGTATGAGTCACTGACCCACTGCTATCGGGAGCAAGCCCCCTCCCACATTTGGATCTTCATAAGTACTTGCGATGCGCATTCGGCACACACCGGCCGAGTTGAAAACAATAAGAATGGAAGGTACTTCCCATGCCCAGCGAACCCACGAGTTCTTCGGTCGACTTCGAAAAAGTCGGCACCGATTACTTTCAACAACGAGAATTGAAAAAAGGCGCTGCCGGCTGGGTGCTGTTAGTCGGCCTTGGCGTCGCCTACGTCATCTCCGGCGACTATGCAGGCTGGAACTTCGGCCTGGCCCAGGGTGGCTGGGGCGGCATGTTCCTCGCCACATTGCTCATGGCTACCATGTACCTGTGCATGTGCTTCTCCCTGGCCGAACTGTCTTCGATGATCCCCACCGCCGGCGGTGGCTACGGTTTTGCCCGCAGCGCCTTTGGCCCTTGGGGCGGGTTCCTCACCGGCACCGCGATCCTGATCGAGTACGCCATCGCCCCCGCCGCAATTGCGGTGTTTATCGGCGCTTACTGCGAGTCGCTGTTCGGCATTGGCGGCTGGATGATCTACCTGGCGTTCTACATCATCTTTATCGGCATCCATATTTTTGGTGTCGGCGAAGCCTTGAAGCTGATGTTTGTCATCACCGCCGTCGCCGCGATCGCTTTGGGCGTATTCCTGGTGTCGATGGTGCCGCACTTCAACGTCGCCAACCTGCTGGATATTCCGGTGACCGAGGCCAAAGGCGCCAGCAGCTTCCTGCCGTTCGGCTATGTGGGTGTGTGGGCGGCGATCCCCTATGCGATCTGGTTTTTCCTCGCGGTAGAGGGCGTACCCCTGGCCGCTGAAGAAACCAAGAACCCCAAGCGCGACCTGCCCCGTGGGCTGATCGGCGCGATTGTGGTGCTGACCAGTTTTGCCCTGTTGATCCTGGTTATCGCGCCGGGCGGTGCAGGCACGTATGCGCTGATCAAATCCGGTAACCCGTTGGTGGAAGCCCTGGCGCTGTCCTATGGCGGTTCGACCTGGATGGGCAGCTTCGTCAACCTGATTGGCCTGGCCGGTTTGATCGCAAGCTTTTTCTCGATTATCTACGCCTACTCGCGGCAGATTTTTGCCTTGTCGCGCGCTGGCTACCTGCCGCGCAAATTGTCCGAGACCAACAAGAGCAAGGCGCCAGTACTGGCATTGGTGATTCCCGGGATTATCGGTTTCGGCCTGTCGCTGACCGGCCAGGGCGATTTGCTGATATTGGTGGCGGTGTTTGGCGCAACGATTTCCTACGTGCTGATGATGGCCGCGCACATCACCCTGCGCATCCGCCGCCCTAAAATGGAGCGCCCGTACCGCACGCCGGGCGGCATCTTCACCTCGGGCGTAGCGCTGGTACTGGCCTGCGTGGCCGTAGTGGCAGGCTTTTTGGTTGACCCACGCGTGGTGATTGGCGCGGCGGTCATCTATGGAGTATTAATTGCTTACTTTGCTTTCTACAGCCGGCATCACTTGGTAGCAGGCACGCCCGAAGAAGAATTCGCGGCGATCCAGGCCGCAGAGGCCGCCCTGCACTAAGTGCCGTAAACCTCGGCGCGGGCGCCTGCTCGCGTCGTCAAGGAGATACTGTATGGCAAGTTTTTCCCACGCGGTGGGTGCACACACCTATCGCTTCGACAGCCTCAAGGATCTGATGGCCAAAGCCAGCCCGGCGCGCTCCGGCGACTTCCTGGCCGGCGTCGCTGCGCAAAATGATGGCGAACGGGTCGCCGCCCAGATGGCGCTGGCAAATACACCCCTGAAGCACTTCCTCGAAGAAGTGCTGATTCCCTATGAAAGCGACGAAGTCACCCGGCTGATCATCGACACCCACGACAAACAGGCCTTTGCCACGGTGAGCCATCTCACCGTCGGTGGCCTGCGCGACTGGCTGCTCAGTGACGCGGCTGATGAACAATCCCTACGCGCACTGGCGCCGGGGCTGACACCGGAAATGGCGGCAGCCGTGTCCAAAATCATGCGCGTACAGGACCTGGTGCTGGTGGCACAGAAGATCCGCGTGGTCACCCAGTTTCGCGGCACCATGGGCCTGCGCGGGCGCTTGTCCACGCGCTTGCAGCCTAACCACCCCACCGACGAACCAGCAGGCATTGCCGCGAGTATTCTCGACGGCCTGCTCTACGGCAACGGCGACGCCATGATCGGCATCAACCCGGCCACCGACAGCATCGCCTCGATCTGCGCCATGCTGGAAATGCTCGACGCGATCATCCAGCGCTACGAAATCCCCACCCAGGCCTGCGTACTCACCCACGTCACCACCTCCATCGAGGCGATCAACCGTGGCGTGCCGCTGGACCTGGTGTTCCAGTCGATCGCCGGCACCGAGGCCGCCAACGCCAGTTTCGGCATCAGCCTGAGCGTGCTGCAGGAAGGTTACGAAGCCGGCCTGAGTCTCAAGCGCGGCACTCTGGGGCAAAACCTGATGTATTTCGAAACCGGCCAGGGCAGTGCCCTGTCGGCCAATGCGCACTTTGGGGTCGACCAGCAAACCTGTGAAACCCGTGCCTACGCCGTGGCCCGGCACTTCAAGCCGTTCCTGGTCAATACCGTGGTCGGTTTTATCGGCCCGGAGTACCTGTACAACGGCAAGCAGATCATCCGCGCCGGTCTGGAAGACCACTTCTGCGGCAAGCTGCTCGGCGTACCCATGGGTTGTGATATCTGCTACACCAACCACGCCGAAGCCGACCAGGACGACATGGACACACTGTTGACCCTGCTCGGCGTTGCCGGCATCAACTTCATCATGGGCATCCCCGGCTCCGACGACATCATGCTCAACTACCAGACCACCTCGTTCCACGACGCCTT
Source organism: Pseudomonas sp. W2Jun17 (assembly GCF_023127795.1). NCBI lineage: Bacteria > Pseudomonadati > Pseudomonadota > Gammaproteobacteria > Pseudomonadales > Pseudomonadaceae > Pseudomonas > Pseudomonas sp. W2Jun17. The sequence continues at coordinate 11,365 of NZ_SPKO01000038.1, read as the reverse complement.
GTACGCCCGGCAAACATTGGGTTTAAAACCGGCGCCGGAGTTTGAACAGTGGCTGGCGAAAATGGGCATCTTCACGCAAGAAGGCGGCAAAGTGCACTTCGGCAACAGCCTGCCACCGGCGTTTCGCCACGCTCTGGCGCAACTGGGATGAAGGAGCCGACCGTGCAACCAGAATTGCCTGACAACCCGTGGCTGGAATTACGCCGCCTGACCCCGGCGCGCATCGCCCTGGGCCGCACCGGCACCAGCATTCCTACCAGTGCCCAGCTGGACTTCCAGTTTGCCCACGCCCAGGCGCGGGATGCGGTGCACCTGCCCTTCGACCATGCCGGGCTCAGCGGCCAATTGGCCGAACGTGGCCGCGACAGCCTGTTGCTGCGCAGCGCCGCCACGGACCGGCATATGTACCTGCAACGCCCGGACCTTGGGCGACGCTTGAGCGATGAGTCGGCCCAAACCTTGCGCGACTACGCTTCGGCGTACCCGGGTGGCGTGGATTTGGCCATCGTGGTGGCCGATGGCCTGTCGGCATTGGCGGTGCATAAGCATACGGCTCCGTTTCTGACGCGCCTGGAGGAACAGACCCACGCCGAAGGCTGGTCCTTGTCACCGGTGATACTGGTGGAACAAGGCCGCGTGGCAGTGGCCGATGAAATCGGGCAATTACTCGGCGCCAAAATGGTGGTGATCCTGATCGGCGAACGGCCGGGGCTCAGCTCGCCGGACAGCTTGGGCCTGTACTTCACCTACAACCCCAAGGTGGGCCTCACCGATGCGTATCGCAATTGCATCTCCAATGTGCGGCTGGAAGGCTTGAGCTATGGCATGGCGGCCCATCGCCTGTTGTACTTGATGCGCGAGGCGTGTCGCCGGCAACTGTCGGGGGTCAACCTCAAGGATGAGGCACAGGTTCAGACGCTTGAATCCGACGACCCGGACTTGATGAAGGGCAATTTCCTGCTCAGCCCACCGAGTGACCGATAGCGGCACGATTGCGCTTTTTTGCCGCATTAGGCAGCATCAAGTCACGGCCGCTCGCGTGGTCATACCCCATTTGGAAGTTGAGGCCTGGCATGCGGATTACTCAAGCGACCCTGGAACACCTGGACCTGTTGACCCCGTTGTTCGTCAAATACCGCGAGTTCTACGGGGCCCTGCCATTCCCTGACTCATCCCGGGCCTTCCTGGAAAAGCGCCTGCGACGCAAGGAATCGGTGATCTACCTGGCCCTGGCCGACGATGATGACAAGCGGCTGCTGGGCTTTTGCCAGCTGTATCCGAGCTTTTCCTCGTTGTCGCTGAAACGGGTGTGGATCCTCAATGATATCTATGTAGCCGAGGATGCCCGCCGGCAACTGGTGGCGGACAACCTGATGCGCACGGCCAAGAAGATGGCCAAGGAAACCCAGGCCGTACGATTGCGGGTATCCACCAGCAGCGACAATGAAGTGGCGCAGAAGACCTATGAGTCCATAGGCTTTCGTGAAGACACCGAGTTCAAGAACTACGTGCTGCCGATCAACGAAGACTGACCCCTAATCCCCCAAACACTGTAGATCTCTTGTGGGAGGGGGCTTGCTCCCGATGGCGGGGTGTCAGTTAACGAATTTGTCCCTGACCCACCGCAATCGGGAGCAAGCCCCCTCCCACAAAAAACCAAGCCAACCGCTTCACACTTTCACGACACTCCCCGCTACAAAAGCCACACGCTTTTCACCATTCAATCCGTATAATGCGGACCTCTCAAGGTTGTAAGAACCACGACATACACTTGTAGCCTTATTACCCGTCGTCCCCGCACTGGCCCGCTGAGCCGGGCCATTCACACAGGTGCCATCCATGGATTTCAACCCGCTTGACCTTATCCTGCATCTCGACGTTTACCTCGACATGCTGGTAACCAACTACGGTCCGTGGATCTACGCCATTCTGTTCCTGGTGATTTTTTGCGAGACCGGCCTGGTGGTCATGCCATTCCTGCCGGGTGATTCGTTGCTGTTTATCGCTGGCGCCGTAGCAGCTGGCGGCGGTATGGACCCAGTGCTGCTGGCCGGCCTGCTGATGCTGGCGGCGATCCTCGGCGACAGCACCAACTACGTCATAGGACGAACGGCTGGCGAACGCTTGTTCAGCAACCCCAACTCGAAGATCTTCCGCCGCGACTACCTGCAAAAGACCCACGACTTCTACGACAAGCACGGTGGCAAGACCGTGACCCTGGCGCGCTTTCTGCCGATCCTGCGCACTTTCGCGCCGTTCGTCGCCGGCGTGGCCAAAATGCCCTACCCGCGCTTCTTCGGGTTCAGCGTACTCGGCACCATCCTCTGGGTCGGTGGCCTGGTGACCCTGGGCTACTTCTTCGGCAACGTGCCCTTCATCAAGAAAAACCTGTCGCTGCTAGTGGTGTTCATCATTCTGTTGTCCCTGGTGCCAATGATCATTGGCGTAGTGCGCAGCCGCTTTGGCCGCACGTCCTCCGAAGCCAACCCACACTGATTGCCCATGTGGTCCCTAAGCGCCTGGCGTCGCCGGCGCCTGCTGGCCAAGCACCCGATTGCCGATGACACCTGGCAACGGGTGCGCCACCACCTGACCTTCCTCGACGGCATCAGCGCCGAGCAAGACCAGTGGCTGCGCGAAGCCTGCGTGATCTTCCTCGCCGAAAAACACCTCACCGCCCTGCCCGGCGTCGACCTGCACCAGGAACAACGCCTGCTGCTCGCCGCCCAGGCGCAATTGCCGCTGATGAACCTGGGCGACCTCGACTGGTATCAGGGCTTTCATGAAATCGTGCTGTACCCCGACGACTTCCTCAGCCCGCAGCGCCATCGCGATGCCAGCGGCGTGGAGCACGAGTGGGACGGCGAACACAGCGGCGAAGCCTGGCAACAAGGCCCGGTGATCCTCGCCTGGCCTGGGGTGCTCGCCAGTGGCCAATGGGAAGGCTACAACCTGGTCATCCATGAACTGGCGCACAAGCTCGACATGCTCAACGGCGACGCCAACGGCCTGCCACCGCTGCACCACGACATGCGCGTGCAGGAATGGGCCAGCGTGATGCAAAGCGCCTTCGACGACCTCAATCGCCAACTGGACGCCAACCCGGAGGCCGACACCGAGATCGACCCATACGCTGCGGAAAACCCAGCCGAATTCTTTGCCGTCACCAGCGAGTACTTTTTCAGCGCACCGGATTTACTGGTCAACCGTTATCCACAGGTGTACGCCCAACTCAGCCGCTTCTACCGCCAGGACCCACTGGCGCGCCTGACCCAACTGCAAGCCGGCGACCCACGTTATCAGCCGCAAGGCGAATGACCGTACGACGCTTGGCGCATGGCATCGGCGTCAGAATATGCCTATAATCGCCGCCACTTTTAGGCCAATCCGGCCATGTCATATGGCCAACTAACGGGGGCAACGCCCAATGAGCTACAGCAAGATTCCGGCTGGCAAAGACCTGCCGAACGACATCTACGTCGCCATCGAAATTCCGGCCAACCACGCGCCGATCAAATACGAAATCGACAAAGACAGCGACTGCCTGTTCGTTGACCGTTTCATGGCCACCCCGATGTTCTACCCGGCCAACTACGGTTTCATCCCCAACACCCTGGCTGACGACGGCGACCCCCTCGACGTGCTGGTCGTGACCCCTTACCCGGTTACCCCAGGCTCGGTTATCCGCGCCCGTCCAGTCGGCATCCTGAACATGACCGACGACGGCGGCGGCGATGCCAAAGTCATCGCAGTGCCACACGACAAGCTGTCCCAGCTGTACGTGGACGTGAAGGAATACACCGACCTGCCGCCACTGCTGCTGGAACAGATCAAGCACTTCTTCGAGAACTACAAAGACCTCGAAAAAGGCAAATGGGTGAAGATCGACGGTTGGGGCAACGCAGAAGCCGCCCGCGCCGAGATCATGAAGTCGGTTGCCGCCTACAAACGCTGATACCCGCGCCTGATTGCTTCGGCAAATAAGAAAGCCCCGTTAGTTCGGGGCTTTTTTATGGGCAAAATTAAACATCAAGTTCAATGTTTATTTTATGCTGTTTATCTAAGTTGCACACCTGAAAGATCGAGCCACAACTAAGCCAAATCCTACATATGCAATTCAACGCATGGTTTATTTGATTGGTTTTTCCCGCCAGTAAACTCTGCGTTTATGAATACATCAGGTGATCGTTTAAAAGCGCTACTCCGGGAAGTTAATCTTTCCGCCTCCGACTTCGCCAAGAACCGCGGCGTCACGCCTCAACACGTGAACAACTGGTTCAAACGCGGCGTTCCCATGGGCCGACTCAACGAGATAGCAGAACTGCTGTGCGTCTCAAGTCGCTGGTTAAGCGACGGCAGAGGCCCCAAACACCCGCCCGCCAACTACCTGCTGGAAGGCCCCGACACAAGGAAACTACTGCCCACCCGCGAAGACACCGGCAAATACCTCACAGGCCCCGCATGCCGTCCGGAAACAACCGACGTGGAGATCCCCCTCCACCCCACATTCACCTCAAGCGAACGCATCCGCGTCTCCCGGCACAGCCTGCAAACCCTCAACGTCCATCCCGACCGCGCGGTAGGCGCTTACATGGTCGACAACAGCATGACCGACATCATCCAACAAGGCGCCACCCTTGCCATCGACCGAGGCCGCACCCAAATCATCGACGGCGAAATTTATGCGGTAGAGCACGACGGGATGCTGCGCATCAAATACCTCTACAACCGACCTGGTGGTGGGTTGCGCCTGCGCAGCCACAACGCCGCCGAACACCCGGACGAATACCTCAACCACGAAGAACGCTTCGAACAAAGCTTCAAGATCGTCGGCTGGGTATTCTGGTGGTCCACCCTCAACAACCGCCGGCCGCCCGTGCCGCTGGATGAACATCTATTGGGCTGGGAAGGCTCTAAATCGGAACCGGAGGTGGGCAACTGAAGTGAATGTGGGTATCATGCGCCGCACATTTGGCAGGGGGATGGCTTAGCTATCTGCCCTGTCAGGCGATGCGGAGGAGTTCCCGCGGATGCCCCTACTATTCAGCCCGACGCCATGTGGGCTGAGCGATTTGAAGGCTGGTGAGGTTTGTCAAAAACAAGCTGAGGCAGTCCCCGAGAAGCCGGCCACAAGCCGGCTTTTTAATGCCTGTAAGAATACAGTTCAATTGTCCAGCAGCTGCTGGACAATTGAATCGTCAACAAAGGCGGGCAGGTATCCTACCCATCCTTCAATAGGCGTTATTTAGGCTGCAAACACTCCACAGCCCTATCCGCCACCATCTTCGCCATCTCCACCAGATGCATCACCGCCCTCTGCGGCGCAGCCACTGACTCGCCGATCACCCGTGACGTAGCCAGCGCACAATGCAGCAGCTCAGCCACCTGCACCCAGGCATCCTCAAAGCTCAGATCTTCATTGACCGTGAATGAGTTGGTCGGGTGTGACGACAGCGTATCTGAACGAACGTTATCCATAGCAAAACTCCTAGCAGTAAGTGACTACCACCGTCCTTTCGCGACTAAACGAGCAGAGGTGGCGGCTGTACGCAGGTTAGTCGACCGGCCGCTAGGCACCGGCGCACCCGAGGGTGCCCTGCGCACAGCCACCATAAAGTGCAGGCGAGAAGACACCTGTCTTTGGGATGGCGCGTGCACCTAGCGAGGTCCGGGCGACTAAACCCGATCACTGAATTAGCAGTGACGGTCAGCAGCCTAGTCACCCAATTCCACTGGCGCAAGCGGTTGGGATTCTCTCGGAAACGTCCTGCAAATGAAAGGGATCGTACCTGCTGGCTACTCAAAATCAGGCAATTCATTCGCGTTATGCGCATTAGTACGGCGCCCCCAATCGCTCGCTCTTTGTCTCCTTTAAGTTGACAGTAAGACTCGTCCCACCCGATTTATCCCCCGCCACCCACCCATTAATCTGTGCCCATGTTGAACGCAACGCCCAACCAACCTAAACAAAAAAGGATTCAACCATGAGCGCTCCCACCTACAACCGCTTGAACAAAGACGACGCCATTGTTCTGCTGGTCGATCACCAGACCGGCCTGATCTCCCTGGTGCAGGACTTCTCCCCCAACGAGTTCAAGAACAACGTGCTCGCCCTGGCTGACCTGGCCAAGTTCTTCAACCTGCCGACCATCCTCACCACCAGCTTCGAGCAAGGCCCCAATGGCCCGCTGGTGCCAGAGTTGAAGGAAATGTTCCCGGATGCGCCGTACATCGCCCGCCCAGGCCAGATCAACGCCTGGGACAACGAAGACTTCGTCAAGGCGATCAAGGCCACCGGGCGCAAGCAGATCATCATTGCCGGTGTGGTGACGGATGTGTGCGTGGCGTTCCCGACCTTGTCGGCGCTGGCGGAAGGCTTTGAGGTGTTTGTGGTGACGGATGCGTCCGGCACGTTCAACACCACGGTGCAGCAGGCGGCGTGGAGCCGGATGACGCAGGCCGGTGCGCAGTTGATGAACTGGTTCTCGGTGGCGTGTGAGCTGCACCGCGACTGGCGCAACGATATCGAAGGCCTGGGTAACCTGTTGTCCCAGCGGATTCCCAACTATCGCAACTTGATGAACGGTTACGCGGCGCTGACAGCTCATCAGAAATAAGCAAACCCAGCGTGATAAGCCTGCCCTGAAAAGCAGGCTTTTTCCATTGCTTGCCCGCCCCTAGCCCGCCAACTCCCGTTCGATCTGCTCAATACTCGGCAAACTGGTTTGCAATTCTGCGGGCAAAGATTCCACCAATTGATATTCCGCCACGCCGATAGGTCGGTTGTTATCGCGCAGTGCATATTCAGCCACCACCTCATTTTTACCTTTGCACAACAACAGACCAATCGTCGGGCCATCCTGTGGGTGCTTTATCTCGGCATCCACAGCTGCGAGGTAGAAGCTCAGTTTGCCCAGATGTTCGGGCTTGAACTTGCCAGCCTTGAGTTCGATCACCACGTAGCAACGCAGCTTCAAGTGATAGAACAGCAGGTCGACGAAGAATTCATCACCGCCCACATTCAGCAGCACTTGCCGGCCTACGAAGGCAAAGCCTGCGCCCAATTCCAATAAGAAGTCGGTGACATGCTTGATCAGGGCGTTTTCAATATCACGCTCTTGCGCGTTCAGGCCCAGGCTGAGGAAATCAAAGCGATATGGGTCCTTGAGGGTTTCACGCGCCAGATCGGATTGGGCTTTGGGCAGATGGCTTTCAAAGTTACTGACGGCCTTGCCACTGCGTTCCAGCAAACGGTTTTCAATGTGCATCACCAGCGTGTTGCGTGACCAGTTGTGCTTGATCGTTTGGGAGACGTACCAACGTCGCGTTTCGGGACCGGGAAGTTTGTCCAATAGCGCGATTTGATGGTACCAAGGTAATTGTGCAAGCACCCCTTGCACAAACTCCGAATCCGGCCACGCCTCGGCAAAAGCACGCATGTACTTCAGATTGCGCGGTGAAAAACCCTTGATGTCTGGAAAGGCCGCCCGCAGATCCTGCGCAAGGCGGTCGATCACTTTGCTACCCCAGCCTTGATCGTTCTGACGGGTCAAAATATCGCGACCGATCTGCCAGTAGAGCAGCACCAGTTCACGATTGACCGCGATTGACGCACGCTGCTGTGCGTTATGGATACGGCCCTTGAGGTCTGTCAGCCAATCACTGTAGCCCTCTGGAGGTGCCGTCAACCCGATGGAGGTCTCGCTCATGCCTTTTTACTCTTGTGTTTTCAGCAGGCTAGTTAGCCCGCTGTGCCGTCACAAGCGCTCATGAGTACTCTCGGACGCGTCCTGCGTACCTTGCAGAAAGGTCCTGCTGGCACTGGCTGTGGCCCTTGACTCTCCCCTATACGGCACCCCCTACCCTGAACGCCCATTTCAGGAGCCTTCAGCATGAGTCAGCGCATCCTGGTCATTCTCGGCCATCCGTCCACCGATAGTTTTTGTTCAGCCATGGCGCAGACCTATATCCACGCTGCGAAAACGGCAGGTCACGAAGTACGCATCCTGCACCTGGGCAACCTCACATTCGACCCGATTCTTCACCACGGTTATACCCAGGCCCAAACACTGGAACCCGACTTGCTCAGCGCCCAAGCCGACATCCTTTGGGCCGAGCACCTCACATGGGTTTTCCCTGTTTGGTGGGGTGGTACCCCGGCACTGATGAAAGGCTTTATCGACCGAGTTTTCCTACCCGGCTTCGCCTTCAAATACCGCGCAGGCAAGGCATTCCCTGACAAGCTGCTCAAGGGCCGAAGCGCGCACTTGTTAGTGACCCTGGACACGCCGGCGTGGTATTACCGCTGGGTCTACCGCATGCCGGCCATCCACCAGATGCGTCGCACCACGCTGGCGCTGTGCGGCATCACACCGAGCAAGACGCTGCTGTTTGGCCCCGTGCTGGGCTCTACGTTGACGCAGCGGGCCCGGTGGCTGAAACAGGCCGGCGCATTATTTGAGAAAGGGAATTTTCATGTACATCGGCAAAACCGCGCAGTTGTCCGGCACGACCATCAAGGCGATTCGTCACTATGAGGCGATTGGATTGATGCCCGAGCCGCAACGCCTTGGCGGCTATCGCGTTTATACGGCGCAGAGCGTAGAGCGACTGACCTTTATCAAATGCGCCCAGCAGCTCGGGTTCAAACTCAAGGAGTTGCAGGAGATTTTGCTGGGGTACGACGGTGACGCCTTTCCCTGGGACAGGGCGGACCAAGCCATCACCAACAAGAAGCAAGCGCTGGCCGCGCAAATCACCGTGTTGCAACGGATGCAGGCGGGCTTGATTAAGTTTGAAACCCAACTGAAAGATGCCCAAGGGCACTGCTCGTCAATCAGTAGTGTCGCCATTTGAAGTAGCCCTTACGCATGAGTTGCCGCTGACTTTTGCGAGCCCCGTGTAAGGGCAATCTGATTTTCCAAACCGTTCATCCAGCCGCTTTTCGCTGCGGCAGACTCCGACGCCTTGCCTTCTGCCGAGACGTCATGGATGACTCAAGCCTCCCACATCGCCTCTATCGAACATGAGCTGGATGGCTTCCATCAGAGCCTGGTGGAGTACCGCCAGCAGATGGGTGCCTGGTATTCGCGTGCGCTGGATTCAGTAAGCCATGCAACGGATATGCCGTCGTTGCTGGGCATGGACCGAGTGTTGCGGGTTGGGGATTCGCAGCGTTCGGTGAGCATTACCGATGCAGATTTCTCCACCGTGGCCCGTTGCCCGGTGGGTGGCGTGCTGGAGATCGAGAGCAAATTCGAATCAGCGTATGACGTACCAATTGGCGACATCCCGGTTGAGGTGATCGGCCTGGATGACGGCAGTTCCACGCGGGTGATGCTCGATGAACACGGCAAGGGTTCGCACTACTGCGCCGCTGGCGGGCGCTATCAGGTAAGGGTTCAGGGCGGTGTTTCGGCGCAGCAAGTGGACGCCTTGTTTGCCTCCTATGCCGGGCTGACGGCGGACTTGGAACAGTGGCTTCGGTCACAGTGGAAAGACTTCAAACCCCACTGGGAACGCTCTACTGCCAGCGCGATTGGCAGCGGCGTGCTGGCGGGCAGTTGGGCGGCGATCACGGATGTGTGGGACAGCATCAAGCTGGTGCAGGCGATGCTTGAAGACCCGCTGAAGTACGTCGAGCAACTGGGTAGCGAGGCGGCCAAGTTGGCGCAGATCGCCACCGATGCGCCCAAGGTCATGGAACAGGCGATGTTGCTCGCCAGTGACGAGGCGGCGCTGTACCTGTTACTGCGCACCGCCATGATCTGGCTGGACGCGTTACCGCCCCGTGAAGTCGCGCATGCGGCCGCAGGTTTTATGGTGTCGTTGCTGATTGACCTGGTGATTGGCGCGGTGTTGACCATCGCGTTGCCGGCGGCGGGCGTGGCGTATTTGAGCGTTCGCCTGGTCAAGCATGGCGCACAAATTCTCAAGGCTGCCGTGGGCTTCGTGAAGGGGGTGCTGGCGATTCTCACCAAGTTCATGCAGGCGGTCGACCGTTATAAAGCGGTGGCGGTTCGCGGTGTGGTCGGCTGGGTGAAACAAGGCACGATGCAGATGCGCTGGCGGGCGCGGCAGAACGCGGTGCTGACGCAAAAAGAGCGTGTGGATGATGTGCCGGTCATGGCGTCGAATCCGAAGGGAGACGCGGCGACGCCAGCGGACAAGACGGTCACCAACGGCTGCCCAGTGTCGATGGTCACCGGGGAAGAATTGCTCACTCTTACCGATGGTGCGCTGGACGGGATCTTGCCGTTTGAGTGGACGCGGCTGTATCGCACCAGTGCGGTGGATGTGGATTGCGGGTTGGGGTTTGGCTGGAGTCATGCGCTGGCGCACAGGCTTTGTGTGTCGGGCGATTCGGTGGTGTGGACCGACCATGAGAACCGCTCGACCACCCTGCCCTTGCCGACTTCTGCTCGACCCGCGATTACCAACAGCCTGGCAGAAGCGGCGATCTACTTGAGTTCGGTTCCTGATGAGCTGGTGCTGGCCCAGGCGTCGCGGTTCTATCACTTTTGCGACGGTGTACTGACTGCGATCAGCGATGCGTATGACAACCGTCTACGCATTTGCCGTGATCATTCCGGGCGAATTGAGCGGCTGGATAACGGTGCTGGTCGCTCGCTGCTGCTGCGTTATGAGCTGGATCGAATCGTCGCGGTGGACTACCAGGTTCATCGCGCCACAGGGCGTGCACCTTACGTCTGGGAAACCGAGCAGAACGTTGTTTCCTACGCCTATGACGAAGATGGACGACTGGTTTGCGCGACCAATGCCGTCGGTGAAAGCGAGCGTTATCGGTACGACGATCAGCACGTCATTGTCGAGCGGCAGTTGGCCGGTGGGGCGAGTTTCTTTTGGGAGTGGAGAGGCGCCGGCAAGGCGGCACGCTGTGTCCGGCATTGGGCAAGTTTTTCGCAGATGGACACGCGCTATGCCTGGGGGGATGACGGCCGTGTCACCGTGCATAACGCCGACGGCAGCCAGGAAGTGTATGTCCACGACGACCGGGCGCGGTTGGTT
>NZ_SPKO01000038.1:0-327 GCF_023127795.1 Pseudomonas sp. W2Jun17 | reverse complement strand
CGGTGACGGCGTATCAGTACGACGAAGCCGGACGCTTGGTGGCGTTGTTTCCCGGGGATGATGAGCCGACCTCCTACGAACATGACAACGGCTTCGTACGGGTTGTAAGGCGCGGCGAGGCTGTCTGGAAATACGAGCGTAATGAGCAAGGCGATGTTACGCGTAGGATCGATCCTGACGGCGAGGTTACCGATTACAGCTACAACAAACACGGGCAACTGACCGGAGTTTGGTACCCGGATCACAGTTGCCATCGGCTGGTGTGGAATGAGCGTGGGCAGTTGCTGGAAGAGCAATTGCCCAATGGCGGGATCAAGCGTTATCGCT
>NZ_SPKO01000037.1:92819-93146 GCF_023127795.1 Pseudomonas sp. W2Jun17 | reverse complement strand
GACCCGTTTGGCCGGCGTGTCAGCAAGACCGTGGATGACATAACCACGGAGTTTTTCTGGCAAGGCGACAAGCTGATTGCCGAGCACCATGGGGACTGTCATCGCAGTTATATCTACGAGCCCAACAGCTTCCGCCCGCTGGCACTGCTGGAAGGCTACGGACCACAAGCCACAACACCCTACCACTACCAACTCGACCACCTCGGCACACCGCAGGAACTGACCAGCCTCGAGGGCGAAATCGTCTGGTCCGCCCACTACCGCGCCTACGGCCAGATCGCCCGCCTCGACGTGGGCAAAATCGAAAATCCGCTGCGTTTCCAAGGA